>DJPX01000040.1 GCA_002438635.1 Bacteroidales bacterium UBA6401
GTCTAAGGCGCTGCACGAGAAAACGTTGGCTCTAGACTATGCGAAAAAGGAAATGTCCGGAATGAAAATTAGGATGAAAGATATGGAGGATATCGTCAGCACTCAACGGGACCATATCTCAACTCTAAAGCTTATCAATAAATACCTTTCCGGGCAAACTGGGGAAATTGACTGAAACTTACAAGAAAAGTGTCTTGTGAAAATTAAAGCCGAATTCAACTTGACAGTGCAACACTGTCAAGTTGAATTCGGTATCTATTAAGGGAACTACCGAAGAAGAAATACAAAGAAACAAGGCTGCTAATGACCTTTTTCTTTTGTAAGAGAGAAAACGTCCCTTTCTCAGACAAAAACTTCAATTTGCTTATTTTGTCCTAAAATAAGTCCTTTCCAAGGACAAAAGAAAGATAAATCTAGAAAAAGAGGCCAATTGTACAAGCCGTGGGGATCTACAGCATAAGAGCAGTTATCTCCCGCAATGCCCTTTCATGGTAAAAACTGGAAAGTAGTAGGGAATTCTTTTTTTATCACTCATCTGCCACCATGTTGTGCTATGCCTAATAGTGGAAAAGGAGCCGTTTTGATTGTCAGTGCCCAGGATATGCGCAACCCTATACAAATGCTTTCTAGCGGAAAAGGAGTCGTTTTGACTAGCAATGCCCAGTGGTTGTTTTTTATAAGAGTAAAGGTTAAATTTGTATTTATCGTTAAAAAACAGAAAGTACAATAATGGTTAGAAAGGGTTTATTATTAATGGCATCATTTGCCATATCGTGTACGAGCATTTATGCTCGAGAAGATGTCTATACGCTTCTAAAAGAGGATATTACTAGGAGTATGAATCTGCATCATAATTATGAGGCGCCATCAGAAATAGTAGAAACGCCGGCTCCACGAGGCTATAAGCCTTTTTATATTAGTCATTATGGAAGGCATGGCAGTCGTTATCACTGGACTATTCAGCATCTTGATCGCGGACTTTCATTAATGGACACCTTATATGTACATAACCTTTTAACTGACGAAGGCAAATCTGTTAGAGAGGATTTGCTCATTATAAAAGAGGCGCACAAAGGACAGGTAGGATATCTTACGCATAAAGGAGCATTACAACATCAGGGCATCGCTCATCGTATGTATGAACGTTATCCTGCCGTCTTTAATTCCAAAAGTAGGGACGAGGTCTATGCAGTAGCAACGGCAGCGCAGCGTTGTATTCAGAGCATGGCCAATTTTTGTGTCCAACTAGCAAGGGAGAATCCTGACCTTCAATTTACTATGGATGCTGGCGAAAGATTCGCCGATTATTTAAGCAATACTTCAGGGTTAAAAAGTCTGGGCGATAGTAGGGTTGATTTTATATTGGACTCATTGTTAAGAGCTGACCTAAATCCGGAACGCATAATGCGAGAATGGGTTAGCGATGAAGATGCGTGTACAAGGTACATAAAGGATCAACGAAAATTCATATACTATGTCTTTTGGGCTGGCGGTATTGGCCAATGTCTTGATATCGAGGACCCATTTATCTATCGCCATTTCAACGAAGATGAGATATATGCACTTTGGGAGTATAATGACGCTTATTATTACAGCAATATGTGTGGAACCATAGAAAATGGAAGAAATAGAGATTTGATAGGGAAGCGCATATTGGTCGATATAGTATCCAAAGCTGACGAGGCTATGAATGAAAAGAGCAAACGCGGTGCCGATTTGCGTTTTGGACATGATTCGGCTCTAAGCCCTCTTATGAGTCTTTTAAGAGTAGATGGTTTAGAGACGGAGCATAGTGTAGCAGATGCGGCAAAGGCATGGTATGGATTTGAGTCTATGCCCATGGCTTCAAATCTGCAGCTCATTTTTTATAAAAATAGAAAAGGAGAAGTATTGGTAAAACTATTTTTTAATGAAAAAGAGATAACTATTCCTTCGCTTGCCTCCGAATGTGGACCATATTATAGATGGGAGAATCTACGAGAGTACTTTATGGGGTTAATTAATTGAATGGATTATGTCGTTATATCTCTTTGTGTTTGCTATAGTAGTGATACTATGCGTGTTATTAAATAAATTATCCGGAAAACTGGGCATACCGGTGCTTTTATTTTTTCTGCTATTGGGAGTACTTTTCGGAATTAAGGATGCAGAATTCGCTGATCGGAACTCTTGGTTGGTGGGTGATATTAGTACTATAGCACTGATTTTCATTATGTTTTATGGTGGGTATGGAACAAGATGGAAATCGGCTAAGCCTATAGTACGGGAGGCCTCTCTCTTAGCCACGGTGGGAGTGGCATTAACAGCGGGATTTTTGGGACTGTTCTGCCATTTTTGCCTTAAATGGGGGTGGATTGAGAGTTTCTTAATGGGCTCTGTAATTAGTTCTACTGATGCTGCATCAGTATTTTCTATTTTGAGAACCAGAAAGACAGGTCTAAAAAATAATACTGCTCCACTTATAGAAATGGAGAGCGGCTCGAATGACCCTATGTCTTATATGCTTACTACTATAATGTTGTCGATGCTTGCCGGTACCATATCTGCATCAGCGATAGTATGGGATGTGGTGGCCCAACTTCTTTTCGGTGTTGGTGGGGGATTGGCAATTGCGTATACATCGAAGATTTTTCTTAAGAAATTTCATTTCCGCAATGACCATTTCGATCTCCTGCTTTTTGTATCTATAGCAATATTATCATATACTATTCCATCATTGATAGGAGGTAATGGCTTTCTTAGTGCGTATATAGTAGGTATTTTTCTTGGAAACACCGATTATCCTGGGAAAAAGTCACTTGTGGTATTTTTCGATGCTGTGACGAATCTAATGCAGATTATCATATTCTTTTTACTTGGTATGCTCGCCGTGCCATCTGCGCTATTGAAGTCTCTTGTTCCTGCTGTGTTGATGTTTATCTTCTTGACCCTGGTTGCAAGGCCACTGGCAGTTGGCTGTGTGTTAGCGCCATTTAAGAAATATCCTTTAAATCAGATGGGACTTATCTCCTTTGTGGGTCTTCGAGGTGCAGCCTCGATAGTATTTGCCATCATGGTTTTGAATTCGGGACATGCCCTTAACCATGACATTTTTAGTATAGTTTTCTGTATTGTTTTAATATCTATAGCCTTACAAGGTTCTCTTATCCCGTATGTCGCGAGATTTACCCACATGACCGACTCTTCATCTAATGTTATGACCACATTTAGTGATTTTGAGGAAAATGACGACATGTCGTTAGGTAGTATAACTATTTCCCCATTAAGTACTTGGAAGAATAAAACCGTACGAGAGCTTTCGCTCCCGCACGATTGCTTGATATTGATGGTTATCAGAGGGGATAAGAGGATAGTACCAGATGGGGGAACCATTCTGTGTGAAGGCGATGAGGTTATTTTATGCACGAAAGCTTATAAAGATAAAGAAACCGAGAATCTCGTGTACAAGAAAGTTCCGGAAAAATGGGTTGGCTCACAGGTGAAGCATTTTCCAAATGAAAAGGATAGCCTTTTGGTGTTGCTTCAAAGGGGTGGACAGCGTATTATACCGAATGGTGAGACGGTATTACAAGAGGGAGACACTATGGTGACACTTAATCGAACTTATTCTTCGAAATCAAATTCACCTACAGACAAATAGTCCTAATTTTGTTTCAACTCCTCTACGAATTTGTTAATCTTTCTCATTTCCGCTGGGATTGGAATCCTCTGCGGGCAGTGGGGAACGCATTTTCCACAAGCTATGCAATGATCCGCCTGGCGGAGCTTGGGTACGCTGCGGTCATAACCTATTAAAAAGGCACGCCTTTCTCGTTTGTAGTCAGAGTCTTGTGATCCTTTATTAGGGAAGTTACCTTCTTGTATGCATTTGTTATAATGTGCGAAGATAGCAGGTATATCTAGACCATACGGACAAGGCATACAATAGTTACATTCATTACAAGGGATAGTTTTCAGGCTTACTATATCTTGGGCTACTCCCATAAGGAATTGGTACTCTTCTTCGCTTATGGGATTAAGAGGGGAGAATGTGTCGATATTGTCTTGAAGATGCTCCATATAAGTCATTCCACTTAAAACACAAAGTACCCCTTCAGGGGTGCCTGCGAAACGGAAAGCCCAATTGGCTATGCTTTTTTCAGGAGATTTTTCTTTTAATTCATTTGCTATATAGTCAGGAACTTTTGCTAGACGCCCTCCTAATAGGGGCTCCATAACTATAACAGATATACCCCGTTTATGAAGCTCATCGTAGAGGTATTTCGAGTTGGTGTTTTGAGAATCAATATCTGTGGCATGCTCCCATTCTAGATAATTCATTTCTATCTGCACGAAATCCCAATGATATTTTCCTTCATCGTGCCATTTGAGTGCCTGCTCGAACACTTTTATGTCTCCGTGGTATGAAAACCCTAAATTTCTAATGCGTCCGCGCTGTTTTTGCTCGACAAGATAATCCAATATGCCATTGTCTATATAGCGACTACGGAATTCTTTCATTCCAGAGCCTATTCCTATGGCATGCAAGAGCAAGTAGTCGATGTAGTCCGTTTGAAGCTCGCGAAATGAATTTTCAAACATCTCGATAGACGCTCCTCTACTCCATGTGTCTGGAGAGAAGTTAGACAGTTTGGTGGCTATAAAGTATTTAGAACGATCATACTTTTTAAGGGCCATTCCAGTGGATCTTTCGGATAAGCCTTTACAGTATGCAGGAGAAGTGTCGAAATAGTTGACTCCATGTTCTATGGCATAGTCTACTAGACGATTTACCATTTCTTGGTCGATTTCTGCGTCTTGGCCTTCGCCGATGGTAGGCAAGCGCATCATCCCATAGCCGAGAAGTGAAACCTTGTCTAAGGTGGCGGGGTTAGTCCTAAGTGTCATAGCGCTACCATCGCTTTTCTTTTCTTCGGCACGATGAATTTTACATCCCATTAATGATGAGGCCAATACGCTCGTGCTTGCTAATTTGAGAAATTCTCGTCTATTTATATCGTGAGACATCGTTATGGTATATTTTATATGATTCTATGAACTTCATTACCCTCCACATATATGGCACTGAAAGGCCTTGCAGGGCATAAGTATTCGCAGGCACCGCATCCGATGCAGATCTCCGTATTCACAGCAGGAACTCGTGGCGAACTAGACTCATCGGGATTTAATTTAACCATTTTAATGGCTCCAGAAGGGCAGTGCCTAGCACAACTTCCACAGTGAATACCATCTCTAACAGGCAGGCAGTTATCCTTAATCCATACGGCGTGCCCTATCTGGGTGGAGGATTTAACATCTCTGCCAATAGGCTTAATAGCCCCAGATGGACAGACTTCACTACATTTCGTGCATTCTGGCCTGCAAAATCCTCTTTCGTATGAGAGCGTAGGCTGCATAAGGTGATTTAGCGATGATGAAGGCCTAAGAACATCGTTAGGGCAGACACTAATGCACAGCCCGCAGCTAGTACAGTGACTATACATACTTTTTAAGGAAAGCGAGCCTGGAGCGGAGATAGGTGTATACCTTACAGGTACTTTCTTTTTTTCAATGATGGCCAATCCTCCATCAATTTTCTTTTTCTGTTGTGCTTTTGCTATGCTACCTACCAGTAGTGTACTTCCTATTAGAAAAGCTCTTCTGGATGTATCGGTAGTAGCAGAGGATTTGCTTTTTCTGATATGAGAAAAGCTGATGGCTTTTTTAGCACAATTATCTATGCAATCGGCGCATACTACGCACCGAGTATAGTCTATTTTATGGTTTTTTATGTCTATGCATGAGGCCTTGCATTTTTTAGAACATACACCACAGTTTACGCATTTATCTTGGTCTATATGTATTTTAAACCACGCCTTGCCGGCAAAAAAACTTAGAAAGGTACCCACTGGGCAAATGGTGTTACAGTATGCTCTACCATTTTTCCATGATAGGAATGTAATGATGATAAAAGTAAGTAAAGCTATTATAAATGTAGGTAGGCTTTTTATCCATACATCTTTGGAATAGAATGTATATGAGTCGGACCTTTCGCTTATGTATGCAAGAAAATTATTAATGGATAGGTATATAGGTGAAAAAAGGTTCTGAACGATACGCCCATACGCACTATAAGGAGCAAGAAGCGAAAAGACTGAACCTAAACCAACCACCACAGCCGCTATGAAAAATAGAAGAATTAGATATCTTGCAATATTGTGTGCCGATTTGTATTGAAAACGCAGCTTTTTCTTTTTACGTAATCCGCTTATATGCGATATGCCATCTTGAAATATACCCAGAGGACATATTACAGAGCAGTAGATTCGGCCTATAACCAAAGTAAGTATCAATATGGCGGCTATTACGAGTATATTGGCACTTAGTATTGCTGGAAGAAATTGAAGTCTAGCCATCCATCCCAAATAGGCGTGGACACTGCCGGTGAAGTCTAAAAACAATAGGGTTATGGCCATAAAAAAGATGGCGGCTATAGCTACTCTAAGTCTACGTAATGTATTAGAATGCACTTTCATAAGTATCAATATATTATTCTTTTCCTAACAGGTTTAGAGCTTCGTCTATAGTAACAGCCTCCTCTATGGAAAAACCACCATTGGCAGTGCGCCTATACCGACAGCATGTTTATAATTTTAGTAAATATACATAATAATTATATTATGTCTGTAAAGATACGCTAAGAAGCCTTCGGTAATATATATCCCTTTTCTCATTACTCTTGTACCCCAGGATACGATTTCTTCGAAACCAAACTGTCCTCGAAAATCCATTGCAAATCTTTACCGAACGCTTACTAATGATATATTCGATATAATTATTTTCGTGGTTCCTAAATAATTAAAGTGTATACTTTTCCGAGATTAAAGATATCGGTGTACTCTTTTAAAATATGTCTCGTATGGAGCTCCGAAGGTTTGATGGCAGAATCCCTCTTCTTGAAGTATTTGTAGATGAAGCATAATGATAGGGAATATGGCGAATATCAGATGGAAGATGTTAGGGAAAGCCATAAATAGACCTATATACATTAAGTCGAATCCTACAAATGCCGGATTACGGCTGATCTGATATATTCCACTTTGGATGAGCGTTGTTTTATCTTTGTCTGGAATTCCAGCTCTCCAACTATCGGACATGGTAATCATAGCTGTGATGAAAAAGATGATCCCCAAAGTGGCGATGGTAAGTCCGGAACAGCGTAAAAATCCGCTCAATGGAGTTATCAAGCAAAGGGAAGGATACATGATTATGCTCGTGATCTCTACTGGAACTATGGTGAATGTGGCTACCCCCATTAGTCTTTCGATGCGAATTACTTTCTTAGGTTTATTACCTTTTCCTATCTGGTTGGTCCTGATGCCTTGCCTTTTTTGTGAGATTTTTTTCCAAAGATAGGCAGTGTAAAATACCGCCATTAATATGAGTGCAATTATCTTTTCTATCATAATCCCATACCGATTTGAAGCGCAAAAATAATATCAATTATCTGCAACCCGGTGGCGAATGTAGAAAAGTTTTGTGCTCCAATCAACCTTGGCGGTGTATCATTAAGACACCATGTTCTATGGCATTTGGCTTGCCAAGGTCATTCAATAATTCTATCACCTAGGCAAGTAAATGGCTCCCTACATATTTCTATGCGGTACCAGTTGCCAAGGTCGATTGTTTAGGTTTGCCAGTAAAGGATATTCATGCCATGAAAACTTATTAATAGGTTTATTTATTGTGAATTATTACTTATATTGCAACTAAAATTAACTTTTACTATGATAAACGAAAAAATGATAATCGAAGATCTTGGATTAAAACTTAGATTCGAAAAGGGGAAGGATATTTCAGTCAGGAATTGTTGGCATTTTTGTACGGATGGTAATGCTGTTAATTTAATGTTTTACGATCAGGAAGATTTCATTCTTGCCATGAATCGTATCTATATAGTGCGACAAAAAGTTGAATGTTGTATTCTTGCATTCTGTTTAATGAACAATCATCTTCATTTTATCTTATATGGAAGTTTCGAAGAATGCAATTGTTTTATAAGAGATTATATTAAACGAACCTCCATGTTTCTTCGTTATAAATACGGAAAAGAAAACTATTTACACGGTCTTCCAGTTAATTATCAGGTGATTGATACGCAGAGGTATTTGAAAACTGCAATATGCTATGTATAAAAAAATCCTGTAGAAGCCGGGTTACCTTATACGTTTTATGACTATCCATGGTCAAGTGCGCCATTGTATTTTAGAGCGATAAACGAGTGGTTATCTCCTAATTTTTATGGACAAAGTGGCAAATGGCCAAAGAATAGAATGTCAAGGGATGAGTGCAGGAAACTATTTCGATGTGATACAATAGATAAGTCAACAATTATGATAGGTCCTATAGTATTTCCTAAAGAATATGTGGAAGTTAATATCGTAGAAATGTTGTTCAGAACCACTCGTGGGTACATGTATTATATATGTCGGTCTTCTGAAAGTGATATCGAGAGCATAGATGGCTATATTTCCAAACTTACACTCCCCGATAATGAATTAATTCTATATAGACGAGATCTTTCCAGAAAATACTATGCTCAAGAAAACATTAGATTATTAAATACAGAACAGCGACTCAAATTATGCCGAATGCTTTTGTCTAATTTTAATTGTTCAAAGAAACAGGTCGTACGTATATGTGGGCTGAAATTTGACGAGGTTAAAAATATTCTATCCTAACATTTCAAGGGCATTCTCCATAGAAATGGCTTGAGATATGTCGTATCCGCCGTTGCCGGTTCTACGAAGTGAACTTAAAAAAGCGCCACTTCCAAGTGCTTCACCTAGATCTCTTGCAAGGGCTCTTATGTAGGTCCCTTTAGAACAGTCAATTTGAATCATGGCAGTAGGTAAGACCTCTTCTGAAATATCAGCCACACGTATTCGACCTTTTCCATCATCCGAACCACATACTAAAGGTTTTTCCATCCAGTCAAGTAACTGTAAATCATAAATATTGATGCGGTTGGCTTGAAGAATACCGGTATCTTCCATGGAAAGTCCTTTTTTATACATAGCTCGGGCCAATTCATACACGCGCACTCCGTCCACACTTTTTGCGCTGAAAAGAGGGGCTATCTGCTCTTGATCTCCAATGAATCGTGGTAGAACGGCTTCAAGTGAAGCGCGGGAAACGCCATCGAGAGGAAATCGTGCAGAAATCTCCTTTTCCAAATCATAGGATGCCGTCGTGGCTCCGAAACTCACGCCGGCTACATAGCGCTTAGCTGATTTTTGAAGCTCCTCTGCTTTTTTTGTGGCAGGGCCTATGCAAACAAGTAATATTCCGGTAGCGAGAGGATCAAGAGTCCCTGCATGCCCGACTTTTAGATTTTTCTTTCCGAAATGCCGGCATGCTGCCCATTTTATCTTACGAAGAACATCTGCCGATGTCCAGCGGTAAGGCTTGTCTATCGGCAGAATTATACCTTCAGGATAATCTTCTATGTTATTTGAGAACGGGTATTTTTTCAATTCTTCTTAAATGTCTTCCGCCTTCAAATGTGCTGTCCATCCATGCATCTACAATAGCGCTGGCCATGCGGTACGATATGAATCGCGCCGGGAGCACGAGCACATTGGCATCGTTATGTTGTTTAACAAGTTTCCCTATCGATGTGTTCCAAGCTAGCCCAGCTCTGATTATTGGGTGGTGGTTAAGGGTCATAGCCATTCCATTTCCTGTGCCACAGAGTGCTATTCCTGCCTCCACTTCACCGCTTTCTATTCCATGGGCCAATTTATGTGCAAAGTCGCAGTAATCGCAACTTTCCGTACTGTAAGTCCCATAATCGATGACTTCTAAGCCTCTTTTTTTTAACTTTCCTACCAGTTTGGACTTGTATTCAAATCCAGCGTGATCACTGCAAATGCCTATTTTTTTCATGCCAGATGATTTTTAAGTTCGTGAACTCTGCGTACGGCTTCATCGTGACCTATGCATGAGATTATTTCATGTATGCCAAGCCCGCTACCGCTTCCGGTAAGTCCAAGTCTTATGCAATTCATTACCTTGCCCATAGGCCATTCGCGCGCACGGATGAAGTCTTCCAGATCTTCGCCACTTTCAATGGCCTGATTTGCCATATCGTAATTTTCGGCAGTACCGAATTTGCGAAGGTCTTTTTCTGAGTATTCGCTTGGCGCTCTAAATAGGTAAGGTGCTATAGTCCAGAAGTCTGCAACGAATGTAGCTCTATCTTTGATAAGTCCTACCACTTTTATTACATAGTCACGATCGGCGTTTATGTTGTGTTCTTTTAGAATTGGCATATATAGATCGGCCAATTCTTCATCGCTTTTCATTCGCAGATACTCTTTATTGTACCACTTTGCTTTGTCTGGATTGAATTTAGCTCCGCTTTTGCTCACTTTGTCAAGAGAAAAGTCATTTATAAGCTCTTGCATCGTGAAAATCTCCTGATCCGTTCCCGGGTTCCATCCAAGCATCGCGAGCATATTTACAAATGCTTCTGGGAAATAGCCATCTTCGCGATAACCATGATATACTTCACCATTGGAATTGGTCCATTTCAAAGGGAAAACAGGGAATCCCATTTTATCTCCATCGCGTTTAGACAGTTTTCCGTTACCTACTGGTTTCAAAAGAAGCGGAAGGTGTGCAAAGCGTGGCATTGTGTCGCTCCATCCGAAAGCCTCGTAAAGCAGGTAGTGAAGTGGAAGGGAAGGGAGCCATTCTTCGCCGCGAATGACTTCTGTGATTTCCATCAGGTGGTCATCAACGATATTTGCCAGGTGATATGTAGGGAGTTCGTCGGCTCTTTTCCATAGCACTTTGTCGTCTAATGTAGAAGAGTTGACTTCCACATGACCACGAATAAGATCATCCATTTCCACCAAGCGGTTTTCTGGCATTTTGAAGCGTATTGTCCAGTCTGTGGTCTCTTCTATGAGGCGTTTTACTTCATCATGTGTAAGGGATAGCGAATTGCGTAAGCCCATACGGGTCTCGTGGTTGTAGATAAAGGTTTTTCCTTGAGCTTCATCTTCACTGCGTAGACGATTAAGCTCCTCGGAAGAATCGAAAGCATAATAGGCCCATCCGGCTTCGACCAGTTGCTCTGCATATTTTCTATATATGTTTCTTCGTTGTGACTGCCTGTATGGAGCGTGAGGATGCCCTTCTGATATCGTTTCTACTAATTTTCCATTTTTATCTACGCCCTCGTCAGGGATAATCCCACACCAGTTAAGAGCTTCGATGATGTATTCCTCAGCTCCTGGCACGAAGCGGGCCGAGTCTGTGTCTTCTATTCGGATGATGAAATCGCCTCCATGCTGCTTGGCATAGAGATAATTATAAAGTGCTGTGCGCACACCGCCAATATGAAGCGGTCCGGTAGGGGATGGCGCAAATCTTACTCTTGTCTTTCTCATTTTTGTATTCTTCTGATTGCAGGTATTGTTTCTAGTTCTCGAAGTTCGCTTTCTTGACCGGAAAGCATTGCTGGTTTTTGGTCCGGATTGAATTTTATCTTTGATTTGTTTTCCGTGGTATTGAATGCGATATGTGTATTCCACAGGGAGCCCTTTGAGTGATTATCAAGTTTTATAATAGAATCTTCAGGTATGGTATCTTCATCTTTGCTGATAAAGAAAATATCGCCCTTATCTATTTCGGCTCCAAGTAGATTGGTGAAGTCAAAACCTGTCGCTATGGCAGTCAGTTTTATGGTATCTCCGAAATCTGGAGATTCGTCGAAGGTGATCCCGTATTTGAAAGTATTGGCATTACCGGTGTAGGATGAGATTTTGTTGTTAAGTTCCTTTTGTTCGTTCATCCTAAGTCCTTTCTCGTTTTTACCGACAGTAATATTTATTAATAGATTTTTCGCCGTATCAAGCTTGAAATCATTGAGAAGAGGGGATTCGAAAGTGTTTTTAACAGCTTCTTCCAATCTGTTTTCACCACTGCCGCTACCACATCCCATAAGAGCCAGTCCACTTCCTCTCATCATATTTTGGATGTCCTTGAAGTCGGTATTAATGTATCCGCGGGTTTTTATGAGCTCTACGATTCCCTTTACTGCTGTAGCCAACACCTCATCCACCTTTGGGAAGGCGTCTTGGATGAGCTCTCCGCCATACACTTTATAAAGATTCTCGTTTTTAATGACGATTAGACTATCCACATTCTTTGCCAATTCGTGGATTCCCTCGATGGCTTTAGCAAGTTTTTCTTTACCCTCGTGTTCAAAGGGAATAGTGACTACCCCTACTGTTAGAAGTCCTTTGTCTTTGGCCATTTTGGCAATGACAGGGGTGGCACCGGTTCCTGTTCCTCCGCCCATACCGGCTGTAATGAACACCATCTGGGTATTTCCACTAAGGAGCTTCTCTTTTATCTGGTCTTGATATTCGAGGGCGGCATTACGTCCCTCACTCGGATTGGTCCCAGCGCCGAGCTCTCCTATAGATATTTTAATAGGGACTTTACAGGCTTCAAGTGCTTGCTTATCAGTGTTGCACACTATAAAGCTGCAGCCTTGTATATTCTCCCTATACATATAGTCTACTGCGTTGCAGCCGCCACCTCCCACGCCTATCACTTTGATTATCTCATCAGATGAGACCCAATCGGTGGGAATAGGCATATCTATATTGTTTTTTTCCATTATATGTGTTTTTTTCTATTCATTATCATCAACCCCTATAGTCGAGTAAAATCCTTCGAAAAGACTGCCCACTCTATCCAGAATTATATTGCGTTTTTTCTTTTTGGAAGGTTTAGCTGAATTGCTAGGCGTCGGTGTAGGCGAAGGCGAAGGTTTGGGTGCAGGATTAGACTTGGTTTCTGTGATTTCCGGTTTTATTTCTTCGTCATTGAAAATAGTGCCATTGGCATTCCAAGAATCTTTGTCGTCCTGCGGTTGTGCACAATTTATATATCGATTACCTGCTGCACTAAGCGCTATGCCCTCCATAGCATTGTCAGCAGGAGATTTTAAAAGTTGAGGATAGGCTATCCTGCACGGAAGTCCAGTAAGGGATGTTATGAAAGGTGTGCAGCAATGTATCTGAACAGCACCTCCGCTAAGAACCAGGCCACATCTTAGTTTGTCTGCATAACCACTTTCTCCAATTATAAACATACAAGCGTTTATAATTTCTTTCATTCGGGCTTCGATAATTTCAGACAGATATTTTATAGACACCTGGTTGCTTTCGCCTTCTCTAAGTTCTATCTGGATAATCTTGTTCTCCATACTCAGTAAATTGTTAGGCATACAGTAGCCTAATTTGATTTTGATTCTTTCTGCAATCTGGAGTGGACAACTACATTCGGTGTGGATATCAGAAGTTATGGACTTCCCTCCGAATGGAAAGGCGCGATATGCCCTCATTATGCCTTTATGATAGACAGATACGGAGGTAATGGCTGCGCCTATTTCGATTAGGGCTACGCCGTGGTCCTTTTCTTCATCGGTAAGGACAAATTTCGATTCACACATCGGCGAGAAGGCGTAATTGCTTAGCGCTATGCCTAACTCGTTTATTACTCTGTCGATGTTATCCTTATATTTTCGCTGTCCTATGAAAACAAGGAAATTACCTTCCAATTCATCACCCGTGGCGCCGATCACATCATCTTCTTCTACTTGGAACATATCTTCGGTGGAGAAGGATTGTGTAAGGATTCCATAAATAGTGCTTTTGTCGTCAAGTTTATTCTCTATCTCGCTTACAGCCATGTTTTTGAGATTTTGAATATCTTCTGCACTTATATACGAAGAGGCGTCGCTACGTTTTAGTTTATGACTTATCCGTTCTGCTTTTACGTCCCATCTAGGAAGTCCAACTACCACTTTAGTAATTTGGATACCACATTCTTTTTGAGCTTCTTCTATAAGGCCTTTAAGTGGCATGGCTGCTTTTTGCGGATTGAAAATATTGCCTCTTATAACGCCTTCGGATTCCACACTTTTATAAAACAGGGGATTCATAGCATTCCCCGTGGTGGAAATTACAGAAAGTGCGGTTTTCGATGTCCCGAAATCCACTGTCACTATATATCTTTCTTCCTGCATATTATCTGTCCTTTATATTTTAAATTTACGATCTTGTATTCATTGCCCAAAGGTTTAATCTTTGTGAAATATCCGTCTAAATATCGCAATTTTCTGTCAATATCGCTAAAATCTCCTAATATAATCTTTTCTTTTTCGCCGTGCAATACGAAATCTTCATTTCCTAACACGGAGTAACTGACTATTCGTTCATTCCATTTTTCTTTTCCTGATAGTAATTTCACTAAAGATAGGGCATTGACAAACCATTCTTGATCCATGGCTTTGGATTTGGAACATCTAATCACCGGAACATCAGCATCATAGTGCTTGCTGAGAGGAAATACTATACCATTTTCATCAGAGTAATAGCCCTCACCATGCGCATCTAGTATTTTTAGCACAGGTTCACGTTGTATTATCTTAATGTGAAGCGTGCCATCCTTTGTCGTCCATGCTTGGGCGTCGGATATGGCTTGGTTGAGTTTCAGAGTGCTTTCCAGTGAAAACAAATCTATATCGGACAGCCGTTCTCCGATTATCATAGAGTGATTACGCTTTATGCTTTTGGTTACATCTTCTTCACTGATAAAGTGGTGAGGCCCATTGATTTTAATAGAGATATTGTTGCAGGCCACTTCGTGTTCATCACCGGCAGTTAAAACAAGCAACCCTCCTATTCCTGAGAAAAAAATCAGGAATGACAAGGTGTATAGGCTTATTTTTAGCGATTGTTTCATTATTTGTTTTCTAGTATCTCTGTAATTGGATCTACTAATCTATCTATGCTACCGGCACCGAAGGTGACCAGTACATCGACAGAATGTGTCTTTATCCACTCGAGGAGCTTGTCGTAGGGGAGTATCCATTTGTTTTTACAAGTTATGTCTTTGAAGATAAGTTCAGAACTGACTCCCTCTATGGGCTCTTCTCTGGCAGGGTAAATATCCAGAAGAACGACTTCATCGGCAATGCTTAGTGATTTGGCAAATTCACTGGCAAAATCGCGCGTGCGCGTGTAAAGGTGAGGTTGAAAGACGGCGCAGATTTTCCTATCAGGAAATATGGTTCTTATGGTGTCAAGGCTTCCTTTAAGTTCTGCAGGATGGTGTGCGTAGTCGTCAATATAGGTTATGCCAGGTTTGTTCACGTGTTCTTCCAGTCGTCTTTTTACTCCCATAAAACTGCCTATGCCTTTTTTTATCCATTCTGGGTCTACTCCGTGAAGAAGACATATAGCACTGGCTGCTATACTGTTTTCTACATTTAGAAGCCCAAGGGTTCCTACTCTGACATTTTTGAGTACACCCTGCGGATATATAAGATCAAAGGTGTAGTGACCACTTTCATCAAGTCGCAGATTTGATGCGTGAAAGTCTGCCTTTGGATTGAAAATATCATAGGTGTAAAATTTCGCACTGAGTGTAGATGGGTCAAGGGGAAGTCCGTATTTTGCAACTATTGCTTCACTTACTTGAGATGCGAATTCCCGATATGCCTGTTGTACATGCGCGAGATCTTTGTAAATATCCAAGTGGTCTGCATCCATAGCTGTTATGGCTGCTATTTGTGGATGGAGCTGTAGAAAAGATCGATCGAATTCGTCGGCTTCCACGACCACTACATTATTATCGCCTAGGAGAAAGTTAGTTCCATAATTAATGGAAATACCACCTAAAAATGCGCTGCATCCCTCTGGAGAAGTCTTTAATATGTGTGCTACTAGGGTGGAGGTGGTTGTTTTGCCGTGTGTGCCAGCCACCGCAAGGGTTCTTTGTCCACGTGTCAACTCGCCCAGTGCTTGTGAGCGTTTTATAACTTTATAGCCTTCGTTCAGAACCTTTTCTAACTCTTTCATTTCGTGAGGGATGGCTGGCGTATAGATGACTAATGTGTTGTCTTTGTCTTTCGGGACCAGATCTTCTCTGTCTTCATAATGTATAGCTATACCCTCGTTTTCTAGTTCGTGTGTAAGCGTGCTAGGCGTTCTATCGTAGCCACTGACTTGAAAGCCTTTGTATTTGTAGTATCTGGCAAGGGCACTCATACCTATGCCACCTATGCCTATGAAATAAACATTGTTCATCTACTTGTGCGTTTTATCATCCAACACTTTGTATGCCTCATCTACTATTATTTGGGCAGAGTTAGGTATGGCCAATGTGGCCGCATTTTTGCCTAATCGCTCACATTCTTCCGGTTCTGAAAGAAGTGCCAATGCTTCTTTCATTAATTTTTCTTCTGCCTCGCAATCTGGGATCATCTTCGCTGCTCCTTTATTTACAAGCGCCATAGCATTGTGCCTTTGATGGTCTTCAGCCACATTAGGGGAGGGAACGAAAATGCAGGCTTTACCTACCATACATATTTCAGATATGGAGCTGGCTCCAGAGCGGGATAAAATAAGATCTGCACATGCATAAGCAAGATCCATCCTGTCTATGAATGCGCTGTAGTGGATAGAAGGTTGTGGATGTTCTGCCATGAAATCGGAGACTTGTTTTTCGTAATATTTGCCACACTGCCATAGAACTTCTACGTCTTCTCCTCCTGGACATCCTTCTGATATCCATTTCATTACAGTTCGATTAAGTGTGCCGCATCCAAGACTGCCACCCACGATAAGAAGATGTTTTTTCCCCTCGCTTAGTGAGAAATGGGCCAATCCCTGTGCTCGCTTTTGCGGAGTTGATGGCCGGATATCCGCCCTAATGGGATTTCCGCTTTTGACTATTTTCCACTTTGGAAAAAATTTATCCATTCCATCATAAGCCACGCATACTCTATCCACATCTCCTGCAAGCATGCGATTGGTAAGTCCGGCGAATCCATTCTGTTCTTGAATGAGAGTAGGTATGTGTTTTGACATGGCAGCACTTAATAGAGGTGCGCTTGCATATCCGCCTACGCCTATTGCTATGTCAGGTGCAAAGTCTTTTATTATTTTGAATGCCTTGATCTCGCTGTAAATGGTTTTGAATGGAACTTGAATGTTGTGAATCAGCCCTTTCAGTGAGAATTTGCGTTGTATTCCGCATATAGGAAGTCCTATTATGTCGAATCCTGCAGCAGGCACTTTTTCCATCTCCATTTTATCCTTGGCTCCGACAAAGAGGATTTTGCTGTCCGGATTCAATTCTTTGAATTTGCTCGCTATGGCTATGGCTGGGAAGATATGTCCGCCTGTGCCTCCACCGCTGATGATAATTCTAATTGGTCTGTATTCCATCTGTTTCAAAATTGTCTAAATCTGAAAGTCCTTCAGATATGTTGTCATTTGTTGACGGTTCTATGATTGGCGCAGCTTCTTTACTAAGCTTGGCCATACCTCTATTGGCTATTCTGCTAATGCTTAATATTATTCCGAATGCAATGCTAAAGCATATAAAGGCGAAGGAGCCGTGGCTAAGCATAGGCAGGGTTTGGCCGGTAAGTATCCAACCCATGTTTACTGCAATGTGCAAAGAAGCTTGGCCCGAAATAAGAAGAACCAACCCAAATATAGCACATTTTGCAAAAAGATTATTGGTGCAACTCTTGATAATAAGTGTTCCTCGAGCCAGTAGAGATAGGTAAAGCATTATGACAAATAAACTTAACAGCCCATATTCTTCTATTATGAAACTGAACATATAGTCTTCAGACATATCTGGAACCACATATCGCTGAGTGCTTTGGCCGGGACCTTTACCTAAAAGTCCACCTTGCTTTATGGCAAGTTTGGCACTGAATGGTTGTCTTAGTTTATCCAAAGCTATTTGTTTATCTGCAGCATTATCGGCCAATTTATAGTCTTTCTCAGGGGTTCCAGGGAATATTCTCCCTATTGCCGTTCCTACTCTTTCGAATTGTGGATGTGCAGTGTTTTTAGTAGTAGCATAAATACAATAAGCACCAGTTATAATAACCAATAAAATACCTATTAGGATTAGACTACGCTTTATTTCATTTGTCCCCACGGCGATGGTGATTATCATAATGGCGGACAGAAGTAATGCTGCTGAATTGGACCCGTGCATAACAAGCGGTATTGTCAGAAAAAACGGAACGTACAGCATAATTATTCGCCTTACAACAGGTTTTTTAAGAAAGTTCAGTTTATCCTTAAGAAAGGCGGGTTTTTCGATTAATAATTTTCGATTATTTTCTAAAGCGTCTATAGCCCACGCGATGTACATCATCATGGCTACTTTTACTATTTCGAACACGTGTATCTGGAAACCTCCTATGGTTATGAATCTTACGGCTCCATTGACTTCATCGCCTATAATTAGCAACAACAATAGAAGGATTATAGATATCGCAAATCCGAATCTTGAGCATTTGCGAAAGAATTCTATATCTTTTATGTTATAGATGAATATTACTAATGCTAATCCTAGTCCCACTATTTTGATATGGTCCAGCATTATGTCCAATCTGGTAGTATTTTCCGTGGTAAGTCGCGAGGAGGATGAAAAGATGAATACTATTGATAATAGCATAAGCATCAGCAGAATCATCCATACCACCTTGTCACCTGCCAAGTGGTCTAGAAAATACCAGAATTTTTTCTTCGTCTCTTTGGTCATAGTGCTCTAACAGCTTCTTTAAACTGCCTGCCACGATCTTCGTAGTTTTTAAAGAGGTCAAAACTTGAGCAACAAGGACTTAGCAACACTACATCTCCTGGTTTGGCAAATAGAGATGCCGCTTTTACCGCCTTTATGGCAGAGTCTGTGTCGATCATATTATCCTTTCCAACTATGTTTTCGAATGCTTCGTGGATGCGTTCATTATGTAAGCCCATGCAGACTATAGCTTTGACTTTTTCCTTTACGAGATCGTTCAAAACGGAGTAGTCATTCCCCTTATCTTTTCCGCCTACTATCCATACTATTGGGCGTTTCTGACATTCAAGAGCATACCATGCAGAATCCACATTGGTGGCTTTCGAGTCATTTATATACAAGACATCTTTTATGCTTAGTACTGGCTCAAGTCTATGTTCTATGGGCTGGAAAGTACTAAGTGCTTCACGAATCACGCAATTGCTTATACCAGTGGCCTTTGCAGCAAGCGCCGCAGCCATAGAATTGTATATGTTATGCTTCCCTCCCAGTGCCAATTCTTTCAGATATATTTCGCTTTCATCGTTTTCATATTCTATGACTATTTTATCTTTGTCCAAATAAGCTCCTTGTGAAACTATCTTTTCCTGCGTGAATGGGAGTTTTTTGGCTTGTATTAGAATTTGATCTAAATGCCCGATGGTGATTTGGTCGTCGGAGTCGAATATGAAAACATCTTCTGGGCGCAGATTTCGAGTTATTCGGAATTTGGCTCTAACATAATTTTCCATTTGATAGTCGTATCTATCAAGATGGTCTGGCGTTATGTTCGTTATTATGGCTATGTCTGGTCGGAAATCGTAACACCCGTCCAATTGAAAACTGCTTATCTCTAGGACATAGTAATCGTGATGCTGTGTGGCTACTTGAAGCGCGTAACTTTTGCCTATGTTTCCTCCTAGTCCTACATTCAGCCCGGCTTTTTGCAGAAGATAATATATTAGGGACGTAGTAGTCGTCTTACCATTTGACCCTGTTATGCAGATTTTCTTCGCTTGGTCATATCGACCGGCAAATTCTATTTCGGATATAATATGAATTCCCTTCGCTTCGATTTCCCTTACAATCGGTGCGCTTGAAGGGATGCCCGGGCTCTTGATGATTTCATCTGCCTTCAAGATTATCTCTGTACTATGTTTTCCTTCTTCATAGTCAATGCCCCACTTTTCAAGTGTCGCTTTATATTCAGGTGCTATGACACCACTATCTGAAAGGAATACTTCATAGCCCTTAACTTTAGCCAAAACTGCGGCGCCCGTTCCACTTTCGGCACCTCCTAAAACTATGATTTTTGACATATTATCTTATTTTTAATAAAGCCAATGTACTTACGGCAAGCAGTATGCCGACTAACCAGAATCGTGTTACTATTCTGGGCTCCGGAATGCCCTTCTTTTGAAAATGGTGATGAATAGGTGCCATTAGAAATAGCCTTTTGGCCGTGCCATATTTTTTACGAGTATATCTAAAATAGCCGCGCTGAAGTAGTACGGAGAGACTTTCTACGAGAAAAATCCCACATAAAACAGGCAGAAGCAGCTCCTTTCTCAGCAGAACTGCACTGACTCCTATTATACCGCCTATGGTTAGACTTCCTGTATCTCCCATAAAGACTTGGGCTGGAAAAGTGTTATACCAAAGAAATCCACCTAGTGCTCCCACAAACCCGGCCATAAACACGGCTATCTCTCCCGATCCAGGGATAAACATAATGTTAAGGTAGTGCGAGTCTATTACATTGCCGCTTAGCCATGCCAATATACCTAACACCACACCTACTATGGCTGTTGTACCAGTGGAGAGCCCATCCATTCCGTCTGTAAGATTGGCCCCATTGGAACAGGCCAATATTATAAAGATAATTACAAGGGCGTAGATAGCCCATTTGCAGTACCAACCGAGAGCTCCTTTGAAAGGAGAGAGGCTGGCATAGTCGAACTCGTGATCTTTTACGAATGGAATTGTGGTTGTCGTGGTTTTGACTACATCCTCCCTTATCGTTATTTCTTCTTGTGTGTTTTCATCTATGGTGGTGCTTGTTTCGCGGACTACTATTTTAGGAGAGAAGCATACGGTGGCAGCTACTATTATGCCTAGGATGAATTGACCTAGGAGTTTCTTTTTTTCGCTGAGCCCGTTTTTGTCGTGTTTGAAGACTTTTATGTAGTCGTCTCTAAAGCCTAATCCTCCACACCATAATGTAGTGAAAATCAAAATCTGAATATAAATGTTAGATAGATCACACACTAGTAGGACAGATATCATAAGGGCCCCTATAATGATCACTCCACCCATAGTAGGAGTTCCTTTTTTATTCATTTGACCCTCTAGGCCAAGGTCTCTAATAGTTTCTCCTATCTGCTTTTTTTGAAGAAAAGCTATCACTCGTTTCCCTAAAAATATAGCTACTGCAATAGAGATAACACTAGCAAGCATAGCCCTAAAGGATAGATAATTCATAAGGCCCTGCCCAGGAAGGTCGTATTTTTCAAGAAATTCGAATAAGTATTTTAGCATTTTTCCAATATCTCCTTTACTATTTCTTTTTCATCAAAGTGATGTTTGATGTTTCCAATTATCTGATAATTTTCGTGACCTTTCCCTGCCAATAGTATGGTGGCGCTGGGCTTTGAAAATATTATGGCTGCGCGGATAGCTTCTTTTCTATCGGGAATGCGTATGGTTTTCGCTTTGCCTTCAAAAGAAAGCCCATTGCAAATCTCATCCATTATATCTTCGGTGCGCTCGGTGCGACTATTGTCCGAGGTGACTATTATACGATCTGCATATTTCTGAGCGATTTGTGCCATTTCCGGGCGCTTGGTGCGGTCTCTGTCACCTCCACATCCGAATAAACACACCAGTTCTGCATCTCTGGAGATGTCTTTAAGTGTTTTTAGTACATTTTCGAGGGCGTCAGGTGTATGGGCGTAATCAATCACTATGGTCTTTCCTTCTTTTCCTTTAATGGTTTCAAGCCTGCCCGGAGCTTCTTTAAGAGCGCTTAAAGCCACAAGCGTAACTTCTTTATCCAGACCCATTTCTACAGCTGTGGAGTAGATGGCCAGTAGGTTATAAGCATTGTGCTCACCTATTAGGGTGGTCCACACTTCGGTCCCGTCAATAACTAAAAGTGATCCATCCATCGACTGTTCTATTAGTCTGCAGGTATGGTCGGCAATGGAACGACAAGAATATGTGACAACTCTAGCCTTGGTGTTTTGAACCATTACCATTCCATTTTTATCGTCAATATTGGTTATGGCTACGGCTTCTTTTCCCAGAGAATCAAAAAAGGCTTTCTTGCACTTTAAGTATTGGGCGAAAGTGCCGTGATAATCAAGATGATCGTGCGTAAGGTTAGAAAATATACCTACTGCGAATTCTAGCCCATCTATACGATGCTGATCAACCCCTATGGAACTCACCTCCATAAAGCAATAGGTGCAACCATAATCCACCATTTGGGATAATAAAGAATTAATGGTAAGTGGATCTGCAGTGGTATTGGCCGTTTCGCTGCGAAAGGGGCCGACATAATTGGCAATAGTAGAAAGCAGTCCGCATTCATATCCAACTTTTCTAAAAAGATTGTATAGAAGTGTGACTGTGGTGGTCTTTCCGTTTGTCCCCGTAATGCCAACCAAGCGTAATTTGCCAGAAGGGTGATCGTAAAATCGATCCGCTATCAATGCAAGCCCCTTCCTATCTACATGTATAGCGGCTATGGCTCCTTTTTCTATTGCCTGATCGACATAGTCCAGCCCATCGGAAGTGGTTCCTTTCAGTGCTAGAAATACTTCGCCCTGTTGTACCTTCCTCGAATCGCAACATAAGGAATGTACTTCGCATTCGGCATCACCATGGAGTATTGTGGCGTCCAGATCGTTTATGAGTTTAGATAATTTCATTCCAATATGGGTCTATTTTATATATTTCGTTTATTGTTTCCAGGGCTACTTCTACTGGAATTACTCCTCCGAAGTAGTCTTTTTTAGTCAAATCTGTGTATAATACACAGACTAGTGTGTATTGTGGATTGTCTGCAGGGAAAAACCCGGCAAATGTGCTCTGTTGTTTGTGGAAGCCTTCAGGAGTGTGGTATTTGCCGTTGATGACGACATAAGAGGTGCCGGTTTTCCCTGCTACAGGGCAGGCGGCTTTTTTAAGCCTCCAAGCGGTGCCTTCTTTACCAGTTACCGAGGATAACGCATCGGTAAGCATAAGTGCTGTGTTTTCGCTACATATACTTTCGCTTTGAATTGATGGTCCTCTTTTCTCTATGATTTTTCCACCTTCCTCTATATCTTGAACAAGGTAGGGTTTCATCATTTTGCCTTTGTTGGCTATGGCGTTATAGAACATCAGCAGGTGCATGGGTGTGACACTTATGGAATATCCCATCGCTATCTGGGTTAAATCCTTTTTACTCCACCCTTTCCGTGAAGGATCACTTACCTGAGGATTAGTGATTTTTTCCGCAACGTCGAAATCGAATGGTGCAGTGAGCTGGTATTTCTTTATCTTGTCTATAAAATCCTGAGGCTTGTCTTTGTAGTAGGTCTGAGCCAGATATCTGAATGCATAGTTGCTAGACACTTGAACACAATATCTTAAAGGAATCTGAGTAGTGTTATGCTTTTTTTCGTAATCGGTAATGTGTCTGTCTTGTTGTTTTTCGTATCCTGGAAGAATTCCGTGGTTCCCGGGGATGGTTTCGTCTATGGAATGCACATAACCATCCTCTATGGCGGTCATAAGGGTGGCTATCTTGAATACAGAACCAGGCTCACCACGCCATGTTACAGCCACATTTTCATTTTCGCCTATAAGTCCAGCATTGTTTTTACTTAGATTGACCATAGCCTTGATGGCTCCGGTCTTGACATCCATAATGACGCAACACCCAGCATTAAGTTCTTTGTTTTCGACAAGTCTGGAGCGTAATGCTTTGTCAGCTATGTCTTGATAATCCACATTTAGCGTGGTCTTGATGTCTTTACCATTTACTTCACTTACATAGAGACTGTCATTGTCAAGGGCGAAGCCATTGTCTGTCTTTTTTATATAGTAATGTCCTGCCGTACCTTTCAGAATGTCGTTATATTTACCTTCTATTCCACTTGAATAGAGGCCTTCGTCTGTATATGTTATAGTTCCTATGGTTCTTCTAGCGAGTGCACCAAAAGGGTAATGTCGCATCTGTATGGCCTCTGTCCATACTCCTCCCTTGTATCTGCCTTGAGAAATTAGGGGATATTCCTTCAACTTGTCCAGCTGGTCTTTTTCGATGGGTTTACTTAGTTTAAGATAGTGATTTCCTTTGTCGAAGTTATTCCATAGCAGGGATTTATAGTAGGATGCACTTTCCCCATTAGGAGCAAATGCTTCTTCTAGGCCCTCTGCGAATAGGGCTGCATCTCTTTTCCATTGAGCTGCGTATTCTTTTCTCTCTTTAGCATCCATTCGTTTTAGCGCACCTTCATTGGGGCGACAATCGATATATAATTGATACTTCGGATAGGATATGGCAAGTGGTCTTCCGTCAGAAGATAGTATACTGCCTCGTTTTTGTACAAGGGAAACTTTCCTAACTGGCTGACTAAGTTTTCTTTCAATTTCCGAATCGGGCTGCCAGAATGCCTGGATATAGATGATGCGAAGAAAAACCCCTATGCTCAATAATAGCATAAGGGCATAAATCCAATAAAGGGCTCTGCCAAGTCTATCTCCTGTTTCTCTACCTTTCATTTTAGTTCTTTTGCTGGCTTTTCCGGTTTTCTAATCTCAGAACCCATATTTTCTAGCCGTAACTCTATAGTGGAGCGTCTAGTTAATTCACTTAGCTGATAAGCTTTTAGGGAAAGCTCATTCTGCTGTTCTTTAAGTGTGTCGTTATTCCTTTTAACTTTAATCATGGTGTTATCGATTAAAAGGCTGATCCATATCGTGAGCAGACACATTCCCATACACACAATCACTTTGATAAAGTGCTTATCTAAGTGTAGTTGTAACATTAGCGAGCCGTTAATTACGGCTTTCAATATGTTTCTTAAAGTAGAGGAGATTTTCATCGCTTTATCGCTATTCTAAGTTTAGCACTGCGTGCACGCGTGTTGTTCTCGATTTCTTCTTCAGTAGGCAGTATGGGTTTTCTATTTACGGCTTCAAGTGGGGAGCTGCCTTGCCCGAATAAATCCTTGATTACTATTCCATTTGGATTGCCTGCTTTTATAAAGTTCTTTACCATCCTGTCTTCTAGTGAATGGTATGTTATGATGACCAATCGACCACCCGGCTTAAGAGACTTTATTGCGCCCTCTAGGAATTTTTCAAGAGAGCGCATTTCTTGATTAACTTCTATTCTAAGTGCTTGATATACTTGTGCCAAGTATTTATGTCCTGCGTATTTTGGAGTAAGCGCTTCGATGGCTTTGTCTAACTCGCCGGTGGTTTCTATTGCCGCTTCGCTTCTTTTGCTAACTATAAGGTGGGCCAATCTTCGCGCGCCTTCTACCTCTCCATATAATTTAAAAATTCTTTCCAGCTCTTCTTCCGGGTAGGTGTTAACTACCATCTGGGCGGTAAGTTCAGAGCGAGTATTCATACGCATATCTAGTGGAGCATCGTAGCGGAATGAAAAGCCTCTTTGTGCGGTGTCAAATTGATGAGAAGATACCCCCAAATCGGCAAGGATACCATCAAATCCACTTGTGGTTTCAAGTAGAGAGTAATTGTGTATGAAACGGAAATTATTATGAATTAGAGTAAACCTCGGATCCTTTATGGCTCTTTCCAGTGCATCGGCATCCCTGTCGAAGGCAATCAGGCGGCCTTTTTCGCTTAGTCTGCTAAGGATTTCTGCCGAATGCCCACCACCCCCGAATGTGGCGTCTGCATACACGCCGTCTGGCGTGGTAATGAGAGCATCCACACTTTCTTTTAGAAGGACTGGTTTATGGTATTCGTACATTTGGAAAAGCCTTTTTAAACTCGCGCAAATTTAACAAAAAATCCTCACATTAGAAGCTGTTTTGACCATTGTAAAAATTTGGTTTCATTATAATGTCTAACATATTTGATCGAGTTGGATATTTTGTGGTTCCGCCGTGAGTTATGAACTGCGTCAGTTTAAGTCGCGATCATCTTCTATAACTCTTCTGGCAGTGTAGCCTGACTTTGTTCCTGACGATATGAGCATTTTTCGTGTCGGCCAACGCATAGAGCACAATCGATTCGGTGCAGGACGGATTCTGTCCATTACGGGCATTGCCCCTGAACTTCGATTTGAAAAATTCCTTCTCAAGTACGCAAAGATGCGATTGTTGAGGTAGCGCAAAATGCGGGGAAAGAAGTGGGAATAGACATGTTGATTTATGGGATGGGAAATGTAGTGAAAATTATCTGCAATAAATAACTCATTACATACAATAGTAAAAATTTATTTGCGCATATTTGCTTTTGTAAGCATAGTGCAATACTTCGTTAAAAATTAACA
>DJPX01000022.1:0-19150 GCA_002438635.1 Bacteroidales bacterium UBA6401
CTTTTTCAGCAGCTTAGGCTGCGTAATTTAGGATCATAAGTAAATTATTATTCACTGCCACATTTTTTCAGTGAAAACATGTACATTTGCATAATAAAATGTGAAATTATGGCAGTAAATTATTTTAAACGCTACATTTGGCTTATAGACCTGATTGCTCGCAGAGGGTACATTTCTTTTAAAGAAATCAGTGAGGCATGGAGTAAAAGTCCGCTAAATGAAACTAGTAGCCCGCTCAGCGAAAGGACATTCTTTAATCACAAAGCCTCAATCGAAGAAATGTTTGGCATAGAAATTAAAAATGACAGGAGTCTGGGATTTTATATAAGGAATAACAATTTCGAGAAGGACAGCACATCTAATTGGATGCTTAATGCTCTGTGTATGAACAATCTGCTTCAAGAAAATTCAGACATGAAAGATAGGATACTGCTCGAAGAGATACCATCCAGCCAGCAGTTTCTTCCGGAAGTTATCAGCGCGATGCGCTCTGGTAGAGTCATCAGCCTAACATATCAAAGTTTCAATAATCCCGAAGCCTACACCTTCCCCATCAAACCCTACTGCGTCAAGTTATTCAAGCAGAGATGGTATGTCCTGGCAGAAAGCGAATTAGGCTTAAGGATGTATGCACTTGATCGTTTCGTAGATATGGAAGAACTCGACCAAAGCTTCACGCTCCCAGAAGAATTCGATATCGAATCATATTTTCACAGCTATTTCGGCGTAATTGTAGGAGATGAGCCCGAGGAAATCAAAATTAGAACAACACCTAATAAAGCTTACTACCTAAGGACTCTCCCACTCCACCGATCTCAAAAAGAAGCTATTCAGGAAGATGGCAGTTCAATTTTTAATTACCATCTAGCGCCAAGCTATGATTTCATTCAGGAACTTCTATCTCATGGCGATGAAATAGAAGTGCTTGCTCCTGATACACTTAGGGATAACATGTCAAGTATTATTGCCAATATGGCCTCGCATTATGCCAATTCGCATAAATAATTATAGTGTCGAATTATGCGAGACGATAGCTATTAGAAGCGTTTGCTCTGGCAGCAAGTAAATCTCTTCGGCGAAAAAAGCAATTTATAAAAATGGCAACATTGGCAATCATTCGTGTGTAGAATATTAATTGAAAAGAGTATGAAACTATTTGATTTAGTGCACCAAATCGATTTTGATTCGATGATTCCGACTTTAAGAAAAGACCTTAAAGTAAAAAGCGGATTATATTCTTATAGAGAAGCCTTCGATGAATTAATGCTTCTTATTCCATCTAATGAAGAAGGTGAAATAGCCATTTGCAGAAACGAAGAACAAGGATGGATCGAAGTAAATGTTAACGACTATTCTTGGGAGAACGATCTAAACTTCGAAGTAAGCATTGAGGATGGTCTCAGTCTTAACAAAGACCAACTTGCCGCATATATCCTCTGGGAACTAACATATTACGGATTCTCACAAGAAGAAATAGAACAAACTTTTTCAAGCAATTTTTCACGAAAGCGAGCAGACAACGAATATGCACGAAAAGCACATGAACTATTAAAGCGTAAAGACTTAAAATATGCAAGAGGGGAAAAGGAAAAAAAAGAATATATAAAAAATACCATAAACGCTGATGTACTATTCAAAATCATAGAAAGAGGACAAAAAAGGAATAGGGCCAAACGCATGCGTGACGCTCGAATAGACCGCTCAATCAAGCGATATGAACGATGGTCTAACATAGAAGAATGTATCAAAAAACTAACCCGTTTGTCAAATAACATTGGGCGCAGTGACCTTCAATACTTATTTAATACAGCAAAAATCAGCGAGAATTATTTTTGTCAAAAAAAAGGAAATGAAAAATATACCACAGCATCTCTTGAAGATTTAGTGGGCAAATACAGCGATGTGCTCTCATCGAATTACGACAGCGTTATCTTGCTTCTTTATAGCACAGATAAAAATGACATTCCCGAAAGCCAGATAAAATCACTTTACGAACTATTCACCTCTGGGCATTGCTTAAAAAGATGTATTTTTAAAATAGAATCCGCACCTGAAATTACAGATGGCACTACAAGGCTATTTGTGGTAACAAGTATAGACGATAATATAACAAAAAAAACGACATACAATAAAATGATTAAAGTTTCGCAAGTGCGAAACAGTCATTATTAAAGGCGCTTGCACCGACAGCAAGTCCCTTTCTTGAGGAAAGGGATTTAGGGATAGGGTGACGTGGAATAATTATTAATACGCGAAACTTAATTAAAATGAAAAATTTTGCAGCAATAGATTTTGAAACCGCCAACGGATGTGCCAGCAGCGTATGCTCTGTCGGAGTGGTTATTGTAAAAGATGGGCAAATAGTTGATCGCTATTACAGCCTTATACATCCTGAACCAGAATACTACACGTGGTTCTGCAGAGAAGTTCACGGACTTGGACCGGAAGATACGGAAGATGCTCCTGTGTTTCCGTATGTATGGGAAAAAATTGGCCCGAAGATAAAAGGACTGCCCCTTGTCGCGCACAATAGCCGTTTCGACGAAGGATGCCTTAAAAGCGTGTTCCAAGTCTATCAAATGGACTACCCTGATTATCAATTTTATGACACGCTTTCAGCATCTCGCAGGTATTTTGGATGCCACTTGCCAAATCACCAACTTCAGACTGTCGCTGCTGCTTGCGGATACGATCTTACCAAGCACCATCACGCTCTTGCCGATGCTGAAGCCTGTGCAGCCATAGCATTAAAGATTCTATAAGATTGGCCTAAGTTTCGATGATTTTAGCAATTACGACTTACTAAGTAACCTTCAAAAAATAACCTGCATCATCTTAGTAAATCTTTTTGTTTCCTCGAAAATCTAATGCTAATCTAACGCAACTTGTTTTTTTACGTTACTAACGTTAAAATAGCTTCATCGTAAGTCGAGATTTAATGAGTGATACTGAATTAAGCAAGCATAATAAATAGTTGGTAAAGATTAAAAATTATCAAGTTATTTTTTAATAATTACTAAGCACCTAACAAAAAGTGCCAATTAGAGTAAATTGGCACTTCAAAATCACACAGAATTCGGTTATGAATTATAATACTTTAATGTTACTAAAACTCTGAACCATAACCTTTATTTTAACTTCAAAAGTATTAAGTCTCAAAAAATCCGGTATAGAGTAACCTGAATGAGTCACAAGTGCATGGGTGGCATAGCAGACGCATACATGTTCTAATCGCGGATGCCTAAGCCAAGACTCTGCCCAGCTCACTCCATCGTCCAAATAATTATCCAGGCCAAGTTCTTCGTCTGTCATAGATGATTTGAATTTAATCTCGTATGGTCCACTATTAGGAGAACATGTCATTATCTCATCATCCCCCATCTTATCTTCCTGCAAAATCGCATTTATAATTATCAACTCCGTAAAGCGACTGCCATAAAACTCATCGTCTTCCAATTTTAATATATTTCCTTCAGAATCGCCCCAGTACCGAAGGCAGCCCTCCACTGTCAATTCATCGTCTTCTTTCTCAGGAGTTATATCTAACATCTTTCTATACATTTTCCCAGTACGAGAGAACATATCACAGGTTAAAGAATACAGTCTATCGTTCTGTTTTTCAAAGCGTTCCACTTCTTCGTCAGAACAATGGAGTTCAAACATTTTAGAAATCAAGTAATCTCTTTCCATTAAAAGCATCTCAACTTTATACTTCTCGACTTCATCTCTACACCAGCAAAAAGCCATATCAGTCACAGGATTTCCGGTAATTTTTAAAATCCTGTCCTCGATATATCTAACAGCTTTTCTATACTTCACAATACGCTCTTCTTCTGGTAAAGACACATATCCTGCATATTCTTCGTGTTTTAGATCTAAAGCATCACAAAATGCTTCGGTTTTCTTTACTATGTTATTTCGTCTCATAATAATTATTTTGAAAGCAAAATTATACCGCAGGACTGCAAAATTCAGGCAGTTACAAATATGATGAGATTTATGCCGTATGCAAATACCTACCTTTTACACACCAAAACCATTAATGGTGTGCAAAAAGGACACTTTTACACACCATTCTCATTCCATTGATTCGTCTTAAAGCACTCTTTTCACAACTTCTCATCAAACATTCTCTAAGTTCATTAAAAACGCACCTTTTCAAGGATTCAAAAAATAACCAGCATCATCTCAAGTAATCTATTTGGTCTATATTAATTTTCTCATCAGTCGTGCACCGCCGGTGCACTCCTTTTTCGAAACCAAATCTATCCTTGAAAATCTCATCTTTATCTGACGCAACTTATTTTTTTAATTACTAAGGTGACGAAATCTGAAATAATTCAAATTTTTACCATTGTATGCTTAGTAAGTTGCACTAGGTTAGCATTGAATTTAAACTAATGATGCAGGTTTATTAAGGTTTCTATAATCACTCTGGTTAGAAGGAAAGGGCGAAAATTACTAGAAGATTTAGATGCGCAAATATCTCTCAATCGTTTCCATTACGCACTATTACGTAATCATAAAAAATAACTTGATAATCTTCATGTGTCTTTTTTATTAATATTCATTTTCTCATCAGTCGTGCACTCCTTTTTCGAAACCAGATCTATCCTTGATAATCCACTACAAATCTTTACCAACTATTTTTAACACTTTCTAAGTAATTCGAAAATAATAAGTTATTTTAGTAAGATTTAATGATACAACTTGATTTTTGAAGTCTACTAAACGAATTAGAAGTTGTTTTTAGAAAGATCACTGCTAATTAATAACATCAAGCCTATTTAGTCCACTTCCCGCACCAGCGACATAAGACACGATATCGCCCTCCTCTTTTCTATGAAGTGCCGGGATATAAAGAGGAAAATCTAGCATAAAGCTACCTACAGAGAACTTGTCTCCACAATGCAGTTTGGAATTATGGGATTCACAAACGACAAACTCACAGTTTCCGAGATACTCAAGGTTAACTAAACGATCTGGAGCCCATCCGATTATAAGATGAGAGCCCTCTGAAAGAGATGCGGACTCAATAGTCTTAGAGCTAAAGAATTTAGACACTTCGGACTTGTCTTCACGTAGGAACTTACAGTATTCAGAGAAACTCTTCTTCCCCACAAATTTTGACAATATATCGAGAGTAGATTTTCGAGGAATCTGTACTCCCGAAACATAACCCCACAGACGTTTTAAAGTTGACGCTGACAGCAATTCACCTGTATTCTGATCTATAACAACAGAAAGAGCTTCAAAGTCTGTAGTGGTTCGTATCTTTCGACCATATACTTTTTCAACTTCTGCCAAAAGGCAGTTTAACTCTGGAATTATCTTTTTCATTGACAATTTTTTTACAAAGAAAGCAGTTACATTCTGATTTAGCAAGTCCATTTTAGTTCATTAATTTACCGCAATGAAAAAACCACAAATTATGGCGTTCCAAATTGTTTAATTCTAAAAGCCTGGCGGCCTTTTCGCCTTTCCTTATTTTGCCAACGGCAAAATACTCGGCTCGGCCGGCGCACTGATGTGCGCTTTGAGGGGGCTTCCTGCCCCCTTATCCGCTAGACTTACGTCAGCATCACCAAGCCGGACGGCATAGCCTACACCTACGGAGAATTCTTCACAATGCTCTCCAACTACTCACGTCTGTACTACGGAGTCGAAGCAGACCCCTCCGGCAAAGACATCTGCCGAGCCTGCTTCCTCCCCTACGACCCAGACGCATTTCTCAACCCATTATACATAGAAGACAATTACGACTATGACATCACCAGATTTCTATAACGCCCTGCTCACCCAAAGCCAGAGCACCACCCCATCAGCTCAAGCAGGAAGCCCAACATCTTCTGCCGACACCGCGACAAAGGTCGAAAAACTGATTGACCTGCTCAAGTCCTCCCATACCGACATCACAGCCGACTACAACGACTGGCTGAAAGTCGGCTTCGCCCTCGCATCCGAATTCGGAGAATCCGGACGCAGCTACTTCCACGACATCAGCTCGATAAATCAAGGCTACAGCCAGACCGAAAGTGACACCAAGTTCACCGAATGTCTCAAATCCGACAGCGGAAGAACAGATATAAGTACACTCTTCTATCTTGCGAAAAACAAAGGAATTACATTATTCTCACACGATACTCTTGAGCATCACACACGCTCGGCAAACCGAACAAAAGGACAAAGTGACAAAAATGTCCCCTTGACACTTTCGGAAGAAGACCCTGAAGAAATGCCACCACTTCCGATGTTCCCTGAAGACATTTTTCGCACACTTCCTGGACTTCTCCAGAAAGTCACAGCCCTGATGCACACTCCACAAGAGCGCAGTCTAATCCTCATAGGCAGCATAGCCACACTAAGTTCAGCCCTGTTGCCGATGAAGACAATCTACTTCGGCAAAACCATCTATCCGAATATGTACCTCTTCGTCCCAGGCCCGGCAGGTGCCGGCAAAGGCAAACTCGACTTCTGCTTCCGCCTTGTCAAACCAATCCACAAAGAGAAACTTGAACGATGGAACATAGCAAAAGACGAATACAAAAAGGAATATGCCCGTTACAAACGCCAACGAAAAGGCGAAAACATTGACCCACCGGAAAAGCCCCCGATTCAGCTCCTCCGCGTTCCGGCCAACAGCAGCGCCACCTCATTCGAACAGGCAATGGCAGAAAACGGCAACCTCCTCCTCTTTGAGACCGAAGGTGACACCGTCGTCAACACCTTCAACTCCGACTTCGGAAACTACTCCGACTCATTCCGCAAAGCCTTCGACCACGAAAGTTTCGGCTACCTGCGAAGAGGAGACGACGGAGAAGAACTCGAAATCGAAAGCCCACGTCTCACCACAGTCCTCTCAGGAACTCCAGAACAAGTCAAATCCCTCATCCGCGATGCCGAAAACGGACTGCTCTCCAGATTTATGTTCTTCTGCATAAACTCCACCTCCGAATGGCTTGACGGCTTCGAATCCTATGGAAAAGACACTCCTTTAGAGGAGACCTTTGACTCCATAGGAGCCGAATTCACAGCTTTCACCAAACGGCTTGAAAGCATCCAGCAAATCCGTTTCTCACTTTCATTACCTCAAATTGGCAAGTTCAACGACTTCTTCGCCAGCGAGAAAGAAAGGATGCAAGACTTCAACGGAGATCGCTACTCTGCCAGCTCACACCGCCTCGCCTGGTGTTTCCTGAGAATCGCAACGGTTTTGACTGCACTTCGAATGATGGATTCAGGAAGTATAACAGAAACCGTGGAATGCTCGGATATAGACTTTGCAACCACTCAAGCAATCATCCATGTAACCTCCATGCACAACGACTACATCTTCAATGTTCTGGACAAAGAGCGCCAAGAAAGCATTGCGGTTGCCGACTCCTACTCCTCAGCCACGCGGAAGTCGATACTCGCTGCCCTCCCTGGCTACTTCACCACAACTGATATGAAAGAAATTTCACAGAAAATAGGCAAGAGTCTGCGGACTGTCAGACGACAGATTGCCCGGGCTATCGAAGCCGGTGAAATACAGCAAGTAAAACACGGTAAATACAAGAAGTTGTAGATATTATAGACTGCGGCAATTTGTCGCAGTTTCACTTTTTCACAAGAAAACTCGTTAATAATTACTAATTTTGTATTTAGAGAAGCCATCCACCCAAGAGGGATGGACGTACATAAAAGAAAAAACCCGGACTCATCACCAGCACTTATGTCTGGGAGAGGAGCTACCGGGACTGCGATGCAAATGTATGAAAAAATTGAATTATAGCAAAATATTTTTCGAGAGGTCATTCTCAGAAGCGAGGATGAGGCCCTATTTCGACCGCTATCCCGGCAACGAGAAAAAGGCGATGCGACACTATGAGCAGAACATCCGCCTTGCTGAATCCCTCGAACCGTCACTGTCAATCTTTGAAGTCACACTGCGCAATGCCATCATCCGGGAACTTGAACGTATGACGGGACGAAAGGATTGGTATGAAGACTTCAAGACAAACCTCACGCTCAAATCTCTCTACAAATACGTAACCACTGCCGGCAATCACATCAAAGCCCGAGGAGAGGCCGTCACCACAGATAAGATCAACGGAGAACTGACAATGGGATTCTGGGTATCGCTCTTCAATGCTGAATACGAAATGGTCTTATGGAAAGACCTTCGAAGGGCATTTCCCAATATGCCGAAGAGCCTACGCCAAAGAAAGAATATCTCAGCTCCGCTCATACGACACCGGCGAAGAAGTAAAATACGACATCTACCCGACCGCCCTAAAAGAACTGAGCAAATAGTCCACCAAAAATGTTATATTTGCATAACCCGATGAAAATGAGCGGCAATCACATAAATCAATAACCACTATGGACGCAGGAACAAAACAACTCGCAGATATCCTGAATGGCAACCGAGTACTTGAAGTACCCTACTATCAACGCAGTTATGTTTGGAAAGAAGACCAATGGTCTAGATTCCTGTCTGATATGGAATACATAACAAGCACGGGGAAAGACTATTTCCTCGGCTCCATAATACTCAAGCAGCAGCCGACCGGCATATCCCCTTTTGACCGTCAGAGCATAATCGACGGACAACAAAGATTCACCACTCTGGCATTATTCTTCAAATCATTGTGTCTCAAGACAAACGATATGGAGACATTCGACAGCAAATTCAGAGTCAGGGACAGAAAAACCGGAACAAAACCAATAGCAATCCTTCATAGCATCAACGACCGCAATGACTTCCAAGCTATAATCGGCCTTGACTCAGATGTTCCATACAACGCATCTGTTCCAAGCAACATCATAAACGCATACAACTATTTCCAGAAGAACATTAATCCGGACAAACTGGACATCGACGTTCTTCTGAACCACGTTATCTTCATAGGCATATCTCTCCAGCAAGGAGAAGACGAACAAGTGATTTTCGACACGATAAACTCACTCGGCGTAAGACTCACCACGGGAGAACTTCTCAAAAACTACTTCTTCACAGAAAGCACACGTGAAGAATATGAAGAACTATGGATGCCCATATTCGAGAAAGACCGTGAACTTGCAAACTATTGGGATGCCGAAGTCGTTTCGGGACGACTGAAAAGAGCCAATATCGACTTCTTTTTCACGGCATATCTCAACATTAAGATACAAGACCCTGCAATCAAAGTCAGCACAGATCATAAGATTAGATACCGGCGCTATGAGGGGCTTTTCAACAATTACAAAGACCTCATTAGCACATACAATCTGGACAAGAAGAGTATGATTTATGACATACTTGACTATGCCCTTCTCTATCACGACAACATCCGTCCGGACATCGCCAAAGGAGACATTCCAGGGACTCCCGGCATAGAGAGGATGAACTTTCTAATTTTCGTTCTTGAATACACCACGATAGTCCCCTACGTGCTCTATCTCCTGAAAAATGTAACAGACATCCAAGAGCGCAATGCTATGTTCGGCTACATAGAATCATACATACTCCGCCGGCAGATATGCAAAAGTGACAACAAGAACTTCAGCGACCTGTTTTCAGAGAATCTGATAGTCAACCGGATAGTTTCCTTAGAATCACTTAAGGACTATCTCGAAAACAAAGACGACGACCAAGCACTCGCCATACCGCGTGACAGCAAGATCGTAAGCGCCTGCCATCATCAGTGGTATGCCAACAAAAAAGCACTTGCAATCCTATACTTACTCGAAACTTCAATACGTGAGGGCAAGCCTCACGCGACAAAACTCTATCCGTTTGAAAGATATAGCCTTGAGCATATCATGCCGAAAAGCTGGAAAGAGAATTGGCCACTAAAAGAAGGAACAACAGAAGAACAACGAGAAGAATCCGTCTACTGTCTCGGAAACCTTGCAATGCTCCCATCAAAACTCAACGCCTCCATCAGCAACGCATCCTGGCAAACAAAGAAAGAAGGAAAAGGCAAAAACCTCGGCATCGTACACTACGCATCTGACATAGAAACACTCGCAGATGTCGTTAAACAAGACACTTGGGACGAGAGCACCATTTCTAATCGTGCTGATTGGATTGCAAGAAAAGCTATAGAAATCTGGCCGTCCTACCTGCCGGAAGAAGATGATGCAGATGATGATAGTTCAGAGACTACTCTGTTTGACACCCATTCAAGTCAATCCGGCAATCTCAGTCACGACTACACCAGATTTTCTCTTGACGGAGGTCCGGCAACCTCAAAAAGGCAATTCGTACTGAACTTGGTGAAAGCATATCAGAATAAACATCCCGAAAGCACCTATGCTCAATTGAAGAAAGTGTTCAGCGACGGCCTCTGCACAAACGGGCACAGGCATATAGGACTCCTCTGCACCGAAACCGAGCATAAGTCCTGGGACAATAAATACAAGGACAAGCGCTACTCCGTAAGATACAAAGACGGCACACTCCGTTCCGCAGACGGAATCAATTTCTATGTAAACACCCAATGGTCTCTCGATGGAATGGAAGGAATCCTCAAACTAGCCAAAGCCAACGGCTTCAACGTGAGGACAATTTCAAAACAGAATTAGAAAAAGATGGACACAAAGCACACAATAGATACCAATTACACTTCCGACAATCAGTTTGTCTCGGACATCATACAGATAATCCGCGACGGCAAGGACAAGGCGTATACCGCTGTTAACGCATCAATGATTGACACCTACTGGAATGTAGGCCGCAGGATAGTCTTGGAAGAACAGAAAGGAGAACTTCGTGCCGAATATGGCACACAACTTCTGAAAAGATTAGCTGCCAGCCTGACTAAAGAACTTGGTAAAGGCTACAGTGAAAGGAACTTACGCAACTTTCGTCTATTTTATCTTCAATTCCCAGACTACGAGATTTGGCACACAAGTGTACCGAATCTGACCTGGTCTCATTACCGCTCGCTGCTCTCGGAAGAAAACCGTGAAGCACGCTACTGGTATATGCACGAAGCTGCATCCGAAAATTGGAATGTCCGCACCCTCGACAGAAATGTAGGTTCCCAATACTACTTCCGTCTGCTCCAGTCCCAGCACAAGGAGCCTGTCATCCGTGAAATGCAGGAAAAGACAGCCGACTACCAGAAAGACAAACACGAGTTCCTAAAGAACCCGTTCATCGCTGAATTCCTCGGACTACCAAGCAACATTGAGTTCACCGAATCCAAACTCGAAAGTTCCATCCTCACCCACATCCAGAAATTCCTCCTCGAACTCGGCAAAGGCTACGCCTTCGTCGCCCGCCAGCAGCACATCACCACTGATGCCGGAGACTTCTACATAGACCTCGTCTTCTACAACTACCTCCTCAAAGCCTTCCTGCTCATAGACTTAAAGACCGCAAAAATAACTCATCAGGATGTAGGCCAGATGGATATGTATGTCCGAATGTACGATGACCTCAAGCGCACCGAAGGCGACAACCCCACCATCGGACTCATCCTCTGCACAGAAACCAGTAAGGACATAGCCAAATACTCAGTCCTCCACGAGAATCCCCAGCTCTTCGCTGCCAAATACCTCACCTACCTCCCATCCGAAGAAGATCTCAAACGCGAAATCGAAAAGCAAAAGGAAATCTTCCAGATTCAGCAAGACGAAGTCTAAAGCCTATCCCCAGACATAGAGAACAAAAAACAGAGCAACGCAAACTCTAATAATAAAGTTAAATTTGTCAGCGAAATTAGGCGAAAGACAACCTACGAGTTATTATGGTAAAGTATTATGACATATCCAACTGGGAAGACCATCCGTATTTCGGCACAGGTGGGACTCGTGATAAAGAAGTCGTAGAAAATCCGGATGATGGGAACCTTTACTATTTTAAAACATCTCTTAAGAAACAAGTAATTGATTACACCTATGAATTCTGGTCGGAAATTATTGCGTCAGAAATCGGGAAAGCATTGGGACTGGACATTCTTCATTACGATGTTGCAAAAAGAGGCAATAAACTTGGATGTCTATCAAAATCTATGATTGATCCTCAAAAGGAAGCACTACAAGAAGGCTATAAATGGCTAACGGGATTTGAGGAAGAGTACGATATCAAAGACAAGGAAGCATACACTTTCCAGATAATCGAGAGATTGCTCACATCAAAATTCCCTAAAGAGGGTTTTTATTTATAATATAATCAAGATAATCGTATTCGACTGCATAATAGGTAACGAAGACCGTCATCAAGAAAATTGGAGCATTGTCGTTTCAAACAAATTAGTAGATCGAAATAAACTATTTCGCAAGAAACAAACGGTAACAGAGACGACATATTCTTTTGCCCCGATTTATGATAGTGGCAGCAGTATGGGACGAGAACTTACAGATGAAAGAGTGGCGAAAATGCTGAAAGATAATATGCAACTCGAAGCATACATCAAGCGCGGCAAATCTGAGATTCATTGGGAAGGAGAAAAGGGGAAGCAAAAGCATTTGGATTTAATTACAAAAGTCGCCAACTCTGGGTATCGTGAAAAAGTCATTGAAATCATTGCTTCCATTCGTAGCAAATATCAAGACAATATACTCATTGAAATCATTAATAACATTGACAACTGTTTACCCAAAGATTGTCTCTCGCAAAAAATTCCTAAAATTCGCAAAGATTTTTGGATAAAACTTGTATCTTTGCGAATTAAAAAGTTATTCGAGCTCCGATTATGAAAGATGGAATAGGACATATTTTTCTTGCATGGCGAAAGGGACCTGGTTTCTCTCGCATCATAATTGGCACAATTAAAAGAAATGTATCTCAAGGAGTTACTTTTAGATACATATCGGAAGGGCTAGCAAAGGCAAAGGAATATGGCTTTGTCGTATATCCAGACTTCCCCGATGAAAGTAAGATATATTCAGATCACGTGTTAGATATTTTTGGACAGAGACTGAATAAATCAGAACGTGAGGATATTGGAAAGTACTATTCTTATTGGGAGATAGATCAATCAAAAAAAGAGGATAAGTATTATCTTCTCGCCCATACACAAGGAATGTTACCAACAGATAATTTTGAACTCCTTGCAGATTATAATCCAATAAAAGGATTGTCCTTTACAAGCGAACTATGTAGCTTGACACACTTGCAACTGCCTTCAGATACTCTTGAAGAAGGAGACATTCTCAGATGGCAAAAAGAATACAACAATGAATATGATAAATTCGCTGTCAAAGTATTCAAAGGAGACCAGTTTGTTGGTAGAATCAAGAGGATTCATTCTCGTGTTTTCTACAAGAAACACGGTGAGAGACTCACTATTACCGTTAAGAGTGTTAATAGGAATGGGCATCTAAATCGTGCATTTCTCAAAATATCATTTTAAATCCGCATTGTCAATTAGAATGCGGATTTTTATTTAGCCCCTGAACGAGAAAGGTACTCCTATCAGCAGTTAGGGTTATACTCGAGCAGGTCGGAGACATATCATAATTCTTTCGTGAGAATCCAACACATTTTACACCAATTGCGACTTTATATCTTGATACAACTTTTTCAGTCTCCACAATGACATATCAATCAATGGCTCAAACATAAAACTATTCAAGTGTATGTTTTCGGGAGTTATCAGATTGACCTCTTTAATAAGTAACTGTATGCCGCTATTAGTAGTAGAATATAACTCGTCAAATTTCTTTGAGAGAGCAGAAGTCTGATTTGATGTAATACTATTATAGAAAATATTGAAATCCGCGATAGACATCACTTGTTTTATCTTGGATATCATATAATCTTCTGACTTTAATCTTATGGCTATAGCAAAAACAATCTTGTTTTCAATACATATTTCATCTAGAGCCGGTTGGGCACAAAGAGCATCCGCAGTGTTGTAAATATAACTTTTTATATTTAAATCAGTATTTACTGCTGGCAGTTTATGAGCATCAATATTATTGCTCACGATTTTAACAATGTCTTTCACTGTCAAACTTGCCGTTTCTGTTTTCACATGAAGGCATGATGTTAATTTTATATATTCCGATTTAGGGTCACTGGAGACACCCTTGGAATATTCAATAAGATTACGCACCAAAGGGATTAAGGTAATAAAGAATTCTGGTTCATCAGCATTATTCTTTATGAGTTTGAATGGTTCTCTCAGATATTCTGCTTGATGAAATTTAATTTCACCATTAGCATCTTTATAGACCATGTATGTGCTATTTCTTTTAACTCTTAGACGCGATGATATTGTCCGATAAAAGTCAAAATTGTGGGTAAGTATTATCATCTTGAATCTTGCGTCATCTTTCAAATCGCAAAGGTATTCAACTATCGCATATTTATTCTTGTAGTCAAATGAATCTGAGACGTCATCAAATACAATAATATGCTCTTGCTCTCCATCATGCTTCATCTTTTCGATAGCAAAGAGCAGTTGTAAAGTATAGAATGCCCTCAGTTCCCCTTTACTTAGAACATTTTCTTCCAGAACTTTTGACTCAACCGCCTTTGAACCCGCTTGAGTGCTGTATTCAAAAGACAATGCTGCTGCCTCCTCATTAAGTAAAAGGTCTGTCTGATTCTTGATTTTTACTTCAAAAAGAACCGAAAACCTTCGATTGAAAATACTTATCGTTTTCTCCCAAGCCGATCTTTGCCCTGCAGCTTCTTGAAGCACCGAATCTAATGTGGCTTTAGCGCCTTGATAAGATACGAGTAATTCATCAACCTTACTCTTAAATCTGGCAAAATATCCTTTCCATACTTCTCTATGAAAGTTTTCGTAGTCAAGTAATTTGTCTACCAAGTCTGGGTGGCTTTCAATTATCTCCTTAAACTGTCGTAAAGAATCATTAGCACTAGCTTTTTTATCAATCTTTTCGAATGCTTTTTTGACAGTGGCATTGTTAAGTATATCAGAAAGTTCATTGTTAATTAAGGTTGCAAGCGATGCTGCCGAGTCAATAGTGGTTTCGCCATCACCCAATACAATTTTATGGTTGACTTCGAAGAAAGCATTGTCTGCAACAGATTTAGATAATTCGGAAGCTTGGTAAGTGCCAAATGTCTTGCCATTATTTTGCTTGAATAATTTTGACGAATGTAATATATCCTGATACTTATCGAAATAATCTTTCAACGCATCACGATTTGCATAGATAAATGCTTTGACCTTACCATCCTTATCAAAGATGCTATTATATTTAAAATCAAAGCATACCTCGTTTCCGCTAACGTCTGCCATCACTTCTTCAAACTTGCTATAGAAAAGACTTGTCTTACCTTCGCAGAATGTACGAACAAACTCAGATACAATATCAGTGCTTCTTGCATAGTCACTAATATCTTTAAACAATGCTTTCTGTTTTTCAGACAAGTTTTTTAGGATACTATCATATTGCTGCTTCAATACACTGTCAGCAAGGAACGATGTGATATTCTTGGGCGTTTCCGAATCAGGCTCTTCACAATTTGATACATATATCGAGGTTGGCAATATGACATTGCTGTATTCATCCTTTATATCTATATTTCCAGCAACATCTGCTACCACATCTTTGATTCTGTCAGCCTTCTCTTGTCCATAGAATCGTAGTGTTTTAGCAAACGAAGTTTTCATCAAACCGTTGGGAGCATAGATAAGCACTACATTCTCTCCATCAAAATTCAATTCCTGCACAAGCTTTGTAATACCAAAGCAATGCTCCAGATTTAAATATATTTTATTCATAATCATATGAATATTAGTGTTATTGCATCAAAACTACAAATAATGTAGATAAAATCAAAGCATATATAGACAATTAAAAGCAATTAATTGTATGTCCTCTCCCGCTGCGATGCTGAAAGACTTGCCTTTATGGACAGGGCTGAACCGGGAGATTGACGCTCTCCGCTTCGCTCCGACCGCCAAACCTCTAGCCCTTTCCAAACTCGCTCCGCTCGATAAAACAGTAACGGTTGACTTGACTCGTCTTTCTCCGCTTCTGTCCGAAAAGCCTTTTCGCCTTTCCTTATTTTGCCAACGGCAAAATACTCGGCTCGGCCGGCGCACTGATGTGCGCTTTGAGTGGGCTTCCTGCGAATCACGTGCAATAACATGTGTTCAAGTAGTTACATAATCATAAAAAATATAACTTGATAATCTTTATGTCTTTTGGTCTATATTACTTTTCTCATCTGTCGTGCACCACCGTTACACTACTTTTTTCGAAAAGAAATCTATCCTCGAAAATCCATTTCAAATCTTTACTAACTATTTTTCAAACGCTTACACTAAAAGATTTCTTTGCATTAAACAAATATAGAACGGAAATTTTTTGAACCTTAAAAACACCTTTGAGGTCAATATGCCTTGTAGGGGCTTCTATTAAGGGTAGCAGGTAAAGGTGAATGGTTTTTGTGATCACCTTTAGGACATACCCTTTCTGGAAGTGCATAGAATGGGGGTCACACCTAAAGGTGAATTTCGGGTTAAGATGAGAATCCATGATTCGCTCCAAGTAGTCAAGCAAACCATCCATATAGATATTTTTTAAGCATTAGGTCGACAACTACCTCTACTGAATTTTTCAACTCCAAGATCAAGAACTTTAGAGCTCAACTCAGAGGTGTTTCTGATGTTAAGTAACTTTAAAAAAATAACCTGCATCATCTTAGGTAATCTTTTTGGTCTATATTCTTTTCTCATCAGTCGTGCACCACCAGTACACTACTTTTTCGTTACCAGATCTATCCTCGAAAATCTTTTACTAATCTGATACAAATTATTTTTTTCAAGTTACTAATAGGCTTCAAAATGTTTATGCATAATGCACAGGGGTTTCCTTATGACTCCTTCATTGCCCACTTGTCCGTACAACGAAACCTGACGAAGTCCAGCTGATGACCCCCACTTTTCCAAATTTAAAGACAATACTTGAGGTTTATCATAATTTTTGAGAATAGGTGTCTTTTGATGGTTTCTAACCTTTCTTTATCGGCATAATTATACTATTTTTGTGTTTGCAATCTAGAGCAAACAACGCGCTGCAAATCTAGGTTTTGCGATTGTATATTTTAGTAACTAAAAAATAACTACACCAGATTAGTGTAAAATTCTAAAGGATAGGTCTATTTTCTAAAAAGGAATGCGCCATTGGTACATGGCCAACAAAAAAATGAATATGGGCCAAAAAGATTTCTTGATATAATATAGGCTATTTTTGAATGTTACTTGAGGCGAACAACTACACTGCAAATTTTGCATAATTATGGAATTCAATAGTATAATCTGCGCACCAGCCACTATCCCTGGCACAGGAGCGATCTCGATAATAAGGGTCAGCGGAAGGGGATGTTTGGAATTGGCCGATAATATAATACGTTTGAAGAAAGGAAAATTGGCACAGGCCAATGGGTACACAATTCACTTCGGCAGTATCTACGAAAAAGATGGTTCCTTGCTTGATGACGTGCTAGTCAGTGTGTTTCGGGCACCTCGATCCTATACTGGAGAAGACTCATTGGAAATTTCAACTCACGCATCGGAATACATCGTCAGTACGACTTTGGAACTACTCATAAATGCAGGTTGCACAATGGCGGGGCCAGGCGAATTCACAAAAAGAGCGTTTCTAAATGGGAAGATGGACTTGGCACAAGCCGAAGCTGTGGCCGACGTTATTGCGGCAGATTCCAAGGCAGCCAATATAGTGGCACAAAAGCACTTAAGAGGCGAATATACATTGGCATTCAAAAAATTAAGAGACGAGCTGCTGCAGCTGTCCGCTCTCGTGGAGTTAGAACTCGATTTCAGCGAAGAGGATGTGGAATTTGCAGACAGAAAACACCTTAAAGAATTGGCCTACAGCGCAGTGCAAAGAATGGGAAGACTCAGAGACAGCTACCGCGTGGGTAATGTGCTGAAAAATGGTGTGCCAATTGCCATAGTAGGGGCTCCGAATGCTGGAAAAAGCACTCTGCTAAATGCACTGTTAGGCGAGAATCGAGCTATAGTTTCAGATATTGCTGGCACCACCAGAGATACAATCGAAGAAAGCATTGTACTGGGTGGTGTACGCTACCGATTTATAGACACTGCTGGGCTAAGGGAAACAGATGAAATGGTCGAAAGACTTGGCATAGAGAGAAGTTTAGAGAAAATCAAGGGCTCTTCCATAGTCATCTGCCTTATAGATGCTAGCGATTTCACTCAAAGTGAGAAAATTGTGAAAGAAGTCACATCACTTATCGATAATCAAAAATTGATCGTGGTGCTTAATAAATGTGACCTTGAGGGCGCGATGGATTGCAATATTCATTACGATATGAAGGAGAAGACTCAGGGGCTCTCTCGCAAATTGGGTGAAATACATTATGATGTCAAGATATCGGCTTTGAAAAGGATAGGAATCGAGGAATTACGGAAAGAAATCGATAGTTGCGGATTCGGAAAAGAGACTGAAAGCCAGACAATTGTAACTTCTGCGCGACACTATGAAGCCCTTAATGTAGCCATTGCTGAACTAGAGCGTGTTTTAGCAGCTCTCGATCTAGGCATCAGCAATGAACTTCTCGCCGAAGACCTACGCGCCGCCATCACTGCCATTAACTCCATCTTCGCCTCCACCTCCGAAGTCATCACCACAAACGACGTTTTAGGAGAGGTGTTCGGAAAATTCTGCATCGGAAAATAATGGGGTAAAAGCAAGCGGAAGAATAGTTCTCTATTTGGGATAAATCGTTGAGTTTCAGAGCCGAGAGTGTGGATAACTTTTCGGCTTGTTTCTTTGTATTTCGGGGTTTTTCGGGTACTTTTGAACCGCATTTGAACCACGGTGGTTCAAGTGGCGGGAATGTACGGCTGTCTTGGACGAGTTTACATAGGTTTACGTAGATTTACACAAAATGGCTTAATCAGTGCCTTTCAGTGCCGTGCGGAGGTCTTGAAAAGTGCGTTCCTGTGGATTGGGAAATTTTGCGTGGCGTTTTGTGGGGTTTATGGGAACTTTGGGAACATCGGTTTGTCGAAACTGCGGAAGGGTCTTCGAGAGATCTTTCGGGAGACAGGTTTTCTGCTGCGAGAAGTGCCGGAGGGAGAAGACGAATGAAAGGCGGAGGGATGTCCGTCGGCTTGCCGGGGAGGCTGTTGTTGCGGAGAGGATTGCCCCGGTTTCTGATGTTGAGAAAGGGGTGAAGTATGTCTCCATCAAGGATGCGGCT
>DJPX01000022.1:19216-19492 GCA_002438635.1 Bacteroidales bacterium UBA6401
GAGCTGCATCCGATTCGGGTGTCTAGCAGGACTGTGAGGATTTCTGTGGCGGAGCTGCTTTCTGATAGCGGGATTGGAATTGCCGAGAACAGTGGAGATTTTTCCGTGCCGATAAAGCTGGAGGAGGCGTTGGCACTATATGGAGTTTCCAGAAGCAAGTTCTTTGCGGCCATCAAGGATGCCGGCATCAAGGCGAGGCGGATTAAGGGCGTGGATCTCTTCCCAAAGCCGGATTTGGATGCGCTCTTCCCTGCCCCGGTAAAGTATGTGCGTGAC
>DJPX01000009.1 GCA_002438635.1 Bacteroidales bacterium UBA6401
TTTAAGCAAAATAGATTTTTCAAGGCTTAGCCCACTAGAAGTAGGCGAAGAAAGAAATATTTCTCTTTTTTCTGAAAGTAAAAAAATAATGGATATGCTTGTATATGGTAGTATAAAAATTGTTGGATATCCGAATAATCAGATTCGCGCATATTCTGATACATATGATTTTGATATGCATCCATCTTCTTCGTTAAGAACGAAAACCAGAAATAGCATTACCAAAATAGGGAGTATAATAGCTGGAAAAGGGGAAAAATATTATATAAATTTTTATGGATTCAAACGATTATAATTTATTATTTTGGCTAACCATCTATTGGTTGCATTATGTGGCCAATAATTCTACTGTATTTTGTTTGAAGGTTGCGTCTTTCTTCTTAACACTTAGATGTATAAGTAAGAAAAAAATATTTACAATATTAGTCATAATCATATGCTATTTTTTGGCCACTATATCAATTGCAAGGTATTGTTATAATCGTGATGAACAAAGGGGGTGGAGTTATTCAATAGACCTTGGAAATAGTTTTCTATTTTGTAGCGCCGAACCAGTATGTGATACATATAAATATGATAATATAAATGGATTTATGTACAATGATTATATCGGATTTATATTATCTCACGATATTCGGATACAAACGGAAAGAATGACAATAACAGCAGTTGAGTATACAGATGATTACATTATTTTTAAGGGGAAAGATTATCTGCCTGATGAATATACTATAAAACCAGAAGAATTACAAAAACGATATTGGATAATAAGTAAGGTAGATAATGCAGTACAAGGACCATTTAATATAGAACAATTCCAAAATAATTGTTCAGCCAAGGGGATAACGCCAATTTTCCTTGATAAGGTGGGTAATTTTTCTTGTTTTGAACTAAATTAACCATTCAATAAAATTACCATTAGAAAATAGGGATATAACATGTTATTTCATATTATTTTTTGTTTGATTATACTTATAATTTTATTTTCAATTTTATATAAAGTATTCAAAAAGAGATACTTCCAAATTATTTTACAGACAGTTTTTTGTGGATTAATAGCATTTCTAATTTATTATCATTTAAACTCTGTCGGCAATAAGAACACTATTCCCATAAATAATGGGTATGTTTTTAAAGGAAATAGGGCTAGCGTTATTGAATTGGATCATAAAAAATGGTTGGTCTCTGATGCCGAAACACGCATACTCATTAATAAATCGGATTATGGCTACATTTATAATTTTTTAACGCATTTTTCTACGCCAGATGACGTAACAATAAAAAACATTGAAAGTACTAATAAATATATTCTCCTTAGGGGTAAAGATGAGCATACTAAAAATATAATTTATTGGATCATCATCTGTTATGACAATTCTATTTATGGACCATTAAATGAGAATGACTTTTATGATTTATGTGATACTAATGGCATTAAGTTATTTAAATCTAAAATAAACTGATAATGTTTCACTTGTTTCTGTCGGGCAGGCGTAAAAGTCTGCCCGACTTTTTGTATCTTGTGAACGGAACGAGAACCAGTGGGTCAAGGGGAAAAGTATGTGTTTAGGCATAAATATTCTAAAGCCTAAATATGTGACATCAGAAACACCTCTAAGTTGAGTTCTAAAGTTCTTGATCTAGGAGTTGAAAGATACAGCAGAGGTATTCGTCTATATATTGCTTCAAAAATATCTATATGGATGGTATGCTCGACCACTTTGGGTGAATTAGGGATTCTCATCCTAAAGCGAAATTCACCTTTAGGTGTGACCATCATTCTACGTACTTCCAGAAGGGGTATGGCCTAAAGGTGATCGCGAAAAATGTTCACCTTTAACTGCTACCCTTAATAGAGGCCCCTACATGGCATATTGACTTTAGAGGTGTTTTTCAGGTTCAACAAAATTCCGTTCTGTATTTGTTCTGTGTAAAGTAATCTTTTAACGCTTAAACACATATTATTATGTCACAGAAATAATGGAATTCCATAATGTTGAAAGGCTCGCATCTCTGCGAGCCTTATCGATTAGTTAGTAGTGTATTACCTATTAAGAAGGTTAATTATCTTTGGTTAGAATTCTTACATTTCTGTAAGATGAGTTGTTTATCATTTCCGAAGGCAAATATACTACGATTTTTTAAACATACAAAATTTCCGTACGAATTTTATTAAAAATTTTTTAGTTTTTAAAATTTTTTAATAAGTTCGGGTCTTAGCCTTTTTGTCCGCTCTAAGGCTTGCTCGTCTTGCCAAGCTTGGATTAGTTTAGGATTGCCACTTAAAAGCACTTCGGGGACCTTCCATCCGTTAAATTCTGCAGGACGAGTATAAATGGGAGGCGAGAGAAGATCGTCCTGAAAAGAGTCGGAAAGAGCAGATGTCTCATCGGTAAGTGCTCCCGGAATTAGTCTTACGAGCGAATCTACCAGAAGCGCAGCCGGTATTTCTCCGCCACTAACCACATAGTCACCTACTGAGATCTCCCGAGTGATAAGATGCTCGCGTATTCGATGATCTATTCCCTTATAGTGCCCACATAAGATAATAATGTTTTCCTTAAGGGAAAGATCATTTGAAATGCCCTGCGTTAGTCGCTCTCCATCAGGAGACATGTAAATCACTTCATCATAGTCTCTTTCGCTTTTGAGTTCGCTTATCATCTTATAAACGGGCTCTATCATCATTACCATACCTGCATCTCCACCATACGAATAATCGTCCACATTTTTTCTCGGGCCAATTCCGTATTTTCGCAGGTTATGTACGTTTATCTCCACTAGCCCCTTTTTGGTAGCTCTGCCCACAATGCTATGTCCAAGGGGGCTTTCAAGCAGTTCGGGGACCACTGTTAGGATGTCTATACGCATATTTCAACTACTATTTTTCTTGCAAAATTACCAAAATAATTGCTATATTTGCCCAATTTCCAAAACCTTTGCAATATGATAACAGATCTTGAAAATCCTAACCTTGAAGAACTGGTAGTTGAACTTAAGAGAATTGGCACTTTGGACGATCGTATGGAACGTTCAAAGGAAGTGGAGAATATAAAATCTCTATTTTATAAACAGCTGGGGAAACTCAAAGCCGAAGCTGAGGCGGATGGTATATATGACTCGGAAAAGTTCAATGCAATAGAAGAACAGTTTAAGGCTGTGTATATAGACTATAAGCGCGAAAAAGCAGAATTCAATAAAGAACAAGAAGCAGAAAGGCAGGCTAATCTCGAAAAGAAATTGGCCCTGATAGAAGAGCTTAAACAATTGGTGGACAATAGTGAAAATGTTCAAGCTGCTTTCCCGGCCCTACACGATATCCAGACGCGGTGGAAGGAAATAGGCCCTGTTCCGGCAAGTGAATTTAATGATGTAAACAAGTCATATAAATTGCAGGAAGAACGATTTTACGACATGGTTCAAATAAACCATGAACTTAGAGACTTGGATTTCAAGAAAAATCTGGAAGCCAAGGAAGAACTTTGCAGACAAGCGGAGGAATTGGCCCAATCAGATGATGTCGTTAGTGCTTTCAATACACTTCAGATTCTTCACGAGAAGTGGAAGGACTTAGGGCCCGTTGCAAAGGAGTACCGTGAAAGCATTTGGGAGAGATTTAAGGCCGCTACTGCAGTTATAAGGCGTAATTATCAAGAGCATTTCGAGCGGTTAAAGGCCGATTTTGCCGCTAATCTCCTTGCAAAGCAGGAACTGTGCGAAGAAGTGGAGAAAATAGCTGATAAGGAGGATATTACCGATGCAGGGAAGTGGAATGACTTGTCTAAGGAAATAGAAAATATCCAGGCAAAATGGAAAACCATAGGTTTTGCTTCCAGAAAGGATAATCAGAAGATATATGAACGCTTCCGTGCAGCTTGTGATAAGTTTTTTGAAAAGAAGCGTGTGTTCTTTATGAATATCAAGAGCGATATGGAAGAGAATATCTCAAAGAAAGAATCTTTGATCGCGCAGGCTGAAAAGTTGAAAAGCAGTGAAGATTGGAAGAAAACGACAGATCAATTCATTGCTTTACAAAAACAATGGAAGGAAATAGGTGCTGTCCCTAGGAAGAAATCAGAGCAGCTTTGGAAGCGCTTCCGTGCAGCATGTGATGAATTTTTTGCTTCAAGAGATGCCAAGGCTAAGCCTGAGAATGATTATTATTCTAATCTTAAGGCAAAGAAGGCGCTCATCGAAGAAATTAGGGCATTCAAGCCTACGGAAGAGTTGCCAGCTTCTAAGGCAAAGGAACAATTTGCCAATAGATACAAAGAGATAGGGTTCGTTCCATTTAAGGAGAAGGATAATATAGCAAAGGCTTATAAGGATGCTATGGATGAAGTTTTCCCTCCTGTTTACACTAAGAGTGATCTCATGCGTAAATATAATGCTTTACAGCAGGATATAATTACATATGAGAATAATATAGGCTTCTTCTCTAATTCTCGTAATTCAGAGGCTTTGGTATCTCAGATGAGAAAGAGAATAGAACAGGCTAAGGAGGAGTTGAAATCGATAGAGGAGAAGATCAGGAGTCAGAAATAAAAGTATGAATAAAAATTCTTTAATTGGTTTTATTTTAATGGGTTTAGTCCTTGTGGGCTTTACCATTTTTCAGTCAAAACAAGCAGAACAACAGCTTCTCGAAAGAAAAAAACAGGAAGCGGAATGGATAGCAAAGCAGGATTCGATAGCTAGAGTCGAGGCTGCGAATGCACCAGTGCAGACGGTGAGTTCAGATAGCAAAGGGATAGAGCAAGAGACGGAGCATATATATAAGGATGCTACACTGGATGCGAGAAAAAAAGCTGAAGGACAGATTATCCGCCTATCAAATGATAAACTTGACCTTGAGATTAATACTAAAGGGGCGCAATTGTGGTCCGCACGATTAAAGGATTACACTAATTACGGCGGAAGTGATTTGTATCTTTTTAAGGCAGGAGATAATCACTACGATGTGAATATTTATGCAGGAGAATGGCTTCAAACGCAAAATTTCGCTTTTGATGTCGTTTCTAGCAATGATAGTCTGGCAGTTCTTAGAATTCCTTTTGAAGATGGCGGGTATATAGAACAAGTGTACTCGTTGACAGCCGGCTCATATATGGTGGGAAGTGAATTGGCCTTTGTGAATATGAAAAATATTCCTCGACAAGTGGGGTCAGTGGATGTAGATTTCTCAACCGTGATTCCACGTATGGAGAAGGGCTATAAAAATGAAAGTCAATATTCTAAATTGAATTATTACTTTTCCGGCGATAAGAAACCCTCAGAGATGGGACGGGGGCGTAGTTCAAGTAAAAAGATCAGTTCTAATCTTGAATGGTTCGCTTTTCAGCAGCAGTTTTTCTCAATGATAGTTCGTGCTCCCGGTCAATTTGCCTCGGGGGAGCTTAGTGTGAACTATTTGGGAGAAGATAATCCGGAGCATAATTTGATGACATGTAACGCAAATATGCGTCTTGACTTGTCAAACGGATCTGACACACGGATTCCTCTTGAAATATATTTAGGACCTAATCATTATAGTACTCTTAAGTCGTATGACCATCATTTTGAATCGGTTATACCATTGGGAGGATGGCTCGTAGGGTGGTTTACGAAGTATTTTATTATCCCTATGTTCAACTTTTTGCATAAGTATATAGGGAATTTCGGAATTATCATCTTGATAATGACTCTTATTATAAAGATAGTGGTGCTGCCATTCACTTATAAGTCTTATGCTTCTTCTGCAAAGATGAGTGCTCTAAGGCCTTATATGGAGGATATAAACAAGAAATATCCTAAGCAGGAGGATGCTATGAAAAAGCAGCAAGCCACGATGGATTTATATAAACGGGCCGGGGTTAGCCCTATGGGAGGTTGTCTTCCTACTTTGCTGACATTCCCGATATTGTGGGCTATGTTCCGGTTTTTCCCTGCTTCTATCGAGCTTCGTCAGCAGCACTTCCTATGGGCGGAAGATTTGAGTGCATACGATTCTATAGTGGATTTCGGAATGCGAATTCCGCTTTTGGGTGACCACCTGTCATTGTTTGCTTTGCTTATGGCAGTAGTTATGTGGGGATACAGTAAACTCACAGTATCACAGCAGGCTGCATCGAATGATCCTTCGGCCAAGTCTATGCAGTTCATGAGCGTGTGGATGATGCCAATCATGATGTTCTTTATATGTAATAATCTGTCTTCTGGTTTGAGCTATTATTACTTGATATCTCAGTTGATATCTATGGTAGAGATATTTATAATCAGGAAATGGTGCGTTAAACCTAAAGATGTGCTTGCAAAAGTGGAAGCTTCTAAAGGGAAACCACTGCCTAAGAGCAAATGGCAGATGAGACTTGAGGAGGCTCAGAAATTACAAGAACAGCAAATGAAACAACGAAGAAGATAGAAATGAGAAAATTTTGGGTACTGGCTAGCCTTGTGCTATTATCTTGGAATAGTAGTGCTTCAGTGATAGATAATTTGGATGTAAAAAGTGTATTGGGCAAAGAAGCCCCGACTTGGAAAATATCTTTCTTGGGGCCACAAGGGGAGAGCCCAGAATTTACTCCGGACTATGCTCGTTTTAAAGGCATTACCATCAGTGAAGACGGGCAGCAAGCATGGATGAGCTGGAATATTACACTTGACAGAATAGAAACGAATGAAATTCGGGTTAGAGTGAGAATGGACGGCGACTTGCCATTGTGGTCTATTTCGGCTGATATACCAAGAGGGTGGATAGTAGATGGAGTGGAGTTTCCTATAGTTAAAGTGGAAAGACAAGAGGGCAGTAAGGCTGTTTTACCTATGGGCTTTGGTGCCGAATTTCCTATACCAAGTGATGGGGGAGTTGTTTCTACAAGATATCCTTCTGTTACAGGGGGAATGCAGTTTGTTCTAACACATAGTGAAAAAGGATGTTACTTTTTTTCGTCAAGAGATAAAAGTGGAGCAGGTAAGTATTTTTTTATAAAGGGAACTGAGTCGGATTTGGTGTTTTCACAAAAGGTTCCCACATCCTATGCGTGGACTGATAATGGACATTTTGAGCTTCCATGGGAGACCACATTTGCTTTTAATGAAGGAACATGGGATCAGACTCTTTTGAAATGGTATCGTCCTTTCGTGCTGACAGCTCAATGGGCTGATACTCCTTTGAGAGAGAGAAATATTGCACAATGGATACAGAATGCTGATGTATGGATGCGCCCGAAAAATATGTTCCCAGAGGTGGTGGAATCTGTTAGAAAGGCTGTCGATTATTATGACAAGGGGCTGGGGATACACTGGTATCATTGGCATCACTATGCGTATGACACTATGTACCCAGAATATCTTCCGGCAAAGCCGGGTTTCAAAGAGATGGTTCACGAAGTTCAGTCCAAGGGAGCTCATGTGACTCCTTATATAAACGGACGCTTATGGGACCCGGCGAATGACTCATATAAAAGCAGGAAAGGTCATTTAGCTTCTTGTCGAAAGCCGGATGGCTCGCTTTATACCGAGATTTATCCTACATCAAATGTCCCTAATACAGTGACTTGTCCATCGTCGCCTATATGGCAGGAGGTGATATATGAACTTACGGATTCCTTATTACATAGTATAGGCACAGATGGCGTTTATATAGATCAAATAGCTGCTGCTGCCAGTGAGCCATGTTATGCTTCGAACCACCCTCATGCAAAGGGAGCAGGAAGTTGGTGGCCGGAATCATACAGAAAACTTTTAACAAGGCTTAATGAAGAAGTTTTTACCGATGGCCAGGCTGTTACATCAGAGGAGAATTCGGAAGTTTATATGGATCTTTTCGATATGCTATTGGTGGTGAATACTCCTCACAGCGCTCAGATAAAAATGCTGCCGGTTTTCCCTTTAATTTATTCAGATAGAGTTTTGTATAGTGGCTTAAATTACTATCATAGGGAATTAAATGATGGGCATTTCCTTTATAACAATGCTAGAAGCCTACTTTGGGGATCTCAGTTGGGTTGGGTTCAGCCAGAGTGGCTTTTTGATGGTAGTAATGAAGTTGAAATAGAATTTTTACGTACTTTAGGGAGGTTCCGTTCTAGAAATCATGATGTCTTTTATGGTGGAAGATTTCTCTCGGAATTGGAATTTCCTGAAGTTTTGCCGACGATTACTGTTTTTGAAGGGGAGGTTTATCCTGTAGTGATGGGGGCGCGATGGCTAAATGTAAAGGGAAAAGAAACTTTTATCTTGGTTAATATGAGTTCTGAAGATAGAACTGTGACTCTCCCTAACGAGAAAAAGGTCAAGGTAAAGGCTTATAGTGCCATAAGAAAATAACAAAACTACAACTAATATTTTATGAGATCTATTAATTCACTAGTGGTTTTATGTTTGGCCACGCTTTCTTTCTCTTGCACTCCCAAAGAGGAAGAAGGAGAAAAACATTATGCTCCGTTAAAAAACCCTACGAAATTCAATCTCGAACAGGTAGAGTTTTCATCGCAGGTGAATTTGACTTGGCAGGATAACTGTGATAATGAAGTTGGTTATGATGTTTATGTTAAACCAGCGAAAGGAGAAGTAAAAAAAATTGCTTCTCTTCCTGCAGATGCCAATAGTTATGAAATTAAAGATGAGTTAAAACAAGGACAGACATATTCTATCGGCATTCAAGCCATAAGTGGAGGCCCTATGCTTTCTTCTCAAGTTATTTATAAGGAGATAGCTCTTTTTGATTATTCGCTTCTCCCAGTAGCGGAACTCTCTTCCGAGGTGGAATATACTCCTACTTCTGCTTTGTTGAACTTCACGCTCGGAAAATCTAAATCTTATCCTGAAAAGTCGTGGGGATTGTGTTGGAGTTCGGATCATACACCTACTATAGAAGATGCGCATGCACATGGGCCCAAAACCACTACTGTAAGGTTATATCAAGCCATACCTAATACGGGCATCGAATATGGTAAGGCATATAAAGTAAGAGCATATACAGTTACTGAAAAAGGCGTCACATATAGTAATGAGGTTGAAATCAAGTTGGAAAATGAGCCTGAAGCTATTTCATTTAACTGGAAAGAGATTAAATTTGACAATATGCCGAAGGATATCGAAGTTTATAAGACTGAAGATAATTTAAATGGTAGGCCTTTCAATGCATGGTATGCAATAGCTGATGTAACTAAAGGAAATGTGGAATTCCGAATGGAGTTTAGTGCTACGGCTAAAACTCTAGAAGAATTCTATACAGATGAAAACTATGTCATGACAAACGCCGGATACTTTAACATGAAAACAGGCGTGACAGGAGACTTCCATGTTAGCGAGGGTGTTATTTCTCCTTCTACAGGAATGCCTACGCTTCGAGGGACTTTCGGTGTTGATAAGAATCAAAAGCCATCTGCAGTATGGGCTGCAAGGGATAGCGAGAATGTAACATATTACTACGATTCTCCTATGATGAATATCGAAGGAAAAGCCACATACGATGCTGTTTCTGCTGATTATCCTACACAGTCTCATAGTTGGAATCCATATTATGCTATGAGTGCTGGTCCACTTCTAGTTAAGAATGGAAAGGTGGTTACGGATGTTACCATGGAAGATGGAAAGTTCGTGCGTAATTATGAAATTATTGCAAGTGACATTTTCACGAATTCATCAATTACCCCAGATCGTACAGCAGTGGGTTACACAGAAGATGGTAAGATAATACTACTTGTATGCGATGGCCGTATAACTGCAAGTAAAGGTGCAAGCATAGTAGAAATAGCCCAGATAATGAAAGGATTGGGCTGTGTCGGTGCTGTTAATTTCGATGGAGGTGGTTCTACTGCTATGACCGTACTTGGGACTCGCCAGAATTCACTTTTAAGCAATACCTCGGGTGGCACTGAGAATCGCGCAGTGGGTTCAGTTATGGGTTTTTATAAGAAGAAGTAAAATTATAACATTATGAAAACACAGAGTACATATCTTGCTAGTACTTCTCTTTTGAAAGCAAGAGTCGATGATATTTTCGGTTCGTGGCTTGATGTTTCCTTAGTGGGACTTCCTGAAAATAAGTCTTATACTTTATGGAAAGAGATTGTTAAAGTACTATCGTCTTTAGAAAAGGTGTTTGATGGTAGTCGTAAAGATAGTGAAGTTTCTGTGTTGAATGCTTCAAAGGTTGATATAGAAACAAGTGAAATGATGAAAGAGGCTCTTAATATATGTGAGTCTTATTTAATCAAGACTAAGGGCCTTTTCAATGTTTCACACGGAGATAATCAGTATTTGGATTTTTCTGGTTTTATCATAGGATATGCTCTACAGAATATAGTGAACATCATAAAAAAAGGCAAGGTAAAAGATGCTTTTTTGAATTTTGGAGATCAGGAGATTTATGCCTTAGGTCATAAGCCATTTTGTGACTCGTGGCCGTATACAATAGGAAATCCAGAAGAAATAGAGTCTATAGAGGTAAAAAATGAAGCTGTTGCTTTTTCTCATGTCGATGACGGCAGGCTGTTTTCTGTTCGCACAAAAGATCCACTTGAAGCGCGAATTCTTTCTTTGGTACTTCCTAAGGCCACGGAATCTCAGCGTCACGAGATGTCATATAGCTTTAAAAAAATAGAAGAAAAATACTATTAAGTTACTTTAAAAAAAATAACCTGCATCATCTTAGTAAATCTTTTTGGTTCCTCGAAAATCTAATGCTAATCTGACGCAACTTATTTGTTTCAAGTTACTAAAAGAGGGCCTTTTAAAGGCCCTCTCTTTTATTTTAGATAGTCATTTATCCATTCATATCGTTCTTTACAAATAGTGTCGTGCCACTCTTTCCAATATCGTGGCTTTGGCTCATCGTGGTAACGATACGGGCTGGGTTTGATGGTTATGTCTTTACTTGGACATACGTTTAGCCCTGCATAAATGGCGGAAGGTAGGCAGGTCCTGTCCATAAGGCCAATTTCCACCCAAAACTTAGCCTTACTTCGTGCCAAAAAATTGCATCCGTCAAAATATTTCATTACGGCAATCCCTTGCTCACTTGTTGCAAATTGTTTGAATACAAATGGCCAACTATCTTCTCCTGCTGGGGTTACACTTCCGGCGCTATTACACCATGCCGGGACTATTCCTACCACAGCACTCACTCTTTTGTCTAAACCGGCAAGAGCGAAAGCTTGTGCGCCTCCTTGACTCTGTCCATAGGCCAATACCCTTTTTCCGTCCCATTCTTTTAAAGTGCAGGTGAAATCGAGAGCTCTTACTGCACGAAGATACATATTCTTGAAGAAGAATGTTTCTGGGCTATCTGATGGTCTTCTGGAGTAATCTTTCAATTCTCCGTTCTCAAGGTCTTTATAATACTGCTCATCCTGGTCGTTAAGCATGCCGAAAGCATTGAAATCTACACAAATAGCTCCATTGCCCCATGCCGCCATGTCCATGGTTTGAGCTGGGTTACTTCTACACCAGTTTCCACTGACGCCAGCTGCATGCATGAATACTACGATTGGTAGCGACTTTTTCTTAGCATTCCTAGGCATAGCTATATAGCCTCGTACAGGAGTATTATCTACGCAATCAAGAGTCATCTCATAACAGATAAAGTTTTTGTTGTCCTTTCCTTCTACATGGACTTCTTTTAAGACGGCATTCATAGGTAGTCGTCTCATTTTTCTTTTTTCTTTGTTCCAGAATTTATCAAAGTCTTTTGGACATGGAATGGCCTGCTTAAAATCCTGCGGATCTACTATCCATCCTATTTCGGTATCAGCGTATTCGAATTTGATGGTTTGTGGCCCAGTATAGACTTTTTCATGAACGAGTGTTGTGACGTTGTTTTCACTAGCGTAGACACGAACCGTGTCTCCGCTTTGATAAACTCCATCGGCTTTGTTCAGACTTAAAAGAACAAGAGCTGAAAGTAAGGTACTTAAGAACATCATTCTATTGGTGGATTTTGAAATGCATAATCTGCATAGTTATAGTTTCTACTTTTATATAGAGGTATAAGTGAATCTTCAATGCGTTTTACGAAATCTTCATAAGAGGTTCTGTGTTCATCGCTCCATGCCACTTCGCTAAGTGCAGCAAGCCTAGGGAGTAACATGTGTAGAGCTTGTTTATAATCAGGGATATATTCAGTCCAGAGGTTACACTGAATACCCTTTATATATTTTTCTTCGTCTGGTGTAAGTTGATCAAAAGGATCAAAACTATAACTTTTCTTTAGAGAAGTATAACCTCCTATGGCTAGTGGCTCATCATTCTTTTGGGGATCAGCCGTTTGAAAATGATCGAGATAATAGTAGGTAGATGGCGTCATTATTACGTCATTGCCTAATTTAGCAGCTTCTATTCCACCTTTTGTCCCTCTCCATGACATTACAGTTGCTGTTTTTGTAACACCACCTTCAAGAATCTCATCCCATCCGATGATTTTACGCCCCTTAGTATTAAGGTAATCCTCGATTCTTCTTATAAAATAGCTCTGCAGTTCTTTTTCATCTTTTAGACCTTCATCTTTTATCCTTTTTTGACAAGCCGGGCAAGCTTCCCAGCGGGTCTTACGAGCTTCATCTCCGCCTATATGTATATATTCGCTAGGGAATATTTCACATATTTCATCAAGTACATCTTCTAGGAATTTGAAAGTCTCTTCTTTTCCAGCGCAGAATAATTCAGGACTTACTCCCCATCTTGTCCAAACCTCGTAGTCATGTTCTGCTCCTAGACAGCCAAGTTCATGATAACTGGCAAGAGCAGCTTGAGCATGACCAGGCATCTCTATTTCTGGTATTACTGTAATCTGGCGATTTGCGGCGTATTCGACGACTTCGCGAGCTTGTTCCTGTGTATAGTGTCCTTCGTATGGTATGCCATCGTATCCTATCATTGCATACAGTGGGCCAATCAGGGTTTCCTTTCGTTTTGATCCGACTTCGATCAATTTAGGATATTTTTTTATTTCTATCCTCCAACCTTGATCTTCTGTAAGGTGCCAATGAAATGTATTTATCTTATGTAGCGCAAGTATGTCTATGTAGTCTTTAACTTCATCGACTGAAAAGAAGTGTCGGCATACATCGAAATGCGCTCCTCGATATCCAAAGGCTGGGGAGTCTTCTATATGCATTCCGTGTATCTGATTTGGATTCTGTTTGGTGAGTTGAAGTATCGTCATGAGTCCATTCCATACGCCATGCTTTGAGCCTCCGCGGATTTCTATTTTCCCTTCAAAGGGTTTGCTATCCAATGTGTATGCTTCTTTTTCGAGGGTAGAGTCAAGATAAAGAACCAGTTGTGCTTTCTTCTCGTTAGAAGCACTCTTCCACACTTTTGCTCCATATTTGTCATTCAATTCATTGAATGTGCCAATGAGTTCTTTTAATTCAGGGGTACTGGCAAAGATGGCAGCATCTGCACTTAATGGGATATTTCCATGGGTTTTAACAACTATTGATGGTTCCGGTACAATTGAAATTGACGAGCGGTCGATTATTCCTAATTCGCATGCTATTTTGCATGCAGTGTTGTAGGCATCTTTGTCTGATTCAGTCCATTCAAGCTTATGTGAAGGTTCTCCGAATGCCAATTCGAACTCTCTTACGCGTTTTTCGAATGCTTTTTGGTCGAATTTTGGTCCTGTACCTTCTACGTCGGCTATAATTTCTTTCCAGAACATTTCCCATCTTGCGCGGTAGTAGTTGTGTACAAGCCCGCTCCATTGACGATTGGCGTAATCGGTAAGTTGACCTGTGCCACCCCATGAGGTAAGGATAACACGGGCGCAATTCTCGTAGTAATCTTTTTCTTGTGGTGTATCTCCCCAGTTTCTAGATTGATCTATCCAGTTTTTAAGCGAGAATGCACTATGGCACGAAAGCAATTCTTCCCAGAGGTCGTAAAGATGCCTCATGTTATCCGCATGTCTTTTCAATCCTTCAAGATCTCGCTTGTAATAACATTGGGTAAAGGCATCTCTTTCAGAAGGAAATGCTAATTTTATAACTTCGGATCCTATATTTACAACATCGAATTTGTACCAATCCGTATCGTATGGGCTTTCTAGTAGTAGCGCCCACACTTTTGCGATTTGTTCAAATGTATAAGGAACTTCAGGAAGCGTAGTCCATCTCCAATGACCCTCCAGGCATGGGTGAATGCATGCTATAGGGCATATACCTGAATAAGTGGTCTTTACATATATTTCGTCTGCAAGTAGTTTGAAAGCATTTTGAATGCTTGGATCTTCTTTTCCCACATGTCTATTGGCAAGTGTTTTAAGCCACTGCTCGTCACTTTGCTCTAAATCCCATGCTCTGTCCAAGACATATTCATAGAGCCATTGGCTTACACCGAATCCTTCGAGTGTTCCACCTAAGCCCATCAGATTGTCTCCTCCGTATTGGTATACATCAGAAATTCGACGACTAAGCTCGTGAAAATCTCCAGATAAGTTAGTATTGCCACCGAAATTTCCTAAGAAACAGAAGTAGTAAGGCTGTCCATAAAAATTCTGGTTGATTTTGTAAATCTCTGCTTCATCGCAGAAGTAATCCAGCATAGCGACTTTCCCATCAGGAACAGCCTTTAGATAAGCTTTTACATTTTCCGGTTTCCAGTGTTTTTGATCAAAATAAAGCATCCATCCAACTTGTAGCCAAACTGCCTGTGGGTCAGCTGCTTCAAGAGTTTCATAAACATGATGTGAAATGCGGGCTAAAACCTCTGGATCCCAATCATCGCCTTCTATGTCTTCAAAGAAATCTACTTCATTGAAAATATCAAGTCCATAAACATGACTAGTACCATACATCTTGGTCTGTTCTTCGATCCATACCTTTTGTATTTCGGCAAACAGTGGATCACCCGGGTCTAAAAACCAACATCCATATTCATCTTCAAAGCCATCCCATTTAGTCACTTCCTTTATATGTGCCTTAGGGTAACGCTTGGCAAATGCTGCTGGAACCTTGCCATTGAATGCTGGAAGGACAGGTTTCATGTCCAGTTCGCGTTCGCGTTGAAGGATTCTTATCTGAAGGGCTTTCTGTCGGTCAATGAATTTTTGAGGAAGTGGACCTTTCCATCGGTCAATATCCATCATCCTATTCCATGGAAGAAATGGAGGCCCGGTGAAACTTTCCCTTATTTCGTCTTGCTCAAGTCCGAAATGCTCCCACACTTTCATCATCACCGCTTCTTCTCCTGTGATGTTAAGTGGCTGAGTAACTCCGTTAAGGGCCATCCAGTCTATCATCCACGACCATTCTTTCCATCCCCACCAAGGCATAGTATAACCATAAGTGCAGTAGTTGAGAAAGAACCTGTCTTTTGCTTTTGCTTCATGAGAAATTTTCGCCGGAACAGAAGGAAGTTTTTCTGGCATATATAGAGGGTCAGCGACATTCCATGATACCGTAGTAAGGCAGTAATTCTTTAGATAATAATTGAGTCCGAAAGCCATGGAGTTAGCGTTGTTGCCTCCGATTACTATTTTGTCTCCTTTGCTTTCAAGTGTAAAACAGTCGGTACTATCTTCAAGATGTACGAACTTTATATGAGAAGAGTGCTTGGGAATCACTCTTTGGGCCAAATCCTTCGCAGCTTTGACTTCCGGATCTGAGTTGCACGCGCATACAGAAAGCGCAAGGATGGTCATTAGGGTGAAAAAATGTTTTATATTGTGATTTTTCATCTTTATTTTTTTTAAAAAGGTTACTTAGTGGATGCTACCTATTATGAAAAGACATAGGTCATTATATAATTGCTTATCTTTAGGATAGCTTGACGCGCTTAGTTCGTAAAAGTCGTTAGTGCCGAAGTAATAGGATAATTCTCTTTTTCCATAGAGATTCATTTTTTTACACATGGACATATATTCATAGAATCGTGCGCGATATCCGTAGGAATCACTATTTTTCTCCAGTATCGCTTTATCAAACTCGAATTCCATTGACAGTCCTTCACTTAGAACCATAGCCATGTAGGAATTCATATCATACTCCGAGTGCCAGAAATAATTCGGCTGCATCATTGCATAGTCGATACCGAATTGTTTCCAAAGTTGATGACCTCCGGCAGAGTTATAGGGGATCCATGTAAGGGTTTCGTTACAAGCATGTATATAGTTGCTGATTTCGGGATATATGTCTTCCCAGTGTTTGATTTCCGGACTCCATCCATATCCGGGAATTGCAAGATCTTCGCTTATAATGTAAAATCCTATGAATTCAAGGTTTTTATAATTAGCTTTATCCCATCTATCACGCACTTCATCTATGTACCATTTCATGGCAGCAAGTCTATCAACGGGTTTTTTGAAATCCATCTGCTTTCCATCTATGAAGCCCCAATAGGTTGTGCTGGAGTTCATATCTTTAAAGTTTTGATAGATAATAGGATCGGGAAGGGTGATAATTACTTTACGACCTGTCTTTGGATTGCCCATTTTCTCGGCTGCCTTTTCGACAGAACGGTCTAATGCGGCAAACCCATTTTCCCTATCAAACCAATAATCCATCAATTCTATCCACGAATCTTTATCAGCGGAAGGCCGTCCATTACCAAGCATATAAGACATGTTGTTTTTAGTGTCTACAAATTCTATGGCAAGGAACGCATCGAAAAGCCAATGCATTTTTCCTTCTACATCGGTATAACTAACATGATGATCGAACCTATCTTCATCCCATAGGAAGGGGGTCCGGTGTGCCGAGCCTCCGTAACATAATGCCAGATTACTATATTTGGGCTTTTCGTTGCGATTTTTTTCCCAATCATATAACTTTTCTGGTCCAGTGATGGTGCTGAATTTCAATTTGTATATATTACTTTTCTTCCCAGTACTATTGCTAGCTACTCCATAAAGAATATAGTTACACTCGGATGTTAGTCCAGTAATTTCGTATTCGCCATCTAGACAATGGTTTCCTTTGAGAATTATTTCCTCTGTGCTAGGTGCTGCTTCTGTACTTTTTAAACAGAGCAGATCCACGCCAGTGGCATTTATGCTTTCTATAAGAAAAGTCCCACGAGTGGAAGACACTTCTATGGGGCTTATTCTCAAGGCAGGTTTTGCCTCATAAGAGGGCTTTCCTCCCTTTGATACACAGGAAAATGTTATCAAAGAGAGGGAAAGCACAATTAATAATCTACATCGACCAACCATCGGCATAGAATTCCATTATATATCCACAATCTTTACTGCTCACCTTAGAACTTGCTGTTATAACTAGTTTTATGTAGCGACCGCGGGTGTAGTTAAACTCACTACCTTCTGCTTCTATATCTGCAGGAATAGGATATGAAAACATTTCTAGAACCTTATCAATGTCTTGGGTACCATCACTGTTTTTTGTTAATTTATAGTCTTTCCAGCCCTTGAAGTCGGTTTTTCCTTTGCATGCGAGTTTCCAGTTGGTATCAGTTCCTACATATTCGTTTGCCACATATACTTCGAAGTCTCTGAATTGCCCTTGGAAAGTATCAGCATCCACCTTGTAGAATCTATTGAAGGTGTAGGTTGCTCCTGTGTCGAACACGAATACCATAGGGAATGGTACGGGTGTCCAGAAATATGAACCCCAATAACCATTTTTTGAAGCATCGTTGTCGTTTCCAAAGCCGAAAGTCCAGTCTACAAGTTTGGTTGGGTTATAATTACCAAACCAATTAGGATTTGTACATAGGGGATCCGCTCCGATATGCATATCCTTTCCTTCCAAAATCTCCCAAGGCCCATGGATAAGGCTTGTAGGACCATCAGGTGGTATAACTACATCATCGTCTAATACCATAACCACCACATATCCTATCGGTGCTTTTCCCGAGCCGAGAAGTTCTGGCGTCTTTTTAGAGAATACGATAGGAATCATATAGTTTACATTTTCTTCTTTGAATTTTCCCTCTTCGTTATAAAGTACAGTAAGGTCAATCTTGTAATTAAAGTGGGATACTGTCTCTCCAGCCTTTATGGTGACTGTGTTGTTGACAAATGAAAACAGTCCTTGTGGTGCTTCCTTGTATTCTTTATTCTTAATTAAACTTTCCTGCTCGATGTAGGAGTTATCCACACTTAATTCTACGATGACATCTTCGGATGGTACAGCCTTGTCAAGGTTCACTTCTGCTTCATATTCGTTGATGGTCTCTGAGTCCTTGGATGTAGGAAAGACAGTTTTTAGGTCTTTATCCTTAAAACTTATATGACTAAGAGCTGGATGTATTATTAGGGTATCTCTATTTTCTCCTAGTTCGATAGAGGAATCCACTAGTTTGAACCCTATTACATATTCATTATTGTTTTTAGAGGAATTGGCAAAAAATGTCGTGTTCCAATTCACCTTAAATGTTTTACGAATGTCACTAGCGGCAAAACTCAGTTCTTCTTCTGATACTTCGTATTTAATTTCCGGCGCTAATTCGTAAGAGAGGGTAATCGTTTTTTCCTTGGTCTCTTCGTTAATAGTTTCGGTATAGGCTCCATTATTCATGCACCACTTTTTTAATTCATCTTCGGTGAGACGCTCTATTCTAAGGGTGGCAGAAGAATTTCCTTTTCCGCTTTTTATGACAGCTACTTCCATGCCGTCGTTAAAAACCGATGGCTGCTGAAGCTGCGAAGTATACGAGAAGCCTAATTTATCAGGCACCATATTGTGCTCCAAATTATGCTGGCAGCCACATATAGTCAAGGCTGCTAGTGTGATGGATGCGAGTATGAATTTGTTCGTCATATTGATTTCTTATTAAAAACCATAGTTTTGAGTCCATTTAGGCATTTTAGCAAGATCGCCTGAATATACAGGGAAGAAATAGTCCTTCTTGCTGAACTTGGCCGGGGTGCCGATAAATTCGTCGGTAACTCTAGTGTAAGAGTCTTCGTAATTGTCGGCCTTACATTTAAGAGTCCAGTTGTCGCATGGATATTCTTCTTCGGCGTCGAGCCAACGGCATGCGTCATAGTGGCGCATATTTTCCATAGCGAATTCCACCATCTTCTCTTTTTTAATCAAAGTTCTAAGAAGTTCTTTATTTCCGATCACATCGTCGTAAGCATCTTCCACTTTTTTAAGTCCGACGCGCTCACGTACTTTATTAAGATATTTAAGTGCTTCTGCCTCATCGCGAACAGGCTTTTCATTACATGCCTCGGCGTAGTTTAGATATACTTCAGCCATACGGAATGCCGGATATACGTGCTTTAAGCCTGTGTAGTCTGTCTGGACTTTAAGCGGATGATCGACAGGGTAGAATCTAACCCAAGCATATCCTACACGAACGGCACTTCCAGAGGCTGCCCATGGCGCAGTCGCCTCTTTTCCGCTGTAGCAGGTGAAGCGTTTCTTTATGTTTTTATCCGGCCAATAGTATCCGTTAGGAAGTATGCTGGCATAAAAACGTGGCTCACGTCCAATGGTAGAGTTATGCGCTTTGAAAGCAGGCGCCCATGGGGCATTTACAGGCTGATTATATCCTTCAGTCCATCCTGTTGCCTGGTATCCAGATGAAGCATCTACGATAGGGCGAGAGTAGTCATTACCATTACTGTTCTTTTCATATCCTGTAACAGGGAAGCGTCCAGAGTCGAACATGGCGTATGTGTCCACCAATTTGAGTGAAGGTGCTATACCACCGAATCCCCAAAGAATGGTTTTATCTGAGAAATTAGGGCAAGCGCAACCTAAGAGTGCACCTGCACCTCCCATATAGTTGTATGCTGAGGAAGTCCTTTTCCACCAGCCCCAAATAGTCTCTTCGTTCCATGGATCGAAAGTTACTCTCTGATATGCATTGAAGCCATCGGTGAAAGCATCGCCGGATGCTGTTTTAGCCTTGCATAGTTCCCATTTTTGAAGATCTATTATGGCTTTTGAAGCTTTGGCTGCCTCTTCCCATAGATTAGGATCTTCTTCTGAAGGGAATATTTCATCTCCATATATGTTCTTAATACCTTTGAGCCAGTCAGCACCTCCATTATAAAGTGGCGAGGCTGCCCATAGCAGGATCCTAGCTTTAAGTGCCATGGCTGCACCCTTAGTGGCACGGCCTTGGTAATTGGCTTCGCTCTCTAGTTCACCTACGCTCATAGGGAGGTTTTCTATGCACTTATCCAATTCACTAACCATAAAGTCAATATTTTGTTTTACGGTGTGTCTGTCACAATCGTTAGGTGATATACCTTCATCAGCAGGAGCGTCTCCCCAAATATAGACTGGTCCGTATTGTCGGAAAAGACAATAGTAGTAGAAAGCTCTTAGGAAACGGGCTTCGTATGACATATAGTTGCGTACAGCTTCGCTATCTTGCAAGTCTCTATGCACATTCTCAATGAAGATGGTGCATTGGTTTATACCCGTGTAGAATTTACTAAAAAAATTGAAGTAGGTCGTGCTGCTGGGAGTGGCACTGGAGTAGCTGCCATTTCGATATAGTTCATAGTAAACCCATTGGTACCATGAGTAACGCGATTCATCACTGCGGCCTACTGTCCATCCATCGCTACCCACGATTTCTTCATCTATAGGAATGTAAGAGTAGCAGTGTGCCAGGTATTTATGCGTCGTAGTGCTTTGTGAAAATACTTCTTCAAGTGTAGCTTGGTCTTTCAAATCTACATCGAAGAAACCATCACATGAACTCAACGCAATGGATGCCGTTAATACTAATATAATGTTTTTTAGATGTTTCATATTCATTAGAAGTTGAGATTTACACCGAAAGTATAAGTACGCATGGTAGGATAAACGTTACCATAACTTGAGTCAAGCTCCGGATCCCAAAGTTTGAATTTAGAGAAAGTCAATAGGTTGAGACCTTGTGCATATAAGCGTACAGTGGATAAACCAATCTTTTTAGTGATCTTTTTAGGAATGGTGTATCCTATTTCCATGTTTTTAAGTCGCATAAAGCTCATATCTCTCTGCCAATAGGTAGATGCCTGTTGGTTATTTTCAACCTTATTAAGTGAAAGACGAGGATACGGAGCATTAGGATTCTGGTTCTCGAGAGTCCAGCGGTTGAGAGCTACATCTTCGTAGATTTGCCCTAATTTATGTATCTGTGAAGATGCTCCGAATAGGTTCTGTCCGCCGATTATACGTGTAACATGGGCTACCCCTTGGAAGAACATTGAGAAGTCGATGCCTTTATATCCAAGGCTAACGCCGAAACCATAGTTGATTTCAGGTATAGTGGTATAGCCTATAGCTACTTTATCGAATGTGTTTACAACGCCGTCACCATTGACATCGCGATATTTTATATCTCCCGGACGCACATCGCCAAAGTCCTGTTTAGGCCAATTGTCAATATCTTCCTGACTCTCGAAAAGCCCTTCTGCTATGAGACCAAATTGTTGGTTATAAGCGAATCCTGTAAGGTTTTGATATGGCCATATTTGATCTGGAAGGTCATCGTAGAGTTTCTTGTTGCGGTTAAATGTGTAGTTTCCACGAGCGGATACATACAAATCTCCAAAGTTATGTTCGTATTGAAGGCTCATATCTACACCCTTGTTCTCCATTTCCCCGAGGTTAACCCATTGTTCTTTATTAAGGCCTACGGTAGGAGGTGTACTCTGGCGTTCGATGAAAATACCGCTACGGTGATCGGAGAAATAATCGATCTGAAAAGATAGGTCATGAAGCAGGGTTACTTCTATACCTGCGTTGAATTTTAATGCCTCTTCCCATTGAACGGAGTTATTACCTACTTCACCGGTTGTGATACCGGTAATTCCAATAGGAGTAGTTCCGAATGTAAATCCAGCTGCTGATGTATTGATGGTAGAGTTGTAGGCAAATCGTCTTGAACCACCGATTTGATCGTTACCTATTTTACCATAAGACACTTTGAATTTTAACTGGTTTACGCTCTCTTTAATCGGGTCCCAGAAAGGCTCGTTACTGATCATGTAACCTACAGCTATAGATGGGAAGAATCCGAAACGTTTTCCAGGAGCGAAGTTCTCTGAACCATTATATCCGAAGTTAAACTCTCCGAAATAACGATCTTTGTATGAGTATGTTGCTCGTCCGGCGAGTCCCATGTTCTTATATGCAAATGACTGCTCGAATGTAGCTGGAACATTATTGTATTTGTTGCGAGTACTGAAAAGCAAAAGTCCGCTTACATTATGAGCGTAATTGAATTCTCTTTCGTATGTAAGGCTCGCTTCGAGATTTGTCGTGGTCCAGCTGGAGTTAGATCTGGATAGTGACATATAATTCGTACCTTCATTCCAAGGCTTGTAGATTAGATTTCCATCGTCGTCGCGACCTGTAGTGTAGTAAAGAGTAGGATTCAATATCCGTCCCAAAATATTTCCATTATCTGCATCCCAAGAGTATTTTACATTGGCTTTAAGTCCTTTAGTGATAATGTCTGAAAAGTCCTGAGTAAGGGATATAAGGGATTGAGCCACGATGTTTGTCGCCCTTTTGTATCCAGAAGAGTTAAGCATGCGGTAAGGGTTGTAACCACCTTCCGGATTGGCAAGAGTACCATCGCTGAATACTGGAGGAGATGCTATCGGAGTAGAGTACATAGTGTATGCATAGATATCTGCAAGGCTCTGTCCTGGTGTGGTTTTAGTGTAGTATTGAGTGGAAAGAGACAAGGCGAGAACAGTGCTTTTTGTTATGTCTATATCCACATTGGAGCGGAAATTGAATTTATCGTAGCGAATCTGATTGTCGTATTTAGAATATTCCTTGTCCTTTACTACATTGAATATACCATCTTCCATGTAGTAGGAAGCTCCCACATAGTAGCGCACACCTTTCGTTCCACCCGTAACATTCATGTTGACCCTTTCGGTGTTAGCCATATTTTTAAAGACAGTGTTAACCCAGTCTACAGAAGGATATAGGTCGGGATCAGCTCCGCTTAGATACATTTCCCTTTGATAATCGTCTATTACCGGTTCGCTTCCTGAATCTACATAGAGTTCATTGTAGTAGTCTATCCACTGTTCTGTGTTGGCTAGTTTAGGAACCTTTACAGGTTGAGTAAGTCCATATTCTGCCTTGAAATTAACTTGTGGCTTGCTTTCCTGTCCACGTTTGGTTGTGATAAGCACAATACCATTGGCCCCTCTCACACCATAAAGAGCTGTGGCTGTGGCATCTTTAAGAATGGAAAAAGAAGCGATGTCTTCGGTGTCTACAAGATCCATGTCGCGTTCCACACCATCGACGAGGATAAGTGGTTTTGAATTGGCCCCGAAGGTGTTCACACCTCGAATCCAGAAGTCTGATCCGGCACCAGGCTCGCCAGTTCTCTGCATGGACACGACTCCGGCCAGTTTTCCGGCCAATCCTGTTGAGAGCTGTCCTGCTGGACTGGAAAGGGCATCTGCTTTAATAGTACTGATGGAGCCGATGACACTTGCTTTACGCTGTGCGCCATAGGCCACGAAAGTAACCTCGTCAAGCATGTCTTCCGATGGGACCATCTTGATGGTTATAAAGGTTTGATTACCGACTTTAACCTCCTGATCTTGGTAACCTAAAAAGGTTACTTGGAGAATATCGCTATCTTTGACGTCAAGGGTGAATTTACCATCGACATCGGTAATGGATCCTCGTGTTTCGTTTTTCACGACTACATAAGCACCGGGAATACCTAGGTTAGACTCATCCACTACGATACCCGTAATGGTCCTAAGTGCTTGTGCGTTAGAAAAACTAACACTGATTGCAAGTGCGGCTATCGTCGCTACCCACAATTTTTTCAAGTTGTTGCTCATTAATTGATACAAGTAGTTATTGTTTTAATAATGTTTTCTGAGCTAATAGTGGCGCTAAATTAGCAAATAAATGTGAAATTATAGTTAAAATGACTATTTCTTTTTTGGGGAAAACGTCTCAGAATAATGTAGTAAAAATGGAGCGTGTTAGTCTTCAGGCAATTCGAGTGGATGTTTCTCACTATTCTTGGTGCCTAGCCGTATAAGTTTTGTAGCACTATTGATTATAGTGGGACCTCGATCATCCAAACGCTTCATACATTCGTCATATTCTTTTTGAACATCGCCCAGTGATTTGCCTATATGTTCATATTTTGTTTTAAATAAGGCTACTCTTTCCACTATTTCGTGAGCTATGTCATAAACTTCCTGATGGTTTTGAGCTTGTGCAATCTGCTGCCAAGTAAGATTTACTATGCGGAGTACGCTGTAAAGGCTCTGTTCATCAGCCATATACACGTTCATGTCTGCTGCTTTTCTCCATAGTTGAGTATCTTCGTTTAAAGCCGACCATAGCGCTCCATATATAGGTACGAACATTATTACATATCCTGCACTCTGCTTAGGAGGCTTTATATATGAAGAATAATCCTTTGCCGCTAACTCTTTTATATGTTTTTTTATGCTTTCTATATGCGATTTTAACGCAGCCGCCTTTTCTGATTCAGTGGTGGCATTGACATAATCAATGTATGAGGTAAGAGATACTTTAGAGTCTATTATGACTTCTCTAGTCTTGTCAAGATGTATTATGACATCTGGCCTAAGTGTTTTACCTTCAGGTGTTTTTATGGTGTTTCCGCATGCGTCGCAAAGCGTTTCTTGAATATCGTAGTGAATACCTTTTATAAGTCCTTGAGAGGAAAGTAGTTCGTCTAATTTTTGCTCGCCCCAGTCGCCCTGTACCTTACTTCCATGTTTTAGGGCATTGGCAAGTTCTTCTGCGCTTTTTCGTGTGGCATCGCTCTGCTCCATAAGATTTTTGATTCTCTCTCCCATTTGCCCGTTGAGCCTTGCTTGCTCCTTATCCGAGTTTTCGATTTTCTCTTTGAGCGATTCGAGCCTTTCTTTTAGTGGATCTACTACTTGTCCGAGGCTTTCTTTATTACTCTTGGCCAATTCTTCCTGCTTCGATTTCAAAATTTCGGTGGTGTCAATTTTTAGTTGTGCGCTCATCCCTTTGATTGCTTCATCGAATTTGGATTGAAGTAAAGACAGCGTTTTTGTGTCAGCTTCCTCTTTTTCGACCAATCTTTTTTCCCATTGCCTGTCTTTTTCTGCCAATGCTGCCGCGCCCACGCTTTCTGCCTTGGCAAGATCTTGCCTAGCATTGCGCAAACTTTCTTCATAGAGCGTGGTGCGAGATTTAATAGAATGACTAGCAATTAAATATGCTGCAACAGCGCTAAATATTGCGCCTGCTATAAATGCGAGTATTAGATTCATTTTTTATTGTTTTTTATTCCGAAAATGCACCAGTTAAGAATAGGAATGCGACGCAGTAGTTCATACAGACCTATGCTCCCTGCGAATGTGATTATGATATTTATCGTATAAATACAGGCGATAGGAAGACCGCTTTTTATCATGATTAGGCTAATTCCTGTGCAGATCGTCATATGCACGATATATATCCCATAACTGCTGCGCGTGAGATAATTGGCCAATGGGGAAGTTTTGTCAGCGTATTTTTTGAAATTGGCCAAAAGAGCCAATATTGCTGTCCATCCATACAGTGAAGTCCAAATGCTTTGAAGGCAGGAAGGAGAAGTATAATCAGTTCCGAAGTAATGCCATGTGTATGCTACTGCTCCTCCTAAGGCTAGTATTAAGAGCGGGAGATGAAGCTTTTGCAGAAAAGCTTGGATAGAATCGAGCGAGAATATGTAGTACCCTAAAAGGAATGGGACTATATAATATAGTGGACGATAGAGGTTAAATAGTCCTTGCGCCGTTGATGGGTTGTCGATCTGGCTTTGCGCTGCGCCCCATAGCAATAGAAAGCCTCCAATGGTTAGACCTGCTCCCCATAATAATTTGTTTAAGGGTTTAGAAAGCTGAGGTTCTTTTAATGGTTGAGGGTGAATCTTATGAAGAAGAACGCAGATAAGAGAATATGGAAGGAGAATTTGTATAAACCAGAGTGGCCCAGTTCCACTTCCAACACAGATTAAGTATTTTACAAAGAAGGGAACTTTCTGAAGTTCAGCGGAATTAATATAGTTAATACTATTAAGAAGACCTAAAATCCATTGAAATACAAAAAGTCCTATGGTAGAAGGTATCAATAATTTTTGTATTCTGCTATTTATGAATTCCTTTTCACTTCGAGTGTTTAGTGCATAACGGCAACTTATCCCGGACACTAAAAACAGAAGCGACATGAACCATGGGTATAATATATATTGTATGGCATCTTGATATTGGATATCTGTAAACTTTCCTATGCTTCCAAATACTCCTTCAGCATTATAGTTATAGAAAACGTGGTACACTAACACGCATAGAATGGTGAACCACCTGAGGTTATCAATAAAGTGTTTTCTCATAAAAATGTAGTTTTGTTTGTGTAAAATTAAATAAATAATAGTTGCCGCATTAAGTTTATTGCGAGCTATTGCATGATGGACAGATGCCTTTTATAAGGACTTGACATTCTTTTTGTTGGTAACCATCTGGTAGGTCATATTGTTTAATCGGGGTGTTTTTCAGGCAGGTGACGGAATGGCATACTGTGCAATAGAAATGGATGTGTGAATGATGCGCATCTTCTTCTGTGTTAAGCGCATACTCGACGCAAGTTTTATCTACTATAATGCGATGGATTATCTTCGCATTGCAAAGCGCTTGAATGGTTCTATAAAAAGTAACGCGATCGTAGATTTCACCCATTTCCTCTTTTATTTCGTCTTCACTTAACGGAATAATGTGTTTTTGAAGTATATTGATGACGGCTATTCTTTGAGCACTTTTTTTTAGCCCGTTGTGTTTGAGAATCTCTGATGCATTCATATTAAGCAAAAGTAACAAAAAAAAACAAGTAAACAAACTGTACTTTTATATAAAATGAAACATTGTTGCAAAATATATAAATGCTTATTATCTTTGCATAAAAAATAGACTGACTTAGTGAATTTGGATAAGTATTGAGGGATATTCCTAATAGTTATACTTGAGAATAAGATGAAGTTTAAAAGAGAGATATTAATAGTTTTAGTTGTATTATATTTCGTTCGAATAAGTTCATTGGCATCGTGTATGTCATTGGATGGCAATGCGTTTTCGGATACATTAAAAACATCGGCCAAGGTTGATAGTGTTGTAAATGGAAAGGTGACCATATTGAAGGATGCAGTTGTGGTAGGACATAGTAGTGAGTCTGAAATTCAGATGCGTATGCCTTTAAATTATTTAAAGGCTGATGCTAAATTTCTAGAGGAGAATTATGGCGGTTCGTTAATGCAGAGCCTATCGAAAATTCCGGGTATCAAATCCACAACTATTGGCTCTAGTGAATCAAAGCCTCTTATAAGGGGATTGGGCGCGAATAGAGTTCTTATTTCCGAGAATGGGATAAAGCATGAGGGACAGCAGTGGGGAGATGATCACGGATTAGAGATAGATCAATTCAGTGTTGAGGAAGTTGAAATAGTTAAGGGGCCATCAGCACTTATGTATGGATCTGATGCTATAGGTGGTGTAATTAATATTAAGACCGATATGGTCCCAATTGAGCGTTTCGGGGCGAGGGTTAATTTTTTTGCAAGAAGCAATAATGAATCTTTAGGTGCAAGTGCATTGCTCAGTGGACGTTATAAAAACTTTTGGTATAAGGCTAATGCGACTGTAAACAACTATGCGGATTATAAAATTCCGACGGATAGTATACAATATTATTCGTATTTTATTAAACTTTATAAGCGGCGTCTACGCAATACAGCTGGTAAAGAACTTGATGGCGGTTTAACTTTGGGATATGAGGGCGATGGATGGCGGACATCTTTGAGAGTCAGCGAAGTAAATGTTAAAAGTGGTTTTTTTGCTAATGCCCATGGGCTAGAAATTCGTCTATCAGATATAGATTATGATGCGTCAAGGCGTGATATAGATTTGCCTTACCATACTGTAAGTCATACTTTTGTGTCTAGTCATTCTGAATTTAACTGGGGAAATGGTATGTTAGAGGCCAATTTAGGATGGCAAAATAATCGACAAAAGGAATTTTCTGAACCGGTTTCTCATGGATATATGCCTACGCCTCCAGACAGTCTTGAGCGAAGCTTTAGAAAAAACATATTTACCTCTATGGTTCATGTCCGCCAAATACTTGGTATAAATATATTGAATATGGGGGTTTGTGCTGAATACCAAGTAAACCGTATTGGTGGTTGGGGGTTCATACTTCCTAGTTTTGAGCAAAATGCAGTGGGTTCGTATTTGACAGATAGGATTACAATTAATGAAGATTTAGCTATAAGTTGCGGTTTGCGTTATGACTATGGTTATGTGAATATTCATAGTTATAAAGATTGGTTTAAGACGCCCTCTTTGAATGGCGACGTGGTATATATGGAGCGTTCATCAGATTTTAATAGACGCTTTAAAAGTATAACATGGTCAGTTGGAGTTAATGGCCGCATAGGTGATTTTTCACTAAAAACAAATATTGGCAAAAGTTTTCGTGTGCCGATTGCTAAAGAACTTGGCATGGATGGTATTAATTATAGCATATTTCGTTATGAAAAAGGTAATTCTAAGTTAAACCCTGAAGAGTCGTATCAACTAGATGCTGGTTTCCTTTATGAAAACAAATCCTTGATAGTCTCGTTTACACCTTATTTTAATTATTTCCCGAATTATATTTACCTTAACCCCACATCGGAATATAAGGAAGGTCTTCAACTATATTATTATACTCAAGCAGAGGTGTTTAGGTGTGGATTTGAGACATCGGTCGAATGGCGTTTTCTTCAAAATTTCATATTAAGGGCTAATAGCGAGTATTTATATTCTCGTCAAGTCAGCGGCGAGAAGAAAGGATATACCTTGCCAATGTCTCCTCCGTGGACATCGTCTGTTGAATTTTGCTATAGCGTGTCTCCGACTAGTACAAAAAAAGGAGGATTCGCTTCCGTGGAGTATGTTATCGTAGGAGATCAACAAGAGGTTGTACCACCAGAAGAACCGACACCAGGACACCGACTTGTAAATGTCTCATTGGGACGCTCTTGGGAAATAGGTAAGAACCAACTACGTTTAACTTTTAATTGTAATAATCTTTTTAATGTAAAGTATTATGACCATACTAGTTATTATCGTTTAATCGGTGCACCGGCGCCGGGCCGTGATATATCTATGATGGTAGTATGGAATTTTTAGGAATCGTTTTTAGATTTTTGAATATTGGTTTAGTAAACAAAAATTATATATGATGGGAAGATCGTTTTTTATGAATTTAGTTATTTGTGCTACAGTAGTTTGGGCTTTAGGCTGCTCAAAAGAGGGCATTCAGGGTAAGGATATGGAAAAACCGCAGATACTAGACGGTGATATTCCTTCGCCTATAGATTGTGAGGTGTATTATATAGGTGATGAGATTCCGTTCCGTTACACATTTACAGATAATGATGCGTTAGGAAACTTTAATATCGAGATCCATAACAATTTTGATCATCATACGCATTCTACTTCTGCGGGAGATTGTCCGCTTGATCCCAAAAAAGATCCTGTGAATCCGTGGATTTACAATCAAGACTTTTCAATACCATCTGGATTAAAGACATTTGAAGCCAAGGTTGATATCCCAATTCCAGCGGGAATTGATACCGGTGATTACCATTTTATGATAAGACTTACCGATAAAACAGGATGGCAGCAATTGAAGGCGATAAGTTTCAAAATTAGAGATGGTAAAAATGAGGGAAATTAAAGTCATCTAAGTGATTGTTAAATGTTAATTTTTTATGTTTATTATAGTTTAAGATTATGCGAATTTGTTATTTTAATTTAGTTGCAGCTTCAGCGCTTCTTTGCGCATGTCTTTCATCATGCGATGATAAGAACAAAACACCTGATATTCCGCAAGAGAATATAGAAGTTAAAAATTTGGTGGTAGGGGATAAGGATATTCCCAATAGTGGGATTGTCTATGTATATGGACATCTGAGTGTACAAGCGGAAATAATAGTCAATGAGGGGACAATTGCTTCCATAAAGATGAGTGCGCATCAAAATAATGGAGGTGAAGGCCGCTTTGATGAAGTAGAATTGTTACCTTATTTTAATAAGGAAACTAATGCCTTGAATGTAGTTTTGCCTACTGATGATTATGAACAGATTCCATTAGATCAGCCTACTGGAGAGTATGTGATGGGCTTAATTATCACTCTTGATGATGGGAAGTCTATGGAATTCACTTCGAATTTCCAAGTGAGTGATAAACCTTTTTTGGAGAATTTTGAAATGGGAAGCGGACATGGTGTTGGCGAAGTTAATAATCATATTGGAAGTTTAAAGGTAGGTGATTTGCATGTCGAAACGGATATTTATTGTGTGATGAATCAATTGAAGCAGGTCACTATTATTATCAAATCGGAGGATGGTAAAACAGAGTTGGTTAATCAAGTATGGGATAAATCGCCATATTCTAATACTCGGAATACGACTTTTCATGAACATCCTAAATTCCCAGATGGAACTAAGCCTGGAAATTATATCTTTAAGTTTATTGCCGAAGATAAGGCAGGAAATACTTGTACAAGGGAACTCAATCTTACTATAGTGGAAGAGTAATTAAACCTTTATTATCCATACTATAAGGTATATTCTGCTCTAGACATTGGAAAAATACCTAGTAATAGCGATTGGCGGAGTTATAGGCAATAGGTATTTTTGTAAAAGATTTGTGGTGAAGTAGAAAGGGCGTAATTTTTTACTTATTATGTGTGGATGTGTATTTATGTGATAGGCGTCGCTAGATGTACCAGATAAAGAATATTGGAAGTTTCTAAATAAAAGTATATCGTTTTGCAGTGGAGAAGTCGGATTATTCCGGCTTCTCCACTTTTTTCGTGACATTGCTAATCCTTTTATGATGCTCTAAGGTTCCCCCTCCCTGAGCCGAACTCCCATCCTAAGGCGAAATTCACCTTTACCTGCTGCCCTTCATAGAATACCCTACAAGGCACTTTGACTTTAAAGGTGTTTTTTAGGTTCAAAAGAATTATCATTCTGTATTTGTTCAGTGCAAAGAAATCTTTAACAACTTAAACACATTATAATGCACATGATCCATGTTTGTTCGATAAATGCTTATATTTGCATGTCAATATATGGGATTATGATTAAATTAGTTGCGTTCATTCCATTTCTGCTTGTCAGCAATTATGTCGAAGCGTAAAGCATCGATTCATTCAGGGAGCAGTCGGATATGGCACCGAGTATAGTATCGTCATCGTCGGCAACTTCTTCCGCTGATTCCTTTTCGTATAAGCGAGGTGCAACATACGAGGAATCCATTTTACCGGCAACGCCTCAGGCGGTATCTGCCGTTAGGAATAACGATGCCCAATTGGCATACAGCACAGGTGCTGCCATGATGGATATTCCCATTTATACGATG
>DJPX01000034.1 GCA_002438635.1 Bacteroidales bacterium UBA6401
CAAATTTTTATTAATCTAAGTAGCTTTCAAACCACAAAAATAAACGCACAATAAACTCAAATTTCTACTATGCTTACAAAAGCAAATATACGCAAAATTTTATTATCGCAAAGAAATATTAGAAATTTATTACAAATAATTTTTGATATGTAGTACCTCCTATCATCGAATGTAGACCATATAGTATCCGAGATTATAATATTCACTATAGCTTTAGTAAAGAAACACTTTTTAAAAGTATGATTATTTCAGAAATATTTTTCCATCAACCCCTTATATATCAGTTAGACCTTAAATGGGCTCAGGGGGGAGAAACCCTGTGTATTGCTTGACCACTTGGGACGAATCATCTTGTGTTAGGATACTCAATCCTAAACCCGAAATTCACCTTTATGCGTGCCCCCCATTTTATGCACTTCCAGAAAGGATAAAGTCTAGAGGTGATCGCAGAAAATGTTCACCTTTACTTACTACACTTCATAAACGCCCTTACAAGGCACTTTGACTCCAAAGGTGTTTTTCAGGTTCAAAAGGATTATCGTTTTGTATTTGGTCGGTGAAAATAAATCTTTAACTACTTGAACACATATTATTGCAGATAATTCCTTAAAGTAACGTAAAAAAAATAACCTGCGTCAGATTAGCATTAGATTTTCGAGAAACCAAAAAGATTTACTAAGATGATGCAGGTTACAAAAGACTGGGGCTGCAAACAAAAAAAAACCTCATAATATTAATGTTCATATTATGAGGTTATAGTAAATTACTTTGAAAACCCTACTGGGCAACCAGCACCATAACAGTCTGTCCCGAAATATTTTTAAGATAGAGTTTTCCATCAACTATGGAATAATTTGTCACACTTCCAAGAGCATGTATGTAAGCACTCTCCACTTCCATAGAATGAGGATCTGCCGCCATCTTAGTCATAGGACCATCACTAAAATTAATCTTATCTTCATCAATAGAGATGTTTCCATTAAGATTGTTAACCCCAGTGACACCATAATACTTCCTCTCAGCAGAATTAATCTCTAAAGAAGGCTCATTGAACGTGTCACCTATTTCCACAGAATCAATGCTTTCTACCTTCCATTTCCCATCTAACTCTTTATGTACACAAGAATTAGCAATTAAAACAGATGCCGCAAGAAAAAAGAGCAAAAATTTATTCCCTATCATAATCAATAATTCTCAGCATGTAATTCAAAGTATGACTGAGGATGAGCGCATACAGGACAAACTTCAGGAGCTTTAGTTCCAACCACGATGTGACCGCAATTACGGCACTCCCATACCTTAACTTCACTCTTTTCAAAAACCTCCTTCATTTCAACATTATGCAGTAGTGCACGATATCTTTCCTCGTGATGTTTTTCGATCTGTGCCACCATTCTGAATTTTCTTGCCAATTCCGGAAAACCTTCTTCCTCGGCAACTTTTGCAAAGCCCTCGTACATGTCGGTCCACTCATAATTCTCCCCCGCTGCAGCAGTTTCAAGATTTTGTTCGGTATCTCCAATTCCATTCAATTCTTTAAACCACAACTTTGCATGTTCTTTTTCATTATCAGCTGTTTTTAAGAATAACTCGGCGATCTGTTCATAACCTTCTTTCTTTGCTTTTGAAGCAAAAAACGTGTATTTATTGCGAGCTTGAGACTCACCTGCAAATGCAGCCTCCAGATTTTTTTCGGTCTGGGTACCTGAATACTTAGTTTTCATATCGTATGTTAAAAATTAAATAACTATTTTTGTGCTACAAAATTCAGTCCTAAATGGTAAGAAAACTTAACGAGATGGTCAAGTATATCGGAGTAGACGATATAGACCTTGATTTATTTGAAAATCAATATTATTTGCCACATGGAATGGCATATAACTCTTATTTGATTCTGGATGAAAAGGTCGCACTGCTCGACACCACAGATTCCAGAACGTCTGGCAAATGGAAGGACGCTCTTTTGGAAGGCCTAGAAGGAAGAGTTCCCGATTATCTTATTATCCAACATCTTGAGCCGGACCATTCCGCTTTAATCAAATGGGTCATAGAACGCTTCCCTAATATTACCCTTGTAGGAAGTGCCAGAGTATTTTCTATGCTGCCTCAATTTTTTGAAGATATCGAGCTGCATTCAACATTGACAGTAAAGGATGGCGATATCCTTGACTTAGGTACACATAAATTGCAGTTTTTTACCGCTCCTATGGTGCATTGGCCAGAAGTCATAGTCAGCTATGATATTACAGATGAAGCCCTATATAGCGCAGATGCGTTCGGAAAGTTCGGTGCTTTATCTGAATGCGGGTTTTATGGTAGCGAAGACGTGGATTGGGCCGCTGAAGCTAGAAGATACTATTTTAACATAGTAGGAAAATATGGAGTTCAAGTGCAGACACTGCTTAAAAAATGTGCAAATCTGAAGATCTCCAGAATTCGTCCGCTTCATGGCCCTATGCTTGAATACGAAACGGAAAATTACTTAGAATTATACGATATCTGGAGTTCATATAGAAGCGAAAGTGAAGGCGTTTTCGTTATATGCGCAAGTATCCATGGTGGCACTATGAAAGCCGCTGAATATATCGTAGAGAAATTACAAGAAAACGGAGAAATGGTGACACTATGCGACTTATGTCATTGTGATATATCCGAAAGCATAGGAAATGCCTTTAAACATTCACGTTTGGTACTATGTGCTTCTTCTTACGATGGAAGCCTTTTTACGCCAATGTATAACTTTCTACATATATTGCAATTGAAGGGCTTTTGTAAACGAAAAGTTGCCATAGTGGAAAATGGTTCTTGGGCTCCAAGTGCAGGACGCGTTATGAAAGAGATGCTTTCCTGCATGAAAGATATTGAAATAGTAGAGCCAATGGTCACGCTGAAAAGTACTATGAAAAGCACTGATAAAGAACTGCTTGATAATCTTATAGAGAATATATGAAAGTCAGAGAGACTATAGTGATAGTAGCTCTTGCCACGTGCTGTTTACTTTCTTCTTGTGGTAATAGAAGAGGTGCTCATCACGCTTGTAGCCAAGATTCTAGAAAAGATTCGACAGAATTCACTATGATAAAGGTTCCTACCATCATTAACGACGAGCAGCAGAGGATGGATTATATAATGTCACATTATTGGGAGCATCTTAGCGAAAGATGTTATGCAGAGCAGGTAGAAAAGCAATTTTCGAATTGGATATGGCTTAGTGAGCGAACCGATATAAATACAGCAGGAAATTCCCTTATCCAAGCTTATCAAAAATCGCCACAGAGGATATTACACTTATCCGAAAAATATCTTTACGATCCTCAGTCACCTTATAGGAATGAAGACCTTTATGGCAGGTTAGCTGCTTATATAGGGGGTGACTTGGCCCAAACTGCTAAATTATGCGCGCTTAATGCCGTGGGAACTCGTGCTGCCGATTTTTTAATGGAAGATGCTCGCGGACATCAGTTTACCTTATATAGTATAAAAGCACCTTATACTCTGCTATTTTTTAGTAATCCATATTGTAATGCCTGTAAGGAGATTATAGAAACACTAAAAGGGAGCGATTTAGTATCCGACGCCCTGAATAACAAGATACTAATGGTGGTGAATATGTATATAGATGAAGATCTGGAACAATGGCGTTCATATCTAGGCAACTATCCTCGTATATGGAGAACCGCATACGATCCTACTTTTACATTAAGAGATTCTGAAAAATATAATATAAGGGCCATACCATCTTTGTATCTTTTGGATGATAATAAGGTAGTATTGCTAAAAGATGCACCGACGGATAAAATTATGGCAAGATTGGCCATAGAGTTCAAAAAGTATCCACAGTTTGAAAAGTATTACGAAAACAACACAGAGAAATAGGAATATAACTATAAAGTAATTGACATTTAACAGAATCCAGCATGGAAAACTTTATCAGAGAAGTAAAATACTACGAATGCGACAAGATGGGGATCACTCATCACTCTAACTATGTCCGTTTTATGGAAGAAGCAAGAATTTATGTTCTTGATCAGTTAGGTTATGGCTTTGACAGGATGGAAGCCGAGGGTGTAGTTTCTCCTGTGGTAGCAATAAGCTGCGAATACAAAAAACCGACCACCTTTAAAGACAAGATAGAGATAAGCCTAAAAGTAAAGGAAATATCTGAATTGAAAATTACTTTTTCATATACTATGAAAGTAAAAGGGATACTGGTATGTAAAGCTACCAGTACCCATTGTTTCATCTCTAATGGACGCCCTTTTTCATTTCAACTTAGATGGCCTGAACTTACAGAGAAGTTAATGGAGTTATAACTCCCAAGCTATCGCTGATGCTCCCAGTATAGCGGCGTCAGAGTCCTTTAACTCAGAGAATAATAACTGAACTTTATCCTTCCATAAAGGACATACTGTTTCATTCATTGCCTTTACAGCAGGCTCATACAGAAGCCTGCGGGCTTTTGCTACTCCTCCGAACAGAATAATGGCTTCCGGAGAAGAGAATGCTATAAAACCGGCCAATGCCTCCCCCAATACACGTCCGGTAAAGTCATAGACTTGATTAGCAATTTTATCCCCGGCAAATGCCGCATCCTGTACATCCTTTGCGGTTATGTTATCAATGTCCCGTAAAAGGCTAGGCTCGTTTACATTAATCTCCAACAACTCCCTTGCGGTGCGAGAAATACCGATAGCCGAGCAATATGTCTCTAGGCAGCCCGTATTTCCACATCCGCAGACACGTCCGTTATGATGAACCACTTGAACATGACCTAACTCCCCGGCAAATCCATCGTGCCCGTACACGATCTTTCCATCTATCACTATACCACTTCCCACACCTGTGCCAAGTGTGATAACAATAAAGTCTTTCATCCCCCTTGCAGCGCCATAGTACATCTCCCCTAGCGCTGCAGCATTGGCATCGTTTGTAAGAGCGACCGGCATACCATCCAAGGCAGTTGAAAGCATATTGGCAAATGGTACTACTTTTCCACTTGCCCAAGTGAGGTTCGCAGCGTTGTCGATAGAGCCGTGGCGATAATTGGCACAAGGCGCGCCCGCTCCAATTCCAACTACCTGACCATCAGCACCACTTTTCGTTATAAGGGCCTTGATCGCTTCAGCCAGTGATGTTACGAATTCCTGAGCATCTGTGTGCCTATTTGATGCTATAGCCGTTTCACTGACTACATTACCGCGTCTGTCAATAAGGCCAATCTTGGCGCTTTGACCGCCAATATCGACCCCTACTACATAATTTTTACCTTGAAAGTTCATAATGCTATTTTTCTAGTGATTATCTACTATGTCAAAATCTTTTCAAATATAATCAAAAAACCGCCCATTGGCACTATAGCGTGGGGCGGATTCTAATTAATTTTGCAAAATTTACTGAATCTTTTTTATATAACTGCGACGTAGCATATATTGGGTGTGATCGTATTTATTGAACATATTCTGCACCTCTACATTATCATCGAGTTGTGGATTCGTTATGAGCCATTTAATGTTTCTCTTCTTAAGACTAGCCAATAGATACTGGAACATAGGAACGAAGGCTCCCTTACCTTGATACTCTGGCAGTATACCTATCATTAGAGCTTCGAGCGTATCGTTTTTCCTTAAGGCATGAAAAATACGGAATATTCCGAAAGGTAGAAGGTGGCCTTTACTCTTTTTTACGGCTTTAGCTAGCGAAGGTACACAGAAGGCAAATCCCACTATCTTATCCTCAGCATCAGCTACCACACAGACGAAGTCCACATCCAGGATAGGAGCATAAATATTAAGATAACTCTTTATCTGCCTATCAGTAAGAGGCGTAAATTCATATAGCGGAGCAAAAGTCTCGTTATACATATGGAATAACGCCATGCCATATTTCTTCACAAGTGTCCTCGTGTTTTTAGCGTGAAGAAGATGCAGCCCGTACTTCTCGGTAATCAGATTAGACATCCTATCCAGGCGTTCCACACTATCAGGAACACGGATAAGTTTCTGATCCCATTGTGCACCCACCTCGAAGCCAAGCTCCTTTAAGCGCGTTTCATAGTATGGATAATTATATAGTGTGGTGAATGGGGTCAACTTGTCAAAGCCCTCAACAAGAAGACCTTCCTTGTCCATATCGGTGAATCCGAATGGACCAATTATGGTATCCATACCATAACTTTTTCCCCATTGTTCCACTGCATCGATTAGAGATTTAAGGACATCCGCATCATCTATGAAATCGAGCCATCCGAAACGGACAGTCTTTGAATTACGAATCTCATTAGACTTACGATTAATTATACCGGCAACCCTACCTACGACATTATTATTTTCGTCATAGGCAAGCCATTGCTTTGATATACAAAAATCATAAGCGGCATTTTTCTTAGGGTTGAATGCGTCGTACTCGTCACCAATTAGCGCCGGCACCCAGTATTTATTCCCTTTGTAAAGCTTTTCTGGATAGTGAATAAACGTATATAACCGCTTACGAGTATTCACTTCTTTTATAACTACATTCATGTTCTTAGGTTTTGTACAACGCTTGCAAATATAGTAAAAAGAACTTAATTTTGTTCGAATGTTACGTGAAGATGTCGTTTTTGGTCCTATTAAGAGCCGGCGGCTCGGGTGGTCGCTAGGCATTAATCTCCTTCCTACTAAAGGAAAGATTTGCAATTTCGATTGTATTTACTGCGAATGTGGGTGGAATGCCGATGGTAAGAATGACACTCATCTGCCCACCATATCCGAAGTGAGAGGGGCATTAGAGGATAAATTAGAAACTATCCTATTGAATGGCACTAAGGTAGATTCCATTACTTTTTCCGGAGATGGCGAGCCCACGCTGAATCCATGCTTTGCCCAAATAATAGAAGACGCCTTGAAATTAAGGGACATATATACTCCCCTTTCTAAGGTAAGTGTGCTTACTAATGCTACAAGACTGAGCGATGACGCTGTTTTCGAGGCACTAAGGAAGGTAGATGCGCCGATTTTAAAATTGGACGCACCGACTAACGAATTGGCCCGAAAAATTAATCGCGTTCTTCCCTCTTACGATGTAGGCGAAGTGGTAAAGGGAATGAAAAGATTCGAGGGTGATTTCATACTTCAAACTATGTTTTTAAAAAGTGCCGATTTTGATTCTCTTAGCCATGATGTACTTGATGGATGGATGGATATAGTAAGAGAGTTGAAGCCAAAGCTTATAATGGCATACACCATAGCTCGTCCCACACCAGAAAAAGGTCTGCAGGCATATAGTAAAGAAGAAATACATAAGGGTCTTGAACCGCTAATCTCTGAAGGATTTAATATACAGATCAATGCATAAAAAATTCACAACAATAGCCATCTTAACTACAGCATTACTAGGCAGTTGCACAAAGCAGCAAAGTAGTAACGAGGTGAAAGTCGTACCGGTAGGGTTTTACGCGCAAGGAGGAACGAAGGTCAATATAGATGCCCCGTCAGGTGTTATGGAATGGGAAGGTGACGACATTATATGTCTATGGGCTTGCAAAGATGATGGTAGTGAAGCGCTTTCTGCGGTGGAATTCACCAATGTGAGAACCACCGAGCATCCGAATATGTCCTATTTTACCGCAACGCTTCCCCAGAAAATGGATGAGGAAAAATACGACTATAACTGCTGGACACCCAAGCCGCTATCGCATTCGAAAGAATATGTTATGTATCAGCTACCTGAAATTCAAAAAGGAACTAATTATCCTGTAATTCTTTACGGGAGGGGGCAAGCTGGACCTTTAAGCGCTATTGAAGAAGATGCCATTCATTTTACCATGACTTCACTACTTCATTACATACGATTTTCTCTTAAAGAAGGAAGTGAATTGCTAGGTGAGCCTGTTAAAAAGATTAAATTCACTATGCCTGAGGCAATTGCAGGTACGCTTAATTTCCAGATGAAGGGAGGAGAATTGGAAAGTCTCGCGGGTGAATCGAATACCATAGTGATAACGGATTGTCCTAAGGATTACGCACTTGCCGCCATTGTTCCGCCAAGCGTGTCATACAGTCAAGGCGATTATATGGTAGTTAAAATTTATGGCGAAGAAAAATTTGCCGAATTAAAGCCTTTCCATCTAAAAAACAGGGATTTCAAGGCTGGACACATCACCAGCGTGTCGCTTAAAAATGGCGATATAAAGGATTTTTATAGCCTATCCTTTTCTTTAAAAGAGAATCTGTTGGGTGAAAATCTTCAAAAAATAACCTTAACCTTAAGTGATAAGAGTTTATGGCCGGGCACCAATTCTTCCACGCTTAGTTGGTCGCCAGAACCTGAAGCCGATAATTTCAGTATTTCATTTGAAGAAAAGTCTGAATATGATTTGTTAAATGGAAAGGAGGTTATGGTTAACTACGAATCGGAAAATGCTTTGGTAAGCGAAACACTTGTTCTTAATATTTCCGCCACTCGGAAAAAAACAGAGATAGGGCTGCGATGCCCATATTTGATGTACGAAGATTTCACAATGGCAGATATTGGCTTTAATATAAATGGTAATCTTAATGCCACAGGACACGAAGCCTCTACTCTTGAAGGCAGTTCATACGGATTAAGTGGGTGGACCGCTTGTCAGGCAGCAATCGTACAAGGTGAAGATGGGAATAAGTCATTGGCCATTAGGCATCAAAATGAGACTTATTGGCTTCAAGGAACTTATCGTGGACGCGTAGATTCCGCCCCGCTTGCAAGCATTAAGAGTGGGAAATCTGTGAAGGTTAAAGTTACATTCAATTACACTGGCTATTCTAACGGAAGCACTACTCCTATGTTATCCTATGGTTATGGAGAGCAGCAAGGAGCACTCGTCGGATATTATCAAGGAGGCTCTGCTGCCATTCAGGGAGGAGAATTGATCGAGCATATTGAAGGTGATAAGGTCAGCGCTCCTAAGGATGGGTCTGCGTCCAGTATCAATGAAAGTGCCGAATTCGAGATAGCATCATGCACAACGCTAACCAGATTAGGATGGGACTGCTATGGAAGTAAGGGGAAAAACTCCACCACACAAGAATGGGTATTTATAGATAATATAAAGGTACAGATCGTCAAATGAAAAATATATTACATATTATATTAGGCAGTTTAATAATGTTTTCCCTTTATTCTTGCAAGCAGGATACATTTGATTATGCGAATACGGGGGTTCTTTCTTTTAGCGATTTTTCTTTAAACACTTCGACATCTGTAAACGAAGATTATATTATCAGAATACACGGGCTTTCAAGTGAAAAGATTAATTATGAAAGCACATATCGCGAAATTAAATCCGAAAATGATAGTAAAATCACTTTAAATGCAGGTGAATACATACTTGAGGCAAGAAGCTCCGAGTCAGTTCCCGATGCCAGTTTTGAAACTTCCCTTTATGGCTGCTCTGTTCCAATCAGCATAGAATATGGGAAAACCACACAATTAGGCGAACTCACCTGCACACTTCTTCAATGTGCTATAAGCATAGATTACAATGAAGAATTTTTAAAAAGTGTAACTGGAAATGGCGTCGCTTCGGTGGAAATACTCAGTGGTCAGTCCTTGAATTATCCATTAACACTTTCAGATGACGGAACTATTTCCTTTGAAAAAAGAACAGGCTATTTTTCTATGGGAGATGCGAAAAGTTCCTCTATTATAGTGACATATAGGGGATATATAGATGGACATCGACTGAAAATGACTACTACAATGGATGAGGTTAAAGTAGGAAAACACTATACCATAACACTCATAAAGAAAAATTCTGTAAATGACGACCCGCAATTCCTATTCGGGATAGAGGATCTGATATCAGACGATATTTTAGACAATTCGCAAACAGAGTAACAGATAATATACATGAAATTTAGTGTAAAATACTTTATTATAGTTGCTTTTCTCGTGATGCCTTTTTCTGTCTTCGCACAAAAGTACGACAGAGGCTACGACACCTCACATCAAAGCACTTTCCTAAAGAAAGGCACGTGGATGTTAGGGGGTACTGCGAGATACTCAATTCACGATATGGATGACTATTCCTTCATAATGGTTAACGATGTTAACTCTATGGGGTATAACCTTTTAGTTAGCCCGGCATTCTGCTATATGCGTAAAGATAATCTAGGTATAGGAATGCGTATGGAGTATGGACGCAATATGACCAAAATAGATGAGGCGAGTGCCGAAATCGCAGGTCTTAAATTTTCTTTAGATGATTATCATTCAATAAATCAAAGCTTTAAAACTAAGGCTATACTTCGCAATTATATTCCACTGGGTGATTCAAAAGTATTCGCCCTTGTAAATGAGACTCAACTTTCCATAGGCTGGGGACAGAGTAAGATTGCCTGCAGAAAAGACCCAGGTGTGAAGGGAACATTTTCCCAGACATCGAGTATTGGATTGAATATATGCCCGGGTATGATGGCATTCGCCACTGAAAGGCTTGCCGTGGAATTCAGTGTAAATATGTTAGGACTTCAGTTTTCTAGAACATCGCAAGTTCATAATCAAGTTTTTACAGGAAACCTAAAATCAACTTCGGTAAACTTCAAGGTTAATATTTTATCAATAGGCTTCGGCCTGTATTATTATTTGTAGCATGAAAAGAACGATTTGTATACTTGTTTCAGTGCTTATGATGGCGAATTCCATTGGCATGGCTCAGGAAAATAGCCGCAAAATGGGTGAAAATCATCTTTTTATGCCTAAAGGAGCTATCGGCGTGGGACTTCAATGTTCCTATTTCGACCTTGGCGGCAGCAATGCTTCCATTATGGTCTTTCTTGAGCAGTTAAACGCGAGTGGCACTTACTTCGCACTTGCTCCTTATTTTACCTATTGCTATAGGAATAACCAAAGCATTGGCATAAAGATAAAATATGCCAATACCAGCGGCTCTATCGCTGGTCTACAGGCGTCACTTCCCGGCAGCGATATGGAATTCGACATTTCGGATATGAATGCCAATTCCACCACTTTTCTTGGAGAAATATTTCACCGCTCATATATGGGACTTGATGATAAGGGCAGATTTGGACTCTTTGTGGATCTTGCGCTGCAATATAGTAATTCCAGAGCCGCTTCAGGAACTGGAAACGAATATGGAAGTGAATATACTAGCACCAATGCAATTAAGGCTGCTATTCGACCAGGCCTTGAAGTGTTTATAATGAATAATGTAAGTTCTGTGTTATCCATTGGGATAGGTGGCATTAGTTATAGTAATTCAAGAAATTACAAAGATTCCGTCTGTGTCGGGTCAAAAAACGAGTCCAAAGCACGCTTTATGCCCGACTTTACTGATATCTCTATGGGTGTGGCCATTTATTTTTAACTGAAATCATGAAAAGAATCTATTTTATTTTATCAATATGCCTTTCCATTATCGCCTGTATAAAAAATGACATCCCCTATCCTACAGAGGTGGCAAGCATAACAGGTGTAGAGGCTGATGGTCTTGAAAGTGTGTCAATAGATGAAAAGAGCAGAAAAGTCACCTTGCATTTTAAAGAATATATTGACTTGACAGAAGTTAAGATTAAGTCGGTAACCTGCTCCCCTTCTAATACAACTATCTCGCTGGATATCACACAGAAAGTCAACCTTCAAAATCCAGTTAAAATAACCCTTCATACATATCAAGACTATGTGTGGGAGCTTACCGCAATGCAAAATATAGAAAGGCGTTTTGCAATAGAAGGACAAATAGGGAACTCTACAATAGATGCCATTAATCATAGAGTTATATGTCAGGTAAACACTTCGGTAGCACTTGATGATTTGAATATTACTGATATTAAACTTGGCCCGGAATACATTAGTACATATAGCCCTACCCCAGCGTCAATACACGATTTTCGTGATGTGGTGAGTATAAAAGTCACGCACCGCGATGTAACTGAGGATTGGAAAATATATGTTAACCAGAAGACATCACGAGTGGAGCTGCTATCTGTAAATGCATGGAGTAAAGTGGCTTACTTGGAAGCAAATGGTATTTACGGAGAAAAAGCTGGATTCCGATATAGAAAATCCGATGGGCAGTGGAATGAAGTGTCTATGCAAGTCGAGGAAGATGGCCATTTCGGTGGAAGTATACAGAATTTGGAGCCCAAGAGCGAGTATGAAGTGTTGGCATTTTGTGGTGAAGATCAAAGTCCTATCAGTAAATTCATTACAGAGCCAATAATTCAGCTGCCTAATTCCGGTTTTGAAACTTGGAGTAATGCCGAGTCCGGCAAATACCATTCATTCTACGACCCTACATCTTCTGATGTATCCCTTCAAAGTAAATGGTGGGATAATGGTAATTCTGGTTCCACTACCATAGGGGCCAAGTACGCCATCACTATGCCAGACACCGGGGACAAAGTAGAGGGAAGCGCAAGTGTAAAACTCGCCTCTACTTATGTGTTGATAAAATTTGCCGCGGGTAACATATTTTCGGGCCAATACTACAAAACATTGGGAACATCCGGAGGTATAATTCGTATGGGAAGACCTTTTGAACTTAGACCGCGTAAACTCACGCTTTCACTGAAATATAAATGTGGTCTGATAACTAAAGAGACTCTTGGCGAATATCCAGAAGGAGAGCCTGTTAAGGTGGGTGATAAGGACCAAGGCATAGTATGGGTCGCCCTTGGAGATTGGGACTATAGGGACTATGGCGGAAGTGAAGAGTGCCCTGTAGAAGTTAATACCACAGACAAAAAAACCTTTTTCAATCGTAATTCCGATGCCGTGATAGCCTATGGTGAATTTGTAACAACGGATTCTACGGATGGATGGATAAAAGTGGAAATTCCACTTGAGTACAAAACCTTTACACGAAAGCCTACACATATTATAGTTTCCGCTGCAGCAAGTAAACTGGGCGACTACTTCACCGGAAGTGCGGACTCCATTTTATGGCTAGACGATTTACAGTTAGAGTATTAATCGGGAACCATTTCAAAACAACTTCTAAGAAAGTATCGTCATTCGTTTATGTCAAGAATAATTAAATTTGTAAAGGATTGGATGCTACCGCTTGCTATAGTCATGGGAGTAGTGTCTTATTTAATTTTATTCAGTGTCGAAGCTCTTCATACTAATGTGGAGCCTTGGTTTTCTGAATTGGCAAAAAATATTCAGCCGGCATTCATCGCCATAATGCTTTTTCTTCAGTTCAATACTGTTTCTCCACACGACCTTAGATTTAGAAAGTGGCATTTTTACCTACTAGCATTTCAATTAGTTATATTCACCGCGTTAACTCTGTTAGTTACGGTACTACCAGATGGAGCTGGGCGTATACTCGCAGAATGTGCTATGCTTTGTTTTATCTGCCCTACAGCCGCGGCGGCAGGCGTTATTACTCGTAAACTAGGAGGAAGCCTTTCTGATACAATCTCTTATGTAGTGCTAATCAACATTACTGCCGCTATAGTACTTCCCATTGCGATACCTATAGTGAATTCGGAGACTGGGACCACCTTTTTAGAGGGTTTCTTAGCGATCTGTGCTAAAATCTTCCCTCTTCTCGTATTTCCGCTACTTCTTGCATGGATAATACGCTATACGATGCGTGGAGTGCAACGCTTTCTTCTTCGATTCACCGAATGGGCATTCTACTGCTGGGGTGTGGCATTAATGTTTTCCATCTATCTTGCCACAGAAGCACTTATGAATAGCGGTATCTCAGTGTGGACGGCTGTAATGATCGGAGTTGTCTCGATGATTTGCACTATAGTACAGTTCGGCGTAGGAAAATTGGCCGGGAAAAAGGCCAATGGGTCCCACAATCCTGATATCATTCTCTCTGACGAGACTTCAGCTGGTCAGGCCTTGGGCCAAAAGAATTCGGGTTTTTTGATATGGTTAGGTTACTCATATCTAACACCTGTGACCTCAGTTGCAGGAGGTTTATATAGCATCTGGCAGAATGTGATAAATTCTCTTGAAATTTATCGGCATGACCATTTGTCCAAGAAAACAAACAAGTGATTCAATCGTCCCAGTAACTAACTAATCTTCAAAAATAACCTGCATCATTCTTTTTGTATCCTCTAAAATCTCATTCCAATCTGACGCAACTTATTTATTTCACATTACTAGATAAGTCGATAGATTCATTATATTTGCAAAATAAAAAAATAATAAGATATGGCACTCGAAACACAAATTCAAAAAGACATTATGACTGCGATGAAAGAAAAGGACACAGTACGTCTTAACGCAGTTCGCTCCATAAAATCAGCAATTCTATTGGCAAAAACCTCAGAAGATGGTAGCAAAGAACTAACCGATTCCGATATTATAAAACTAATTCAAAAACTCGCAAAGCAGAGAAACGAGTCTGCCGAGCAGTACAAGGCCGCAGGAAGGGATGAATTGGCCGAAAACGAATTGGCAGAAGCGAAAGTATTAGAGAGCTATCTTCCGGCACAGCTAAGCGAAACTGAGTTAGAGGCTAGAATCCACGAAATCATTGCACAGACAGGTGCTTCAAAGCCATCAGATATGGGAAAAGTAATGGGCGTTGCCACTAAGCAATTGGCAGGATTGGCAGAGGGGAAAATGATCTCAATGATAGTTAAAAAGCTTCTTGCCCAATAAATTAGAATGGAAAAAACGCTTGTAATCATTAAACCCTGCGCCCTTCAGCGAGGTCTGGTGGGTGAAGTTCTTTCACGTTTCGAAAGAAAAGGCCTTAAGATTGTGGCCCTCAAAATGTATCAATTCACAAAAGAAAAGTGTGCCGAGCATTACTCTCATCTAATCCAAAAGCCTTTTTACCACATTATCGAGTCATCGATGATGGCCTCTCCGGTGGTTTTAGTTGCGTTGGAAGGAATAGATGCTGTGGAAGTGGTGAGGGAAATGACAGGTAGTACTTCTGGGAGAAAAGCTTTATTAGGAACGATCCGTGGAGATTACTGCATGAGTCACCAAGAAAATATCGTTCACGCTTCTGATTCTAAAGAAAACGCTGAAATAGAGTTAAATAGATTTTTCGAGGAATCTGATTATTTTGAATATACACAGGCACTTTTCCCTTTCTTATATGCCGAAGATGAAATTATTTAAAAGATGTTAGCTTAGTAACCTTCAAAAAATAGCCTGCATCATCTTAGTAAATCTTTTTGGTCTATATTCCTTTTCTCATCAGTTATGTGCCACCGGTACACTCCTTTTACCATGGTCGAAACTGCCTCTAAAAATTCTCATAATGTAATTCGGGAACCATTTCAAAACAGATTCTAAGTTGAGGATTAAGAACAGGTCTTAACCGCGAGAACAAAGATGAGAAAAAGAAAATTATTTGCAAAAAGGTAAATCGCTGATGTGTAAA
>DJPX01000016.1 GCA_002438635.1 Bacteroidales bacterium UBA6401
GAAGTTAGTTATGATTGGGTTTTCAGTAAAATTGCTCTTTCAAATAAAACAACAATTAGAAATGATGTTGTATATTTTAGTAAAATGGTAGAGTGTCATAAAATTATTAATATTGAAAAAGATACCCTATACATACTAGATTTTTTGTCAAAACCAACTTTTGCAATTAATTTGATTAAATTACAAAAAGGAGAATTTAATGTATCATATTTATTGGGGGTTGGAAGAGATGACGATGCTGAAAAAATAAAAAACCTTACTTGGTGATTTTCTGTCGGGCAGGCGTAAAAGTCTGCCCGACTTTTCGTATCTTGCAGACCATAATCCTGTGACCTTGACACTGCCAAGTACTGTTTCAAAAACCTCCAATTAAAAAAAACTGGAAACACTATTTTCTTATCTCAATTACAAATTTTTCATTAAAATATTCGTCGTCCAGCCATTGAGATACCGGCCATACATTGATTTTCGAATAGTCAAGGTGAAATTTTTTACACAGTTCCTCGATTTCCGAAGAAACGTCACCGCCCTTTAAATACAAAATGCTTTTAGAATACTTTCCCTTAACCCAAGGGTAAAAATTTGCCAATGAAGTAACTGCACGCGAAACTACATAATCATATATACCATCAAGAGTTTCTGCCCTAGCGTTAACACACTTTACATTTTTAAGACCTAACTCTTCACTAATAGACTGCGCCACCAATACCTTTTTCTTTATAGAATCACAAAGGGTGAATTGGCATGAAGGCATAGACATCGCGAGTGGAACCCCAGGAAAGCCACCACCAGTTCCCACATCCAATATTTTCAGTCCATCTATGGGTCTTCCTTGGCTCTTCAAATATTCCAGTATTGATAAGGAATGCAAAAAATGATGCTCGAAAAGATTATCCACATCCTTTCTAGACACTACATTAATCTTCGAATTCCACTCCTGATAGAGAGCGCAAGCCCTTGCAAAATCTTCTTTTCTATATAACATCGGCTTCAGATTTCATCTTATCAATCATATCTTTGGCGCGGCGAATGCGAGTGCGCACCGTATTCAACTCAAGCCCCATTTCCTCCGCTATTTCCTTATACTGCAAGCCATCGATAAGCCTTTTATGGGCCACCTCTCTGTAAAGTGGTGGAAGAGCCTCTATAAAGCCTCGCGTACGATTCTCATCTTCATCTCTTATTATCGACTCAAGCGGAGTATCTACCTGATCCACCACCGAATCCATAACAGAATCTGCTGTAGATGAAGAATCCAAAGACACGATACCGCTACTCTTTCGCTTCTCGCTTTCCAGCATATCCAGTGTAGTATTCTTAGCTATCGTTATTAGCCAAGTAGAAAAAGAACTCCGAGCCGGATCATAGGAATTAATCTGCCTGAAAGCCTTTTCAAAACTTCTCGAGCAGATGTCATCTATCATAAATTCATCTCTGATATGCATAGAGACAGTCAAATAGTTCTTCAGGGATTCTATGTACGCATCCCAAAGCGCTGTAAAAGCCCTGCCATCACCGATAATAGCCCGCCGGATCAACTCATCGATGGGCCTCAAGCCAGTCTTTGCCATAATTACATTCAACTGTTAGCGGAACCGAAAGTTGCATCACGCCTTCCATTCGCTCTATCAACATTTTCTTAACTATATCTATTTCATCACAAGGAACTTCCAGCACCAGTTCATCGTGTATTTGAAGCACTAAATGAGAATGCAGATTCCTTTTTTCCAATTCGTCCTGCACCCCTATCATAGCCAATTTTATTATATCCGCTGCCGTCCCCTGTATAGGAGCATTTATAGCATTACGCTCGGCTATAGAACGCACATTGGCATTTCGCGAATTTACATCGGGGACATACCTTCTGCGACCGAAAAGCGTCTGCACATACCCATTTTTCCTTGCATCATCCAATACCTTATCCAAGAATTGACGTATACTTGGAAACGACGCGTAATAGTCGGTAATGAGTTTGGACGCCTCGGTTCGCGATATCTTCAGTCGCTGGGCCAATCCAAACGCGCTAATCCCGTACATAATTCCAAAATTGGCAGTCTTAGCCTTGCGACGTTCTTCTGGGGTAACATCCTCAAGGCTCTTCCCAAATATCTTAGCAGCCATAGTTTTATGGATATCTTCTCCGTCTTTAAATGCCTTTATCATATGCTCATCACCGCAACAATGGGCCATAACACGAAGTTCTATTTGTGAATAATCCGCAGACATCACCACACTGCCCTGCGGTGCGACAAAAGCTTTGCGTATCTGCTGCCCATCTTCAGTGCGTATAGGTATATTCTGCAAATTCGGAGAACTGCTACTAAGTCGCCCTGTGGCTGTAAGAGCCTGATTAAATGTAGTGTGAACCCGTCCATCTTTTGGAGAAATATATCCTGGCAACGGCTCTATATAAGTAGAAAGCAATTTTCTAGTACCTCTATACTCCAAAATATCCTCCACCACCGGATTTTTATCTGAAAGTGCCGAAAGCTTCTCTTCATCGGTAGGCCAACTCCCCTTTCCCGTTCGCTTCATTTTAGGGTCTATCTGGAGTTTTTCAAAAAGAAGTTCGCCTAACTGCTTAGGTGAAGCGACATTCAAATTAGGATTATCAGCTATCTCGCGTATTCTCTTTTCGCATTCAGACATCCGATCTTTTAAAGAACGCGTAAAGTCCTTTAATACAGACACATCTATACGCACCCCATAACTTTCCATAATATAAAGCACCCTTATCAAAGGCTCTTCTATGCCGTCATATACACTGCGCATCGAATCCAATGCTTCATATACCATAGGAGCACACTTCCATATAGCAAGCGCACTTTCTCTATCGCCTTGCCGAGACTCTTCCTCAGAAAAAGAGTCCTGCCGAGGCTCATCAAAAAGGCTCAAAGAAACTGCCTGACCTTCGTGTGCATCCAGATCCACACCCAAAAACTCCTTAACTATAGCATCAAGATGATGATTTCTTTCAGGATTCAGCACATAATGCAAAAGTTCCACATCCATTAACCTTCCATTCAGTACTATCCCGGCATCGCGAAGTCTTGACATCTGACTCTTAATAGAATAGCCCCTTTTTTCTATTAACGCATCCTCCAACAATGCCTTCGCCTGCACTATTGGCCCTGTATATACAGCATCTCCTACACATATACTCGCATGCTGAAAATCAGTAGTATATATAGAAAGTGCCTTGGCCCCAACAGCAGCACTTTGAATTTCCGAAAAATCGACCTTTCTAAAACTTAGTGCATCTGTTTTCTTAGATTCATCATTCTTTCCGGCAATCACTCCTGAAAGATCCACCTTCCATAATGAATCTATCAAACGAGAAAGTGAAGGCATCTGGTAATATTCTATGTAGGACATTATTTTCGAGCCAATGGACGAAGAAATCTTCATCTGCGATAACTCCACATCTATAGGCACATCGGTGCGTATTGTCACAAGTTCTTTACTTAAAGCGATATAATCCTTGGCCGATTCGAACATAGTCTTTTGACGAGCAGTCAATTCATCCAGATGAGCATATATATTTTCCAAAGTCCCATATTTATCCAATAACTTGGATGCGCCGACCGGGCCTATGCCCTGTACCCCCGGTACATTATCAGAAGCATCCCCACATAAGGCAAGCATATCTATAACCTGCGAGGTGGAGCTAAGACCATATTTGTCGCAGATTTGCTTTACACCTAAAATCTCGCTATCCGAGCCTCCCTTCCCGGGTTTCAACTGGTATATACCGGGACCTACCAACTGCCCATAATCCTTGTCAGGAGTGACCATATAGACATCCATCTTAGACGAGTGAAAACGCTTAGCCACAGTCCCTATCACATCATCAGCTTCGAAATCGTGAACCATAAGCACCGGAATATCAAGCGCTTTCACAATGTTAGTCAGAGGCTCAAGAGAATCAATTACCAGTTGCGGGGTTTCGCCACGATTGGCCTTATAAGCAGGGTACAATCTATTTCGAAAAGTTCCTCCAGGAGGATCAAAAGACACGGCAATATGAGTAGGATGTTCCCTACCGATAAGATCCAGAAGATATCTTGTGAACCCAAAAATTATAGATGTATCTTCTCCGCGACTATTTACCATGGGGCGCCCCAAGAATGCATAATACATCTTGAAAATAAGGGCGTGACCATCTATTAAAAAAAGTTTCATCTCTTTGACTTAAAATAATTTACCACTAGACCAGAACATTCTTGCTCAAGAACACCTGATGTAACTGTAGTTTTAGGGTGAAGTAGTGAAGGAGAAAAAAGAGAATAACCACGTTTAGGATCGGATGCTCCATATACGATTCTAGACACTTGCGCCCATGCCATGGCTGCGGCACACATAGGACAGGGCTCCATAGTTACATATATAGTGCAATCACTAAGATATTTACCACCTATAGCCTGAGTAGCGGCCGTAAGGGCTATCATCTCGGCATGAGCCGTGGGGTCATTAAGCATCTGCGTCATATTATGACCTTTACCTATCACTTTGCCACGGCACACAACCACCGCGCCTACCGGCACCTCATCCTGCGATGCTGCCATCTGCGCCTGGGCCAATGCCATCTTCATATACTTCACATCATCTTCCATTATTCCATCAACTTACGGTATTTGAAGCGTTTAGGCTCCACATTACCAAGCCGTTGTTTCTTATTTTCTTCGTATTCGGAATAACTACCTTCGAAAAAATACACCTGGCTATCACCTTCAAATGCCAATATATGTGTGGCTATCCTATCCAAAAACCATCGGTCGTGACTAACTACAACAGCACATCCGGCGAATCCGTCCAAGCCCTCTTCCAAAGCCCTTATCGTATTGACATCCACATCGTTAGTAGGTTCATCCAGCAATAGCACATTACCTTCGTCCTTTAGGGTTAGTGCCAGATGAAGACGATTTCTTTCACCTCCTGAAAGCACGCCACATAATTTTTCTTGATCTGCTCCAGAAAAATTAAACCTGCTCACCCACGAGCGGGCATTGATGTCCTTATTCCCAAGCCTTATCCACTCTGAATTATCGGCGATGGTCTGGAATACCGTCTTATCTGGATCTATGCTCTTATGTTGCTGATCCACATAGGCTATTTTAGCTGTTTCTCCTATTTCAACCGTCCCGGTGTCAGGATTTTCAAGCCCCATAATAAGCCTAAAAAGTGTAGTCTTTCCAGCACCATTCGGCCCTATAACACCCACTATACCAGCAGGTGGAAGCACGAAATTCAAGTTCTCAAATAGAATTTTGTCGCCGTATGATTTGCTGACATTGTGAAATTCTATGACCCTATTGCCTAAGTGAGGTCCGTTAGGAATATATATCTCAAGATTATTTTCCTTTTCTTTTACATCTGCAGATGCTAATTTTTCATACGCTCCCAGACGAGCCTTTTGCTTGGCGTGTCGGGCTTTCGGCGCCATCTTCACCCACTCAAGCTCCCGCTCAAGAGTCTTTCTGCGCTTACTCTCCTGCTTTTCTTCCATAGCCAATCGCTTACTCTTCTGCTCCAGCCAGCTCGAATAATTACCCTTCCACGGAATTCCCTCTCCCCTATCCAACTCCAATATCCATCCGGCGACATTATCCAGAAAATATCTGTCGTGCGTTACTGCGATGACGGTACCTTTATATTGTTGAAGATGAGACTCCAGCCACTGAATACTTTCAGTATCCAAGTGGTTAGTCGGCTCGTCCAGTAAAAGCACATCCGGTTGACGCAGCAGCAGACGGCATAAAGCGACACGCCTTCTCTCTCCACCCGATAAATTTTTTATAAGTGCATCGGGAGCCGGACATTGAAGAGCATCCATTGCACGCTCTAATTTAGAGTCTATCTCCCATCCGTCGCAATGTTCTATTTTTTCCGTGAGCTCTCCCTGTCTTTCAATAAGTTCAGCCATCTGTTCATCGGAAAGTGGCTCACAGAATTTCATGCTGATGGCATTATATTCATCAAGAATATCCATTATCTCCTGTACTCCCTCACGAACCACCTCTATTACCGTTTTATTCGGATCCATTTGAGGTTCCTGCTCGAGATAACCTACAGAATACCCCGGAGCCCATACGACTTCTCCTTTATAGGATTTTTCCACCCCCGCTATTATTTTAAGCAAAGTGGATTTTCCTGAACCATTAAGACCTATAATACCGATCTTAGCTCCATAGAAAAAAGACAAGTAAATGTCCTTTAAAATTACTTTATTATTATGAGGAAGAACCTTCCCCACCCCGTTCATAGAAAAAATTATCTTCTCGTCTGCCATTTTTATTTATGTCGCAAGGCGTTATTTGAAAGGTTCGCGTGGTGCCTTGCAAGACTTCTCCACCACACTACACTATTTATTTATAACACAAGTTCCGCAAATATTATGTAACCTTCAAAAAAAATAACTGGCTGTTATTCAGTTAAAGCAGCCCTAATAGCTTTTTCCCAGCCCTTTATCATATTTTTTCTCCACGTATCATCTTTCGATGGTTCAAAAATTCGAGCTTCGCGCCACAAACTCTTTAACTCATCTATGCTATTCCATAGGCCAATGGTTAAGCCTGCCATATATGCAGCGCCTAGTGCGGTGGTTTCCTTTTCAGAAGGACGTAACACTCTTGTATTCAAGATATCTGACTGAAACTGAAGGAGTAAGGAATCGTCCGAAGCACCACCATCTACCTTAATTTCAGTTATCTTTATACTAGCATCTTGACTCATTGCATTAACCAAATCGCGCACTTCAAATGCCATCCCTTCCAAGACAGCCCTGGCTATATGTGCTGACTTTGTGCCTCTATTTATGCCAATTATGGTTCCTCTTGCACGTGCATTCCAATACGGAGCAGCCAGACCAGTTAATGCTGGAACGAAAAAGACACCTCCATTATCTTCTACACTAAGGGCTAAAGTCTCCACTTCCGAAGACGACTTTATTATCCCAAGCCCATCACGAAGCCACTGTACAGCTGCACCACACACGAAAACACTGCCCTCAAGAGCGTATGTCACCTTGCCGCCAATCTCCCAAGCTATAGTAGTCAATAGATTACATTTAGAACATACTGATTTTTCTCCTATATTCATCAAAAGGAAACATCCCGTGCCATAAGTGTTTTTCACAGACCCCTGCTCTACACACATTTGCCCGAAAAGTGCACTCTGCTGGTCTCCTATAAGGCTACAGATCGGTATAGTAGTGGATGGCGTTACATAATCCCCGAAATGGTGTGAACTAGGGAAGACTTCCGGAAGTATGCTTTCCGGAATATCGAGCAGGTTCAATAACTCACTATCCCACTTGAGAGTATGTATATTGAAAAGCATTGTACGAGATGCGTTGGATACATCCGTTGCATGTACTTTTCCCCCTGTCAGTTTCCACAAAAGAAAGGTGTCAACAGTGCCAAAACGCAACTCACCACGTTTTGCTTTCTGTCTTGCTCCTTCCACATGGTCAAGTATCCACTTTATCTTAGTCCCGCTGAAATAAGAATCCAGCCTGAGCCCCGTCTTACTCTTAATGAATCCATCATATCCTCTCGATGATAGAAAATCACAATACCCGGAAGTTCTTCTATCCTGCCAGACAATGGCATTGTAAATCGGCTCACCGGTATTGGCATCCCACACTATAGTGGTTTCTCGCTGATTAGCAATGCCAATAGCCGCTACATTTTCAGCGCCCACTTTTCTCAACACCTCTTCAAAAACACTATATTGCGACTCCCATATCTGAGCCGGATCGTGTTCCACCCAACCATCCTCAGGGAAAATCTGAGGAAACTCCTTTGACTGACATGCTATTTTTTCACCATTGGCATCGAAAGCGATGGCTCTAGAACTGCTGGTGCCTTGATCCAAAGAAATTATTATTTTTTTCATATCGTGTAAAAATACTAAATTTGCTTCAAAACTCAAGGCGATTATGGAAACATTAAAACTGAAATCTAATTTTGATGACCTGTCCCTAGGCGTAGCGATGCTTAGACCACACGATGTCAAGGCCAAGGCGATATTTCAAATAGTTCACGGAATGGCCGAGCATAAAGAAAGGTACTATCCTTTTATGGAATACCTTTGCGCTCAAGGCTATATATGTGTTATCCACGATCATAGAGGACACGGAGAAAGCGTTAAAAGCGAGCAGGATCTTGGTTTTATGTACGATGGCGGCGCTAATGCCCTAGTCGATGACGTACTGAGCGTGCAGAATTGGGCCAGAGAACAGTGCCCCGGGCTTCCGGTATATCTCTTTGGCCATAGTATGGGAAGTATGGTGGTGCGTGCTTTCACTCGCTTGTACGACGATAGGATATCAAAACTGATAGTATGCGGATGCCCCTCTGACAACAAGGGCAAAAAAGCAGGCATACTGCTTGCCAATGTAATTGGCACGTTAAAGGGCTGGAATAAGAGAAGTAATGTGCTTAACCGATTGGCATTCGGGAAATACGGCGAGCTATTCGAAGATGGTAACCCACTTGCTTGGTTATCCGCTAATAAGTTAAACACTCTCACCTATTACAAAGACCCGCTTTGTGGCTTCGTTTTCACCGCAAACGGCTTTAAGAATTTATTTAAAATCATGGAGTTATGCTACTCTAAAAAGGGGTGGAAGATGAGCAATCCTTCGCTCGAAATATTATTTATCTCCGGTGGCGATGACCCTTGCAGAATTAGCGATAAGGACTTTCTTAAAGCAGTTAATTTCATGAAAGATCGCGGATATAAAAAAGTATCCTATCACTTGTACCCTGGTCTACGACATGAAATCCTGCTCGAAGATGAGCCCAAAGTATGGTCAGATGTATCTGATTTTATAAACAAACAGTAGCACATGGCCAAACAAAGCATAAACGTCGCGCAGCAGTGCAAAGAACTCATTGAAGAAATACATAAGGGCATTTTTCGCCCCGTTTATCTATTAATGGGCGAAGAGAGTTATTACCCAGACCTTATTTGTAAAGAAATTATCGACAACTGTATAGATGAAAGTAACAAAGACTTCAATGAACTGATATGCTATGGCTCTGATGCAAACGCAGAATCCGTAATCAGCGCTGCGCGTCAATTCCCTATGATGTCCGATCGCGTATTGGTAGTGCTCAAAGAGGCGCAGTTGATGAAGTCTCTCGAATCTCTATCCGTCTATTGTGAGCATCCACTTGAAAGTACAACTCTGGTTATACTAATGCATGGGGGCGGAGCGGACAAACGCAAAGCCCTTTATAAAAGCGTATCTAAAAATGGTGTGGTCGTAGATAGTCCACTTGTTAGAGATTATGAACTTGCTCGCTGGATAGAGAACTATTATCAAAGCCTTGGGCTTACTCTCGAGCCGGGAGGAGCAAATCTTCTGGCAGAATATATAGGGTGTAACCTTGGTGCTATCGCTGTAGAAACAGACAAATTACTAAAAAACATTCCTCTCGGATGTAAAGAAGTCAGTATTGATGATATCGAAAAAAATGTAGGTGTCAGCCGTCAATATAGTATATTTGAACTTACTAAAGAGCTATGCTATAAACGCAGTGAGAAAGCCTTAAAGATAGCCGGTTACGTAGGAAGCGCAGCCAAATTTTCCATGCCGGCAGCGGTGAGCGTTATTTTTAATACCTTTCTAAAAGTGTTAAGATACGAAGCCTTGATGCTTAGAAAAGGGCCAATAAGTCCCTCAGATAAAGCCGCGGCCCTAACAGGGGTTAATCCTTATTTTTATAAAGATTACGATGCAGCTTGCAGGAATTATCCGCTTAAAAAAACTATGTCCATCATATCGCTGCTTTGTGAATTCGATTATCTAGGGAAAGGTGGAGATGGGGTGGAAACTTCTGATGGAGAATTGCTGGTGGAATTAACTGCCAAGATTCTCTCATAGCCCCCCCCTATTGAAATACAATATTGGGATAATAACAAAAAACGAGGCAAAAACGAAAGAAAGAATTTGCAAGTAATCCCAGTTTTAGGTATATTTGCGTCCGGAATTGAGGTATGGTGTAATGGTAGCACTACAGATTTTGGTTCTGCCTGCCCAGGTTCGAATCCTGGTACCTCAACCATTTAAGACCGGCAAAAGCTGGTCTTTTTTTGCTATTATTATGGAATATCTATCAAAAGAACGATACGACCAGATAGTTTCAGAGTTAAACTATCTAACAAATGAGGAGTATCCTCGTATTAAAGACGACCTCTGTGAAGCTCGTGCACAAGGCGATTTGAGTGAAAATGCCGAATACAGAGCAGCCAGAAGGGCTCAGGCCAAGGCTATCAGCCGGATACGTTTTCTTCAAAAAGTGCTACAGTTCTCCAGAATTATAGATACGCAGGCTCTTCCTAAGGATAGGATCTCACTACTAAGCGAAGTTACCTTTACTAACCTATCAAATGGAGTGCAGATGAAATTCACCATCGTCAGCCCACACGAAATGGACTTACAGCAAGGTAAAATATCATGCAAATCCCCTATCGGTGAAGCTCTTATGGGAAGGAAAGTCGGAGAAGTGGTCGATGTTCATGCCCCCTCTGGAATATTTCAGCTAAGAATAGACGATTTTACTGCAGAATAATCATCACAATCTCTTTTTCTCATAACTATTTATAACTCGTTTATTCACAAATACAAACATCTCGTAAAGTCTGTGTATTATTCTCCGATCTTTCCAAAGAATAAATCATGCAGTCTTTAGTATGCTTTTGTAGGAAGCTGCGAAAATACTAGTGTTTACAATACAAACCTCATTGAAGGGTTATGTATTTGCATATTTATTGATTTAAGTTTTTTCAAGAATATGTAGATACTCAATAGTTCGGTCAGCCAAGTGATTCCTACTATCTTCTTTATCAGCTCGATATCGCTGATAATCCTTACTCACGCGATCGTAATGTCCGTATTGGGACATAACCGATTCTATATCTTCAGGTGACATCAATCCCTCGTTATTATAAGACATGACAATATACTTAAACTTTGCATCCTGAATTAATGCCCTAAAAGACGAAAGCACAGATTTTTTTCCACAATACAAGGACTTCAAATATTGACGTAGCCCTGTTTTTCCCTTAGGCAAAAAAGGCTTATACTCCGCTATTGTATTAAGTAAATGGTAGTTAGCGCCATACTGCCTTGCATTATAAGGTGGATCGAGATATAGAATATCACCCTCAATTTTTTTTATGAGGACATTAGCATCTAAGCAATAAACATCATGCTCATTTTCGTTAATAGTATAAGTAGCTGGGGTTAACGAAAGCGGCTTCTGTGCAGTAGTTTTCAAATGCTTCAAAAAAGATCCATATACCGAAGCCGTATTAGCCAGTTTATCAGAACTTTCAAGAAGGCTAGCCAGTAAAAAGAAGTACATATCTTCAGAAATATAACTAGAAGTTTTCCATTCCTCTATCTGTATCCGTATAGCATCGATCTTTTTCCCATTTTCATCAGAAAAATACTGTCGTCCACTTCCGCTACCCACACAATAATTTCTAAATATAAATCCATTGTCATCTCCTTCCAATTGATTCAACCGATTCAGCAAATCATCCTTCCCGTCTAGTTCTAAATGATTCCCAATATAATTGCGATTTAGAACATAACTATAATATTCCCAATCGTTTGCAATTACTCTGCGCACCCTAGACTTAAATAAACGACCAACAATGCCTGTCCCAGCAAAAATATCACAAAAGACTTTATCGTGAAGATCCGTACCGACAACATCTTCAATTGTTGATTCCAAGAAAGGCAAAAGAGAAAATTTAGAACCTATATAATTCATTTTTAATATTTAATATGAGTAAAAACAAGATTAAGGCCTTGAAGGCTATATTCAATATATTTCAACGGAAGATATTTGCCTTGTGCAATGTCATTGAAATTTTTAAATTTTTGCCTTAATGTGGCATTCAATCCTCCTGACCTGCAAATTAGAACAGGCTGAATAGCACTCATTCGATTAGGAATATAATATTGCTCAATCCAATCAATATATCGATTAATTTGTCGGAGGTTATCATCACTAGCATGAACGCACTTTAATTCTATAGGCATAATAATACGCTGAGTTTCATTCATTATAGCCGAAATCATCACATCTATTTTCTGCATGCCGACACCGCAAGATACCTCATTTCCAATCCATTCAATAGACATTCCATTTATGCCTAATGCTGAATCTAGTTTGTCATCACGTCCCAATTTCTGGGAAATATACATTTGAAGATGCGCTTCATGTGCTAACCTGTTTTGATATTTTTCGATTAATCGAGGCATAATATTAAAACTTTCCTGTCTTCCAGTATAATTGTAATTTGTTCTAGAACATATAATAGACCCGGCTAAATAGTCATAAGAACCTGTGTTTGCAAGTGGAACACGACCATTTTCCCGTCGAATCAATTCATTAAGTTTCTCAGCTTCGTATATCGTAATCATTGTATTGCCCCGATTCCCTTTTAATTTTCGATATATAAGACTCCACAGCATTTGACTAGGACAAGGTATATTGCGAATCTCATCCAAAGCCTTCCATTCAGTAACCCCTTTGGAATACACTTCGTAAGGACGGATCTTTATTCTAAATGTTAAATTTTTATGAAGTGATGATTTGATAAATTGGAATTCATCGTTCCTATCGAGAAAGGCATCGCCGACAACTTGAAAAATGCCATAAAAACGTCCCTCTTGTTTCGAAGTTGCTTGCAAGTAGAAAATAATATAATCGTTATTGCGAATTCTACAGACATCTGCCATCATCGCAACTAAGCCAGCCTCCACTGCATGTTTTTTATTAGGATAAAAAATAGACGAACCACAATTATTAAAATCTACATCTTTATCCTTTGCACCCGTACCAGCAAATAGATAATTTAGATGACATTTAAATGTAGTCTCATCAACAATAAATACGTGCGTCGTCATTATTTATCCTTTGGATATAATTTGTTCATGATATACTCTGATGTATGTTCCGAAGCTTCCTTTGACACTTTTTTTATGCAACTTTTTCTATACTCGACCGGGTCATATTGATAGCACCCGACACATCCCAACTCTTCAGTATAATATTTATCTCCAGCATAAAAAGGGTATGGATTCCCTTTTATATTAGTCGCATCCCAACGCTCATTCGTTTTTTTACACTCTTTACATATCTGCCGTTTAACGTCATTTGCAGCTTTACACAATGGCTGAAAGTCATCCAACTCTTGTGTTACTGGGTTGGAAACCCGCCAATCTTCTTTACGACCATCCTTATGATCAACTTCTATTTTGGTATTTTCAGAAAAACCCTTAACCCCGAGCATTACGCAACGTTGCTCCTTATAGTAGTCCTTGATATCCTTGCGAACAAACTGGCTGAAAGCATCTTCCCTTCTGTAACCATTTAAGCGAACTGCATCTATTGAATTACCTGACGAACATGACTTGTCTAATTCAACATTATATTTTTTTGCCAGCGAAGAACTAGCACGACACCAACTGCCTCCATTTCCTAACTGCAAGTCAGCATACCTACCAACAAATTCGGAAGATGACACCCATCGGCTTACGCCATCCGAATTCGGACGAGCCAATTCTATAAATAAGTCAGTTTTAGTCATTTCAATCTATCTTTTTAAAAACAAATATATATTCATGCTTAAATAAGAAATAATCACTTTGAAGTGCTCTATACTTCCAAATACTCTGAGTCCCTAACTTTCCTTTGTTTCCTTCAATATTCTTGATAACTATCCCCTTCATTTTAACATTGAAATTTTGTTTTATTGCATTCATCATATAAAAAGCGAGAGGCACTACCTCGCTCTGTTTATAAACATCACCACCTACGACCGCGAAATATTGTCCATTTTTCAAATATGCCAACCCATTCGACATAGCTTGGATAAATTTATCTAAAAATAAATCCAGATTACTAATTTGTGATAAATCACGCTTATCCTGAGTGAATTTCACTATATCCAAATACGGAGGATGTGCAATCAAAAAGTCTACTTTTTCAATGTTCCGCTCTTTACATACTTGATCTATGTGTTTTACAAACTCCCATTTATCAGCAACATCGCAATCGCAGATAGTATACTTAATCGATGTGCAATTAGACATCTTATCATTAACATATTCTATTATCTGTTTGTTTATATCAAATCCTATATAGTCTCTTTTTAGAGATTCGCATTCGAACAAGGTAGTTCCACCTCCAGAAAATAATTCCAAAATGGTATCTCCTTCTTTTGTGTAGCGCCTAATCAACTGATTGGGAATTTGCGGTATAAAATTACCATGATAAACATTCGCGTGCTTGCCATTCTTGTCACGCTCGTCGATAAGCCACAGACTATCAACATTCAAGTCTGCTTCTTTCCAATTGCTTTTGTTTTTTTGGTCCATCTCCTCTAAGATTTAAATGTTAATAACGCCCAAATTTAATCATTTTTTGCGGAGTCATATCGATAAATTCACATTGAATATACCAAAATGTCTCAAATCAAGTTTAAACTAGTCATAATTAATATGAATTCAACGAAATGCAATTAATTAAATACTAAAAATTGAATAAAAAGGCTGCTAGCATGGTTAATAAAATCGGCAAAAAGAGTGACTAATCAGTCTTTTAACCTTTTAGTCACCCTTTTTTGCGATTATTTTATAAAGAAATCTACAATGTGGAATTATTCCGTAGGCTTATCTATGCTTCCCTGCGTAAGAAACTCTGCCACTATCGGGTATGTAGTTATAACACCCTCCGGAGTACATCCATATACACAAATCCTATATGCAGTAGCACCCCATAGATTCTTCTTCTCGATAGTTTGTTTTCCTGAAAGAAGACTTGCCTCCAAGGTTTTACCGGCTTCCTGAGCGAAGACTTCAGTCCAAATCAAATCATCTACAGCGTACTGAAGCGGATTCTCAAAATCGTCAAAGTAGTCACGCTTGTCCACACCTACCAGATATGTAACATCCGAAGCAGAAGGAGTTACGGTTATAACAACATCCTGACGCGTAACCACGCTCTCTATCTTGAATTCACATTCCTTTGTCGCCTTAAACTTACCGGTCTTGAACTCCACCTTTGAAAGAGGAGAAGCGGCGTTTCCATCTACACAGCAGAAAGCATATACATAGTACTCAGTATCTTCCACCAAAGGTAAAGTCGCAGCCTTGGTTTCGGTGTAATATTTTGCAGCCTGCATAGTCTGCGTTCCTGTTGAAGTCAATTGAGCCCATGTCACGGTACCTTCCAGAAGTTCATCCCTGTAGGCATTACTGTATACTTCTATACGTGACTTAATAAACGCATCGTCACTCTCGTAAGTGTCGAATTCTGACTTTTTAACAAAACCATGGAAATACCCTCTGTCATCTGAAGGGACACATACATAGCGAGCACTGTTCCAAGTAACATCAGATACATCTATGCGATATACAGTATTGATAACTATCTCGTGCTTTGTCTTGAAAGGAACGACCTCCACATCGGTTACAGCCTTACATACCTTGGCATCCAAATCCTCCTCAAAAGAGAAAACAGCTATGTAATATTCCTTATCTGCCTTCAAGTTAGAACCCTTGTATTCTCTCTCACCCTTAGGGGCCAACACATCAAAATATGCGGTATATCCGTACTGAAGATAAAAATTAAACATTCCGAGTTGCTCATTTATAAAAGCATCCTGAGTAATAGAGTCGTATTTAGCCTTATCGTATGCAACTACATAAGTACGAACCGAAGCATCCTTAGGCGTAACCGTCGCTGTTACTGACTTATCATCTATGGCAGTAATGTTAACGGTGAAATTATTAAGTTTTGTCTCTCCAATATAAGCAGGCTCAGCTACTACCTGCATCTCGACACAGTCTGATAGGCCATCGCCATTCATATATATAAGAGAAACTGTTCCGCTGAATTCCGCATAATCCTTCATAGCCAATGTAGGTGCGGTAATCTTAAGAGTCTTATTCTCATACTTAACTCTCCATCCGTCCGGCTTGCTTACAATCACACGAGATACTCCAGTCTCTTCTACCTCATAGGTTTGTGTCTCTCCGTAAGAGAAAGTCGAAGTCTGAGGGGCTTTGCGTATCAGCATGTAGAAGTCGCCACGAAGCGCAACGCTGATAACAGAGCCATCTGCAAGTTCAAAATACACGATATTTCCATCAACTGTAACTCCACGGAAAAGAGAATCTCCACCCTCACTTGAAGCCTTAGCCAGAACATCGTTACCCTCAGCATCCTTTATCCTTTGAGAAGTAGCTCCTCCATCGAAACTGATTGTCCAATAGCCTTGCTCATCCACGCCTAAAACCGGAATAACAGCATCTGCCGTTACAGGCAACTTCTGCCCATCAGAAGTAGTGAGATATTCAGTCTTCCCGCCTGAAGTCAGAGTCCAATAATACTTTCCGTCCTCGTCCTTTTTAACGCCAATAACCGGAGCGTCTTTTCCATCTATACCATCTTTACCATCTTTAATTTCGATGCTTGTACCATCGGAAAATTGAATAGTATGACCATTCTCATTTTCTTCCACTTTCACAATAGTAAAAGTACCTTCCACTATTTTCTGCAAAGACTCTATGTCTTTGTTAATCGAAGCGACTTGTTTTTCCACTTTTTCAAGTCTGCCTTCAATGTCATTCACCTTGTTCCATAGTTCCGTGTCATCATATTTGCAACCGGTGAAAGCCACAAATAAAGCCACTGCGCAGCACACATAACGTGCAGCAACATTAAATAATTTAGTCATCTTTCTATATATTTAAGTTATTCGTTTTCAACAAAAAGGCAGTGCCATTACCAATGCACTGCCCACAAATATAGAAAAATAGTTTTAAAGATTTACTATTACACTGGAAATAATCATTTTGCTTCTTTATTAATTACTCGTGTCAGTGCTAAAAGATATAATCCCACTATAAAAATAACTAACACGGCAGCACTCTGAGTGTGCGAAAAGTCAGTAACCATTCCCAATATTGGCGGAATAAGCGCCCCGCCAGAAACGCCCATTATCAGAAGAGAAGAGACTTCATTGGCCTTCTGCGGAACACGCTTAAGCGAAAGGGCGAATAGGATGGAGAAAAGATTGGCAAGTCCAGCGCCGAATATGACCACCCCGGCGATGGTAAGAGCCAGGGACTCAGCAAAAAATATGGTTGCAAGCCCGCAAAGCGCTACTATTACACTGAAAAAATAGAATCTGCGCTCAGGAATTTTCATAAGGAGCAGTCCACCCGCAAATGCCGCCACCATTCTAGCGAAAAAATACGCACTATTTCCCATTCCGGCCTTGTCAAGAGGAAGGTCGCACCTTTGCTGAAGTAACTTTGGCAAAGTCACCCCTATCCCCACATCCATACCCACAACAGCAAGAATACCTATGAAAAACAACAGAATATGCTTATCACAGAATAGCGAAAAAGTCTTCCGAAAAGATGGGGCACCGGATGATTCCACTGTCGATTTTAATGGAGTAAAAAACAACCATACTGCAGCTAAAAGAGTCACTATTGCATACAGAGGGAAAATAGCCTTCCATCCCAGCATACTGCCAGCACAAAGAGCGACAAGAATTGGCCCAAGAAAGGAACTAATGGCCTTTATGAATTGTCCTAAAGTGAGTGTTCCAGTAAGTTTATTAGAAGATACCACATCCGAAACAAGTGGATTCAAGGATACCTGTAGGAGCGTATTTCCTATACCTAAAAAGGCAAACGCCAACACCATCCCTACAAAATCGTCCATCACACTCGGGACGACCATTGCAAGAATAGTTACGATAAAACTAAGAAGTACCGTATTCTTACGACCTATGCGTCCCATTAGAATTCCAGTCGGAACAGACAATATCAAAAACCAAAGAAAGCAGGATAGAGATATCATCGATGCCATGGAATCGGTCATTCCAGAATAATCGGCTTTAACATAATTAGTTACCACTCCTACTACATCCACAAAGCCCATTATAAAGAAGCCGGCCATTACCGGGAACAGCGCAAGATGTTTTTTGCCTTTCATAATTACTTAACAATATGAGTGTTAGGGTTAGATTGCATCTTTAACACAAGTTTACCGCCCTTCCTAATATCTTCCAAAGGCAATTGTACTCCATTATGTTCTTTTCCATTGAGATGAATATCACCTATATAAATATTCTCGGCAGAATTAGACTTAGTTTCAATGACAAAACGCTTTCCACCATAGGCTGGATTCTGCGTGATGGTAATTCTATCAAAAAGAGGACTTACTATCTGAAACGACGGGTCAGGCGAAGTTAGACCTCTAACATCAAAAAGCCCTATAGAAGCCATTACATACCACGCGCCCAACTGCCCTTGATCTTCATCCTGACCATATCCGTATCCATGGATGCCTTCCGTCCCATAGAATTCGTTACAGATAGTACGCATCCATTTTTGAGAAAGCCAAGGCTTCCCTGAAAAGTTAAACATTCCGGATATATGTAGATTAGGCTGATTACCATGATTATAGTACGAATGCAAACCGGCAAATGCGTTAATGTTAGTGCCTCCCCCGAATATACTTTCACGGGAAATGATGAATGTGCTGTCAAGACGAGTATTGAACTCTTCCACTCCCACCATCTTCACCAGTTCCTCTGGAGCCTGAGGCACATAGTATGTATACTGCACCGCGTTACCTTCCTGGAATCCTACCCAAGGAGCGTACGGGTCAAAGTCTTTTATGAATTCACCCTTCTGATCTCTTGGACGCATAAGTTTGAGCTGTGGGTCGAACACCTTTTTCCATCCATGGGAGAGTTCCATCAATTTATTATAGGATGCATCATCACCCATAGCTTTCGCGAACTGGGCAACCGCATAGGAATTGAACGCGTACTCAAGGGTGTGTGAAACAGAAAATGTGGAGCCAAGGCTATCAGTAAGAAAAGATGTACTGTAATTATATGGAGAATAGCCCCTCTTAACGAATTGAGCGATATCCATTTTTCCTGCCCCTTCGATGCGCCCTTTTGATTCCAATGCATCCTTCAAAGCCGCGGCATAAGCCGTCTGGACATCGAAATTACGTATTCCACAGTTATATGCTGCTGATATGGCAAGTCCAGTGAAATTAGTTCCTACACCGGAAACATATCTACTACAAGCTATGCCATCTCCTAACCACAGAGCATCTTTATAAACGAGAAGTTGAGAGGCAATCCAGTCAGCATAATATTCCGGCCAAGCGAGGGTCCAGAGTTGAGTAAGATTCCAATAACCTCCCCAGATAGCATCGGTATTGTAGTGATTATGAATAGGACGGCCCTTAGAATCGAGAGGAATCTGTCCTACAGAGCCATCATTTCGAGGATATGCTCCATTAACATCACTTGCAAGGCCGCGGCCTAAAAGTGCGTGGAAAAGCCCGGTGTAGAACTTCACCTTATCTGCGCGGGTTCCCCCTTCAACACGGATACGTTCGAAATTAGACTCCCACTCCTTTTGCGCAAGCTTCACACACTTATCAAAGGATAACTTTTCCGCTTCCTCCTTCAGATTAAGACGGGCATTCTCTACAGATGTATATGAAAGTCCCACTTTCGCTATGACACTCAAAGGCTTGTCTCCAAAATCCAAATACAATCCTGCACCTTTTCCTGCCTGCTCTTTCGCATCCGGATAGACTTTATCCTCTACAAAAGTGCCAATGGATGTAGGGCGAACATTAAGGACAGCGCTGAAATACATTTTCACTTTTCCGCCCGGCTGGTATTTTTCCACGTATGCCGGTTCGGTCTCTACATAACCTTCGACTCTGCCATCATCGGTGTAGTGAACATAAGCATCGGAAACGACTCCACTCTCTCCCATACGTGTACCTACATTAAAGATAAGGTGGGAGGGACTTCCACCCGGGAAAGTGTAACGATGAAACGCTACTCTTTTTGTTGCTGTAAGTTCAGCCTTTACGCCATAGTCTTTTAACAACACAGAATAATATCCCGGATGATTAACCTCGTCGGATTTATCAAAACGTGAGCGATACCCTTCATCCGGATTATCAAGGTCACCCGGAATGGTCTTTAAAACTCCCGTCATAGGCGCAAGCACGAGCCCTCCTACCTGGAATTCGTGAAAATTGGCAAACCCCTCTATAGAAGTATGCCTGAAGTCATATCCCACTGCTTCCCATCCACTCGGATTACCATAATGGCCATCGGTGGTCGGGGCAGGCTTGGCCATTCCGAACGGAACAGCAGCCGGAGTGTAGAAAAACCATCTCGAATGTGCAGTGCCAATCTGTGGATCCACATACGCAGTCAATGTGTCCTTGGAGTTTGAACAAGCAGCAGCCCCCAAAAGGACCAGGGCTACCGCTGCAATTTTTTTAAAATTATTCATTTGTGTAGTGTTCATCCTTATACAATGCGATAACTCCCAGAGACTCCAAAGCTGCATCCTGCATAAGTAACTGATAAGAACGCTTTTGCGATTTGCCAGTCCAATCTTCGTAGAAAAGTCCGTTTGAAAATCTTGCGTTAGTCCACGCATAGTCAAGATTATTAATGAATGTATTTATGTAGTCTGCTGCCTTTTTATGATAAGGGAGCAACTCAATATACGATTTCACTAGTTTTATAGTAAACCACGGGTCGTGATCGGGATAAGATAGGGCCAATGGCGAATTAGGTCTTACAAAATAGTTATATGACCCTTCAGCTGTCGCAATGGCATCCTCCAAGTAGGATTTCTGTCCTGTCACCTGATATAATAGCACCCCATTGGAAATCATGGCCCCAGAATTATATGTCCACTTGGTCTTGTTGATAGCCCCACCATTAGCTGCTTTATCATTCCAGTAGCAATTGTCTTCGGGATCTCTTAAATTCTGAACCAACCAAGAATAAAGCTTCTGGGCCAATTCCAACACCTCGCTTTTCTGTTCATTGGGACATATTTTATAGTAGCGCAGAAGAAACAAGGTAGCAAAAGCATTGGCACAGGCAGGCTTATTAGAATTTCCATCGGAAGGGACATTGATAAGGCTTTCGTTCCACCAAAGAGCCCCTCCGAAAGTGTCGTCATAGCCAGACTTAAGGAACTTGACGATTCTGCCCGCGCGCTCGATATACACCTCATCCTTAAGCAAATTATACGCTTCAACAAGATCGAGCCCTACTATGGAGTTATCATCGTAAAAACGATCTCCATTTCCAGTATTTCCATCTGTTTGCGAGGCATATCCTCCGACATTCCTTTTTCCTGTTTCTGTCCAATAAGCCTCAAAGCGATCGACAAACGACTTGTAATCAACATCGTATCCTAGCGCGTGAAGATTCGCTACCCCTGAGACCAGACCATCGTATGGCCATAGGTAAGAATTAGAAGGATCGCCTGATTGCGCCGGGTAATTTTCCAGATATAACCCAGAGAGAACCCCATCCTTTACTCTGTAAAACTGATTTATCGAATCGAACAAAGACTTGGCACGAACATTATACACAACCTTTTCCGGCTTGGGCTTATTCCCTCCTCCGGATGGTTTATCGAACTTCTCGACATCGCTTCCACACGCACAGGAAGCCATCATCGATACAACTACACTTATTGTTAATGCAAATACGAAATTATTTTTCATAAAGCTCTTACATTTTCAAAACTATGGATCATCTTTCCATTTGAATCAGTGTCTATGAGGATAGTCGCATGTTTCAAGTCAAGGTCTCCAGACATCTTCCAAAGATGATCCCACTGGCTCCATCCGAATTCGTGCAACTCATAGAATTCAGGGCCTTCCCCTCCGGTAGGACGCTCAGCACTTATCGCATCTCCTCTTCCCCAGCAAGTCTCGACTCCATTTACCTTAGCTATGAAATAATACCTCTCTTCCGTCCAAGAGAGCCAAGATGGTGGATTGGTCTGTGGTCTGTCGCTCTGCACAAAGCGAATGTCCCCTTCGCCGCTAAATTTTCCTTCTCCTATATATGAAAGAACAGCAATATTATCATACGTACAGCCCCAGATGCATCTTACTTCGCTTTCTATGGTTTCTACCTTGACAGTTAGGGTGTTGAAATCCACCGTAATTCTTGCTATACCTTCCACTTTAGGTGCATTCGTGTATTCTTCAGACTCTTTCAACTTCCCGCTTGCATCAGCAAAGTATGAGAAAGCGTCTTGGGAGAGCGAAGAGCGGAATTGCATATTACCTTCACCTAATTTTGAATATATAACGAATTTACCCTCCGATGCAGCTCTAAAATGCTGCCCTTCCTTCTCCGCAGCGGTGCCGTAAAGATACAAATCTGCCGGCATATTATCAATGCCTTCTCCCCTTGTAACCTTTATTAATGCTGTCTTATCGACCTGTTTTACAACACCACCCTTTGATGCAGTGACAGTCCATTTAAGTGTGCCTGACTGTTCCGGCGCTATGCCTGCCTTGCGGGCGATTTGATTCAAATCGGAGTGAGTAAGCGTTAGCGTGCTTTCTGCTCCAAGATCGCTCTTCAGTACTGCCAATGGGTTTGAAAAATCGCCATCTTCCTTATCTATAAGTACATTATATAATAGGATACCACCATCTTCTGCCTCACCGCCACTCCACGAGAATGTAATAAAAGACGACGATGTAACATCAAGTACCACTTCCGATGGACAGGACAACTCTGTCGGAACAGTAAAGTTCGTATCCAATTCGTATTGCGGCTGGCAAGCTGCAATGAAGAGTGTCGAAATGGCAACTGCCTTCAATATATTTACATATTTCATATATTCGATCTATTTAGACATTCAACAATATTTATTTCCATCTTATGCCTACCATTGCGGATTTTGTGTCAAATTTTTGTTAAGGTCACGCTCCGATTGTGGAATAGGCCATAAATAATGCTTTTCAGCATTAAAGGACCTTTGTTCTACACGCACATACCCCTTGTCTGTTCCTACAGTCTCTGATGTTTTAAACCCGTGGCACCATCCATTGAGCACATTTTCAGCTATTCTCCAGCGAATAATGTCTTTATGGCGGAGTCCCTCGAAAGCAAATTCGCTTCTTCTCTCATTCCTTATGATACTCCTAAGTTCCGTTTCCGATTTTGCGGATGGGTAGGCCAATGCCGACTCTGCACTAAAGCCTGCGCGTTTTCTTATTTCACGGACAGTCGAGTTCCAATTGGCCTCGTTCATAGTCCCGGTTTCAACAGCTGCCTCGGCATTCATTAGCAACACATCGGCATAGCGTATAACTATAGGATTAAGCCCTGAATAAAAATTGGCCCTATAGGTATTGTCCCAGTACTTCTTTACATAGTATCCGGTAGGGGTAGTATCAGAATCGCCACCGAAGGCATCTCGGCCCGAACCCTTATCGCAATTAATTACAGACTCCGAGCCATCGGCGAGAACATAGGAGTTACCTGTATAGACAACGGTAGCGCGAAGCCTTGGATCTCTGCTCTCGTATGGAGAAGACTCGTCATATCCTGAACCTTCCTCATTTATGGCCTTTCCATTAAGCATAACATAACTATCGACGAGTTCCTGTAGAGGAGCCATTAGAGAGTAACCGCCCAGAGAAGGTGGAACGATATTGTAGATAACCTGATGCTCACGGCTCGACGGCTTGTATTGCACATCCATTATAACCTCACTGTTATACTCATTGGCAATCTCAAAAAGTCCTGAGTATGAAGGGAATAAAGAAAACCCACCATTTTCCATTATATCAGATGTAAGGGATTTTACTTTTTCCCAATTTCCTTCGAAAAGTTGAACCTTTGCGGCGATGGCCACTGCAGCCCAATGCGTTATTCGTCCTCTGTCCGCGCCTTCATAGGATTTAGGCAGTGCATTAGACGAGATAATCTCCTCCAAATCCGACATAATATTCGCTACGACTTCTGCCTTAGGCGTTCTTGACATAGACATAGATTCCTTAATAGATATAACCTTTTCCGTATATGGCACATCCCCGAACTTTGTGTATAGTTCATAATAAATATACGCCCTAATCACCTTTGCCTCTGCAATATAGCGAGCTTTCAACTCCTGCGAAAGGCCTGGAACCTTATCTATATTATCAAGAAGTTCATTACATACACGAACGCCGGCATATCTAAAATCCCATACTGATTTAACATAATCATCGGCTGTGGAGTAAGACCCATTCCCTATGCTTTGGGTATAGCCTGTGGGCATTTTAACGTATGCATTGTCCGTCATTCCCTCACTGTACATCAACTCGTCCATACTAGCTATATACTCATAGCAGGTATTGACTGCATCAAAAGCTGCATTAGGGTCCTCCGACCAGAAAGTTAGGTTTGTTTCTCTATCGTATGGTGGAGTGTCAAGACTGACACACGATGCAGCAAGTCCGAGTACAGATAAAACTAAAAATATCTTTTTCATACTTTTATCCATTTTTAAAATTTAACATTGACTCCTAGCGAGAAGACCTTAGCCAGAGGATATTGTCTACCGCTTCCATCTCCATTGTATTCAGGGTCCCATCCGCCCTTCATTTTAGTAAAGGTCAACACATTATCCGCACTTGCATAGATAGTGAACTCTTTTAGTCCCACTTTTTTAACAAGACTCTGAGGAATCGTATATCCCACTTTCACATTTTTCAAGCGCAAGTAGCTTGCATCCTGAATCCAAAAGTCCGATTTCGCAGCATTATTAGCTGACTCCGATCCCATGGTGAGTCGAGGATAACTTGCATCGGTGTTCTCCGGAGTCCATCTATCAATGTGGAAGTCAAACAATGGTCCTTCATTGTTATTATGGAATGCCTCCACAGACTCGCCTCTCATCCAACGGCTTCTTTTGCCCACACCATTCCAGAACATAGAGAAAGAAAAGCCTTTAAATTGGAATCCGTATGATATACCGAACAAGTACCTTGGGAAGTCATTACCTACGACAAATCTGTCATCATCCTCTTTTATAAGGCCATCACCATTCTTATCTATATACCTGATATCTCCTGGTTTAGGAGTTATACCATCGAGATGCGGACCCGCAGCACATTCTTCTTCGTTTTGAAAAAATCCATCCGAGCGGTATGCATAATAGGAGTTCAAAGGATAGCCTTCCTTTATGATGGTGTTAACATCCCCTGAAGTTATTATTTCCTGACCCTGAACATCAACTACGACATTCCTACTATCAGAGACATTTGCAGCAAAGTCGTGAGACATCTCTCCTGTCTTGAAATGATAATTAAGTGCAAACTCCCATCCTGTAGTTCTAACTACGCCCGCATTTTGCACAGGTGCACCATTGCCAAATAGACCGGGAACAGGCAAGTTCACAAGAATATCCTTCGTGTAATTGTTATACCAATCGAAAGTCACATTCAAGCTGTTCTTGAGAAAACCGGCATCGAATCCGATATCTGTCATACTTGTAGTCTCCCACTTTATGTCAGGATTGGCCGATGAAAAAGAAACTGTAGGAGCAAGCACATTTCCGAAACTAATTCCATTAAGCACGGATACGGTCTGCATATACTGATAAGCACCTATCCTGTTGTTTCCCACAAGACCATACGAGCCTCTCAACTTAAAAGAAGACACATAAGGGCGAACATTGTTCCACCATTCCTCTTCGGAAAGACGCCATCCGGCAGAAAGGGACGGGAAGACGCCAGAACGATTATTTTTTGAAAAATAAGACGAGTAGTCATTTCTGACATTCAACTCTAAAAGATACTTCTCGGCATAGTTATATGTAAACCTCGCAAATCCGGAATACATAGACCAGTCGGATGCTCCCCCGTTATTGCTTACCTTATCCCCTGAAAGATCGCCCACGAGAATATCATACTTTGAGTCATCGGTAATTCTTTGTGTAGAAAAAGATTTAGTGGTAAAACCTTCATACGAATATCCTGCCAACAGACCTATATTATGCTTTCCCCACGACTTGTTATATGTAGTCATAAGGTTTATGGTAATATCCTTTGATCTGTAACTCTCCTCCTTTATATGATTCTCTGCATCACCTGTGCCCTCGAATGCCTTTCTATTTTCGTGAAGCAAGTTATCGTTCAGTCTTCCACCGGCAGAGCCGATAAGTTTCCATCCGTCGAGTATCTCAAATTCTGCTTTAAGATTACCGGAGATGTCATCATTTTCCTGTCCCCTGTAACCGCCTTGTTCAAGACGCTGAAGCGCATTGGAGTTACTTCCTGAAGGATAATTGTAGGTTCCATCCGGGTTTTTGATTTCATAGATGGCAGGCATACGATTGGCCTGTTCTATAATCCAATTGGTCCAATAGGCGTGCTCTCTAATTTTATTTCTGGTAAAAGCCGATGTCAGATCAAGAGTAAGGCGATCATTAACCTTATGTGTCATATTCAATCTGGCGTTGTACCTTTTGTAGCCGTAGTCCGGACCCTTGAACATGCTGTCCTGATCAAGGTAGCCTAATGATGCCATATATGTCATCTTTTCCGAGCCTCCCGTCATGGATACGTTATGCGACTGCTGCGGAGCGACCTCCTTATACAATTCGCGGATCCACTTGACGTTGGTTCCACCATTTCTATATCCTGCTATATCCTCTGCAGTAAACTTGGTGCTTCGTCCAGAGTTCACCGCCGCTTCATTATAAAGTTCTGCATAAACCCACGAGTCCACTACATTAGGAAGACAGGTGGGCTGTTGTAATCCATAGTTAAAGTTGTAAGTGACATTGGTTTGTCCTTCCTTACCATGTTTTGTGGTAATAAGCACAACACCATTTGAAGCCCTAGACCCATAAATGGCTGTAGAAGAGGCATCTTTTAGAATAGATATCTGATCTATATCTGCCGGGTTTACATTTGCAAGGTTTCCTTCGATACCATCGATAATAACCAATGGATCATTGTTATTCATAGTGTTAAGGCCTCGTATATTCATGGATGGAGCTGAACCTGGCGAAGAGTTATCTTGTCTTACGATAAAGCCTGGTGTTGTTCCTTGAAGGCCTTCAATAGCGTTGGTAAGTGGTTTCCCTTCAAGTTCCCCAGTAGAAATTGAAGCCACAGATCCAGTCATATTGACTCTCTTCTGCGTGGCATAACCCACTGCAACTACTGCATCCAAAACAGTGACATCTTCCTGCATCGTGACGTTAATCACTTCTTTACCAGCGATGTCCACATCCACCGTTTTAAAGCCATAGAAGGAAAACTCTAAAGTGCTAGCATCTGATGGGACATCGATGGAAAAGGCTCCACGATCATCCGAGATAACACCATTTTGAGTTCCCTTAATTATAACAGATGCTCCTGCTACCGGTAGCGATGAAGCATCTACAATATAACCCGTTATAGTACGTGCAGACTGAGCAGAGGCTGTCCACGATCCTAAAAGGGCCAGACACATGGCTACGATTGTAGTAACCATGCTTCTTGTCATTTGTCTTAATTTAACCATATGATAAGATTATTAGTTTGTCATTTATCAAGTTGAGAAAGAGCATATACATAAGCTCCCTCAGAAATAGAAGCGCTTGCACCACAACGGCTTAACATCACCGGAGTACGCCACTCCATATTATATCTTATAGTTTGCTGCGTGCCGTGAACTTTAATATAAGACGATTGTGCAGTGGCTATTTCGCCAATCGATTTCTCATTTTCTATAAATACGCAGCTCGACTGTATTTTGTGCACTTTTTCTCCATTTAACATTTCAAGACTTCCACGCAATTCCTCCATAAGTGAAGGCATAATATATTTAGAAGCACCCGTAAGCCCCCCTCCTATTACAAGTACACCATCTATAAGAGAACATACAGTTGCTAGTGAAGCTCCTGCGCATCTGCCAAAGCTTGAAAAACTGCTCTTTGCCGCATTCACATCTCCATCACACAAGCCCTCGGCAATTTCAAATATATCAACAGGCTCCAGCTCCCTATCATCTCCACTTACCTGTCTATAAATTCTCTTTATTGCCCTAATACTTACCCCCTCTTCAACAATTCTTTTCTCATCGAAAGGATGCCTAGTACACCATAGATTCGAGGCTAATCCATTGTCTCCCATCAGAATCTTGCCATCGCACACTATTCCACAGCCAAATCCGGTTCCAAAAGTCACCCCGATCAGATTATGGTATCTGCGCCTCGAATTTGCATTGGCCAATTCTGAATTCAACCACGGAAGAGCCCCGGACATAGCCTCGCCATAGGCAAAAAGATTACCATCATTGTTTATATATACAGGCAGATTGAATTCACGCTCTAAATATGCACCAAGCGCTACACCAGTCCTAAAAGCGGGGAAATTGGGCAAATCACCGGCTATAACCCCATTGGCATAATCCGCAGGCCCCGGGAAAGCGAAACTGATAGCCGATGGAGTCTCACTCAGCATTTTCATCACTTCGCTGAAGCCACTTTTTATATTGGCAAGGCACTTATCCACATCGTCCGAGGACGAGGGTTTTACTATACGTTCCGTCACAAAACGGCAGCCTCGCATCGCTCCGAATACAAGATTGGTTCCTCCGGCATCAAGGGTAAGAACCAATCTGTCATCATGCTTATAATTCTCTACCATAATACTATAGAATGAAATTATCCTTTACAAAAGCCTTTACAAGAACGACATCCTCGTCCCCGTTATTAACCACAGTGTAGGTTCCCGCAGAAGCCGGGACGATAAAGGTTTCGAGATAATTGTATCCGTATTTCCTTCCACAAGAGGTTATAAGCTCAGCGTGTTGTCCTTCTACTATCATCCACACATGCACTTTATCTTTTTCATCTATTACGACCTTACCGCCTTTATGCAATGTATACCTGTGAACATCGTAAAAGTGGTCTCTATGCGTAGGGACATGCTCTTTTCGGTAATCTGCTTTATCTTCCATCACATAAGGATGGCTTATAAGAGTGTCTTGTACCACATGCCCTTTTCTATCGAAACGGACATTGGCCAAACCGTGATCTATGTTAATTGGCCGCGGCCTGCCATCCATATCCAGGCGGACCCAATCGTACATCTTGAAAGTAAAAATATATGGAGCGCTACTTATCTCAAGCACCAGATTACCGGCACCGGAGGCATGTATGGTTCCATTAGGAATGAGAAACAACTCGTGCTTTGATGCAGGATGAGACTGCACATAATCTGTTATTTCAAGAGCTTTCGATTCTTCCTGACTCTTTCTCAAGGCCGCGGCGAATTCATCTTTATCTATATTTTCCTGAAAACCGAGGTAAACTCTGGCATCAGGCGAACATTTTACTATATAATATGTTTCATCTTGAGTGTAATCCTTTCCGAATTTTGAACGTATGTACTCCGCGCGAGGGTGACATTGTATTGAAAGGTTTCCCCCTTCTATAGTGTCCAAAAAGTCGAAGCGTATCGGAAAATCAGATTTAAATACCTCGGCACAGCTCCCAAGTATATTATGATAGCAGTGCTCCATAAGCGCACTGAACGAAGTCTCAAGCAATATGCCGTTATGGCTTAACAATATGCCATTTTCATACGCCATCAATTCATAAGACCATGCTATATTCTTTTCCTTTTTATTTAGACCTTCAATATTGTCCCTTAGGAAAGTACCGCCCCACACTCCCGGGGCAAACCACGGACGCACACGAAAAGGAGTCTTTGACATAGCGGTCAATGCGCCCCGCAACGCCTCTCCTGACATAAAGGTGTATTCGTCTATTCGCTGCTCATCCACAATCCAATCCATCTCCCCCGTCATATCGGCACGCGCCTTATCAAGAATTGGCCATTCGATAAAATAGCATCTTTTATATGCCAATCGTGACTCCAAAGGCTGCTCAGCTCCCAAGTTTTTCGCACATCCTGCAGCCATTCTAAACTGAAGTTCGTTCTTTGGAAGATCCACATACACAAGGGCCGCATCCGGCATTTTATGTAAACCTGTGAGCCATGCGCCTGTGCCATAAACAATGGTAATATCCGCTGTCTTATCCACCTCTATAGACCTTAACGCCTCGCGATCGAAAAAATCTACAAGATGCATGGTGCTCATACGACCAAAAATAGAATCCTCGGCTCCCATAAAGGGCTCTAATAAAGCATCTATCTCCGAGGAAGGGCGTAGCGCGAGAGAGACATCCTTTGTAGAAAGTTTTAATCCTCTTTTTTCTAAAGCGCCAGATAGGCGTGGTATGAACTTATCCCAAAACACGCCTTCGAAGCCATCGACCACGATGACTTTACGCGATGACAATTTTTCAGCGAGTGAGTCTATTCCAATAAACACCTCACCATCTGTTTCAAACGATGGATATAAAACATATTTTCCTTCTTCCGATGCTGGAACCCTTAAAGGGAGGATGTAGCTATTAGTTTGTCTTAACATTTTTTGCAGTATGTACCAACATATTTTTTATATGTGCAAAGTAACGGATATTAATTGAATTTCACAATACCTTCTGAATTAATTTTTCGATATAATTTATAAATAGCTGATGCACAGGCCTTACCGTTCGACCATTCCGTGCGCTTTCAATAGAGAGTACTCTTGACATACAAGAGCCGCGAAATATAGGGCTGAAATGGTAAACAGATGTGGCCACCACGGGTCTTAACACATGATGGCCACATCTATTATTTTACAAATAACTCTATTATCGGGTCGCAGTAATCGTATAAGTAAAACTATCAGCCCTATAATAGCCCACATTGTACTCTACCGGTACACCATTCACATCATATACATAACGTTTACGTATAAGAATAGGATCCGTTTCAGATATATGTAATTTTTCCGCTATAAGTTTACCTGCCAGCCCCGCAGAAAGTTCTTCGACAGATGTATGCACCAAAATGTGGTACTTTTTCTCCATAAGTTCATATAAAGGCAGAGCGAAATTGTCATCTGCATCTATATTGAATACAGGGTTGAACCACGAATAAAAAACCACGAACGGGAACTTTTCGTGGCCACGTACACGTTCGAGTTTCAGGCAGAACTTTTTACTATCCTCTGTCTTGAAAAAAGATGATACAACAACCGATGGGTGCTCGAAACTGACATGAAGTTCGTAATTTTTTACTTTTATGCCTAACTGCGCCATTTCTTGAGAAAAACTCATCCAGTTCTTCACACCGCTAGTTATGGTACGGTGCACAACCCATGTACCATAACCCTTTTTTCTACATAACTGCCCTTCGAACACTAATTTATTAATCGCTTGACGCAATGTATTTCTAGAAACGCCCAATTGTGCGGCTAATTCTAACTCATTAGGTAGTAGTTTACCATTTTGGTATTCCGGTTCCGCCATCATTTTCTTAATGGCTTCTTCTGCCAATACGTGAAGCGGCTTATTATTAGTGTCTTTTCCTGCCATCTTTAATATGTTTTTTCACGTGCGTGGCTTATGCAACTTTCCCCCCCTCAACTCAAAAAAATCTTTTACACGTGTTCCATTCCTTAGCGACAAATATCGAAACTTTTGTTTGGATTTACAAATTATGTTCAAACATATATTTCATGACTTTACTTGTTGTAACAAATTTATTACTTTTGCACCACAATCCGTAGAGGCTGTTTTGAAATGGTTCCCGATTTTTATTATACGGATTATTCGAGGCTGTTTCGATTTTGGACAAAGGAATGTACTGGAAGTACTCAACTGATGACAAAGATGAAATCATTTCAAAACGACTTTTTATTGTATGTAACAGATTACTCATCGAATACTATTTATGAACAAAATATTCATACAGACTATCTAATGCGAATATGAAACTTATATACTATCAGATTTATACTTCTCCTTGCGGACCTCTTTTTTTAGCAGGCGACGAAGATAAATTGTATATGTGCGATTGGCAAGAGAGTCTTTCCATCCATCGCAACACAAGGAGGACCTTTGGCTCATTCGATGCCGAAGTTTCAAGGAGTTCCATAACTCTTTTAGAATCTGCCATTTCCGAGCTTAATGAGTATTTTGCACATAAGCGTAAGACATTTGATATACCGCTTAATTTTGTAGGAACCGACTTTCAAAAGTCTGTATGGAACGCCCTCTTAGACATACCATACGGAAAAACAAAAACTTATGCAGAAATAGCTAGGCTTATCGGGCATCCAACAAGTACTAGAGCCGTGGCCAATGCTATTGGAGCCAATCCCTTGAGCATCTTCGTGCCCTGCCACAGAGTCATAGGTTCAAATGGGTCACTTACCGGTTACGTTGGTGGATTAAATGCAAAAAGACTGCTTTTGAACATAGAATTCACGCATCATGTAACTATTTAAAGACTAAATGAATATTAATTTGTGAAACATTAATTAAAATAAGTTCCGTCTGGTTAGTATGCGATTCTTATAGATAGAGACCAAGATGGTGTAGGTTATTTATTAAAGTTACTTAGCTATAATATTGATATGAATTGGAGTGTTTTATGGACTATCCTGCTTCTTATAGGATCGAATATTTGTATGACATTCGCTTGGTATGGGCATCTGAAATTACAAGAAATGCACATTTCAGATGGCTGGCCTATAATACTTGTGATATTATTCTCTTGGGGGATTGCCTTTTTTGAGTATTGCCTGCAAGTCCCCGCTAATAGAATAGGCTCCAACATCAACGGCGGACCTTTCAGCCTTATACAACTAAAAGTAATTCAAGAAGTTATAAGCCTTACAGTATTCACCATAATAGTTACGGTGGTTTTCAAAGGCGAACCGCTTCACTGGAACCACATCGTGGCTTTCTTATGCTTGATACTAGCCGTTTTCTTCTGCTTTTTGAAATAGCTTTTAAGTAATTGACTTAGAAGATGGCGCGCCATCCCGCTCTAAGTCATTATTCATAAGGTGTTTTTTTAAAGCTCGCAAGAAGTACATCCTTCCAGATCAGGCCCTCCCTTTTGATGGGGCTCTGCCCCATAACACCCCTGCGGCTTTCGAGCTACCGATTTCGCTGACGCTTCATCCCGCTCTCCGCCGTTCGCCCACAAGGCTTTTGTTTATATCGTTCGTGCTAAGGTGCGAAATCAAGGCTCTGCCCATCAATAGGCTTCTCCCGCTTACAAGTCTCGGGCGGCTAGTCTTTCAGGATGCAACTTCTTGTCTTGCTGTTGTTAATTTACGAAGAGAAATGACTGCCGTGAGCAATAAAAGGGGTTTTGCTCACCAAAGGTATCAAAATAAGCTTTTTGTGAGCAAAAAGGGCACTTTTACTCACAGCATCTCCCTTTGATACAGATGATCACTTTTAAATTTGTTTATGGGTGACTAACCATTCCTAAACACTCATTCGCATAACTTAGAAATGAAATAAAAATATGAAGTTAGCGAGTAATCAATTCGTTAATTTCGC
>DJPX01000002.1 GCA_002438635.1 Bacteroidales bacterium UBA6401
TAAATTTAACGAACTATTGTAAAATTAAATCTTTAAAAATTGTTCTAACCGTATAATCTTCAAAATATTAAATTATGAATAATTAAACCATGTAGAAAAGAAAATAATTATACCATTCTTAATCTTAACATGATTTATCCGATCAGAACCATTAACATAAAAAAAGACTTCTCTTATTCCATCATAATTAATAATGTCTTTATATATAATTATAGGATAGCCTCCTTCCAATAAAACTGAAGCAGCGTCTCCAATACTAATACCTTTTCCTATGCCATACGTTGTCATAAAAGGGATTCTAACATTAGTCAAATCAAAGGCATCCAGCCCATATTCTTTATCCACACAAACTTTTATTCCATCAAAATAATACTCTGTGTAATTATTAGTGTCTCCATTAATGAATTTAGATTTAATTATTTTACCAAAATGCTCTTCCAGTAACTCCACTGTCGGGAAAGTACCAATTTGAATTCCATCTATATCCACATACCCATTTTTATCATATTCTTGACCATTACCCCAAATACAAACAAAGAATAAAATAAACACCCCCAAAATACTTGAACCAATATTAAAATACTTCTTCATAATCATATATTAAATTAGTAATTAAATCGTCACACTTCACTTCAACCACACTCCCACTTGAATAATCAACTCTTCCATTTAAGTACTGTGTTGGATCATACCACTGGGATGCACTCAAATCTCTAACTTCAAAGTGCACATGTGGATTTGCAATTCCAACAGCATTGCCAGATTGTCCAGAATAAGCAATTATATCACCACAATAGACAATATCGCCCTCTTTAAATTTTCTATTTGCCCTATAATTGTACCCTACAGTTTTACCCCCTCCTTGAAGATGACAAAAGAACAACAGTCTCTCATTATATTCAATAGCCACCCAATTACCTAAAGACCTATTGGCATCTTTTACAGAGTCACTACAATCATCCCTTATCAATCTAATAATCCCATTAACAGGAGAATGCACTGGTGTACCAACTTCTGCATAAATATCTATTCCTTTATGCATTTTTCGTTTATTATTTTCAACCCTTGTCATTCCATAGGTTCCACCCCTATATCCACTCACTCCAGATGAAGCTATTGACATATTACGGAATATATTTCCAATACCCTTTAATGTATCTACACATGGACGCTCCCAATCACCATCTATCTTATCAAAAAAAGCTACTGATTCAAAATTCCGCGTCACTTCTATTCGAACATTTTCCCCATAACGCTCAAAATCTCCTATCCAGTACTTAAATATATTAGGTATCTCCGGAGGCAATGTCTCTTTCTCTCTTGCAATAACCCTTACTATCTTTCCTTCTGCATATTCCCCTCCACCTATAACCGACCCTTTTTCAGGAGATGCTGATACGACATTAACTTTATACGATTTTAATCTCTTATCTGGCGTTCTATATCCCCCTCCTGTCTTTTCATTGCCAATTTCCTTTATTATAGTCTTATCATTATTGTCATTATCGTCCCCAATATCAGGTCTTAGCATCCAATTCAACTTATTCCCATTCCTGTCCGCAATGCATACAGCAGGATCCAATACCACCGATTTTGTATCAACTCTCTTTGTGGCACACAAATACCCATATTCCCCATTAAGAGCACCATCATAATCAATTATAGTCTCGAATATCTCACCATTCTCGTATCGATCGATATAACATAATTTTTGGTTAATTTCAGCGTATATTATATATCCTGTATAATCGTCCAAATACAATACATCTCTCGAAGACATATTATCATGTATTCGAAAATACTTTGGACTCGACAATATCGTTACAACATATATTGCTTCTCCTCTGTAAGAATGTTGTTCAACAACGAAATTCTTTACATTCAGCAAACTATCCGATGGTATTACCTCACCATCTTGTGGCTCTTCTTTCGTCAAGGAATAATATATACTCTCATCGTTAGACTTAAATGGATACACCATAAACACATCCCCATCCTCATATCGCCGTCTACTTGTGTTTTCAAAATCCAATAATTCTAACAAATGAATAATTGGTCCCTCTTCTCCACTTTTCGTCTCTTCAGCAGACTGCCCGATATCAGCATATATATCTCTTTCTCGAACTTCTATATTCTCCAATTTTTTACTGATCGCTTCCTCTATTTTCTGTTCTCGAAAACCAGTACATGACGCCACCGTCAGCATTAGTGACATTACACAAAATTTATTTCTTTCCATAGGCGAAGTGTTATTAATTCTGTGCAATATAAGTATTTCCCGAATCATATACAAACCTGCGGTGATTCTTACTATTCATCGAACCACCGCTCCGGAGCACGAGAAAAATTTGGCCGAAATAAAAGAGAAGGTGCACAAACTCACCGAAGGCAAGCCCCTGAATGCTTATCAATAACATCCATTTTCAGATATACAGACGATGTCCCATATGTTGCATTTAAACAACATATGGGACATTACTTTATGCATCGTTCGGCCATACATATATCTCAATTATTATGTCGTTTTTAACAGTCATCGTCACTATTGTATCTGGAAGAATTCCATTCATCCAAAAAAATAAATTATATTTTTTTTCATCCTTATCATTAATGTTTGATTCATACATAGAATGAATAGGATAACCAGCATTTAAGAATATATCCCATAGATCACCCACAGTTACACCATCATCTATTCCATAAGATATTAATGAATGGTATTTATTTGATTTCAAAACAAATGAGATTAAACCTTTCCCCGAATCTATAGATAATTCCACCCCCTCAAACTTATAAACCATCAAATCATAAGGACCTACTTCATCAACAATAATGTGCTCTACTGTGTAGTTTTCTCCAAAACACTTTTTCATTTGTTCCAAAGACGGATGCGCTCCCAAAACTATACCCTCAATATCAGCACAACCATAATTCGCTCGAATATTATCTTGAGAATATCCGATACCCCAGAAATGCAGTATGCATAATAAACAGCCTAATACTTTTCTATAATTCATAATCAAAAAACTCCTTAATGATATCATCACACTTTATCGATTCAATTCTACCATTATTTACGTTTATAGTTCCATTTATATAATCAGATGGATCAACAACTTTACCATTAACATGAACTTCAAAATGCACATGAGGATTTGCAATTCCAACAGCATTACCAGTTGTCCCAGAATAACCGATAATATCCCCTGGATATACTTTATCTCCTTTTTTGAACTTATTCTTCGTTCTATAATTATATCCTATAGCTTTCCCATTACCTTGAAGATGACAATAATAATATAAGACTCCATCAGATTCTATAATAATTCTATTACCTTGTGCTTTATCCATTGCAACAATTTCATCATCATCAAAACAATCTCTTGTTAAATACACCGTTCCTGGACACTGACAATATATCGGAGTTCCTATAGATGCTGCTATATCCAATCCATTATGCCGTTTTCTAGAGCCATCATAATTAACTCTTGTCATCCCATAAGTTCCACCTCTATATCCACTCACTCCAGATGAGGCTATTGACATATTACTGAATATATTTCCAATACCCTTTAATGTATCTACACATGGACGCTCCAAATCACCATCTATCTTATCAAAAAAAGCTACTGATTCATAATTCCGCGTCACTTCTATTCGAACATTTTCCCCATAACGCTCAAAATCTCCTATCCAGTACTTAAATATATTAGGTATCTCCGGAGGCAATGTCTCTTTCTCGAACTTCTATATTCTCCAATTTTTTACTGACCGCTTCCTCTATTTTCTGTTCTCGAAAACCAGTACATGACGCCACCGTCAGCATTAGTGACATTACACAAAATTTATTTCTTTCCATAGGCAAAGTGTTATTAATTCTGTGCAATATAAGTATTTCCCGAATCATATACAAACCTGCGGTGATTCTTACTATTCATCGAACCACCGCTCCGGAGCACGAGAAAAATTTGGCCGAAATAAAAGAGAAGGTGCACAAACTCACCGAAGGCAAGCCCCTGAATGCTTATCAATAGGTTTTAGAAAAGGATTTATACAACTTTTGCAGCCTAAAGAGCCAATACAGCACTGCAAGTATCGCCATTATGCTTGCAGTGTACCCTATGTAAGCAATAGAACTATGCGTGCAAACCACGCCCCCGAGATATGTTCCGCATCCTATTCCCATATTGAAAATTCCAGAAGAAATGGACATAGCCACCGCCGACTGAGAATCGTCTGTCAGATAAAGCACTTCGTTTTGCATTGACACATTAAAGGTCGTAGCTGTCATACCCCATAAAATGCAAAGAACAACCAAAGCCCATTTGATTGAGGAAAGTGGAAAAATCAACAGCATACAAAGCGAGAAAACAATCATTATACTTGTAGTAAAACGATACTTGTTTCGCATATAAAACTTGGAGAAAATTATACTGCCCACTATTCCTGCTCCACCAAACATCATAAGAACTTCTGTAACAAAAGAATCCGACATCCCTGCCACCTGCTTTAAAAATGGTTCGATATAACTATAACACGTATAATATGAAGCGGAAAACAATAGAACGAACAGATACAAGCCTATCAATGCCTTATTATGAAATAGTGCAGGCAGTTTGCTAACGGAAAATCTATTTACTGATGATATCTTCGGTAGAGCTATTATTAGATACAACAGCGTTAGAAAAGAAAAGATTCCTATACTCAGGAAAGTCATTCTCCATCCGACCTTCAACCCTATCATTCGACCTAATGGCATGCCGAGAATCATAGCTATCGATGAACCAGTTACCACCATACTTAAAGCAATGGCACGGAAACGCGATGGTGTCATCTTTACCGCGATAGGCGATATGATCGACCAAAATATGGCATGCGTACATGCTACCCCTATTCTAGAAATCATAAGCATGGCATAACTACCGGAACAGAAGGACATTACTTGAAATATTGTAAAAATACCTAATAGGCCAAGTAGTAACTTCCGCAATTCAAAACGCGATGCCAATATCATTAGCGGCAACGAAAGCAACATTACAACCCACGCATATACCGATATCAACATACCAGCGCCGGCTTCATCCATATTAAAATCTCTGCCTATATCCGTCAATAGCCCTATCGGAATAAACTCCGAAGTGTTAAAGATAAATGTCGAACACGTAAGCCCCACAAGTGCTAGCCACATTTTCAGGGGCATTCTATCTTCTCTTTTCATACAATGACTAACTAACTTTCACATTTCAAAGAAATGCAGCTTCTAAAAAAGCGCGCAAATATAGCAAAAAAGAAGTCAACATATCTTCAGTGATATGCTGACTTCCTCTATAAAAAATTTTATGAAATTACTTAGTCATTCTGCTTGATGGCAGCCTGAGCTGCAGCCAAACGCGCGATCGGCACGCGATAAGGCGAACAACTTACATAATCAAGCCCTATCTTATTGAAGAAAGCAATAGAATCCGGATCACCACCATGTTCTCCACATACTCCGCACATCAACTCCGGCCTCTTGCTACGACCTGCTGTAATACCATGCTCAACAAGACGTCCGACACCCTTAACATCGATAGTCTGGAATGGATCAGCATCGAGAATCTTATTTCCGAGGTAATCTCCCATGAATGTACCTACGTCATCACGTGAGAAACCGAAAGTCATCTGAGTCAAATCATTAGTACCGAATGAGAAGAACTCTGCAGTGCGTGCCATACGATCAGCCGTAAGAGCAGCGCGAGGTATTTCGATCATAGTACCAAAATTATAATGAATAGTCTGACCTGTAAGTCCTTCTACTTCATGACGTATTTTCTCACAGTGTGCCTTTTGGAACTCAAGTTCACGAGCAGAAACCGTAACTGGAATCATAATCTCAGGCATAGGATGTAGGCCTTCTTTTTGTAATTCAGCAGTTGCTGTAAATATAGCGCGATACTGCGTTTCAGCGATAAGAGGATATGTAACATGAAGACGAACACCACGATGACCCATCATAGGGTTAACCTCATGAAGATTCTCGCCTCTCTTATCTACCTCGTCAACTGATATACCCAACTCTGAAGCCAATTCCGCCCTCTTTTCCTCGCTCTTAGGAACGAACTCGTGAAGAGGTGGATCAAGTAGACGGAATACCACAGGCTTACCATCCATAACACGAAGTGTAGCCTTTACTGAGGCTTTGATAAATGGCTCAAGTTCAGCTAGTGCGGCCCTACGCTCTTCATCCGTATTACACATAATCATCTTACGGAGTTTTGAAAGCGGAACCTCGCTGTTCTTTCCATAGAACATATGTTCTATACGGAATAGGCCAATACCTTCAGCTCCGAATTGAAGAGCACGCTTAGCATCTTCCGGAGTGTCCGCATTGGCACGGATTCCAAGTCTGCGATATTTATCCACTATATTCATGAATTTTATGAATAGTGGGTTTTCAGATGCATCCATAGTTTCAATCTTGGTAGCATATACGGCACCCTTGGCGCCATTTAGAGAGAACCAATCACCCTCCTTATAAACGACATCGCTACCGGCGAAACTTACGGTCTTGTTCTCAAAGTCAATCTTCATAGATTCACAGCCAACGATGCAGCATTTGCCCCATCCGCGAGCCACCAATGCAGCATGTGAAGTCATACCTCCACGTGTTGTAAGAATACCGGCAGAAGCACGCATTCCCTCTATGTCCTCAGGAGAAGTTTCCTCACGAATAAGTATGGTCTTTTGACCCTTTGCTGCAGCTTCCATAGCAGCCTCTGAGGTAAATACTATAGTACCAACGGCTCCACCTGGAGAAGCAGGAAGACCTGTTGCAATAACCTTTGCCTTTTTCTCCGATGCCGGGTCAAGAATAGGATGAAGAATTTCGTCTAACTGTGATGGAGACACACGCATAACAGCTGTCTTCTCATCAATCATTCCCTCATCGAGCATATCCATAGCCATACGAAGAGCGGCAATACCAGTGCGTTTACCTACACGGCACTGTAGCATATAAAGTTTCTTATCCTGAATAGTAAACTCTATATCTTGCATATCATGGAAGTGCTCTTCGAGACGCTTTCTAATGCCATCCAATTCGGCATATACTTCAGGCATAGCCTTTTCAAGGCTTTCAAGATTACGATTCTGATCAGTTTTCGTAGCTTCATTAAGCGGATTAGGAGTACGAATACCGGCTACGACATCCTCACCCTGTGCATTGATAAGCCACTCCCCGTAGAATTTATTATCTCCGGTTGCCGGATTACGGCTGAAAGCCACACCAGTTGCAGATGTAGGGCCCATATTACCGAACACCATAGACTGAACATTCACTGCAGTACCCCAGTCATCAGGAATCTTTTCGATGCGACGATAAGCGATAGCACGTTTTCCGTTCCAACTCTTGAATACTCCACCTATTGAACCCCACAACTGTGCTTGTGCAGAATCAGGGAAATCAACTCCAAGAACCTCCTTTACGCGAACTTTAAACCTATCGCATAGCTCTTTCAGCTCTTCTGCTGTGATATCTGTATCAGATTTATACCCTTTTGCCTCCTTTAGTTCATGCATCATACGATCGAGCTGCTGACGAATGCCCTGGCCATCTGCAGGTTCTATACCTTCAGCTTTCTCCATTACGACATCTGAATACATCATTATGAGTCGTCTATACGCATCGTAAACAAAACGAGGATTCTTAGTCTTCTCTATCATTCCTGGTATTGTCTCAGAGCAAAGGCCAATATTAAGAATGGTATCCATCATGCCTGGCATACTGCTACGAGCGCCTGAACGACAACTTACCAAAAGAGGATCATTTTTATCCCCAAATTTCTTTCCCATAATGGCTTCCGTAGCTGAAAGAGCTTTCGCTACTTCTGCCTTAAGTTCATCTGAATAGCCTCCACCCAATGCGTAATACTCTGCACAACATTCTGTAGTGATGGTAAATCCGGCAGGAACCGGCATACCCAACTTGCTCATTTCGGCAAGATTAGCTCCTTTTCCACCTAGAAGCTCTCTCATAGATCCATCACCCTCGGCCGTTTTAGCGCCGAAGCAATAGACTCTCTTTTTTGTTTCTGTCATAACTATTCGTACTTAAGTTCCGCAAGCGTATAATTGATTTAAAGATGATTGTGCAATCTTGCGAAACTTAACCATCGCACAATCTTATTATTACTAAATTTAACTCTCTCCAATTAAGGGCGACGAATTTACAAAAAAATCCTCACATGAACAAACTACCTCACCAGTGAATCCAAGGGCAGAGTCAAAAAGCAAGTGC
>DJPX01000036.1:0-39032 GCA_002438635.1 Bacteroidales bacterium UBA6401
TTTAAGCAAAATAGATTTTTCAAAGTATCATGCCGATCAAATTAAAGAACCTGGTACTAAGGAAACCATTCCCTTAAAACAATATAGCAAAAAATTAAATGACAAATTGGTTTATGGAAGTATTACTATAAGATGGTATCTATGTAATAGGGCTCGAGGATATGCTGACAAGTATGATTTCGATATACATCCTTCTTTTTCTCCTAAAGAAATACTTCGCAATATTGAAACTCTTCTTGGAAAGGGGAAGGCTGGTATGGGAATCCCATATTATATTTTCTTTTATGGATATAAACAAATTCAATAAAGTATGCTCGGAATTGAATTTTTGCTATGTGGTATATTAGTAATCATATTGATTGAAAATCTTCTAGTAAAATATGATTTTTCTCGAATAGTTAATTGGATTATCTATGCAATAGAGATGGTGCTTTTTATCTCTTGTGTAGCAGTAATTGGATGGCTTACACTGGCGGCTGAAGATGAAGACAGTGGTAAATTCTCACTAGGATCTGGATATTATTTTATAGATAAAGCGGATATTGATATTAAATACTCTAGTTGCGATATAAAAGGATTTACTTATGATGGCTATATTGGGTATATAGAAAAAGATAACACCTATAGTACTGCACCTGAAAAATTGTTTTTTGTAGTAGAATATACTGATGAATATATCTTGGCCAAAGGTTCTGACGGTAATTACACTATTATTTTAAAAAAAGATGACATGTTTTTTGATTCTCTAAACGTGGTACAATTCGATAGTATTTGTAGTGCGTATAAGATTATTCCATTGTGGATAAAACAAGTGGGAAAACAATCGGCTTTTGCCTTTTAGTATTTTTTATGTATATGGTGTCTAAGTATATAAAGGCAATAACTAACATAATTTGCAGTGTATTTGTGCTTGTTCTTTTGGTCTGCGGTATAGTGTTGTTTAAAAAAGATATAATCTTTTTGGGAGGTGCTTATTATTTCAAAGGAGAGAATGTATCTATTCTTAAATATAGGCAAAGAGGAACAAATGGGATAATGTGTTTAGAGAATTATGGCAGTATTAATAGTTGGGTAATTCATTCTAAAGTACCTTCAAATATCATGATTAAACAAATCGAATATAATAGAAACTATATCATAGCGAAAGGGATAAGTTCCGAAAATAATATGGCGTCATATTGGGTAATTTTTAAATATAAATTTAAAGCCTATGGACCTTTAAGTAAGTTTGAGTTTAACGAAGTTTGCTGCAAAGAACAAATAGAAATGGTACAAGTGAGAACAAAGTCGGGAATTTTATAGCAATATTAAAGTAATGAGATTATTCCAGCTTCTCCATTTTAAGTGTGTGACAAAATGTCACTAATCCTTTGGTGGCACGGGTTTGGATAAAATCTTCGTCGTGCTCGCGGGTTGCGAGTGCGATTAAAAAAAGTTTGAAATTTTAAAATTGATTATATTATGGGAAAGATTATTGGTATTGACCTTGGCACAACGAACTCTTGTGTCGCAGTAATGGAAGGTAATCAACCTACCGTTATAGTAAATAGTGAAGGACATCGTACTACTCCTTCAGTTGTTGCATTCACCGAAAGTGGTGAGCGTAAAGTTGGTGATGCTGCAAAGCGTCAGGCAGTTACTAATCCTAAGAACACTGTATTCTCTATCAAGAGATTTATGGGTGAGACTTATGATCAGGTTATAAATGAAGTTAATCGTGTTCCTTACACGGTAGTGCGCGGAGAGAATAATACTCCACGTGTGGAGATTAACGGAAAGCAATATTCTCCTCAGGAGATTTCAGCTATCATTCTTCAAAAGATGAAGAAAACAGCAGAAGATTACCTTCGTCAGGAAGTTACAGAAGCTGTAATTACCGTTCCGGCTTATTTTTCAGACTCTCAGCGTCAAGCAACCAAAGAGGCAGGTAAGATCGCAGGTTTGGATGTGAAACGTATTATAAACGAACCTACCGCTGCTGCTCTTGCGTATGGACTTGATAAGAAGAGTAAGAACATGAAAGTCGCAGTGTATGACCTCGGTGGTGGTACATTCGATATCTCAATATTGGAGTTGGGTGATGGTGTATTTGAAGTAAAGTCGACGAATGGTGATACACACCTTGGAGGCGATGATTTCGATCACGCTATCATAGAATGGTTGGCTTCAGAATTTGCATCAGAGAATGGTGGAATGGATCTTAGAAAAGACCCTATGGCACTTCAAAGACTTAAGGAAGCTGCCGAAAAAGCTAAGATAGAACTCTCAAGTCAGTCTTCTTCAGAGATTAATCTTCCTTATATCACAGCCGTGGATGGTATGCCTAAACACTTGGTAAAGACTCTTACCCGTGCTAAATTCGAGGCTTTGTGTGATGATTTGTTCCGCAGAAGTATTGAACCATGCCGCAAGGCTCTTGCAGATGCTAAACTTAGCGCTTCACAGATCGATGAGGTCATCCTCGTAGGTGGTTCTACCCGTATTCCTAAAGTTCAGGAACTTGTTAAAGAGTTCTTCGGTAAAGAGCCTAATAAGAGCGTTAACCCAGATGAAGTGGTCGCTATAGGTGCAGCAATACAGGGTGGTGTGCTTGCCGGTGATGTTAAAGATGTGCTTTTGCTTGATGTTACTCCGCTTTCATTAGGTATTGAGACTTTGGGTGGTGTGATGACTAAAATTATAGAGTCTAATACTACTATTCCTATTCACAAGGAGCAAGTATTCTCGACAGCCGCAGATAACCAGCCATCCGTAGAAATACGTGTTCTGCAAGGTGAGCGTCCTATGGCAAAGGATAATAAGCAGATAGGTGTGTTCCATCTTGATGGTATAGCTCCTGCGCCACGTGGAATACCTCAAATTGAAGTATCTTTCGATATTGATACAAATGGTATCTTGTCTGTATCTGCAAAAGATAAGGCTACTGGTAAAGAGCAAAAGATTCGTATCGAGGCATCTTCAGGACTAACAGATGCTGAAATTCAGAGGATGCGTGATGAGGCCAAGGCTAATGAGGCTGCTGACCAGGCTGAGAAGGAACGTGTTGACAAGATTAACAATGCTGATGCTTTGTGCTTCCAGGTAGAGAAATTCTTAAGAGAGAATGGCGACAAGGTTCCTGCTGATAAGAAGAGTGCACTTGAGACTCCGCTTAACGCCCTTAAAGAGGCAGTCAAGGCTCAGAATGTTGCTGATATAGACAGACTTACTGAGGAACTTAATAAAGTTATGAGTGAGGTTTACTCTTCTATGTCCGGCCAAGGTGGAGCGCAAGGTCCACAAGGCCCGCAAGAAGGTCCACAGGGTGGTCCTGATTATGGTCCACAAGGCGGAAACGAAGGTCCAGATGAGCAATAATCGGTATGCCCATATTAATTAGGTGGTCGGTCACATTAAAAGTGGCCGACCATTTTTTTTAGAAGCATTTTAAAACGGCTTCTTTGTATGGCTTTCAAATGAAAAATCATTAACTTTGGAAGTATGAAAAAGATATATGAGTCAGACCCTTGGCTTGAGCCATGGAAAGATGCCATAGAAAAAAGGCATAGACATATTTTAGATGTGTGGAGCCGCCATAGCGAGGCCAATTCTCATCTTTATTACGGACTTCATAAGACAGAAGACGGATGGGTCATACGAGAATGGGCCCCCAATGCCAATATGATTTATCTTATAGGGGAATGCAATAATTGGAAAAGAGTCCGTTCATATGCTTTTTCTCCTATTGGCAATGGAAATTGGGAGTTAAAACTTCCGGATTTCTTTCTGCATCACGGCGAACTTTATAAATTATGGATAGAGTGGTCTGGAGGTGGGGCGGAAAGACTGCCTGCCTATGTAACCCGTGCAGTCCAGGACCCATATACTAAGGTGTTTAGCGCCCAAGTGTGGGACCCACCTGTTTCCTATATATGGAAAAACGAATTCAAAAGATCCCAAGAGGCCCCATTTATATACGAGTGCCATATCGGAATGTGCTCTGAAGAGGAAAAGGTGGCATCTTTTGATGATTTTCGCACAATAGTGCTCCCTAGGGTAAAAAGGCTTGGATATAATACCATTCAGATAATGGCTTTACAAGAACATCCATATTATGGTAGTTTTGGATATCAAGTGTCAAACTTTTTTGCCTTGAGCAGTCGTTTTGGAACACCAGAAGAATTCAAGCACTTAGTGGATGAGGCGCACGCTATGGGAATAGCCGTAATAATGGATATTGTTCACTCCCATAGTGTAAGTAATGAAGCAGAGGGACTTAGCCGTTTCGATGGGCGTGACGATCTATATTTTTACAAGGGCGCGGCAGGTTATCATCCAGCGTGGGGATCAAGGTGTTTTGACTATGGGAAAGACGAGGTTATAAACTTTCTTTTAAGTAACTGTAAATATTGGCTTGAGGAATATCATTTGGACGGATTTCGTTTTGATGGCGTTACCTCGATGATGTATTGGGATCACGGATTGGGCACTGACTTTGGAAATTACGAACTTTATTTCAATAGCGGGGTCGATGAGAATGCCGTAGCATATTTAGGATGTGCGAATATACTTATTCATAAACTTCGCCCAGATGCCATTACTATAGCAGAAGATGTTAGTGGTATGGCTGGCCTTGCCGCACCTTTGGATTGCGATGGCGTAGGCTTTGATTACAGAATGGCAATGGGCGTGGCAGATCATTGGATAAAATGGATAAAGGAACGCTCTGACCAGCAGTGGTCAATGGGTGAAATGTGGTGGGAGTTAACTCGAAAGCGAGAGGATGAGAAAACGATAAGCTATGCAGAGTGTCACGATCAAGCTATGGTGGGGGATAAGACCATTGCATTTAGACTTATGGATAAGGAAATGTATTATTCTATGAATAAGTCGAGTACGAATCTAATTATAGATCGTGGAATTGCACTTCATAAAATGATAAGGCTACTGACAGCAGCTACTGCAGGCAATGGTTATTTAACATTTATGGGTAACGAATTTGGCCATCCGGAGTGGATAGATTTTCCTCGTGAAGGAAATGGCTGGTCATTTAAGTATGCCCGCAGGCAGTGGTCTCTTGCCGATAATCCTCTTTTAAGATATGGAGGGTTAGAAGCTTTTGATGGTGAATTTGTAAAGTTTTTTCGCAAGTATAAAATACTGGAGGCTCCACCAGAGCTGTTGCGCTCGGATGAAGAAAAAAAAGTGTTGATTTTGCGCCGTCAAAATGTTATATTTGCGTTCAATTTTTCACCGTCGGAATCGTATGAAAATTACGCTTTTGAAACTTCAGATGGAGAGTATAAAATGCAATTCGATTCTGATGCTGCCGAGTTCGGCGGATTTGGCCGGCTCCAGGCGGGAGAAAGACACATAACGATTAATCATATGCTCAGGCTTTATCTGCCTTGCAGATGTGCCGAAGTGCTTATAAAATTATAGTTTTTATGGCTTTTTTGAAATTTAACAAAGCTGAGCTTGTGAATCTTTCTTACTCATTGAGAAGGGAGATTATTTGTGCGAACAAGACTGGAGCTTATTGTAATACGACAATAGTTACTTGCAATACGCGTAGGTATCACGGCCTGCTTGCTTTGACGCTGGACCGTTTCGGTGGGGACAGGTTTTTAATGCTCTCATCGCTTGACGAGTCTATTATAGTGGAGGGGAAGCAGTTTAATCTCGGAATACATTGTTATGGCGACATTTATGACCCTAGAGGGCATAAATATGTAGTGGATTTCGAAGCGGACCCTATAACTAGAATCACTTACAAGATAGGAGATATAGTTATAAGGAAGAGCCTGTTACTTTGTCCTGATACTGACAGGTTATATGTTAAATATGAATTATTGGAAGGGCCATCACATGTCAGCATAAGATTAAGACCGCTTCTTGCTTTTAGAAACATCCACGATCTTACTCATGCTAACGATGTAGCGTCTTCTGCTTCTCAAGTTTGTCCTGGTGGACGCAGTTTCAGGCTGTATGAGTCCTATCCTGATCTATATATACAACTTTCCGATTCTAAGGAGAAGTTCGTAGAGGAGCCGTATTGGTATTATGGAGTAACTTATTCGGATGAATACAGAAGGGGGTTTGATTGCAAGGAAGACCTTTTGAGTCCAGGATATTTTGAACTTACACTTAGAAAAGGACGTAGTTTTATAGTCGGCGTTTCAAAGGCAGAGGCTGACCCTAAGACATTTGCATCCGAATTTCGAACTTTGGCTAGGCAGGCAGGGAAGATTTCCAATGCACATCAGCAGCTTTTGCATTGCGCCGATACTCTTATAACGCATCATAATGACAGATTGAAGATAGAGGCTGGATATTCGTGGCTGTATGCCGGACTGCTACGCGAAACACTTTTGTCTCTAACCGGACTCACTTTGTGTGCTGGTAAGCCAGAAGAATTCGAACAGATTCTGGATAATCTAATAGACGATAATTATCAAAGACTTACATCTCGTACTACACAAGTAGAGGCACCATTGTATATGGCGGTGGCATTGCAGCAATACATAGAGCACGGCGCCGATCCGAAAAAGGTATGGAAAAAATATGGTAAGATAATAAAGGCCATATTGGAAAGTTATTTGCCTGGAGTTCGCAAAGAGGTGTCTATGCATCCTAATGGCTTACTTTGGGCACAAATGGATGGCGTAGCGCTTTCATGGATGAATGCGTATATAGATGGGCGAGCAGTAACAGAACGTGCGGGCTATCAAGTGGAAACTAATGCATTTTGGTATAATGCAATACGCTTCGCTATAGAGATGGAACAGTCTAAAGGTATGTATGCAGATAAGGAATTTCTCGACAAATGGACTAAAATTTCTGCTCTGGTAAAAGATAATTATACTCGCGTGTTCTTTAATGAGCAATTAGGGTATCTTGCTGATTATGTGGATAATGAAGGCCAGAATATGGATGTTCGTCCTAATCAATTGTACGCTATATGGGTGCAATATTCTCCTGTGGAGGAGGAATTGGCCCCTATGATATTGCGCGTTATAGACAGAGAGTTGGTAACAGCAAGGGGATTGCGCACACTTTCTCCTAGAGACATAAAGTATCGTGGTGTATATGAGGGGTCTCAACTTGATAGGGATATGGCATACCATCAAGGTAGTACTAGGCCTTTCTTGCTGGCTCCTTATGTGGAGACTAGTTTTAGAATAAAAGGGCCGGCGTTTTGGAAGAGAGCTGAGTGGCTTGTGGAAGGTTTCTATGAGGATCTGAATAAGCACGGAGTAGGAGCATTTGCGGAATTGTATGACGGGGACCCTCCATTTGAACCTCACGGAGCTATTTCTTCGGCACTTAGTACATCTGCACTTTTGGTTGTGGATGAATTGTTGGAAAAATATAAGGAGGCATAGGAAATATGAGAGTTTTGATGTTTGGTTGGGAGTTCCCTCCGCATATAGCTGGTGGTTTAGGCACTGCTTGTAAGGGAATTGTAGAAGGTCTAGCACATAATGGGGTTCAGACTTTATTCGTTATGCCGTCCGCAAGTGGTGATGAGGATCAAAGTTGTACGACTATACTTAATGCTAGTGATGTTGCCGTTCAGAATGTAAGTTCTACGGTTGACGAGTTTATTGATAAGGTTAAATTTATTCACGTAGACTCTTCACTTGTTCCTTATGTAGATCCTGAGGATTATTTTGAAGCCATAGAAAGAATGAAAAAGTCTCATACTCTTGAGACAACGATAGGGTTTGGTCAGAAATTTAAATTTTCAGGAAAGTATGGTGCTAACCTTATGGAAGAAGTAAGTCGTTATGCTCAGGTGGGTGGCACTATAGCTATGCAGCATAAGGATGAATTCGATGTCATTCATGCCCATGATTGGCTTACTTATCTTGCAGGAATAGCTGCAAAGGAACTTACTGGCAAACCTCTTGTCGTACACGTTCACGCTACTTCTTTTGATAGAGGCACAGATGATATGGTCGATTCCAGAGTCTATGCTATAGAAAAGCGAGGTATGGAAATGGCAGATAAGGTGGTGGCTGTTTCAGAACTTACCAGGAATATAGTAATCAATAAATATGGTATAGATCCTTCTAAGGTGGTGGCCATTCATAATGCGGTGGATTTTAGTGGTAGGGAGGATATGACAGTAGAAAGAGGAGTAAAGGATAAAGTGGTTACTTTTTTAGGACGTATCACTTACCAGAAGGGCCCGGAATATTTTATAGATGCCGCAGCAAAAGTACTTAAACGTACCAAAGGGGTACGCTTCGTTATGGCGGGGAGTGGTGATATGATGACAAGGGCTATAAAACAAGTGGCGAGATTGGGCATATCCGATAGGTTCCATTTTACGGGATTTTTGAGAGGTGCTGATGTGCAGAAGATGTTTGCTTTGAGCGATGTCTATGTCATGCCTTCAGTAAGTGAACCTTTTGGAATATCACCATTGGAGGCTATGCGCTCGAATGTGCCGAGTATCATTTCTTATCAAAGTGGTGCTGCGGAGGTGCTGAAATATGCATTTAAGGTTGACTTTTGGGATGTTGATGCAATGGCTGATGACATATATGCTCTCTTGAATTATCCTGCACTTTCCCGTTTTGCTACAGAACACGGACGGGAAGAGGTGGATGCCTTGAAGTGGGATCATGCGGCAGCAAAGTTGAAAGATATTTATGAACAAATAATTAAATAATATAGTTATGGCAAAATCGATCTGTTTGTATTTTCAGGTACATCAGCCTACGCGTTTGAGATTATATAGATTCTTTGATATAGGCAAAGATTCTCACTACTATGACGACTTCGCAAATAGAACAATATTAAAAAGAGTCGCGCAGAAATGCTATTTACCTATGAACAGGACTCTTTTGAAAGCTATCAAAGATTCAAAAGGGAATTTTAAGGTTGCTTTTTCCATATCAGGGAGCGTTTTGGAGCAGTTCGACCGATACGCGCCAGAGGTGTTGGATAGTTTTAAGGAGCTCTCGGATACGGGGTGTGTGGAGTTCCTTTGTGAGACCTACTATCATTCATTGGCTTCTATAGGTTCTCCTTCGGAATTTGAATTTCAAGTTAGGAAACAAAAGGAGGCAGTGGAAAATTATTTCGGGGTCACACCTACAACATTTCGAAATACTGAATTGATTTATTCCGATGCTATCGGAAAAAGAGTTTACGATATGGGATTTAAGACCATATTGACAGAAGGTGCTCGCCATATAATGGGTTGGAGGTCACCTAACTATGTTTATAGTAATGATCTCGTACCGCAGCAGAGCCTGCTTTTAAGAAATTATGGGTTTAGTGATGATATTGCCTTTAGATTCGGGGATAAAAGTTGGGGAGGTTGGCCACTGACAGCGGAAAAATTCAAGACTTGGATAGACGAGGCGGAAGGCGATTATGTGGGCTTGTTCATGGACTATGAAACCTTTGGAGAGCACACAGATGCATCGACCGGAATATTCGATTTCATGGAAGCTTTGCCAAGAATATTTCTTAGCGATAAGGAGTTTAAATTTTATACACCATCAGAGGTCGCGAATGCTTTCAAGCCGGTTTCGGAATTGAGTGTACCTAATCCTATTTCGTGGGCCGATGAAGAGAGAGATTTGACCGCTTGGTTAGGGAACGAACTTCAAAATGAGGCGTTTTCAAAACTTTATGGACTTCAAGAGAAGTTATCTCTTTTGAACGACCCCGTATTATGGAGCGATTATGGCCATCTTCAGGAGAGTGATCACTTCTATTATATGTGCACTAAATTCTTTACGGGAGGAGATATGCATAAGTATTTTAACCCGTATAACTCTCCTTATGAGGCTTTCATAAATTACATGAATGTGCTAAGTGATTTTATAATCAGGGTAAATGAAGCAATAGCGGTTAAGTAACTTTCAAAAATAACTTGTATCATCTTAGTAAGTCTTTTGGATTTATATTCCTTTTCTCATTAGTTGTGTGTCATCGACATATTGCTTCTTTGAAAAGAAGTCTGTCCACGAAAATCGCATACTAACTTGACGCATCTTAGTAACTAAGTAAGAAATAATATTGCTAAATAGTTTTGTAAGAAATAGTAATTAGAATAAAGAAATGAATATCAACAGTGAAAATTTATCGCCATCGTGGAAGAGTGTGATGGTGACGAGGCATCTTCCAGAGCAACTTTCCGGCTTGGAAACTCTTTGCAAGAATTTGTGGTGGTGCTGGAACGATGATGCCAAGGCCCTGTTCAAAAGTATAGATTCGGAGTTGTGGCATAAATCAGGTCACAATCCTATGGAAATATTAGATAAGGTAAGCCTTAAAAGATATAATGAACTCGCAAAAGATGAGGATTTTATAGCCAGAATGAACAGCGTGATCGAAGAGTTCGATTCGTATATGACTAAAAAATCCGAGCGTAGTGAGCCATCTATAGCTTACTTCTGTATGGAGTATGGGTTGGATACATCTTTGAAGATTTATTCAGGAGGGCTTGGAATATTGGCAGGAGATTATCTCAAGGAGACATCCGATATGAATGTCAATCTCGTGGCTATAGGCCTTCTTTATCGTTATGGGTATTTTACTCAAAGACTTACGCCACAGGGAAATCAAGTCGCAGAATACACGGCGCAAGATTTTATGAAAATCCCGGCGGAGCCGGTTATAGGAGAAGATGGGGTATGGAAGAGCGTAAGTATGGCCCTTCCAGGAAGGACACTTCACGCACGTATTTGGAAAGTTGCAGTGGGCCGTACTGATCTTTATTTGCTTGATACCGATTACGAAGCCAATCTGCCGGAGGACAGAAGCGTAACACATCAACTTTATGGTGGTGATCACGAGAATCGACTAAAGCAAGAGATTCTCTTAGGTATAGGTGGTGTAAGAGCACTTCGTGCTTTGGGCTTAAATCCTACAATGTACCATTATAACGAAGGACATGCAGCGTTTGCTGGACTTGAGCGTTTGCGCGAATACATGCAAGATGGTCATTATGAGATGGGTGAAGCGCTTGAATTGGTGCGTGCATCGGCATTGTTTACCACTCATACTCCAGTTCCAGCAGGACATGATGCATTTTCGGAAGAAGAACTTGGTCCGTATTTCGGACATTATCCTCAGAGGTATGGCTTAGATTGGCGTGGATTTATGGCTTTCGGTAAGGTGAATGCTCAAGATGTAAACGAAGAATTTTCAATGAGTGTGCTTGCCGCTAATTTCAGCCAGAATGTAAATGGTGTTTCTATGCTCCACGGAAAGGTCAGTCAAGAGATATTCTCTAATATGTATCCTGGTTATCTTCCAGAGGAGTTATACATCAGTTATGTAACTAATGGTGTGCATTACCCTACTTGGACAGCGAAAGAGTGGAAAGCTATACATTCAAGAGTGTTTGGCCCGGAATTCAAAACTTCACACTATGACAAGTCTTGTTTTGAGAGTATTTATAAAGTAAGTGACGAGGAGATATGGAATACACGCAACTACTTGAAAGCAGACCTTATAAAAACAGTTAAAGACAGGCTTTCCGATCCGGTAGTTTCTGCGCATTATTCTCCCGGACAAATAGTCACCATAAAAGAAACGCTTAGAGATGATGTACTTACTATAGGCTTTGCCCGTCGATTTGCCACATATAAAAGAGCCACCTTACTTTTTAGGGACCTTGATAAGCTCGATGAGATTGTGAATAATCCGGGTAAACCGGTACAGTTCCTATTTGCAGGCAAAGCTCACCCAGCAGATAAAGCCGGCCAAGATTTGATTAAGCAGATAGTAGAGATAAGTAAAGATCCGCGTTTTATCGGCCGCATTGTGTTTATCCCTGGCTACGATATAACATTGGCCAAACGTTTAGTTCAAGGCGTGGATGTCTGGATGAATAATCCTACAAGACCTCAGGAAGCATCTGGTACATCAGGAGAAAAGGCTTCCATGAATGGAGTTATGCATTTCTCGGTTCTTGATGGCTGGTGGGTCGAAGGCTATGTCAAGGATGCCGGTTGGGCTCTTCCTATGGAACGCACATACGATGACCAAGAGTACCAGAATGAGCTGGATGCTGCTACCATTTATTCTACCTTGGAAAATGAGATAGTACCGGATTATTATGACTATGATAACACAGGACGTAGCAGTAAGTGGATAAGCTATATTAAAAATACTGTGGCCCTAGTCGCTTCAAACTTTACCACCAATAGAATGTTGACAGATTATTGCGAGAAGTACTATTTCCCACAATCACAAAGATATGCACATCTAAGCGCTGATGGTGGAAAGGTTGCAAAGGATATCTCGTTATGGAAGAAGTTTGTCGGCCAGGAGTGGAATAATATGCGCATCGTTTCTTATACTCAACCAAGTGCATCTTATATACTTTCAGACAAGAATAAGCTTACAAGTGAGGTCGTGATAGATCTTGGGCGTCTGAAACCTGAAGACATAGGAGTGGAGATGCTTTTCACAAGTATAGATGCCAAGGGGGTTCCTCACATTCAAGAAGTGTTTAATTACGATATGGTCTCTTACGAGAATGGAGTTGCAACATTTAGAACGGCCGTTCTTCCTGAGAGGACAGGTATGTATGAGGTAGGAACCAGAATATATCCTAAAAATGCGGAACTACCTCATCGTCAGGATTTCCCAATAGTAAAATGGTTGTAGCGGCCACGGGGTTTTTCGATGGTGTCCACATAGGGCACCAAGCAGTAATAAGGACTTTGCTCGAGCGTTCTAGAGAGGATGACGGGCAAAGTCTTGTTCTCAGTTTCTGGCCTCATCCTCGCGTGTTGCTTCAAAATGGAGCTCGCGAATTGCGCTTGCTAACATCTGTTGATGAAAAAAGAGACTTGTTATACTCTTACGGAGTTGAGAGAGTGGAGATATTGCCTTTTACAAAAGAATTTGCGTCTATGGACGCAAGGACTTACCTGAAAATGTTAAAAGCAGATTATAATGTTTCGGCTATTACGCTGGGATATGATAACCGCTTCGGACGAGGGAATCTTTCTACTTCTCAAGTTGCAGATATAGCTTTGCAAATGGGCCTTAGGGTGGATACGGTAGTGCCAGTGGATATAGATGGCTTGCCGGTTTCATCAACGCGCATCCGTAGAGCATTAGCGGAGGATGGTGAGGTGGAACTGGCTTCAAGAATGCTTGGAAGAGATTATGAAGTATGCGGTACTGTAGTGGGTGGAAAGCGTTTAGGGCGCACGATAGGTTATCCCACGGCCAATCTGGCGTTGCGAGAACCACTTAAGTGTGTGCCGGCTACCGGAGTTTATCTTAGCAGAGTGAAACTGGGCGAAGAACTTTATTATGGTATGAGCAATGTGGATGTCTCCGGCTTAATCGAAACTCATATATTTGATTTTGATAGAGACATTTACGGGATGGAGATTGTGGTAAGTTTCATTTCGCGAATTAGGGGAGAGTTGAAGTTTTTTTCTTTTGAAAAGTTGAAAAATCAATTGAAAACAGACGAAATGTCGGCGAAAAACCTTATCTTCGCAAGATATGACCACAAATAAGTTTAAGAATACAAAAAAAGAATCAGAAGAGACGATTACTGTATCTAAGATTAAATCAGAGAAAAAGAAACTTTTGATTTATTCTGAGATAATGAAGCCCAAATTTAAAGAGGGTTTGGAGTAGTCTATCGTTAAATATAGTTTTTTATGGCTGAAATTCATTACATGAGCCAAGAAGGGCTCGAAAGTATTAAGAAGGAATTAAAAGAGGCGCTGGAACAGCGCCCTGTTATTTCTGCGGCTATTGCAGAGGCAAGAGAAAAAGGCGATCTTTCAGAGAATGCGGAATATGAGTCCGCCAGAGAAGCTCAAAGTCTTTTGGAAATAAAGATTGCAAATCTGAAAAATATGATAGCAAATGCAAAAGTAGTAGATGCGTCTATGCTTTCTACTGAAAAAGTTCAAATGCTGAACACAGTAAAAGTGGAGAACTTGAATGCGCATCAAACTATGGTATTTACTATAGTGGGAGAATCTGAGGCGGATTTCTCGAAAGGGAAGTTAGCCGCTACTACACCTATAGCAAAGGCACTTATAGGGCATGAGGTAGGTGATGTGGTTGAAGCAAAGGTTCCTGCTGGAGTCATAAAGTTTAAGATAATAGAAATTACCATATAGAATATGACTATATTCTCAAAGATAGCAAAGGGGGAGATACCATCATTTAAAGTAGCGGAAAACGATGATTTTTACGCATTTTTAGATATTTCACCCTTGACGGAAGGGCATACTTTGGTTATACCTAAGAATGTAGAAGATGATTATATCTTCTCGCTTGATGAAAAGACATATAAGGGCTTGTGGAACTTTGCAAGAAAAGTGGCCATTGCACTAAAGGCAGTCGTGCCTTGCAAAAGAATAGGAGTGGCCGTTCTTGGAATGGAGGTGCCCCACACGCATATCCATCTAATTCCTCTTCAAAGCGAGGCAGATATGGATTTTAGAAAGCAAAGGGCCAATGTGAGCGATACTCGTAAGGCTGAAATTGCTGCCGCTGTGCTTGCAGAATTTGAGAAACTGAACTAAACGCGCTCTATGAATAGATACTTATCCTTGGCTTTGGCGGTTCTTTGTGCGGTTTCTTGTGGAAATAAGACTTCCATAGATATGACAGTGGAAGGTGCCCCATCGACAGCACTAGCAGTATATAAATTGAACGCTTCTTCAAGTGAACTTCTCGATTCTGTGAAGACTGATTCTCATGGCAGGTTTAGATATAAAGTAAAGGTGGAAAAAGGGCAGCCGGAATTTGTCTATATTTATGATGGAGATACTAGGCTTGCATCTTTGCTCTTGGAATCTGGACAAAAGGTTGTAGTGGATGCCGATACTACAGGTAAATATAGTGTCAGCGGCTCAGAGGGCTCATCAGAACTTAGTGAAGTCGAAAAAGACTACAACGTTTTTTTACATAATATGATGGCTTGTGAGGATGATCGAAGCGCAGTCAGCACTTACTTAGCATATTATAGAAGTAGAGTAAAATATGTTATGTCTCATAGCAAGTCATTGAGTGTGATACCGGTATTTTACCAAGTGCTTTCACCAGGTGTCCCAGTGTTCTCTCAACCCACAGATGCCGTGCTTTTTAGAAGTGTTTGTGATAGCTTGAAAACAGTGTATCCGGATTCAAGATTTGTCAGGGCTTTGGATGTGGAGGCAAAAAACAGGGAAAGGCAGTTGGAACTGAGTGTCACCCTTTCGCAGGCACAAGAAGTGGGATTTCCAGAACTGAATATGCCAGATGTTAATGCTAAAAAAGTTTCTCTTGCGGGGATAAAATCAAAGGCGATACTAGTACATTTTTGGTCTGATGGAGATAATGAACAGGTGCTATTCAATACCGATGTACTCAAGCCCTTGTATGAAAAATATCACTCAAAAGGATTGGAAATCTATTCCGTATGCCTTTCTATGGATAAGGCTCTTTGGGCGTCAATAGTTAAGAATCAAAAGTTACCTTGGGTAAATGTATGTGATGGAAAAGGAGTAACATCTCCCGCCGTTACATTATATAATGTGACTACTCTTCCATATAGTGTCCTTATTTTCGATGGAGAGATAAGTTCTGTAGCGATAAAAGGGGAAAGAGATCTTCGAGCTCAGTTGGATAAAATATTGAACTAATGAAATTTCTGCTGAAAGCAACTTTAGTCTTTACTCTTTTATGTTTTTTTTTCGATGCCAGTGCCAATCCCATTAAGGGACGCACAACACTTAGTGGGGAATGGAAAATTTCTGAAAGAATAAAGTTGGAGGCTGGTTATGAATTCCGCTCTAAGTCTTCATTGTGCGGAGTGGAAAGGCATATGTTGAAGTCTGGGATGAACTATAAGTTTAATCAGTACTTGTCAATGGGTGTGGATTACGATTTTATAGCGCATTACACTTCTGCTTCCATCTTACAGCCAAGGCATCGTATAGGGATGAATGTAATTGGCACTTACGACTTCGGAATGTGGAGTTTGTCTTTAAGGGAAAGAGTGCAGTATACTCATAAATCCTACGCAGTTAATGGATTTCAAGAACCTCGTAATGAGATGGTTTTGAAAACGAGACTAAAATTAACTTATCTCGGATTAAATGCTTTTGAACCATACACTTATGTCGAGCTGCGAAATACGCTTAACGCCCCATCTTTCAATGCAACTTATCAGAAAGACTTAGGAATCTATACGGACTACTCTTTTACAGGTTATAATGATGTTTATATGAATCGACTTCGTGGCGCGATAGGTATTCAATGGCAGGTGGATAAGCGTAATGGTCTGGATTTAAGAGTAATGTTAGATTACACGACAAATAAACACATTGAAACTAATCCGCAAGGCTCGGTTTTGGAGGCTTACTATATAAAAAAGAAATGGACTCCTACGATAGTGGTGGGTTATGTGTTTTCGTTTTAGAATAGTTTTTTCTTAGATACGGTGGCTATGAAATCCTTAAGATAGAAAGGTTCGAAGTAAGCCACATTTTCTTTTTTATTATTATCGTATAGTCGTTGGGCCAATCGTCCCATCGCGCGAGCTGTCGGAGCACATTGGTGAAAATGGGCATTAGGGGAAGTTAATATATTCTCGCACTTTTCTACTCCGTCCCCGATAAACAGAACTTGTGAGCTTGCAAGATAATCACTAAAACTGTTTTCATCTATGATTACAGGTTCTATAGGTGTAATTCGCTCTATGTTGTTGGGGCTAAATACCTTATAAACGGCGCTGTAGACTTCCATTCTGCGAGCGTCGATCATAGGGATTATTATTGGAAAGTTTTCATCTTTCCCCATTTCGGATAGTATATCCATAGTGCTGACTGCAAATAATGGAATATCTGCACCGAAGCACAAGCCTTTAGCGGTAGATACCCCTACTCTAAGACCAGTATAGGAACCCGGGCCAGAACTAACGCATACCCCATCGCAATCGCGAACAGTTAGCCCAAGCTCATCCAATACTTCTTTTACGAATGGAGTAGTAAGGCTTGCGTGTGACTTTCCCCCTTCACTTTCTCTGTAAGTTTTTATTATACCATTTTGACTCAATGCGACTGAACATAATGCAGTCGAAGTTTCTATGAGTATGAGATTAACACATTTGTGCTCCGCCATCGCTGATTTGTGTAAAAAAGTTTTCAATATAAGGGAATAGGGCATCTGTAATGGCAGAAATCCATTTATATATGATGGAAGTATCCAATAAGGATATGTTCAAGTGAAGATTAGACTCGTTAAAAGAGGTAAATGCCATAAAGATTATGCCCAGTATTAGAGTGGTGTTAAGTATAGCAAATACAAGTCCAAGGATAGAATTTAGCCATCCCATAGAAATGGTGCTTACTACTCCAGAAAGTACCTTGGCCAAGAGATTTAGAATTACTACTGTGAGTATGACTATTATTATAAAAGCAAATATGTATAGAACTTCTTTACTGACAGATGTTAAATAATTCCCTAACCATGTGCCTACTTTGTCTGCAAATAAATATGCTAGCCAAGCACTCAGAAATAGCGATGCCAATCCGATTATTTGCTCTATGAAACCTTTTCGTAAACCTCTAATTATAGCAGGAATGAAAAGTATTAGCAGAATGATGTCTAAAACGTTCATTTGTATTTGCCTTATGAATTAGTTATATTTGTAGGCTCAAAAATAGATAAAAAAAATGACATTCAAAGAGTATAAAGGATTGGATTTGGTGGAGACTGGTAACCAAGTTCTCGAAAAGTGGAAAAAAGAAGGCGCATTTGAAAAATCTCTGGAACTAAGAGAAGGTTGCCCTCAATTTATATTTTTCGAAGGCCCTCCGAGTGCCAATGGTATGCCTGGTATACACCATGTTATGGCGCGAAGCATTAAAGATGCAGTGTGTAGGTATAAGACTCAGAGCGGATTTCTTGTTCGTAGACGAGCTGGTTGGGATACACACGGGCTTCCTGTCGAACTTGGAGTAGAAAAGAAACTAGGTATCACTAAAGAAGATATTGGAAGTAAGATAAGTATTGCCGAATACAATAAGATCTGCCGGGAAGAAGTTATGAAATACACTGCGCAATGGCGCGAAATGACAGATAGAATAGGCTATTGGGTAGATATGGATGATCCCTATATCACATACGATAATCGATATATAGAGACTCTTTGGTATTTGTTACGTAATATATATGATAAAGGTCTTTTATACAAGGGAAAGTCTATTCAACCATATAGTCCTGCTGCAGGAACAGGCCTGAGTTCTCACGAACTTAACCAGCCCGGTTGTTATAGAGATGTGAAAGATACCACTTGTTGTGTGCAGTTTAAGGTAGTAGGAAAGGAAGATGAATATTTCTTGGCTTGGACCACTACACCATGGACATTACCTAGCAACACGGCTCTGTGTGTAAATCCTAATATAGACTATGTTAGGGTAAAGAGTACGAATCCATATACGGGGAAGCCGGCAGTGTATATATTGGCACAAGCTCTTGTGGGTGACTGGTTTAATGATAAGATTCCGTTCGAAGTGCTTCCAGGAACATTTAAAGGAAATGAACTCGAGGGAATGCGTTATGAACAGTTGATCCCGTGGTTTAACCCCGGTGAAGGGGCTTTCCGTGTAATACTTGGTGATTATGTAAGTATCGAATCTGGCACCACGGGTATTGTTCACATCGCGCCTACTTTCGGAGCAGATGATGCTAAAGTGGCCAAGGCTGCGGGTGTTCCAGGTCTTTATGTTGTTGATAAAAATGGAGATCTGCAGGCTCAGGTGGATCCTCGTGGCCGTTTCTATCGCATCGAGGATTTGGATCCGGAATATGTCCGTAAGAATGTTGATGTAAAGGCTTATTCTGAGTGGGCTGGTCGTTATGTTAAGAATGCATATGATAGTTCGCTTCCCGCTGATGCGCCTACCTTGGATGTTGATATATGTGTTATGTTAAAAGCTGAGAATAAGGCTTTTAGGATAGAAAAGCATGTGCATACTTATCCGCATTGTTGGAGAACGGATAAGCCGGTTTTATATTACCCGCTGAATTCATGGTTTATAAGGGCTTCTGCGGTGCGAGAGAAGATGATGCAACTCAATGAGGGTATAGTCTGGAAACCGGAAGCTACTGGAACGGGTCGCTTTGGAAAATGGCTTGAAAACATTCAAGATTGGAATTTGTCCAGGTCGCGATACTGGGGGACGCCGCTTCCGATATGGCGTACGGAAGATGGAAAAGAGGAAAAATGTATTGGCTCCGCAAGAGAACTCTTCGAGGAAATAGAAAAGGCCGTAAAGGCAGGCGTTATGGATAAGAACCCACTTGCGGAAAAGGGCTTTGATCCGTCTGACATGTCGAAAGAGAATTATGACAAGATTGACTTGCACCGCCCTTATGTAGATGAAATATATCTGGTTAGCGATAGTGGAAAGAAAATGACACGAGAGAGCGATCTTATAGATGTATGGTTCGATAGTGGTGCTATGCCTTATGCTCAAACCGGACTTCGAGGTATTCACACTGCTGACTTTGGGGCTACTGCAGATTTTATCGCCGAGGGGGTAGATCAAACCAGAGGGTGGTTTTATACTCTTCATGCTATACATACGATGGTGAGCGGAACTCCTGCATATAAATTGGTTATATCTAATGGATTAGTGCTAGACAAGAAAGGAGAGAAAATGTCCAAGCGATTAGGCAATGCAGTTGATCCATTTAAAGCCTTGGATACCTATGGGGCTGATGCTCTTCGCTGGTATATGCTGACCAATTCGCAACCATGGGATAATCTGAAATTTGACGAGGCTGGTGTGGATGAGGTCCGTAGGAAATTCTTCGGAACACTATATAATTCTTATTCGGTCTTTGCTCTTTATGCCAATATTGACCATTTTGACCCTTCGACTGCTTGTGTGGAAATTGGACGTAGGCCAATGTTTGATCAGTGGATATTAAGTAGGCTTAACACTCTAAAAAGACAAGTGGAGGCTGCATATGAGAATTACGACATCACTTCTGCTGGCCGTTTTATACAAGATTTCGTATGTGACGATTTGAGTAATTGGTACATACGTCTAAATAAAAAACGCTTATGGGGAAGTGGTATGAGTGAAGATAAATTGTCGGCATATCATACACTTTATGAGACCCTTAAATGTATAGCTCTGCTTGCTGCACCTATCGCTCCGTTCTTTATGGATCAATTGTATTGCGATCTATGCCCTGAAGATGAATCTGTTCATTATATGCCTATGCCTAAGGTGGATGAATCTTTGATAGATAGTGAACTTGAAGATAGTATGGCATTTGCTCAAAAGGCTTCCTCTATGGTATTGGCCTTGAGAAAGAAGGTGGGCATAAATGTACGTAAGCCTCTTGCCAAGGTGCTTGTACCGGTGTTGGATGATAAGGTAAAGGCGCATATAGAAAGGGTGGAGGATATTTTCCTTACGGAAGTGAATGTCAAAAAGTTGGAGTTCCTGCACGACACGGTCGGTATTATAACGAAGAAAATAAAACCTAATTTTAAGACTTTAGGTAAGATTTACGGCAAGAGAATGAAGGAGATTGCTTCCGAATTTACTACATTAAGTCAGGAACAAATCGCAAATATTGAACGAAGTGAACAGCCGTATGTTCTTCATCTGAGTGGGGGCGATGTCGTGTTGAATAAAGGTGATTATGAGATCAATTCGGAAGACATGCCAGGCTGGCTCGTCGCTACTGAGGGGTCTCTTACGGTGGCACTTGATATAGTACAGAGTCCTGAACTTATAAGGGAGGGTAACGCCCGGGAATTAATACATCCTATACAAAACCTTAGGAAGGAAAGCGGATTTGAAATAACGGATCGTATAAACACCATAATATATGCTGATGGTGATGCGTATATGTCGATTTCAGATGCGTTGTCTCAATATAAGGATTACATATGTTCTCAAACGCTGAGCACGGATTTGTCACTAGCCTCATTGAAAGACGCTCCTGATGATGCTACTTCAGTGGAGTGGAATAATGATATTATAAAGATTAAAGTAATACGTAAATAGTTATGGCAGAAGAATTAAAAAATCGCTATTCGGATGAGGAACTCGCCGAATTCAAGACTATTATCGAGGATATGCTTGCCAAGGCTAAGGCGGAGTATAATACTTATAGAGAATTAGCTAGAAGTGGTGGTGCTAATGATGTGGATGACACATCTCCATCGTTTAAGACAGTGGAAGATGATGGCGCTATGCAGCGCTCAAAGGAGGAAGCAAGCCAATTGGCACAACGCCAATATAAATTTATTCAAAATCTCGAGGCTGCTCTTGTGCGGATAGAAAACAAAACTTATGGAGTGTGTCGAGTAACTGGGAAACTTATTCCTAAAGAACGCTTGCGCCTGGTGCCACATGCAACACTGACGGTGGAGGCTAAGGAAATGCTTGCAAAACAAGGGAAAAACTGATTTATATATGAAGGTTTCGAGAGGTGCCAAACTAGCCGCATTGGGAATTTTACTTGTAATTATAGATCAGATAATCAAGGTCATCGTAAAGACAAATATGTCATTAGGTGAGGTGATTCCTGTATTTGGAAATTGGTTTAGACTGTGTTTTGTAGAGAATGAGGGGATGGCTTTCGGGATGAAGTTTGGCGGTGCTGTAGGAAAATATATTTTGACCACATTCCGTATATGTTTGACTGTGGCCTTGATATGGTGGGTAAATCGTCTCGATAAAAAGGGCAACGCTCCTATGGGTGTGCTTGTCGGATTGACTTTGATAACTGCGGGAGCCGCCGGCAACATAATCGATTGCCTTTTTTATGGTCTTATATGGGGCGAGGCTCCATTTATGCTTGGAAGGGTGGTTGATATGTTTTCTGCTACGTTTTTTCCGCCGGTATTTAATTTTGCCGATGCCTGCGTGACTTGTGGTGCTTTTTATTTGATAATTTTCCAGTGGAAGTTTTTCTCCTCTCTTGATAAGTGAGCGTATAAGTAATTATTTAACAAAACTACTATAATGAAGCGTTTTACTTTTTTTTTAACTGCACTTTTGGCAGTTTCGGTTTCAGCCTATGCGCAACTCGCGCAGACTCCACAAATGGGCTGGAGCACGTGGAATAAATTTGCGACAGGAATTAATGAAGAACTGTTAAAAGCCACCGCTGATAAGATGGTGGAACTAGGCCTTGTCGATGCCGGCTATATCTATTTTAATATAGATGATGGATGGCATGGCAGCCGTGATGAGCAGGGGTTTATTCATCCCGACCCTGAAAAGTTTCCTTCAGGAATGAAGGCGATGGCAGATTATATTCATTCAAAAGGAATGAAGATGGGTATTTATAGTGATGCCGGAAGAAAGACTTGCGGATGTTTTGCCGGAAGTTTTGGACACGAGTATCAAGATGCCTACACCTATGCACAGTGGGGAGTGGATTATTTGAAGTACGACTGGTGTTATACTGAAAATATAAATCCTAAGGGGGCATATCGACTTATGCATGATGCTATAAAGTCGACTGGTCGTGAGATTTTCCTCAGTATGTGTGAATGGGGCCAATCAAAGCCTTGGGAATGGGCCTCCGATTTCGCGCAATCGTGGCGCACAACCGGAGATATTTGGCCATATTTCGATACTATTCCTGAAGAGTTCCTGTCTGGGTTCCATGGAAGTCCGATTATGACATTGGTCGATAAAAATGAGCCTTTGAGAGAGTATGCCGGTCCAGGTCATTGGAATGATCCCGACATGCTGGAAGTGGGAAATGGTATGAGCGTGGCCGAGGATAGAGCGCATTTTTCACTATGGTGCATGATGGCTGCACCACTCATTCTTGGTAATGATTTGACAAATATGAGTCAGCAGACTCTGGACATCATACTGAATAAGGAAGCGATCGCTATTGACCAGGATCCTTTAGGCGTTCAGGGTTTGCGTCTTAGGGCAGAGGGTAATATTGAGTATTGGCTAAAACCATTACAGAATGGTGATTGGGCAGTATTGGTGCTGAATCGTGGTGCCGAGCAGGAGAAAGTTACGCTTGACTGGAATTCTTTGAAGCATTACGACGCATTCAGTGGGCGAACTTTTGACCCTACCGAATGTAAAGCGCATAATATATGGGATAAGAAAGCGCGCACGCTCAAAACCAATAAGCCGGTAAAGCTCACCATTGCTAGCCATGATGTAGTAATGTATAGAGTATGCAAGTAAAAGAGTTAATCAGGTTCTTGAAGTTTGTGGGTTTTTCCATTAGCGCGGGAGTCATTCAGATGGGCTCATTCGCCTTGTTTAATGAATTGGGGCGATGGCCTTATTGGGTATCGTATCTTTGCGCTTTGATTCTTTCTGTCCTGTGGAATTTTACACTGAACAGAAAGTTTACGTTTAGGTCTAGTCGCAATGTGGCGGTATCTATGTTCGAAGTGGCATTATACTATTGTGTTTTCATTCCAGTCACGACCTTTTTTGAGGATTATTTTACAGGGACATTATGGTGGAATGAATATTTTGCTACGATTCTGAATATGTTGCTTAATTTCGTTACCGAATTCCTTTTTCAGCGCTTTGTGGTTTATGGAAAGTCCATTGACAATGCAAGAAAATGAAATTTAAACTCGAATCTGATTATAAACCGGCAGGAGATCAGCCTAAGGCTATCGCTGAGCTTACACAATCATTGAAAAGTGGGGTGAGTGATATCACCCTGCTTGGTGTTACGGGCTCAGGTAAGACATTCACTATGGCTGGAGTAATAGAAAATCTTCAAAGGCCGGCTCTGATTCTTAGCCACAACAAGACATTAGCTGCACAACTTTACGGAGAATTTAAATCCTTCTTCCCATCAAATGCTGTTGAGTATTTTGTCTCATATTACGACTATTATCAGCCGGAAGCGTATATCCCTAATACTGATACATATATAGAAAAGGATTTGTCTATAAATGATCAGATAGAAAAGTTAAGGCTTAGCGCAGCCAGTGCGCTTTTAAGTGGGAGGAGGGATGTAATAGTTATCTCGTCTGTGAGTTGTCTTTATGGTATAGGAAATCCAGAAGATTTTCATGCCCAGACTGTTCATGTCGTAAAAGGAGAGATACGTAACCAGACATCTTTTCTATATAAACTTGTCGATGCCCTTTATGCTCGTACAGAAGGTGATTTTACGAGGGGCTCGTTTAGAGTGAAAGGAGATACTGTAGATGTTTATCTAAGTGGAGCCGATTATGCCGTTCGTATAGAGTTTTTCGGCGACGAGGTAGACTCCATATATTCGATTGAACCGACTAGTGGGGCAGTAATAGAAAAGTTAGACGAGGTATTTATTTATCCTGCCAATAACTTCGTGACTACAAAGGAGCGAGGTATTGCCGCAGTTAGTGCCATTCAGGATGATCTTTATAAGCAGATAAATTACTTTGAGGAAATAGGAAAGCCTCTTGAAGCCAAACGTATACAGCAGAGGGTTGAAAATGACCTTGAAATGATAAAGGAGTTAGGATATTGTCCTGGGATTGAGAATTATAGTAGGTATTTCGATGGGCGATCTCCCGGACAGCGACCTTTCTGCTTGATAGATTATTTTCCTAAAGATTTTGTAACATTTATAGACGAATCTCATGTGACTCTTCCCCAGGTTCATGCTATGTATGGTGGAGACAGGAGTAGAAAACAGACTTTAATAGAGTATGGTTTTCGACTTCCCGCAGCGGCTGATAATAGACCATTGACTTTCGAGGAGTTCGAACAAGTTACTGGTCAAAAGGTTTATGTAAGTGCCACCCCGGCCGAGTATGAAATGGAAAAGAGTGGGGGATTAGTGGTGGAACAAGTTGTAAGGCCAACGGGGTTGCTGGACCCTCCTATAGAAGTAAGGCCTATTGAGAATCAGGTAGATGACCTTGTAGAAGAGATTAGGAAACGTACAGAAGCAGATGAGCGCACACTTGTCACCACTTTAACTAAGCGTATGGCTGAAGAATTGGACCAATACCTCAGAAATATAGGCGTTAGGTGTGCTTACATTCACTCCGATGTAGACACAGCAGAGAGAGTGGAGATTATAGAGAATTTCAAAAATGGCTTTTTTGATGTTCTTGTAGGTGTAAATTTACTTCGAGAAGGACTTGACATACCATCTGTTTCGCTAGTGGCAATATTGGATGCGGATAAGGAAGGATTTCTTCGCACGGCTCGCGCACTTACCCAGACAGCGGGACGTGCGGCTAGAAATGTGCACGGACTAGTCATAATGTATGCGGATAAGATTACCGAATCTATGGCAGCTACCATAAGAGAAACGAATCGAAGGCGTCAAAGGCAGATAGAATATAATGAACTGCACCACATTACTCCTAAACAAGTGGAAGTTAAGCACAATGTCTTGGTCGGACAGCTTAGTGGCAGGGTTAGTGCAGCCAATTCCTATGATGCGCCTCGTTACATCCCGAACCCTTCCGATTTGGGCAAAGGCTCTGTCAGCGTGGGGCTTGGCCACGACTCTCTGCGTCTTCCTGGCGACGCTTATGATAGTAATGGGCGTGTTAAGGCAGATTTGGCGGCGGTATTACAAGATCCAGTTATAAGGAGTATGTCGCGTAGTCAAATTGAGAAGCTTTTGGAAGAAGATAAGGCCCAAATGCACGAGGCTGCTACTGCTCTTGATTTTAATAAGGCAGCACATTTTAGAGATGAAATGTGGGCCTTGCAACAATACCTTAAAGTCTGGCAAGAGTAGAAGATGTTTAAAAAAAGCCGGAACTAAATCATTAGTCCCGGCTTCGTTATCTTAAATATAACCTCTACTTTTTCAATAATTCAGAACTTCTAGTGATGAATTCGGCTAGATCCTTGCCCTTCAGTAAACCCTTAGAGAGAAGTGCCAAATCCACTACCTGGTGTAGGGTGTCTTTGGTGTTATCCCTATCATTCCATATTCGAGTGATAACAGGATTTTCCATGTTGACTTTAAGGGTATATATTTGAGGCATTGAGCCATAGAAGTTCATACCGCCTCCGATGGATGACATATCGCGATAACGGCGCATAAACTCGTTCTGGGTTATGAGTACTGGTTCTGCATTTTCTCCTAAGTTGGCAGGTTCCACATCCCACTCGGCTCCAGAAGGGAGTACGCTCTTGAAGAGTTCGCTAAGTGCTTTCTTGTCATCCTCACTCATCTCTGGTTTCACTTCATCCTGTTTAGGGATAAGATTAGAAGCGGAATCCGAATCTACACGGGCAAATCTGCTACCCTCTATCTTTTGCTCTAGAAGACCGACAAAGTGCGAATCGAGTTCGCAATCCATAAGTAGAACATCGTATCCTAAGTCTTTAACGGCTTTTATAGAAGGGTATTGTTCTTCAGTGTTCGTTGCATAAAGGAAGACCAATTTGCCATCTTTATCTTTTTGCTTTTCTTCGATTAGTTTCTTGTATTCCTCTATACTATAGTATTTCCCATCTGTATCCTTGAGAAGGGCAAAATCCATGGCTCTCTCGCAGAATTTTTCATCGGAAAGCATACCATACTCAATGAAGAGTTTTATGTTATCCCACTTCTGCTCGTATGTCTCCCTTTGGGTCTTGAATATATCTTCTAGTCTATCGGCTACTTTCTTCGTGATGTAGGTGCTAATTTTCTTAACATTAGCATCTGATTGAAGATAGGAACGGCTCACATTCAACGGAATGTCGGGAGAGTCGATGACACCATGCAATAGAGTAAGGAAGTCAGGAACTATATTATCCACATGATCGGTGACGAACATCTGGTTACAATATAATTGGATCTTGTTCTTGTTGATAGCCATCCTCTCCTTTATTTTCGGGAAGTAAAGGATACCTGTAAGCGTGAATGGATAATCTACATTAAGGTGTATGTAGAACATAGGATCCTCTTCATAAGGATACAAGGCGTGATAAAAGTTTATATAATCTTCATCCTTTAACTCTGATGGTGCTTTAGTCCATAGTGGCTCAACGGAATTAATTACTTTTCCATCGAACTCTATAGGAACAGGCATGAACTTACAATACTTATCAAGCAAGCCCTTGATTCTATCTTTGTTTGCAAACTCATCAGAGTCACTGTCCAAGTAAAGAGTTATGGTAGTACCTCTGTCCTTTTTCTTGCACTCTCCCATTTCGAACTCAGGAGAGCCGTCACAAGACCAAAAGACGCCTTTAGAATCTTCCCTGTAACTAAGAGACTCTATCGTAACCTTGGTGCTAACCATAAACGCTGAGTAAAATCCTAAACCGAAGTGGCCAATAATCCCACTTGCCTGATCTTTGTATTTGGCTAAAAATTCGCCGGCAGAAGAAAATGCTATTTGATTAATGTATTTATCTACCTCTTCAGCGTTCATACCAATACCGCGATCCGTTATTTTAAGGGTTTTAGCTTTTTCGTCGAGTTCAACCTTAACTGTAAGATCTCCTAACTCGCCTTTCCATTCGCCTGAAGATGCAAGGGCTTTCAGTTTACTAGTTGCATCGACGGCGTTAGCCACCAATTCACGAAGAAAAATTTCGTGATCACTATAAAGAAATTGTTTAATAACCGGGAAAATATTCTCGGTTGTTACTCCTATTTTACCTTTCATAATATCAAAAAATTGCGTTTTCTGCGGAAGAGAAAACGCAATTACTATTCCATTGACAAAATGTCATTATTTATACATAAATCGCTTTATGCTCATCTTAGGCGTTTTTGCAAAAGGTTCCAAAACTATTTCTACTTTAGCCAATTTGCTATAGGATGGAAGAGATTTATTGGCATTAATGCGTATGTTTTCCGGAATGTCTGCAATCGCTTCTTCGTCCAATCCGGCCTTTTTTATGGCGTCGGAATCAAGATATACTAAGGCGACTAACTTTGAAGCTCTATCCACTACCACGGATTCGGTTACGAAATTCTGCGAATTAACGACAGCTTCTATTTCTTCTGGGTAGATGTTTTGTCCAGATGCGCTGAGAATCATATTTTTAGAGCGTCCTTTTATAAATATGTTCCCTTCCTTATCCATAATGCCAAGGTCGCCGGTACGCAAGAACCCATCATCTGTAAATGCGGCTGCCGTGGCTTCCGGATTCTTATAGTAACCTAAGCAGATATTGTCTCCTTTGGCCTGAATCTCGCCTGCGACTTTGTGTTGATCTACTGAATCGATTCTTACCTCGGCACTATCAACCTTCTTTCCGCAGGAGCCGACGGCATAACGATCCCAGCTCTCATAGGCTAATAGTGGTGCTGCTTCCGTCATCCCATAGCCGACTGTGTAGTGTAGGCCAATTTTATGTAGGCAATTTTCTACTTCCGGATTCAGTGCTGCTCCACCCATTATATATTCGCGAACATTACCTCCGAAGGCGGTATCCAGACTTTCACGCACTTTCTTGAAGATGATTTTGTTTAGGATTGGAATGTGTGAAAGAATCTTAACAGCGGGTTTGCTGATGGCTGGTTTGACGGAGGACTTGTAGATTTTTTCCATCACAAGCGGAACAGTGAGCACCAAATATGGCTTCACATTTTTCATAGCCTTAAGCAGGAATGAAGGTGCTGGCGATTTGCCTAGGTAGTAAACGCATACCCCACCTGAGAGAGGGTAGAGGAATTCGAATACCAGTCCATAAATATGTGCCATGGGTAACATAGACACGATGGTTTCACCCGGCTTACATGGGATGTGCCTATGGGCGAAATCTATAGATGCGCTCACATTCCCGTAAGAAAGCATAACGCCTTTAGGGGCGCTCGTGGTGCCGGATGTGTAGTTGATGATGGCTAGGTCGTTTAGGTTGCTGTCATCAACTCTGAATTTGCAATCTTCTTTTTTGAAACCATCTGGGTAGGCAGCAGAGAAGTCTTTGTCTAAGTTATTGTATATATTTTTGAAGTTTTGATCTGATGTATAGAGTAAACGGAAATCATCCGTGTTGATAGCGGCTTTCAGTTTAGGCATCTTGGCTGGGTCTAATTTTTTCCAGATGTCTTCATCTGTAAAAAGTATGACGCTATCTGAATGGTCCACTAGAGAGTTGACACTTTCCGGAAGGAAGTCGGCCAGTATTGGAACTACCACCGTGCCGTAAGTGTTTACAGCAAGAAATGATACTGCCCATCTGTCTGTGTTTTTAGCGCATAAGGCTATTTTGTCCCCTCTTTTTATTCCTGCTTCATCGAATAGCAGATGAAAGCGGGCTATATACTCAGCCAATTTGCCAAAAGTTATTGTTTCACCTTGAAAAAAACAGAGAGCAGGTTTGTCCCAATTCTGTTTGATTGTAGTGTTCAAAAGGTTCAAATAATTGTGCATTTCTTTATGTTTTTAGTTTTCCTAAAAAATTCTATTATCCAATATGCCTATCGTGCATAGCATCGTGGTGGCAATTAAAAAACGATCTTTGAATTTAAGTCATTCGATTCTTTTTGGACAGAACAAATATAGGTAGCGGAAATGTAATTATGGCTTGCTTTCCTCGCAATGTGGCGAAATGAAGCCGTTTTTGTGGTAAAAAATGGGATGTTGTGGCGAATTTTTTAAATTTGCAGGGAAATAATCAATGCTTTTGAGTATGAAAAAACCGATAGTAGCACTTATATATGATTTTGACGGAACGCTTGCGCCCGGCAATATGCAGGAATTTGGATTTATACAGGCTGTTGGTTCCACGCCTGCAGAATTTTGGGCAAAGAGTAATCAGATAGCGGTAGGACAGGATGCCTCGAATGTATTGGCCTATATGAAGCTGATGTTCGATGAAGCTCGCGCGAAGGGGGTTGTTCTACGCCAAGAGGAATTTAAGAAATTCGGCAAGTCTGTTGAGTTCTTCCCCGGGGTGAAAGAATGGTTTAAGCTAGTTAACGAATATGGTAGGTCGAAGGGAGTAAAGGTGGAGCATTATATTAATTCAAGTGGGCTTAAGGAGATCGTGGAGGGTACTACCATAGCAAAGGAGTTTCGATATATCTTCGCTGGCAGTTTTATCTATGACGCTAATGGAGAGGCAGTATGGCCAGGCATAGCTGTAGATTCGACAAACAAGACACAGTTTCTCTTTAAGATAAATAAGGGAATTTTTAGTGCCAGGGATAGCACGAGGCTGAATTCTTCTATGGCAGAAGAAAAAAAGAGGGTTCCTTTCCCTAATATGATTTATTTTGGAGATGGAGAGACTGATGTCCCTTGTATGAAGATAGTGGGAATGTTTGGTGGGCATTCCATAGCTGTCTATAAGCAGGGTGATGAGAAAAAGAGGGCATTGGCCCGAAAGTTAAAAAAACAGGGGAGGGTAAAGTTCGCTGTTCCTGCTAATTATAGCGCAGATAGTGAGGCTTTTAAAGTGGTATGCGCAATAATTGATAAAATAAAGGCAGAGACGGTATTGCAGAGTTTGATGAAGTGAAGATTAAAAAAGCCGAATTTTCCTAAACTGGGCCCATGCTTTTGACCTCTTATAGGAGAATTCGCCTATTTTTAATTTGAAATATAATATAACTACTAACTAACCGAATGCAAAGGTACTATAAATAATTGAGAAAACCACACAATTCGTAAAAAATTTTTTAAAATTTTTTAATTATTTTATTTTCAATAGTTTTTAGTAACGTGAAAAAAATAAGTTGCGTCAGATTAGAACGAGATTTTCGAGGAAACAAAAAGATTTACTAAGATGATGAAGGTTATTTTTTTGAAGGTTACTTAAATTAGCGAGAGCCATCGGTTGTAAAATTTCGGTTTTTATGGAAAAGTTATTTTTGTTACTTTTGTCAGTTAACTCTTGAAGGTTTAAGTAATGCCATCTTTATGTAATTTTGGCGGAGTTAGCATAAATTATTAACAATATAAAATACGACGAGTGAATTTTTCAGGTCTTATAGTCGCTATCGCTACTTTTCTTATTATAGGTGTTTTTCATCCCATAGTCATTAAGAGTGAATATCATTTCGGTACGCGGTGTTGGTGGGTTTTCGCCCTTTTGGGTATACTTTTTATTGTGGCAAGCTTGCTGATTGCCAATAGTATTCTTAGTACAATACTTGGAGTAGTGGGGTGTTCTTGTTTATGGAGTATATTGGAATTATTTGAGCAGAAAAAAAGAGTGGATAAAGGTTGGTTTCCTAAAAACCCCTCTCGGCAATAACGCAGAAAGGGGTTTTCGAGGTGCCTAGCGGAATTGAACCGCTCTAACTGGTTTTGCAGACCAGTGCCTAACCTCCCGGCCCAAGCACCAAACGGACTACAAAAATAAGGATTATTTTTTAATTTGCAAATTCAGTCGGCATGTTATGCCTACATTGAAGGCGAATCCGGAATAATGGAAGGTGTCGGAGTTTAGCACCCATTGGCCATCATTGTAGAGTAATATGGCGTGCACACGCAGGGATTCTCCTATTGGATAAAATTCCAAACCACCGGATAATTTGTGCAGAGATGTTCCGTTTGAGGTCAAATAAGCATCTTTGCCTGAGTTTTGGTCATAGGAATATTTAGCGAAGATATTGATCTTTTCATTTAAATAATAGTCAATTTGAAGAACTGTATTAGAGTTCATGAAGGGATCGTCATCGTAGATAGCTCCGAGGCTGATAAAGTCCAGATAAAAACTGAGGTTGCCAAGTGCGATTTTGTTCCCGAATGCGAACATGAAGTTATTATCGTTATGGAAAGCATCGAACCAGTTTACAGAATATTTGCTGTGAAATACCCCATGGTGCCCATTCCACGCTAAACTCAATGCGTATTTGTTACTTCCTAAAAGGTCATAAGGGTTATTGGATAGTTGCAGGGCTAACTTGTCGTGGCCTTCGTTAAAAGTATAATTGCTGGTAATTCCAAACTGATAACAAGGCAATTGTGCGCAAAGAATGCTTGGGGCATAAGAGTCGATGGGGGCAACATCGTATTCCCAACCTCCTTGCAGGAATGTTTGTTTTCCTACAATAAAGTCAAATTTTTCATTTGCCTTTATGCCTATATATGCAAGGTCAGTGGCATCGAAGGCATTGTAATTTACTATGGCTTTATTCAGTCTATGTCTAAATTTATAGGAAAAAGTCTCATTAATGGAACCTTCACCTTGAATCGAAAACATTTTACCATAGAATCCACTATCATTTGACCAGTCTAGACGCATTTCTCCTTTTAAATGTAGATCTTGAGCAGAAAGCCATATATAGGAAAAGAATAGTAGTAGTGTTAAAAGATATTTTTTCATTTATCTGTCTTTTGTTAGAACGACAAAGGTATCACTTTTTTTGTATTTTTGCAGCATGGTAAAATTAGTTATTTTCGATTTGGATGGGACTTTGATAAATTCCATCGCAGATCTTTCAGCAGCGGCTAATTATGCATTGGCCCAGGCTGGCATAAAGGGACATACTGTGCAGGAATATACAAAAATGGTGGGCCACGGAGTGCGAAAAATGATAGAGAATGCCCTTGAACGTAGTTTGAAAAGGTTTCCAACTGACGATCTAACGGAACGAGTATTGAAGGATTTTACGGCGTACTATATAGACCATATCGATGTTCATACCAAGCCATATCCCGGAATGGTAGATTTGCTTAAAGAGTTGAATAAGAGGAAGGTGAAATTGGCTGTGGCATCAAATAAATTTCAGGAGGGAGCGGAAAAATTGGTTTATGGTCTTTTCCCTGGGATAGATTTCGTGGTTGTGCTAGGAAATAGGGAAGGACTTCCATTAAAACCAAGTGCAGAGGTAGTAGACCATGTATTGGAACGTGCTGTTGTTAATAGGGAAGATTGCATGTTTGTGGGAGATTCTGCTACTGATGTTAAGACTGCCCACAATGCAGGAGTACCATGTATAGGCGTAACGTGGGGTTTTCGTCCTGAAAGTGATCTCGTAGCGGCTGGAGCGGATCATATAGCAAGAAGCGCCACCGAACTGGCAGCGCTCTTAAGGTAGTTTTTAAAATCCTAGTCCGAAGGCGACCCAAAACTGGGATTCCATCTCGGCCCATTGTTTGACGGCTTCGTTATGGATTTTCTCTGTTAGTGCATTTAGGTTTTCACTTGTGGCTTCTGCATCGAGTTTACTTATTTCATTAGTCACAAATGTTTGCTGCTTTATTACATTATCCATAAATTGGTCCTTTGTCTTTTGCCAAGCGAGGGTTGCGAGTTTGTTGGCTTTGCGAAATTGCCATAGCGCTATATTGGGATCATAATGGTTTTGTCCACATTGGCCGTAAGCCTCTGGTAGGGAAGTGTTTCCACAAAATATCGGGATACGTGGGCTTTGGCCCGGATTATCTAATGAGAGATAGCATACTCCACCCACTGCATTTGGAAGATTCGCACGCAGTTGAATCACAGTAGAATAGGAGCACCATGCTACTGAAACCGTTCTTTGAAATTCGACTGTTCCAGGTTTGATGTGATTCAGGGTGTTACGCATAGTGGTGGTCATCCACGGATTGGCGATCGGACTTATCTGACCGTCCTTTATAGTTATATTTTTGCACATATCCAGTTCTGTGCTTTCGTATGTGGAGCGCAGTAGCGCAAATACATCTTCGACGCTTACCTTCTTATCCGGCTTTACGGAAAATGGAATTTCCTCCATCTCTTGGGTAAGCCCTAGTGAAGGGGCCAATGCATTTAATATAAACCAGTCGCGCTCGCGGTAGTTACGTCCTCTGGCATAATCGGCTTTGTAGACTTTCCAGAATTTGAATTCGCTTTTTCCGTCCCATAGTCCATATTCCAGTGCCACTTTCTTTACATTGCGTGAGTAAAGGAAATTATCCGGATTATTCTTTTCGATGGCTCCAATCCGCGGAACATTGGCTGACACGCCCACATGTTCGTCCGGTAGTCTTTTGGCAACCCATACCGCCCCGGTTTTATCTTTTCCGCATCCTATAATTTCAAAGAACCACACTTCTTTCGGATCCGCTATGGTAAGACATTCTCCACTGTCAGCATAACCATATTTTTCGGCCAATCTGCCCATCATCAGTACTGCTTCCCTGGCTGTAGAGCATCGTTCAAGTGCCAGTCTTTCAAGTTCTTCGATTAGAAACATTGAATTCGGGTTCTGTAGCGTGTCTGGTCCTCCCCAAGTGGTCTCTCCTATGCCTAACTGCTTTTCATTCAGGCAAGGATAGGCAGTATTCAAGTAGGCAAATGTATGCTTGACTTGTGGTATGGTTCCGGCCAATTCGATACCAGTAGAATCATTTCTGCAACTGGTTTTCATGGTGTTTTTGTAAACCTTGCGCATTTCCCCTTTGCGGTGTTCTTGAGCTGGCTCGATGCTGAGCCAAGTACGGTATTTGCCATCACATGTGTGTGAGGTTATCACACTTGCATCCGTGCTAGCCTGTGCTCCGACAATAATGCTGGTGCAACTCTGCTTCCATCCGGGCTCATCTGTTTGTGCAAGAGCTGCGGTGTGGAGAAAGGAGAGATTGGCATATAAAAAGAATGCTGAGAATATTATATATAAGTAGCGTTTCATAATCAATAGGTAGCTGTTATATGGAAACAATGTTCTTTCTTTTCGTATTTGACTAAGCATTTGCCGGCTTTTTTGCGGTCTAAGAGCACTTCTCCAAGGACTTTAGTTAGCTCGTATGGCTGCATAAATGACTCGCAGGCATCATCATTATCACGATCGTAGATGGTATAGGCGATGTCAAATGTGGTTCCATAACAATGGGCAGAATTATCGGATGCGTTGGGATTTCCGCTTTTGCGAAGATTTTTTACATCTTCCTCGCTTCTTAAAACGGAAGATACTACCAGGCGATAGTCATCCAAAAGGTTTTTGCTCTTTAGGGAATCTTTGAAGGCTTGTCCTATAGCATTTAGTTCGCTGGCAGCTCCCCTTGTTAGGTATGGAGATGAATATCTAAGGGTATATATGGTATAGAGACGATTTGACTTTATTTTAATGAGTTGTCTATTCCCTGGAATCTCTGCTCTTGTTCGTGGGGGAGTGTCTAGTCCTACTTTTCTAGCTATGGCAAGGTGTTCTTCATTAATGTCTTTGAAAAGATTTTTATAGTTAGGTCTATTATGGTAGTAAATAACTTCTTTTCGTGTTTTCTCTTCCTTTTTCTTGTCTTCCGGAATGGATTCAGAGACTATGTCGTCGTCTTTTACGTTTTGGGAAATTGCTACATTGGGGTCGGCATCGTGGCTCCTGGATGCGCACCCCGCAGTTGAAAGCCCTAACAGATAGCCTATTAGAAAGGGAATAAATATGACAAGGAATCCTTTTGTGCTTTTCTTTAGTTTCATTTGATAAGGTTTAAAAATTCATTTCTTGTTTTGTCTGAATTTAGAAATGCGCCACTGAATGCTGATGTGGTCGTAATGGCATTGGATTTCTCTACTCCGCGTATCTGCATACATGTATGGCTTGCTTCTATAACCACAGCTACACCTAATGGATGCAGCGCTTCCTCTATACAATCGCGTATTTGAACAGTCAGCCGTTCCTGCACTTGTAGTCTTCGGGCAAATGTTTCTACCACTCTGGCGATTTTACTTAATCCGGTGATTTTGCCATTGGGTATGTAGGCTATATGGCATTTGCCTATAAATGGTAGAAGGTGGTGCTCACAGGTGCTGTATAGTTCAATGTCTTTGACTAGTACCATCTGTTGGTACTCTTCGTCAAAGGTTGCGCTACGAATTATTTCTACGCCATTTTCCTGATAGCCTTTTGTTATGAATTGCAGGGCTTTCGCTACACGTTCAGGGGTTTTAACAAGTCCTTCCCTATGTGGATTATCGTCAAGCAGTTCTAAGATGGCTTTTACATGTGCTGCTATTTTTTCAGTTATATCAGGGTCGTATTGTTCTATTTTTTTAAAAGACATAGTTTCTATAATTTATTTTGTTCTGCAAGGTTTCCTATGATTTCCATCACATCTTCTGCTATTTGCTCATCAAGTAAACGATTGTCTGATAGAAGTTGTTGAAGAACGAAGCGGTCATATAGGCCTTTTTTAATGCCTTTGACGAGTACTTTCATATTAGAAGTTCCGTAGTAGGCGGCAATGCGTTCCCCGAAACCACCATCTTTGCAACCATCCTCAAGTGTCACCACAAGGTTATGATTTGATTTCAGCGTTTCAAGAATATCTGCATCGACATCATTTAGATATCGTGGATTGATAAGAGTGGCATTAATGCCCTTTCTTGCAAGTAATTGCCTAACATTCTCGCCTTTTTGGTAGAAAGACCCGGCTGCAATTAGGGCAACATCCTTTCCATGGTGTGTCAGCTTATATTTTGGCTCGAAGCTATAGGTCGTGTCGACTAACTCGGCAGTGTGGTTAACTCCGTTGCTTGGGACACGAATGGCAATTGGCTTTTTGCCTTGAAGAATAGCCCAATGTAGCATGGCGAAGTATTCTTCGCAAGTGGTAGGGGCAAGATAGATGAGTCCGGGGATGCTGGTAAGCATAGGTATGTCGAAAAGGCAGATATGTGTAATGTCATTCATCGTGCCGGCTCCGCCATTCATTACATTGATGACAGCAGGATTAGAGTTAATGCAAAGGTCTTGCGCTATTTGATCATAGGTACGCTGAATGAAAGTGCTGTTAACAGTCCATACTGGATGTAGTCCACCCTTTGCCATACCGGATATCATAGCTACAGCCTGTTCTTCTGCTATGCCCATATCGATATGTTGTTTTCCTGCTTCTTTTCGCTTTTCTGGAGTAAAACCAGCTACGCCAGGGGTTCCTGCGGTCACAGCAATGAGGGTTTTGTCTTTTTTCATCTGTTGCAGCATCCAATCAGAGAATAGCTGTTCATATTTTTCGCATTCAATTACTTCGGGGTTGCTGCCATCTTCATTCTTGCGTGGACGAGAGCCATCTTCTTCGTTAAATGGTAATCCCCAGTGCCATGCTTCTTTGTCCTTTATGGCTGGAGCATAACCATGTCCTTTTTCTGTGTGAATGTGAATGATTGTGGGCTTGCAAGTGCCTTTTACGCTTCTAAATACTTCGATAAGTTTCTCGATATCGTTACCTTCTTCTAAGTATTTATAGTCAAATCCCCAAGATTTGAACCAGTTGTTTTTATATGTGCCGTTGCTCTCGCGTAGGGCCCGCAGGTTTTTATATATACCACCATGATTTTCGGCGATGGACATTTCGTTGTCATTGACCACAATGATAATACCTGTGCCAATTTCTGATGCTTCGTCAAGGCCTTCGAAAGCCTCGCCACCCGAGAGAGAGCCATCGCCTATTACGGCAATTATATTTTCGTTTGTTCCCTTGATGTCACGTGCCTTTTGCAGACCTGTGGCAAGACTTATTGAGGTGGAGGTGTGGCCCACTTCGAAGTTATCGTATACGGGGCATTCTCTCGGTGATGAATATCCGCTGATGGCATTCATCTGGTCTATGTTTCCAATAAATCCCGATACTCTGCCGGTTAATATTTTATGTGCATAACATTGGTGGCTTACATCAAATACGAGTTTGTCCACGGGCGCATCGAAAACATAGTGAAGCGCCACGGTTGCCTCTACGAAGCCAAGGTTAGGACCTATGTGTCCTCCTATTTTGCTGACACGATTTAAAATAGCTTCGCGTGTCTCATTGGCTACGATTTGCAATTCCTTAATGTTCAGCCTTTTCAAGTCGGCCGGTGACTTTATTTTTTCGATATACATAATTTTATCCGTATGATATTTGTGGGTAGGTAAGTAAATACTACTTTGAGTCAATATAAATCGATGCAAAAGTAGCGAATTTTCCCTAATGTATCTAACCCCTTTTTATTATTGAATCATTATTATGCTACTTTTATCATCTAAGTAGTCTTTTGGGGTCCATATCACTCTTCTTCTTCGAAAGAAAGCTATCCTCAGAACATCTATCTAGCTTATAATTAGTTGCTAAGAGTAAAACTTCCGGATGGATACTTTGATTATTAATATGTTATAGCGTGAGATGGATTATTTAGGTGACATAATGATGATGTTGAGAAATCTTTATATTAACTATTCTTGATAGGGAATGCCTTTTTTAGGATAGAATACCATTTTGATACTTAGCGATGTGGCCTACCTAGCCATTTAGTAACCTTCAAAAATTAACCGGTATCATCTTAGTAAATCTTTTTGGTTCCTCGAAAATCTAATGCTAATCTGACGCAACTTATTTTTTTCACGTTACTAAGTATTTGAAAATACGATATTCTTTATGATCCTAATGTAGTATAGGTGCTAATGAGAGTGGAGAGTTTTTAAAAAAGTGCTTAAAATAAAGGAAAGTATGTGGGATGGATGGAATTATTTTATATCTTTGCGGCGTATTGAAAATGTGATTTTGTGGCCTTAGATTTGGTGTACTTATGTTAGAAAAAAAAGAATGTAAATACATTATTAATAGGCTGTAACTTAAATTGATAACATTATGTTTTGGACATTGGAATTGGCCGGCAGCTTGGATGATGCTCCATGGCCAGCAACTAAAGACGAATTAATTGATTATGCTAATCGTACGGGGGCTCCTCAAGATGTTTTAGAGAACCTTCAGGAACTTGAAGATGATGGAGAGATATATGAAAGTATAGAAGATATCTGGCCAGACTATCCCACGAAGGACGATTTCTTCTTTAACGAGGAGGAGTATTAACCCATTATTGAAACCTTATTGATTGATTTTCAATAATTTATGATTGAAGCACTGGGAAGTCCCGGTGCTTTTTTCGTGCCGAAAACGCCCCTTTTTCGGGCTGAAAACAGGCTCAAGAAGGCTCATCCTGTATTTGCCATCCCTGAACAATCTTCTTGTCAAGTTCAGCATAGTGTCCCACGGAAGGTAGTCGGCTGTTGTGTATGAATGTTTCTGGCTCATATATGTCGTAAATTATTGAATATAAATACAGACACGAACATAGCCGATTATTCTCAATTCCGCAAGGCTTTGCCTATAATGTAAAAGAACTATTCGGTAAATATTTATCTTATTCGCCGAATATTTTTCGGCGAATATGGCGGCTATTTCCCGAAAATTTCATAGCTTTGCTGAAAATCTACGAATATGTATCTGCATCAAAGGA
>DJPX01000036.1:39261-39971 GCA_002438635.1 Bacteroidales bacterium UBA6401
CGTTCGTCCATAGCCCGCCGTCTTGGGATTGAGACTGCCGGCCTTGTTTCTACTTCCAGATATGTTGACGGCATAGTCGAGATGCTTATGGATGCGACCCAGCATTATAATGAGCCGTTGTCTGATGAACGCCTTTTCGGGTGGCATAATGTCTTGTTCCCGACTGGAAGAAGCGGTCTCTATACCATCGAAGTCGGAAAATATCGCACTGGGGAAATGCAGGTGGTATCCGGTCCTATGGGGCACGAAACGGTCCATTATGAAGCTCCTGAACCAGAGCGTGTCCCGGAGGAAATGCATAGGTTTATCAGCTGGGTGAATACGGAAAATGAGACCGATCCTGTTATAAAGGCCGCTATAGCTCACTTGTGGTTTGTAAGTATTCACCCTTTTGACGATGGAAACGGACGTATCACACGAGCCATCACGGATATGCTACTTGCCCGAAGTGAGCACTCTTCGAAACGTTTCTACAGTATGTCTAACGAAATGAAAATAATGCAGAAAGACTATTATAACGTGCTTGAAAAGACACAAAAGGCTGATGGCAACATTACTGAATGGCTCTTGTGGTTTCTGGATTGTTTCAGGAAAGCACTTTCTTCAACTGAAGAAACACTTTCATCAGTTCTTGCAAAATCTCATTTCTGGGAAATCCATAAGGACATTGCAGTCAATGAAAGGCAACGTAAGATTATCAATATGCAGTT
>DJPX01000008.1 GCA_002438635.1 Bacteroidales bacterium UBA6401
ACCAAAAATGTCATTTATACCTATAAAGCGATGGCAAAATCACGACTTCCTATATTGTGATGGAGTGAGGCCGGTCTTGGCCTTGAAAAAGCGATAGAAAGTGGTCTGATTAGGAAAATTCAACTCATAGACTATACTTTTGATACTCAAATCGGAGTATTTTAACATATTTTTAGCCTCAAGAATAACGAAGGCGTCTATCCACTCGTGAGCCGACTTTCCACTCACCGTTTTGACCAATTTAGATAGATACTTAGGAGTAAGATAAAGTTTATCAGCATAAAATGATAAATCACGCTGTTTTGTGTGATAGTCGCGCACGAGTTTTAGAAAATCCTCAAGTATAGCTTTAGACCTGGTAGAAGAAACTATTTCAGTCTGCTTTTGTATGGCTTCTGAAAGTCCATTGGTCCATATCGCCCCGATAAGATAGAAAAATGAAGAGATTAGTGAGGCAACGGACTCTTTAGTGTTAGGTATTTGTAGCGAAGATATGTTTTGAATAAGTGAAAAATACTCTCGGCATAAAGCTCTTTCCTTATCTTCCAGAATTACGCAAGGATTCTCCAACAAGCGAAGGCTTTCATCGTAAAGCTTGTTAAAGTCGAATCTTGTAGTGGACATAAGATCAGTTGATATGGCCACTACCCCGAATTGTACGGCTTTTTTTTCTTCTTCGCTTAAGTCTTCTGTTACTCGTACTATATTTCCTGGTGTGTATATAAACAATGAGCCTTTTTTTACGGTGAACTTTTTAAGGTTAATTTCTATATCGAACTGACCCTCACGACAAAAGTAGGCCAAATATCCATTAAATCGACAAGGGTATTGCATTATGTCCATGTCCTCGGAGTAGTGCATATCAGCGATGAAAAGGTCGTCTGACAGAGTGTCACTAACCATAGTACTAGGAAATATGCTTTTTAACTCCCGTATGCTCAATTCTCTATACTTTTCCATAAAATCATTTTTTACAAAAATACTCAAAAATTCTTAAAAAGTCGTTTTTTAAACCAAAATGTAGAATAATCCACTCTATTTGTTATACAAAAAGGTGCATATTTGGCCGGAACTTTGAGAAAGGAATAAACCGCGATATTAAAGAAATTTAAAAACATATAGTAATGAAAAAGTTTATCCTTTCTGTGGCTTTTGTACTTGTATGCCTTTCTAGCATCGATGCAGGTGCGCAGCAAATTCTCACCTTGGATGAGTGCAAGCAAATGGCCCTTGAAAACAACAACGCTCTGAAAACTGCAGAGCAGAAAGTCAAAATCGCCGGTTATGATAAGAACATAGCCTTTGCCAATTATTTTCCGAAGATAACGGCTACTGGCACTTATATGTACTCTAATCAGGATATAAAACTTATAAGTGATGACACCTCTGAGTCTTTAAAAAATGCCGGAACCAACCTGCAGGAAAATATAAATTCTAAGGTGGGAGCCTTGATACAAGATCCGGATATAGTGAGTAAGTATCTTACTGATCCGGCATTTCAAAAGATGGTTAATGCTTTGAAATCCACTGATATTGCCACTCCTATCAACGCAATTGGAGCGCAAATAGCAGATGCTATGACTCTTGATATGCAGAACACAACTGCCGCAGTCATATCCGTCCAGCAACCGGTCTTTATGGGCGGGAAGATAGTTGCATCGAATGCTATGGCTCACTATGCGCAGGAATTGGCCCAGAGTCAATACGATCAGCAATACAGCCAAGTACTTGTGGATATAGAGCAGGCTTATTGGCAGATAGTAAGCATATCTGCAAAAAAGCAGCTCGCGCAGAATTATTCAGATCTTTTAAAGCAGATGACAAAAGATGTGGATGCTCTTATAGCTGAGGGCTTTGCCACGCCTTCCGATGCTTTAACCATTAAAGTAAAGGCCAATGAGGCCGATATGCTTTATACGAAGGCAACTAACGGACTAGCATTGGCAAAGATGCTGCTATGTAAAGAGATAGGTTTGCCACTTGATAGTGAAATAGAACTTGCCGATGAAAATAGCGAGCAGATACCGACTCCGGAACTTAGTCAGGTGCTTAGTGATGAGGAAATATATGCTGCAAGACCCGAAATACGAAGTCTGGATCTTGCTAAAAAAATATACGATCAGAAAGTAACCATCGCGCGTTCAGACGCTCTCCCTAAGGTAGCGCTAACTGCTAACTATGTCATAACTAATCCTAATGTTCTGAACGGATTTCAAAACAATTTCGGCGGATTCTTTACAGCCGGCGTGATGGTTTCTATTCCTATTTTCCACGGGACGGAGAATATTCAAAAGACAAACAAGGCCAAGGCCGAAGCTGTTTTGACTCAATATAAACTTGACGACGCGAAGGAGATGATTTCGCTTCAGGTAGCTCAGCTTAGACAAAGTGAAAATGAGGCGATGGAGAAGTTGGTTATGGCGCAGAGTAATCTGGCCAACGCAGAAGAGAACCTTCGTGTGGCAACTGCCGGATGGAACGAGGGCATGGTGGCTTCCAATGTGCTTCTTCAAGCACAAACCGCTTGGTTACAGGCTCATTCAGAATGTATAGAAACGCAGGTCAAATTGCAGATGTGCAGTGTAAATCTCGCAAAAGCCGAAGGTAGAATAGTTGAATAATTAAAAAATAACATATTATGGAAAAGACACAAAAAAAAGGCAACCTTTTGTTAGGTATAATAGTTTTGGTTGCACTTATCGCAGCGGTAGCTGTACTGGGTATTATTTTCTCAAAACCTAAAGAAGCTCTTGTCACAGGAGAAGCTGAGGCTGCTGAGTACCGCATTTCAGGAAAAGTTCCGGGACGCATAGAGGCTTTCTATGCAGCAGAAGGAGATATGGTGCATAAAGGCGATACGTTGGTCCTTATTGACTCTCCTGAAGTTCGTGCTAAACTTGCCCAGGCCAATGCTGCATACGAAGCAGCTGCTGCCCAGAGAAATAAGGCCAATAGGGGTGCCCGTGAAGAAGAAATAGCCGGAGCTTATGAGCTTTATCAGAAAGCTCTTGTGGGTCGTGATATAGCAAAAAAGACTCTTGATCGTGCATCGCGTCTTCACGAACAGAAAGTAATTAGTGATCAGAAATTCGACGAAGCTACGGCTCAGTATGAGGCAGCAGTTGCTACTGCGCAAGCCGCTAAATCACAGTATGATATGGCCGTAAAAGGTGCCCGTGAAGAAGATAAGCAAGCGGCTATTGCCCTTGTAGACAGGGCCAATGGCGCAGTGATGGAGGTAAAATCCTATCTTTCAGAATTAAAACTCACCTCACCAGTTGATGGTGTGATATCTGCCCGTTATCCTCATCAAGGAGAACTTGTGGGAACTGGTTCACCTATTATGACTGTAACCGATCTTTCTGATATGTGGTTCACCTTCAATATCCGCGAAGATAAATTGCATAGTCTAAAAAACGGAGATGTTATTAAGTTGAGCATACCTGCTCTTGACGGAAAGATTATCGAGGCCCGAGTAAACTATATTGCTGCACGAGAGAGTTATGCAACATGGCGTGCTACCAACCAGACAGGGGAGTATGATGCTAAGACTTTTGAAGTAAGGGCTGTACCAGTATCAAAAGTAGAAGGACTTCGTCCTGGGATGACAGCCATTTTAGTAAAATAAAGTCATGAGTGCTTTTCTAAAGGTGATGCGGCGGGAGTTCGCGATAATTCGCCGCAATCCTGTTTTCCTTCTGGGAAGTGTGGGGGTAATGGCGTTTTCCTGTCTTTTCTACCTGACATTCTTTAGGACTGGATTGCCAGATTCTCTTCCAATAGCGGTCGTGGACAATGACAATACGTCGCTTTCGAGAAATTTCTGTCAGCAACTTGACGCCACGCAACTGGGTAAAGTAGTCTATTTTGATGATTTTGCTTCGGCACGCGAGGCTATGCAGACAGGTAAGGTTACTTCACTCTGTGTAATACCGGAAAATATGAGTGAGGATGTCTATGCTAATCGCAGACCTGTTTTTACCTACTATGTAAATTCTCTTTATATGATAGGTGGGGCATTGAGTTATAAGGATATCCTCACTATGGTAACGCTTACTGGAGGAGCCGTTCAACGCGAAGTCCTTAGGGCCAAAGGATATAGCGAGGGACAGATAATGGGGCTGATACAGCCGATAGTGATAGATGAACATAAGATCGGTAATTCGACTACGAACTATGGAGTCTATCTCAATAATATTATCCTTCCGGGGCTTCTTCAGTTAAGCATTATCTTCGTGTTGATTTATGCATTGGGTTCAGAATTGAGATATCGAAAGTCAAAAGAACTAATGGATGCCGCAGATGGATCCATAGCGGTGGCACTTTTAGGCAAATTGGCACCTTATACTTTGATTTACTTGATTTTAGGAATTGGACTCGATCTGCTTATGTTCGGAGTATGTGGCTATCCACTTGCTGGGAATGTGGGAAATATGATGCTGGGAATGGTAGCACTGATTCTTGCAAGTGAGGCAGTGGCTGTAACCCTGATAAGTCTTTTTCCTATACTTCGATATGCTTTGAGTTTGGCAGCACTATTTACTATATTGTCATTTTCTTTTTCAGGCTTTACTTTCCCTGTGGAGGCTATGCCATTAGCCCTGCAAGGAGTGTCTGTGATTTTCCCTCTTCGGTTTTATTATCTGTTTTATGTTCAAGAGGCGATCTTCGGGACTGGGATAGGTGGATGGTGGCAGTATATAGTGTGTTTGTTAGTGTTCCTGGTAGTCCCTATACTTACTTCAAGTCGGCTTAAAGGGGCTTACATTAATCAAAATTACGAGATATGATAAAGGAATTGAAAAGAATATTCGCCGATTCTTACGTGTTGATAATCTTCTTGTTAGGTGGGTTGATATATCCACTTATCTATGGCTTTGTCTATCATAAAGGAACCGTGGACGAGATGAGTGTGGCCGTGGTGGATTTGAGTCAAAGCAGTGATTCGCGCCGATTCATACAAAAACTGGATGCCACAAGAGAATTGGATGTTACATATAAATGTGCGTCTATGGAAGAGGTAAAGGTGTTAATGCAGCAGCGCAAGATTCATGGTGCAGTGCTCTTCCCTCGAGACTACGATACGCGACTCTCCAATATGGAGCAAGCTACTATCTCGACTTATGCTGATATGGCTAGCTTCCTTTATTATAAGGACTTGACAATGGCAGTGAATCACGTGATGCTAGATGAGATGAAACACATCGAGTATGGACGCTACGCTTCACTTGGAATGACGGATGAGAGCATAGCGCAACTCATCGAGGCTATACCATCAGAGGAGAGCATACCCTTTAATACCAACTTCTCGTTTTTAATTTTCTTTCTTTCTGCGGCACTTATCTTAGTAGTTCAACAGACCATGTTTTATGGAGTAAGTGTAATGAATGGTTCCATGCGGGAAGGTCATGCCACGCACGATGGCTCGCTTGTTGGAAGAGCATCGGCCTATGCTTTTATATATATAGGTATAGCCATTTATGGCCTTATGATAGTGCCAATGCTTTTCGGAATGCCGCAAAGGGGGCACCTTACGGATTTGCTCGCGCTGATATTCTTCTTTATAATTGCCTGTGTGTCATTTAGTTTCACCTTTAGTAGATTTGTTCGGCATAGAGAGACAGTATTCGTGGTGCTTTTGTTTATGTCTTCCATCTGTTTTTTTGTCAGTGGATGTGTGTGGCCGGTGAGCTCTTTCCCCCCTTTCTGGAAAGCATTCTCTTATCTGTTCCCATCGACTTTCATGATACAGGGTTTTAATAATGTGAACAATGCTGCCTGTACGCTTTCGATGGTGCGCCCTCAGATAATGGGACTTGTATGCCAATTCACATTCTACAGCATTACTGCCTTTTTGATGGATATCAGTGAGCGAAACCACTATCATTCGAAGTTGCACGATAGGCTGGAAACTTTCCGCGAGGAACATTTTGACGCATAGAAGAAATCTATTGCAAATGTGTTAGTTGAGGGTCGACATCTTTGTCGGCCCTTTTTTAGTGACAATTTGTCATTGGAATGTAATTGGATAGTTCACTGCCCGGTTTCTCTCTAGTTTATCGAGAAAGATGACAAAGAGGAATGTTTAATTATAATATTATGGAGAATAAGTACGAAAATCTAGAAAAGTTTGCGATTAACCTTAACGAGAGGGCCCTTCAGGGGAAGCTCGATCCGGTAATCGGAAGGGACGAGGAAATACGTCGTGTCCTTCAGATTCTTAGTCGTAGAACTAAGAATAATCCTATTCTCGTAGGTGAGCCGGGTGTAGGTAAGACCGCCATTTCTGAGGGTATAGCTCAGAAAATTGTAGATGGTAATGTGCCTGAAAACTTGAAAAATCGTGTGATTTATTCCCTCGATTTGGGTGCCATAATAGCGGGTGCCAAGTATCAGGGAGAGTTTGAGGAGAGGCTCAAAGCTGTCGTGAAAGAAGTCATTGACTCTGATGGGCAGGTAATCCTGTTTATCGATGAAATACATACATTGGTAGGTGCTGGACGTAGTTCTGGGGCTATGGATGCTTCCAATATCTTAAAGCCGGCCCTAGCAAGAGGAGAGCTTAGAACTATAGGCTCGACAACTCTGGACGAATATCAGAAGTATTTTGAAACGGATAAGGCTCTTGAGCGTCGTTTCCAGATGGTTACTGTTGATGAACCTACTCAGGCGGAGAGTATATCCATCCTTCGTGGACTTAAAGAGAAATATGAGAATCATCACAAAGTGAAAATCGAGGATGATGCGCTGATAGCAGCTGTGGAGTTGTCTTCTCGTTATATTACTTCGAGGTTCTTACCTGATAAGGCGATAGACCTAGTCGATGAGGCAGCTTCTAAGTTGCGTTTGGAGATGAATTCTGTTCCGGAGCCTATAGCTGATCTGGATAGCAAGATACGCCAGCTCGAGATTGAAAAGGAAGCTGTAAAGCGTGAAGGTGTTTCTTTGAAGCTAGACAAGATAGAGGCAGAACTTGCCGATGCTCGTAGTAAACATGATGAGTTACAGAAGCGTTGGGATGCCGAGAAAGGCATTTTGACACAGTTGCAAAGTGATCGTGCACAGTTGGAAGAATTGAAACTTCAGGCTAATAATGCAGAACGTGCAGGAGATTATGGACGTGTGGCTGAGATACGTTATGGTAAGATGGCCTCAGTTCAGAAGAATATAGATGATCTTAGTGCGCAGAAGGCAGCAATAAAAGATCCTATACTCAGTGAATCCGTCACTCCTAACGACATAGCGGAGATTGTTGCTCGTTGGACAGGTATCCCGGTAAATAGGATGCTGGAAAGTGAAAAGACTAAACTCCTTCGTATGGAAGATGAACTTCACAAGAGGGTAGTTGGTCAGGATGCAGCTATAAAGGCCGTATCTGATGCAGTACGCAGAAGCCGTGCCGGGCTTCAAAACGAGAAACGTCCTATTGGCTCGTTCCTGTTCCTTGGAACAACGGGTGTGGGTAAGACGGAATTGGCCAAGAGCCTAGCTGAGTTCTTGTTCAATGATGAAAATATGATTACCCGTATCGATATGTCCGAGTATCAGGAGAGGCACTCTGTGAGCCGTCTAGTCGGTGCGCCTCCAGGATATGTAGGATACGATGAGGGTGGTCAGTTGACAGAAGCTGTTAGAAGAAAGCCATACTCTGTTATATTGCTCGACGAAATAGAGAAAGCACATCCAGATGTATTTAACATATTGCTTCAAGTACTTGACGATGGCCGTCTTACAGATAACAAGGGCCGTACTGTGGACTTTAAGAACACTATCTTGATTATGACATCAAATGCCACAGCAGAACAGATCAAGACGATGATGCGCCCTGAGTTTATCAATCGTATTGACGAGATCATTACTTTCGAGCAGCTTACAAAGGATGACATCCGCAAGATCTTGCACTTGCAAATGAACATTCTTAGAGATAAGTTAGCTGATAGTGGAGTTGAAATTTCCTTCACAGAGGATTTCGAGAATTATATGACTAACGAAGGTTATGATCCTGCTTATGGCGCACGTCCTATCAAGAGGCTTATGCAACGGGAACTGGTGAATATAATCGCTAAGAAGATTCTTGAAGGAAAGGTTACTAAAGGCACTAAATTGAATGTGGATGTAAGAAATGGAGAGGTAGTCGTAGAGTAGTAATTTATGAATATAAAAATATGGCCGATCGGAAAGTTCCGACCGGCCATATTTATTTAGTATAGGTTAGTTCTATTTTATACTACCAGTACCTGCATTGAAATCAAGTGTTACCACCTGTCCTGCAGTAGCATTAACGGCTTCCTGGTCTCCTCCGTCTGCGCGGTATACTATCTTTCCATCGTAGATGTTGAATTCCATCTGCCACCAGTCAGCTGAGGCGTGTTTAGAGCTGAATGCATACATACGAAGTGCACCTGCATTAGGAAGAGTAACTGTAGCAGTCTTTCCTATTTCGAATGGATGTGTGTCAGCGTCCCAGTTTCCGAAGCAGTCACCCATACCGTAAACTTTAGCAGGCTCTATTGTGATGCCTTTCTCTCCTTCGAGAGCAATGTAGATCATATAAAGACCTTCTTTTTCTACTGCGCAGTTATTATCGTCGCCTACAACGTATCCTGAGTCAGTTCCCTGAGATGTGAAGTCGCCGTTCCAATCTTTAATCGTGCAGAATTTAAATCGAGAATCTGTGGTAAGGTAACGTATGGTCCAGAATTGTCCAGGGTTGCTGTGTACAGGGATCAAAGATACTACACCTTCGTCTTCCCATTTCCAATTACCAAAGTCGTTACCGATCATATAAAGGGTTGTAGGAGTGGTGCTCTCTTGAGTAAGATTAACTGTGTAGCTGAAAGATTTAGCTAGTTCTCCACCTGTGCAGTTGTAGGTAAGGGTTATTTCGTAAAGACCAGCTTTTTCAACTTTAATGTTGCCAGCGTTCACATTGGTGAATTTACCATCTTCATCGAGTCCAAGAGAGAGCTCGGCTTTTACTTTGCCATCTACATCAAGGTTGATTTTCCATCCGTGGCAAGAAGCGAATTTGAATTCTCCATTAGCAGCGAGCTTTTGGTCTTTCCAAGTGAAAGTAAGGCTTCCGTCTTCATTCTTTGTAGCTTCACCCTTTGTGAAACCCCATCCGTTCATTCCACCGCGAACGCCGAAATCAGCTTTGTGGATAACGATCTGAGCGCCATCAGGGAGATCTCCATTGGCGTTATTGTCCAAAATGATATGGTATAGACCATCTTCTTTAACCTGCATCTTAGGAGCGTCTTCTCCTATGATCAACAGACCCTGCTGGATGAGCATATTAGGGTTATCGGCAAAGTTCTTACAATTAGGATCGTTTTCGTCATAACCATAGTTCACTTCTGTAAGGTTGGCGCCATAGTATTTTTTAGTGCCGGCCTGATTCTCTATAAGAGCGAATGGTTTGTTAGCCTCAAGCCATACATACTTTTCGTACATTCCTGTACGCATGGTTTTGTCCACCTCGTTAGTTCCTGGGGAAAGGGCAAATTTAGACTCTACCTTGTCGCTGCCTGTAGCATCGCCGTAGACATAGAACCCGTCGAGAACGATATTATCGATATCCGGGTCGTCTTTTTTGTTATCATTACAGGAAGCAAGTCCTGCCAAAAGTGCAAGAGCACTTAAGAAATAAATCGATTTTTTCATAATAATTGATTATTAATTAATAAACTATAAATTTTCATATCCAGGGGTTTGGGTCCATATAGGATTACCATTTTCATCCCTTAGTGATTTTTCCAAAACGGAATATGGTATAGGGAACCATTTTCTAATATCTGCGCGTGCCGATGCATTTGAGCAATCGCGAACATATTGTATATTGGCAAATTCTCCGAAACGAATAAGGTCACGACGCCTAATCATCTCCCAAGTGAATTCACGACCTCTTTCATCGAGGATGTCTTTTAGTGTCCAACTTGAAGGATCTCCGTATTGCTCTTTGAAAGTATCTATACCCTTATCGTATGCGAAGTTACGAGCAAGCATGGTTTGAAAATCCGGAGTGTTAATTCCTGATGCTGCACCGGAAGCTCCTCTCATGATGGCTTCTTCTTTCATCCATAGCACATCGGCATAACGCATAATAGGAAAGTCGTTTTCTTCATATTTATAAAGGCCGTCGCCACTCTTGTCTATCTCCCATTTACTTAGACGGGCACCATCCATATTGCTACCATTTCTAATATTTGAGATGGTAGGTACTATGACTGTAGGGGTTGCCTGACCATTTTCGTCTAACTGCTTAGTGTCAAGATAGAGCTGGTCTGAGCCTTTTTGATACACTCCACCTACGAACCATCCCCAGTCCTTAGTGTTATGTGTGCCGTTTTTCTCATCTCCCATGCCGCGTACGTCACGTCCTTTGTACAACTCAAGGAATTCAGGGCGAGCGCAGAATCCGTTCCACGTATCAAGTGATAGGCCATAGGCGAATTGTACACCATAGTGCATCGTGTTATGTGTGATACGGAGTTTGTTCATACAAGTATGAGCTCCTGTGGTACTGCGTTCACCTTCCTCTCTTCCATCTTCTACTATTACGAAGATGTTTTCACGGCTGTTTTCGTTCTTGATTTTGAAATTCGTGAAATAACTGTCCTCGATGGAGTAAGCACCTGAATTGATTATGTTTTCGCAGCAGCGTAGGCAGTTGTCATAGAATGAGCCATTGAAAGTCTCCGGCTTCTCTACGGTTTTGAATACGTTTTCTAGAGTGCAGCCATAGCTTTCGGCATTAAGATAAAGACGGGCAAGTAGTGCATAGGCAAATCCCTGTGAAGTCCTTCCATAAAGGGAACTTCGATTTCCGTCATTAACCACTGTCATATTCGGAGCATTGCGTTCGAGAACGGCTACAAGGTTAGACCATACTTCAGGGGCTTCAAGAAGCGGACCCGTTGCCTCTTCGAATTTCTCGGTGTAAGGGATGCGTCCGAAGCAGTCGAATAATTGGTAGAAATAGTAGCAGCGTAGCACTTCTGCTTCTCCAAGATATGCCTTGTAAACATCCTCGTGCATACTTTCACGATATGTCTGTAGTGTATTTATTATCTTGTTGCAGAGAATGGCATTGGAGATAGTGATATTCCATACATTGGCAATGGCATCACCTCTGTGGTTCCATTCGTGTGTGTTCTGCTTCATCCAATAGCCACCATCGTTCCAGTCTTGTCCGCCATTGCGTGGTATGCAGATACCTTCATCGGCAGTAATGGTCTGTAAACCCCAATAGCCCCAGTGGTCGTGGGTGTATTTGAGATCTGCGTAGATTTGACCTACGAGGAGCACTACATTGTCTTCGTCGCTCATCATATCGGATATGGTCTGGTTACCATAGTTTTTCTCGTCAAGCATACCATCGCAAGAGCTTACGAGCGTTCCGAATGCCAATACGGCAGTAAATATATATGCTAATTTTTTCATCTTACTAAATTATTTGAATGAAATGTTCACTCCAAGCATGAAAGTAGCCACAGTAGGGTAGAAGTCGCAGTAGTCTATACCAGAGCTTCTTACGTCTGTAGTGTTAACCTCAGGATCTTGCCCGCTGTATTTAGTTATAGTAAGTAGGTTCTGACCTGTGAGGTAGAATCTAAGATGATCTACATAACTATTTTCTTTAATTTTAAAGGTATAGCCCAATGTGATATTGTCAAGTTTTATATAAGATCCGTCTTCGAGGTAGTAATCCGAGAATACAGCTTTGTTAGCTAGCACGGTATTCTTACCATTTACATCTTTCATGAATATATTACTTTGAACATTGGCCATAGGACCATAAGCCCAGCGAGTCAGGTTCAAAACATCGTTACCATATACTCCGCGGAAGAATATTGTAAGGTCAAGGTTCTTATAGCGTAGGGTATTGTTCCATCCGAAGGTGAAGTCCGGCTGAGCATTACCGATAACTTGTCTGTATGCTTCCACCGCACCATCGCTTGTTACTACACCTCCGGCAGGAGTCTTAAAGTACCATACGCCGTCTTTAATGGCATAGAATTTAAAGCCATAGAATGCACCCACACTTTGTTTTTCTTCGAGAATCTGGGTATTTGTGCTCATCATACCATCTTCTCCTACGCCACCGCAAGTGGTTTGCTTGTAGTTGAAACCGAGCGCAGGGTCTGAAAGTTTGGTAATATAGTTGCGGTTAAATGAAATCGTAGGGGTGGTAACCCAGGTAAAGTCCTTGCTCTTGACCGGGACGGCGCTAAGGGAAAGTTCTGCACCATAGCTATCCATCTGTCCAGCATTGGCAAGAAGTGTAGGATATTGGTATGGAGGAGTAGGAACTTCGTAATCCCAGAGAAGGTCGCGAGTCTGTCTGTAGTACAAGTCTAAACTTCCGTATAGTCTATTGTCAAGCAGGGCACAGTCGACACCGAGGTTATACTCGTATTTCTTCTCCCAACGAAGATCAGGATTGACATTTTGTGATACGGTGTATGTATTTACGTATTTGCCGTTATACCAGAATGTTCCTCCGTTTGAGAGCATAGCTACCGACATAAGATCGGAATTAAGGTTATTTCCCGTTACACCGAATCCTAGACGTAACTTAAGGTCATTCACTGCAGTTACATCTGCCATAAAATCTTCTCCGCTTATTCTCCATCCGGCACTAACTGCAGGGAAGAGTCCCCACTTGTGATTAGCACCAAATCTTGAAGAACCTTCCCTTCTAAGAGATGCGCTAAGCATATATTTTTCGAGGTAGTTGTAATTGACACGGCCGAAGAATGCTGCCAGTGTGTTAGAGTTTCTATAAGAGGATAGCCTTCTGAATGTTCCTTCAGCATCTCCGTTTCCTATCTGGAAATATTTTACATTTTCAGTAGCAAAGCCCTTGTTCTCCATACTAGATCCATCATACATAAAGTTCTGGTATGAAAAACCAGCTACGGCTGCTATGTTATGTCCATTAAATGAGGTGTTGTAATCTAAAGTGGCCTCGAACAGTTTGTTCCTATTCAGGTCCGTCGTGCGTCCTGCTTTTCCCGAACCGGAAATGTCTGTGTTAATGGTGCCGTTAGCCCAATAACCATAGTTATCTCCATCCTCCAATGCTCCAAATGCACTTAACCTAAGACCTTTCATAAGGTTCAATGTGGCTTTGATTGATCCCCTGAAATAGTTCCCTTCACCGTAACTTTCCTTGTTGTTCATATTTTCAACAGGGTTCGTCGCGCGAATAGGCGTAAAGTAACCGGAAGCGGTACTCTTATCGTATATAGGGTAGGTAGGGTTCATAAGAGCAGCATCTTTAAAGCTACCGCAGAACTTGTCGTTACGATACTGCATATAAGACAGATCATATTGAAGTTCGAGCATATTGTTGAGGGCTTTTTGCGATGCTGAGATTTTAGCTATTGTCTCCCTACGATTGGTCACCTTGGCGATACCTTGGGCATTTTTATGCGAGATGGATGCACGGTAGTTGAATTTGCTTGAAGAACCACTGATGGCGATATCGTGGCTATGTGTCAAAGCCACATCACGTGTGAGTTCTCCCACCCAGTCGGTAAGTTGATAATTACCATCGGCATCGCGATAAATACCTGGAGTCACCATACCATCTGATAGTTCAGAGAGTTTCACGAATTCTTCAGGTGTGGCCATACCGAGATTACCATTACGCACTGAAGCAGAAGCATATCCGGCATATTCAACACGCGTTTGTGCCGTATCGGTGAAGTTCTCTCCGCGTTTTGTCGTTATAATGATGACACCATTCGTTCCTCTAGTACCATAGATGGCAGCGGCAGAACCGTCTTTTAGCACATCCATGGAAGCTATTTCGTTAGGTGAGATATTATCGATATTGCTTACCGGTACTCCATCGACTATAAACAAAGGAGATGTGCCGGCACCTTTGTCAAGCGTTGAAAATCCTCTAATTTGTATATTATATCCTGTTTCAGTAGGGTCGCTCGTGGTGCGGATGATGTTAAGACCGGCTACCTTTCCCTGAAGTAATCCCATAGGGTTACTTTTTATACCGGAGTTGAAATCTTCGGCCTTAACAGAAGCTACAGAGCCAGTTACTTCCTTTTTCTTTTGTGAACCATATCCAATGACCACGGCATCTTCAAGATAAAGATTATCTTCGGCCAATTTGATCGTTTTAGGAAGTTGACTTGCTGCAAAAGTTTGCGTGGCATAACCGACAAAGCTGATCTCTACGAGTGCCTCTGGGCTTGACACGATAAGGCTGAATTTACCATCCAAGTCTGTAGCGGTTCCGTTCGAGGTGCCTTTTTCAAGCACGCCGGCTCCTGACACTGGACCGAACTCATCCACAACCTCGCCTTCAATCTTATACCCCGACTGGGCAAAGCTCTGAAAACCGGCCAATGCGCTTAGCAGGAAAACAGTTAAAAGTGTTGATAATTTTCTCATAATAACAGGTGAAAGTTATTAGTTTTTATTGATTCGTATAAATAATATGCTTAATGAGCCTAATATAAGCAAAATTCCAGCTACAATGAACATGCTGACTTGAGCTCCTCCCATTAACTTTAGTAGCAGACCTCCACAGGCTGCAGCCACTATTTGTGGAAGGCAGATAGTCCCATTAAAAAGCCCAAGGTAGGTGCCTATGTGCTCGCCTTTCAAAGAATTGGTTAGTATGGTGAAAGGAACGGCGAGCATAGCAGCCCAGGCAAATCCGATCAGTATGAAGGATATAAATAGAAGATATCGGTCGTGGATAAAGAACACGGAGAGGAATCCGACAGCTCCTATAAGAAGACTGACTGCGTAGGCAATCTTGATGGAGCGGAACTTAGGTATGACAAGAGCCCATAGAAGTGAACCAATTGCCTGAACAGCGAAAAGGATTCCCACCCAGTTACCGGCACTTTGGTATGCTTCGGAGCGTACATCACTAGTTCCCCACACATTGTCGGCTATGGCCCCATTAGTGTATGTCCACATATAAAGGAAGGCTGCCCAGCAGAAGAATTGGACAAGACCTACACTCCAGAAAGTGGAAGGGGCATTCTTTAGTAAGGTAAGGAAACCTGGTGTTTTTTCGTTTTTCTGCTTTTCAAGGTCTATCCCGTGGAATTCTGCATATTCCTTAGGGGGCATCTCCTTAACTTTCAAAGTGGTAAAGAGCACGCATAGAATCAAAATCAAGGCTCCTATGTAGAAAGAGTATTTCACTGTGTCAGGAATCTGACCGGAAGGGGCTGTATTTGCAAGTCCTATCCACGCGAATACAAATGGAAATACATATCCGACGAGGCTGCCTGCATTACATAGAAAACTCTGGATTGAGTAAGCCTTGGCCTTCTGTTCTTCCCCTACCATATCGCCCACTAACATTTTAAATGGTTGCATGGCCATATTGATGGAAGTGTCAAGGAGCATGAGCGCTATTAATCCGAATATCATGGCACCTCCTATTGAAAGTCCTAGACTGCCGGCATTGGGCAGAAGGCACATTACGGCGATGGCTATTATAGAGCCTAGGAATAGGTATGGGATGCGACGGCCAAGCTTGCACCAAGTGCGGTCGCTATATTTGCCCACTAATGGTTGAACTATCATGCCCATGAGTGGAGGTAGAATCCAAAAGAAACTGAGACTATGCGGATCTGCTCCTAGTGTTGCAAATATTCGGCTGATATTGGCACTCTGCAGAGAATACGCTATCTGTACTCCGAAAAACCCGAAGCTGATATTCCATAATTGCCAAAAGCCTAACTTAGATTTCTGCATTACTGATTACAATTTTTAGTGTATCTAGGCTACGAAAATAGTTAAATTCGGTGTAAAGGAATAAAGTAACGAACCGAGATGCCCATAGAGCTCGATGAATGGTGATTATTTAGGGATGAAGTGTGATGCTCTTGTTTTCTATTAGATTATTACTATATTCGTGTGTCGTGGTATAAAATGAATAGTATAAAGAACATAAGCATAGCCTGGATTATCCACATTTTCGCCGTTCTACACGGTGCATTGGCCTTTTCATGTAGAATACTTGGCTATGGGGATGAGATGGCCCTTACTATGCTAACCATAGCAATGGCTGTGATAATTTGCTTTAAAAAGCATGTGGTGGTAGAATTTTTTGCTGTCAGTGTCATTGCCGTAAATGTTTTGGGGTATGTCTTGGGAATGGTGGGTGCCGATGCTTTGTCTCGAGTGATTTCTTCAGGAATCGCAGTACATGCTTTATCGACAGTTTTGACCACTGAGATTTTAGGTTGGTCAATTACATGGCTTTCAAAGTTTTTTAAAAGGGACGAGGATCGAAGTTCCATTAATTACATACGATATATAATAGTGGGAGCATGTGGAATCTTGGCTCTCCGATATGTGATAGGTAGCATTTTTGCCACCCGTAATGTTACTGCAGATCAGCTGTTTGATGTTGTTCATGGAGTGCTTAACAATAGCGTGTCATTAGTTTTGCTTTTATGCGCTGATGTATTGTACATTCATTACATTTATTCATTTAGCCGTAAATGGAAATTAGGGTTAAGATTATCGATCCTGATCGTCTTCTTGTGCGGACTATCGTTCCTTGAGGCCTTGATCGTAAATGTGGAAGCAGAATTCTTTTTGCGTTATGTAGTGTCATTATTGGCCAATATATTACTATTCAGTCTGGTGTATTTGGTTCATTATGTCCAAATGTCTAGAACTCAAATGGTGGAGGCAAGAGAAAGGGCAAATCTTGCGCAATATCGTTATATTAAGCTAAAGCGACAGGTAAATCCTCATTTTCTCTTTAATTCTTTGAATATTTTGGATTGCCTAATATGTGAGGAGAAGAATGAGCAGGCAAGTTTATATACACATAAATTGGCCGGAGTATATAGATATCTTATAAAAAGCGAAGAAAGGGACCTGGTTACACTGAGGGAGGAGTTGGAGTTTGTGGAAGGATACGTAGATTTGTTAAAAGTTCGGTTCCCTGAGGGCTTTACGGTAAATTATAAGGTTAGGGAAGATGATAAATCGAAGATGATTCTTCCCTGTGCCATTCAATTGTTGATAGAAAATGCTACGAAGCATAATGCTATTAGGGCAGATGAACCTCTTATGATAGAAATTAGTTCTGATGGGGATTATCTGCAGGTTAGGAACAATATAGTCCCGAAAGTTAGTTCCTCTCCCTCAACAGGGCTTGGACATAAATACATTAGAGGTCAGTATTTGGATCTGTGCGGTAAGAATGTAGAGATTATTTCATCGCAGACAGCGTATTGCGTAAAATTGCCATTATTATGAAAGTATTAATCGTAGAAGATGAAGTGATGGCTCAAAAGAGCCTTGTAAGTAAATTAAATAGATTATTCCCAGATATCGAGGTAGAGGGAATCTGTTCTTCGGTAAAGGAAACGGTGCAGTGGCTTGAAGATACTTCTCATCATCCGGATGTCATTTTTATGGATGTGGAATTATCAGATGGAAACTGCTTTGATATTTTTCGTAAGGTGAAAGTAAATTCAAAGGTGGTAATGACTACTGCCTACGACACTTATGCGATAAAAGCATTCGAGGCAGGGAGCGTGGATTACCTTTTAAAACCCATAGAACCAGATGCTCTTCGTCGTGCTGTTGGTCGGTGTCGCATGAGTGGTGGTGTGGTGGATATTGACTATTTGTTTTCTAAATTTTCTCCTGCGACAGAGAAGGTTTATAAGGAAAGATACATTGTTAGGTTTAATGATAGGATAATACCTGTTGAGGTGTCTAATATTGCATTCATTTATTCAGAAGAGAAGAATAATTACCTTGTCACTTTCGATGGCGACAAGTATATAATAGATTCGTCTTTAGATGTTGTGGTGGAGGAGTTGCCTTCTAATTCTTTTTTTAGAATTTCCCGAAGCGTGATAGTGTCCTATAAGGTTATAAAGAGTATCGTAAAGCAGATAGGAGGGCGGTTACGTGTAATTCCTTCTATAAAAAGTGATGTGGAGATGACTGTCAGCAGATCAAGAGTGGATGATTTTATGGCTTGGATTGAGCGTTGAATATAAAATGTTAAAAAAATATTAAAAATTTATTAAAAAAATTTGGATGGGGGGGGGGGTAAATGTATTATCTTTGCGAAGCCGTGATGGTTAGCAGTGATGATTTCTAATTATGGTAAAATCGTTTCCCCGATACTTTTAAGTATCGTCCTTTTCTTCTGGGCTTCAGTAAATGTACAGGCAGAAGAATCTTATGATTTTTCCGGGAAGAAAGAGGAATTTGCCATTTATTATAGATTTGATAAGATAGATGTGGATCCGGATTATCTGGATAACGCTAAGTCTATTGCTCGGATACGTTATTATCTAAATAACGCGCAACATGTTGACAGTATAACTGTATATGCATGGGCTTCTCCGGAAGGTGGTTATCCTCACAATAAATGGCTGTCTGAAAAGCGTGCATGTGCAGCTAAATCCCTATTGCTCAGCTTAAGTAAAAATGGGAAACTGGATGAAGGGAAGATTAAAATCAGCCCATTAGCAGAAAATTGGCCGGGGCTCACTGCTTTAGTTGAGCAGAATTATTTTCGTTCTAATAGAGACGCGCTTCTTCGTATTTTATATACAAAAGGCATAGGTGAGGAAACAAGGAAGTGGAGGATTAAAAAACTCGACTCTGGAGTAACATGGAATTACTTGAAGAAAAATTACATGCGACGCCTAAGAGCGGCTACGTGGGTCTGTGTATGGGGTGAAGCCCTCGCCGTTATTCCACAAGATGAATTGGTAGACACCCTTAGAGCACCTGAAGAAATACTAAAAAGATCTGTGACTCCTCAAGAGCAGAAAGTCCAGGGTCTTTTGGCTACAGTGAAGACTAACATTCTATATGATGCGGTTACGGCTTTGAATATAGGTGTAGAGTTTCCGTTGGGCGAATCGTTTAGTTTAGGCGTTAATTATTTGAATCCGTGGTGGGCATGGGGTCCATACGATAGGAAATACGCTTTTCAGATTCAAGAACTCGGCATCGAGGGCCGTTACTATATAGCGCCACGGGATGCTCAGCGCCTGAGTGGCTGGTATGCAGGAATATATGGAAAGACCGCTCAATACGACCTTCAGTGGGATAAATCCCTTTGTTATCAAGGAGAGTATTGGTCTGTTGGGGCAACGCTAGGCTATGTTTTCCCGATACGAAAGTATTTTAGAGTGGAACTTGGACTTAGTCTAGGTTATTTATCGTCAGACTACAGGCATTATCAGCCAAGCCTTGATTATGAACATCTGTTTAGGGACCCTTATAAAGTGGGAAAATACACTTTATGGGGACCGGTGGGGGCTTCAGCAACCATTATCCTCCCTATTTATTCATCTCATAAAAGGAAATATTGATATGAAGTTCGGTAGTTTTATTCCTTTTATGATGGTGGCTCTGTGCCTTTGCTCTTGTAAGCGTCGTCCACTCGAAGACCCTGATTATTATACTCGTATAAAGGTAGATATAAATATAGAGAATGTTCAGAATGTAACTTGTGATATTTATAATCCAGATATAGTTGTGCCTGCCATATCGCCTGAAGTTATGCATGTTCTCTTTTATAATGCGGCAGGGGATGAACTCCTTGCAGAAAGTTTTATCTCTTCGGTAAGCAGTAAAGACGGAGTGAGAAGCATTTCCGGGGATATATCGATATTGCCGGGAGATTACAGAGTAGTTGCATATCAATTCGGTGAAGAACACTCTCTTGTGGATGAGCAGCAAAACTATGAGTCAATAAGAGCATATACGGATCTAATCCCGGAAAATGAGGTAAAAAACCTTCTGGGCCAATCGCTTAGGTGCCAGCCTGAGCACATTGTATCCGCTTGCAGTGATAGGCAGAGCATTCCTTATCATGACGGAATATATACTATAGAGATGGAGGCTACTACGCTTGTAGAGTCGTACTATTTACAGGTGGGAGTGAATGGTGCAGAGTATATATCGTCTGCCCGTGCAGTCCTTACATCCATGGCTCATGGAAAAGGCGTAACCAGTCGTCAGGTGGAGATAGACAATCCATGTTCTATAAATATACCTCTTATTACTAGCAAGGACAATGGCTCTAGTGTGGTTTGTAATGTATTCAATACTTTCGGTCGCATCCCGGGTGGGGTTAATGAATTATATCTTGATTTTGATATAGTTACTTCGGATGGGACACGGGTTGAGAAAAAGTATGATATCACGAAGCTATTTAAAAGTGAGTTATGCGTAAAACATCACTGGCTATTAATAGATGATATAATAGATATTCCCAAGCCTATCACTCCACCGACTCCGGGAGGAGGAGGGTTTGACCCTACAGTGCGAGACTGGGAAGAGGAACATTATGATGTTACGATGTAAATATAAATCAATCAATAAATGTGTATGAAAAAATTTTTTACAGCAGCTCTAGCCATTGCAGTTATGGCAGCTTGCACAAAAAACGAGATTGTGGTTTCGGAATCTACTCGCGAGATTACTTTTCAGACCATCAGCACTAAAGCTACTTCTGGATTTAGTGAGGATAATCATTTCTTCTCATTTGCTTATTACCTTGAAAAAGGGAAGACTTGGGATGCCAATAAGGCCGATGCCGTCGAATATCTAAAGAATGCAGATATCTCTTATGATAGCGCAAATAAATGCTGGAAGAATTCTACGACAAGTTACTATTGGCCTAAAGCAGGGACTCTTACATTCTTTGCTTGGTCAGATAACACTCCTTCACCAAGCGTGACAAACGCAACAGTGTCTTGTGATAAGGCTGGTATTAAGTTTTCCCAATATTATGTTATGAGTAATATCAATAAAGACCTTTTGGTAGCGGATATAGCAAAGGATCAGAGCAGTAATACCACCTCATTCGAAGGAAATAGTGGAAATACATGGAAGCAGGGTGTTCTTACTCAGTTTAGACATATTCAGAGCTATTTGATTTTCAATGTTAAAACAAAGAATGATTATGCTGGAGTAACATTCAAGGTTAAATCTATATATTTAAACGGAGTAGAAGTCGAAAAAGATTATTCTCAGGCCACAGGGTGGTCAAATGCCACAAAGAATGGTAGAATTCCTGCATTTACGGGAGATACACAGGTAACCAACACTGGTGCAGACTTGACTCCTGCTGCTGACGATTACAAATATGTGCTTCCACAGGATTTCGATGGTAATCAGACACTTAAGATAGATTATACGATCACTACCAATTATGGTGTGGAAGCAGTTCAAAATGTAAGTGTGGAAAAATCGCTTAAGGACTTGTATCCAAATAATTGGGAAGCCGGGAAAAAGTATACTCTAACTATAACCTTTGGTCTTGAAGAGATACTTTGGGCTCCTGATGTTGTGGATTGGGAAGTTGGAAGTGTAAATGGAATGAATATCTAATTATTAAAGTATATGAAGAAAATTGTGTTTATTTCACTTGCTGCTTGTAGTGTATTAGCAGCATGTTCGAAAAATGATTTGTTGCAGAAAGAGAACCCACAGCAGCAAATTTCTTTTGATGCAGCCATTAGCAAGGCTAAAACTTCTAAGGCTCTAATTGATGGTACAGTGTACGGTACTACTAACACCTTTGGTACAACTGCTTATAAAGTTGAAGGTGCTACTACAGAGTTGTATATCCCTGTAAGTGAGGTTAGTTACACAGCAGGAACACCGGACTCTTACTGGTCTACAGCTACTTCTTACTATTGGCCTAAAAAAGGTACTCTTACATTTTATTCGTATAGCCCATTTACATACGCCGAGGGTGGCGAAGTATCAGTAAATGCTACAAAAGACGGATTAGAGTTTAAGGATTACAATGTTGCTTCTCACCAGTTGACAGATCTTATGGTAGCAGAAAAGCAGTCCGGACTTACCTCTAACACAGAGACCGCAGCCGGGCTTAAGACAGGTGTGAAGACTGTGTTTCATCATAAATTGGCACAGGTTGTAGGAATTAACTTTGAAACCATCCTAGATGGTGCTCTTCATGACTATGCTAATGGGCACGATGGAAGTACAGGAAAGGAGTTTGTCTCTGGAGATAAGGAGTTTATTATAAATAATGTATCTTTTGTGAATATCTATGAAACAGGAACTTTGACTGACGATGCTCTTTCTTCAAGTGTTTGGTCTGCATATAAAGATGCTGATAACGTGGTATGGCATGAAAATACATCTGCAACGCCTTTTGCAGCAGGGAAATACAATACCACAAGCGATGTGAATGGATATCGTCTTGTACTTCCTCAGACTCATACAACAGGAAACCAGCAGATTAAGGTGGAATATACCATTAAAACTTACACTGATGCTACAAACTTTGCTACAGAAAAGCTAACAGTGACTTCCGATATGGTTAAACTTCACAGCGCTTGGGAGCAGAATAAGAAGTATACATATACGATAAAGATGGGTCTTGATCGTATTTATTGGGTTCCTTCTGTAGTTGATTGGGAGACAGGAGCTTCTAACTCTATACAATTTTAAATGAAATTCAAAGATATAGTTATACTGCATGGCTTGGTTTTATGGGTGTTAGGGTCTTGCTCGAAAAACGAGACGACTTCGGTGTACCCTAAAGCGGAGATCGTATATAATGTGATTTCCACTAAGGCAGCCTCTGTCTATGATACCAATTGCCCGTTTATTTCCAATGTCTGGTACGTTCCTGATGGAGTAAAATGGGGCGTAGGAAACTACGAAAGCCAAGTGCAGCACTATATCAGCGACGCCGAGATTTCATATATAGGCGGATTATGGCGGAATGCTTCTACGGTGTACTATTGGCCTAAAGATGGTTCGCTCACATTTATGGCATACAGTCCTTCAAAAGTAAAGGCCAATGTGAGCGTGTCTTCGGCCAATTACACCGGCATTCAGCTTAAATCTTGGGATGTGCATGCTAACCAAGATGTGGATTTTATGGTCTCCGATGTTCAAAGTGGCATGAGAGCGAATGACTCCTATGCGGGATATGTGGGCGTGCCTACGATTTTTAGACACAAGCTATCAAAATTAGTGGCTGTTAGAGTTACAACCTTAAAAGACTATTCTTTGAAAGGTTATAAATTTTACCTTAAGAATATATCAATAGGAAATTATAGCCAGCAGGGAAGTTATGTTAGCGGTATCGTTACATCTGCTTCGGCTATTGGCCAGTGGACAGTGGATAAGGCAAGCGAGGTCCACGAGTATGTATGGTATAATACTTCTGGTACCGGTACTGGGGAGGAGATTATATATGATTCTACATCAGCCCAAGATGTGGCATCAGTTGCGTATCCGGATGGCATTATGCTTCTGCCTCAGCAGTTTGACGATCCGGGAGATAATCCTGATTATACTAAAGTGCCTTATCTGAAAATTAAATACGATTTTTATCGAAATGACTATACAGTGGAGACAAAGGAGGCTATCGTTCCTCTTTACGATGTGTTCTCTTCTGGTATTCAAATGAATAAGACAATTACGCTCACTATTAAGGTGTCAGATAGTCAGAGTGTTATATATTGGGCACCGCAGATGGATGACTGGAGCGATAAAGATGTGGATATAAGTATTTAGGGTATGAAGTGTGGTTTGAGGTTTATTACAGTAATATGCTCTCTATGGGTAATATCTTGTACGAAAGTGGAGGAAATAGAGCCTGCATTAGGGCAAGGAGTATGCTACGATGTGATTTCCAGTAAAGCTGTCGTTGCTTTTCCTAAAGACTTTTCTTTTTTTTCCACTGCTTATCATCTGCGTTCCGGAAACTGGGATGCTAATAAGTCGTCAGCAAATATATATCGAGATGGTTGGGATAGACTGCAGAATCAAGAAGTGTCTTTTCGCGAATCTTTATGGTGCACTGCAACCGAATTTCACTGGCCTTCCACAGGAACGCTAACTTTTTTCTCATATCGACAGCCACTCGTAACACCATCCATTACTGTCGATGGCATTAGTTTTAGTGGGTGGGATGTAAGTAAATACCGCGCGCGGTCTTTTGATGACCAGACTATTTTAGTTGCGGACATAGCTAAGGATAAGAAAAAAAACGAGACGCTCGGCTCTTTTAGTGGTGTGCCTACACACTTTAAACATAAACTTGCAAAACTTACTTTTAAAGCTGCTATTTCCCCGTATGCAGATGATGATCCTACTATAACAATAAGTCGAGTTTATTTAAAAGACATTTACCTAAAAGGAGATTATAAAAGAGGTGGATACGATAATGATGCGTGGTCTAATCTTTCTTCACTCTCTGGTACAGGATACGATGTGTGCTCGACTTCCACTACTTTGACCACTACAGCAGAGATATTGGGCGCTTCTATGGTGATGATCCCACAGATGCTTTCGGATTCTGCGAGCCTGGTCATAGAATATACTTCGACTATAAACGGGGTAAGCGAAGATAAAAGTGCGACACTGTTATTTGTAAATCACTTTAGAACATCCGAGTGGAACATGGGATTTTCATACACATATACGATATATGTTGGTGTAGGACAGTATCCTATAGATTTTACGGGCAGTGTGGATAATTGGACAAATGCATCTGGAGCAGATGTGAATGTAGGTGAATAAAATGTAAAATAGGAATAATGAGGATACGACAAATCTTTTTGGTATTGGCAGCTGTATTGGCCTATATTTCCTGTTCTAAAAAAGAACAGGAAGGTAATCTCAATCCGATAAATCTGAGCTCACAAGTTAAGTCCCTAAAGTCAGGTGCTGGTGCAAATGTGGATAAAACTACTAATGATAATATTACAGATGCCCCAATGGGTGTTTTCGGTATTTATAATAATATTAGTTTCGAGACGCAAAAAGGTAGTAACGTATTCCCTACCTCTGAAGCACAGATGGTTAGTTATGATAGTGCTCAGTCTAAGTGGGTGTATTCTCCAGTGCAGAATTGGCAAATTAATAGATTCTACAGGTTCAGGGCTTTTCATCCTTATGGTGGGGCAGCCATAAATTTGCAGTCTTCAGATGCAGATGATATGATCATAGGTTATAGTGTAGCAGCAGGCAGCGAAGACTTGCTAGTAGCTTTTAAGGAAGTAGAGGCTACTATAGAAGCTATAAGACAGCCTGTTAATTTCGATTTTGTACATGCTCTTTCAGGTCTTAAATTTGAGATAGCATTTAAAAATATTGCTGACATAGAAGACGATTATTCTGACTATTTGGAAAATTTTTATTTAACGGGGCTTGCGGGTACCGGCACTTTGCACTATACTCATGAAGAAGGTACACTATTAACGCCTAAGATGATATGGTATGCCTTGTCTTACGATACTGATTCAAAATTTTATGAATGGTCCGCAGATAATGGTAGCTCCGGAAAACAATTCTATAAGGCTGGGCAGAAGAGCCCTACTATGGTTTTCGATGGTAACGATAATATGGTTTATGCTGTCCCGCAGACTAGAAAAGCTAATTTGCAGCCTACCGTTGTTTACTTTAAAACGCAGGCCGGAGGGAATTCTTATCAAAGTGTTACTTTACCAGATGTAGACTGGAAGCCTGGTAAAATATATGTTTATTCTTTACTTGTGAACAAGTCTGATATTGATATTGTATTGACAATAAAGGATTGGTCAGAACTTCAATCTAACGTGAATATTTATTTGTAAAAAATGGGAAGACGGCATTCGTTTTATTTGCTTGTAGCGCTTCTAGTGTTTATTGGATGTGAACATAACAGGGTTACTATATGGGAGGAAGATCACACAGATGAGGCTAACATTACCCTTTCGCTTGCATGTGCAAGTAGGGTAAAGTCAGCTCCTGACGGGGGCGACACTTTTTCTGATTTATCGATATGGATAGCGGATGAAACAGGCAAGGTGGAAGCATATTTAACCACCCTCTCTTCGAATAATTCAGATAATAGTCGTATTCAAATAGCTGAGGATGGAAAAACAGCCTCGGTGAGGGTGTCAAATATAACACGCGGTGTTTACACTATCTATATAGTTGCCAATATTCCTAATTCGCTTAAAGAAGTGATGTCCGCTTATGTAGCTGACAGTATTATTGATGAATCTTTCTTGGACGCTGAGTTACCATCGCTGGGTACCAGCCTTGAGCCACCTTTCGGGATGGATTATACGGATAAATATATGCCTCTTTCTATTGTTAAAGAAGTCTCTGTAGGGGCCGGAGAGAATAAACTTGCCATTGAAATGGTGCGTACTTGCGGAAGAGTTAGAGTAAGTGTACAGAATAATACTATAGATTGTAATCTATTTATGAGTCATGTTGCTTTGAGTCAAGGGAATCCGACTAAATCATATCTTTTTCATAAAAGTGGGCATGATTTGCCATCAGATTCTCAAGAAACGGATTTTATCCAATATGATGTAAGTGGTGTTACGGAAGAATATATAGAACCAGGGCAGGGACGAACCTTTATGAATCAATATGTTTATGAAACAGGGCCAGGTTCGATGGATGGTATGGTGCTCCATCTTCGCGGTGGCCTTTTCGGACGAGATGTTACTTCAACAAAGGTGGAATCGGTTGAAAGGCTCTCTTATGAAGCTTCGCTTTCAGATGCTTCTAGTTCTATTAGTGAGGGCACTCCTTATCTAATATTAAATCAAGGCTCAACATATTACATTTATGGAGATGACAATGTTCTGCGTGGACGAAATCGACCGAGTCTGGATCTTCTTTTGGTTCAGGATAACTTAACAGATTACTTATGGTATTTTAGTAATTATAAAAAAGTGAGTAATCAAGATGCTTATCAATGTAATCTTCAAAATGCCGCTTCGAAATTCTATATGAATATCAAAACGTCTTTAGATGTAGAGATGACTTCACAGGCGGGCACTATACACCTCGAGGACGCAGGCTCTGGAGCGACATATTTGTGTTACGATTTGTTCAAGTATCATTCAAATGGAACCAAATATTCGCCATACTATCTATATACTAAAAGGGAGGATGACGACAGACTCTATTGCATGGATAACAATTCACTTTATCATAATGAATGGCTGTTTATTCCAGTACAAGAAAAAACAATAAGTGATACTCATTTAGTGAATTCTTCTAATGGCGAAGATTCGATTAAGGATTTGTATTTCAATGTTTCTCATCTAAAGGTAATCGATAATACTGGGCAGGCAGTCAATCTTACCGATATATGTCGTAATGACGACTTGAATATAAAGGTATATGTTCATTATGCTACGGAGACTGGTCTAGTGTATTTTGAGGTGAAGGCATGGACTGGCGTTAGTAATGAAACTACTTTTGATTAATTTGAAGATATGCAAAAAAGATTATTGAATATATTTACAGCATGTGTTTTGACTATATTGGGCTCGCTTTCGTGTCAAAGGGAAGAATTGGCACCTTCTACCGGTGGGGCTGATGCGTTAAAAGAAGGCGAATGCTGGCTATATATGAACTTCGGATCGAAGCCGGAAAGCACAGTTAGTACCAAGTTCACCCTTGGTCAGGAAGAAAACAATATTTATAATATCTTCGTTTTCGTATTCGGCCCTAACGGACATAAACTATATGCCAATTGGCTCCGTTCTTCGGATCTGCTTGCAGATGAGGCTGCTGTACGTGCTTCATCGAAGGATTCGTGGTGGGTAAACAACAGCACTGCCGATAATGTTATGGCCAAAGGCGGATTTAAAATAAAGTCTTCTGCCGGTGAAAACCTAAGTGCCTATCTAATTGCCAATCTGGATGCCGATATGGTAAAAATTTCTTCCGACCTGCTATCTCATTCCATAAATACCGAGGATGACCTTAAGAATTTCATACTATATATGAATGTGGAGAGTGTGAATCGTAACGGACTTTTCCCTATGACGGCACATGCTTCAGGTATCACGATGAGTGAAAGCAATGGGAATTCTATAGTGGACATGAACACTTCGAGCACTCCTGTATTATTCGAGCGTGTAGATGCAAAGGTGAAGTTTGTATTTAAAGTGGGGGATAGATATGACCCAAATAAACAGACGGCATCATCCTTTACTCCTAAACAGTGGAAGGTAGTAAATGTACCTAATACCGCCTATGTCTTTGAACGTGACGAAGATTCGTATGAGGTCCCATCAGAGCTGCCTACTTCAGATTATTCTTTGTACGCTCCACGTTTTTTTGATACGCCATGGCGTAATTTTGAAGAAGTGTCGTCCACGAGTTCAGGCTTTTCATTTTACATGCTTGAAAATCGACAAAACCCTAAAAATAAGTCGTTTACTTCATATAATGATAGAAGTCGTCAGATTAAGACTTCAGCCGGTCTAAATGAAAAGTTGGTTGTAGATTATGTAAACTCGCTTGGGAAAAATGTGAGTAAGCAGTTTCTTCGTTTTCAAAATGCCAATGATTTTTCTACTTATGTTCTTGTCACTGGACGAGTGGATATGGAACTGAAGGATGACGCTGCAGGACAGGTCCTGGGTGGGGATGTGCAGTACCTTATCCATCTGGGGAATTGGAATTACACGGCTGGGGATGCCTGGAATAGTGATGTTTATGAAGGAGCTACTAATTATAATACTGAGCGTAATACCTTTTATACTTACACGGTTACCATAAATTCAGTGAATAATATACGTGTAGAGGTTGAAACAAGTGATCAAAGTGGTGGTTCAGTAGAGAATCAGCCGGGTGCCAGTGGAGAAGTGGTGATAGCTAAAGAATCAATATCTATATGCGATTCACATTATGAGTCGAGGACTCTGTCTTTTCGTGCCAATAATTTCATCACGAAAAATCAGGACGGCTCATTTACGACCAATGCCGACGATCTTACATGGAAGGTAAAAACTCCATTTAATCCTGATGGGGCTATGCCTGTGAGAATTAATGGAATAGACGTGGCAGACCATATAGATTACAAGTGGGTTCACTTCCGGCTAAACAAGCAGGATGAGGATGGCAACTATTATTCAGAGAAGCGTCGCACGTATGTGCCTACGGTTTTCGCTCTTTCAGAAACGATGCGAAATAATGTAGATCCTGATGGAACACAGGGCCTTAAAGGATATCATAACGATGGTGTAATGGACATAAGTTATCTTGTGGATTTTGTCCGCACTCAATCCCAGTTATATGCTGATTATCTGAACGACAAGTACTATCTCAAGAAAGCTGACCCTGTAAACAAAAGTCTTTTTGATAGAGGCGAATCAGGAGGCAGTGGCGAGGCTAATGATCTTAAGGCTAAGATTTCCGTTACTGCTTTCGTGGACGAATTCTATTATGACGAGCATCCGATTTCCCACACCAAGTCTGCTACGCTTTGGAAAAAGTTTGTAAATCAGCCGGACCGGGCTATGCATATCCTTTGTAATTCTAAAGTAAGTACAGATCAAGAGTCTTCGGCAACAGGATCTGTCATCTCCATACTTCAAAAGTCCATAAAGACTATCTATAATGTGGATGAGAATTATACTTCGCTTGTGAGTGCTTGGGGATTGGAAAGCGATGACGAGGCTAACGATGTCGTTCACTATTATAATCAGAGTTCCAGCGATTATTCGGACAGTGGGAAAAATACCGACCTCTATAATGGAAGGGCAAATACGGTCTTCGAGTGGGGATTGGCCCCATCGGGTGTAACGGTAACGACCATAGATGATATCACTTCAGGAGCTAAATGGCAGAAATACATGGATTATGAAGTCGATAATCAAACTCCACAGATGCGTGATGGCTATAAGTCACTAAGGTACTATTGTATGGCTCGTAATCGAGATAATAATGGAGATGGAATTATCTCGCGAGACGAGGTGCGCTGGTATATGGCTTCCTCTATGCAGCTTTTCGGGATAGTGGCAGGTCACGGATTATTGGAGCAGTCGTCGCGTCTGTATAATAGAACTCTTGAGGATAAGACATCCGGAGTTCCTGCACGTTGGTATCAGCTGGTTGTATCCAGTACTCATCATTCTAATGGTGTGGTTACTATTTATGCGCAAGAAGGTTTTTCAACAGCTTCGTTTTATCAGGTACGCACTTGGTCAGAGAGTAAAAATATAACACAATATGCAACTCGGTGTGTAAGAAATTTGGGGATGGATAGCGATGCTGCGCTTAATTTGATGCCTCAGAATTATATAGAAGTGGAGGAAAAGGCGACATCGGCTAACCAGACTTACTATTCTTTCGAGTGCACTAATCTGGATGAAAATGCGCTACGGGATTACACCTCGCGCGATTTTTCTTATCAAGATGAAATTGCACCTACAAATCTGCTATATAAGAAGTTCGAAACTTCTCCAGAAAGAGTATGGCCTATGAATGGCTCGACGAACAGAACTTTTACCGGAAGTGAGATGAATGCGGAGATTACTTCCGCCACTAATGCTTCATCCGTGGATGCCGGATTCTGTCCTGAAGGTTACAGAGTGCCGAACCAATTGGAAATGGCTCTAATGCTTTACAACGCCAAGTCATGCCTTGATGACCAGTATCAGATCTGTAGAACATATTGGAGTCTCGGTGTAAAGGGATTGAATCTTAGAAAGAATAAAGACGAGAATTTTTATGTGAATGGCACTAATATTACTGTAGCTGCGGAAAGTAACAAGACGAAAAGCATACGCTGCGTAAAAGATGTGCGCACAGAGTAGCGGACTTGGGAATGCTCTGGAAAATCGCTAACTTTGTTTTCTTGTGAAAGGCTATTAAAAGATGATCTAGGTTATTTTAAAAGGTCGTTTATAAAAACAAGAGAAAAAGTTATGATAACACTATTAATTAGTATCGTAGCCTTAATTTTAGGCTATATTTTCTATAGCCGTGTGGCAGAAAGGGTTTTCGGCCCGGAAAAAAACAGACCTACACCAGCGCACACCAAGGCCGATGGCATCGACTATGTGGTGCTTCCTTCATGGAAGGTGTTTATGATCCAATTTTTAAATATAGCAGGAACGGGGCCTATCTTTGGAGCTATACTAGGAGCCCGATTCGGACCATCGTGCTATTTGTGGATAGTTTTGGGGTGTATTTTCGGTGGTGCTATACATGACTACATGACTGGGATGCTCTCTGTTCGTAATGGAGGTGTAGGCCTTCCTGAACTGGCTGGAAAATATTTAGGGAAAAAGGTAAAACCTTTTGCGATAGCTTTCTCTGCGTTGATGCTGCTTTTGGTAGGTGCTGTGTTCGTGTATAGTCCGGCACTTATAATAGGGGATTTGACTTCCAAGTCTTTTGATACTACATTTATCTGGGTGGCAGTTATTTTAGTCTATTATTTTATAGCCACCTTCGTTCCAATAGACAAGATAATAGGTAAGATATATCCAGTATTCGCTGTGGCCCTGCTTTTTATGGCGGTTTCTTTATTAGTGTGTCTTATAGTAAAATGGCCTAGTAACATGCCGGAGTTATGGGATGGACTATATAACAGGAATCCTTCGGCTGGGCATATCTTCCCATGTCTTTTCATTACTATAGCGTGTGGGGCGGTAAGTGGGTTCCATGCGACGCAGTCTCCATTGATGGCAAGATGTATTGATAATGAAAAGCTTGGCCGTCCTGTTTTTTATGGTGCCATGATTACGGAAGGTGTAGTGGCACTGATATGGGCGGCTGTATCTTCTTATTTTTTCTTTTGCGGTGGTAACGCACAGATGGGAGCTGAAGGGGTAACGGCCGCTCCTCAGGTGGTTACAATTGTAAGTAAGCATTGGCTGGGAGTTTTAGGTGGTCTGTTGGCTATTTTAGGTGTGGTGGCGGCGCCTATCACAAGTGGCGATACTGCGCTTCGTAGTGTTAGGCTTATCGTGGCGGAGACTTTCCATTTAGATCAAAGTTCCGTTAAGAATCGACTTTATATTAGTGTCCCTATTTTTATTCTTACCGGAGTGTTGTTGTGGTTCAATGTATCGGATGCCGACGGGTTCGATCGTATATGGCGCTATTTCGGATGGGCCAATCAGAGTCTCGCTGCGCTCGCGTTATGGACAATAACGGCGTTCTTATCGCAAAAGAGGGGAAAGTATGGTTATTTTTTAACTCTTTTCCCTGCTGCTTTTATGACATCTGTGACACTAACTTATATACTCACTGCCAAGATAGGATTTAATCTTTCGCAGAGTTTTATCCCATACTTAGGAGTAGGAATCTTCCTGCTTTCGATAGTACTTTTTTATGTTATTAGAAATCATCGGAATAAATCGGTAGTAGGAGCCTAAATGTATGGATCAGCCTAAAATAGAAAGAGTTCTTCGGCTAATGCAATATATGTCAAGTGGTTTTGACTATACGATAAACGAATTGGCAGATAAGTTGGGCATGTCCTATCGCACGATTTATCGTTATATCGACACTTTTAAAAATGCCGGATTCGCCGTGGTGAAGACCTATGGTAATGTTTATAAATTGGAGATGATGCCGGATGAAGCACCTAAACTCGAGAGGTTGCTTTATTTTTCCGATGAAGAGGCTTATTTGGTTAATAGTTTGATAGACAGACTAAGTTCTGCCAATTCTTTAAAAAAAGGACTGAAGGATAAATTGGCCGTGATATATGATTCCACTTCGATTGCAGACTTTGTGGATGCCAGGAGCAATTCCACGCACGTCCAAAGGCTTGCTCAGGCGGCAAAGGATAAGAAGCTGGTGATTTTAAGGGACTATGAATCTGGTAATTCGCACACTATAAGGGATCGCTATGTCGAGCCTTTTGATTTTACTACTGATTATGTGGATGTGTGGGCGTATGACCTTGAGGATGGGAAAAATAAGAGTTTTAAGGTATCTCGTATTGGTGAGGTGGATGTGCAGGAAAATGACTGGATAGCGGAGGATAGTCATCGGAAGTTTGGAATGGATATATTTCGGATGAGCAATGCTAAAAAACCGGTTCGTATTGTGCTCAAGATGACTGTGATGGCCAAGACTTTGCTGGTGGAAGAGCATCCATTGGCCGAAAAATATCTAAAGAAAGATGGCGAACAGTGGATTTTAGACACGGAAGTATATAGTTTTGCGGGGGTGTGCCGATTCTTTCTGGGATTGAGTTCGGATGTAAAAATATTAGAACCGCAATCACTTAAAGATTATGTGCGCAATTTTATAAGAAAGAACCTTAAAGAATATGAGTGATAGAAAAGTTTTTTCTCCAGATAGTGTCCAGTGGGCATATTGTATACTGCATCAGAAGTTGAGGGTTTATCAGCAATCAAATATACCGGCACAGCGTGACGAGATAGAAAATGTGGTAAGTTCCTATGTGATGCAAATGGATAGAGACTTGTACGATTACATCTCGGGAGGGAATCCTGATTACTTGATGGAGCATAGCAGTTTCGGAAAAGATTTGGCCGATGCTGTAGATAAGTTAGGAAAATTAATGAATCAATAAATATGGATCATTTGCCAGAACACGATATGCCGATGCTAGTTTCGGCGATTAACTTTCTCCTTAGAGACGAGGAGTTTGATAATTTGGATGAGATTTGTGATTACTATCATAAGGATAGAAAAGAACTGGAAGCGGAGTTAGCTACAGCAGGGTATCACTACTCTGAGCAGGATAAACGATTTATTTAAAAAGCGATGATGGGATCATATATACAAAGGGCATTACTATCGTTATGCCTTGTTTTTTTCGTTTGTGAAGTTTCTCAGGCGCGCTCAGAATGTGACAAATTATGGGGGCAATACGAAGAGGCTAAATCGAAGGATCTGCCACGAACTCAGATGTCGGTTCTTTCTGAAATTAAGTCTTTGGCGTCAATAAAGCGACTGGATGAAGACTTTTTTGAAGCGAGTAGACTTTATTTCGAAACAGGATGTAATGTGAACTGGAAACTTCGTGATTCTCTTTCGCGCGTGTGGGAGAAGGAAATCCGTGACTATAATGAAGCAGAAATTACATGCTGCTGGATGAAGGAAATAGGAGCGCAGGAAACTGAAAGATATGAATTTATACAACTTAATCGCGCACGATTGGAGAAAAGCTCACATAAAGACTTATGGGGGAAGTATTCTAAAAGTATTTATAGTGAATTTAGTGAGAATGATTACGAATTCGAGTTATGGAGTCTATACGATAGTGCCGCTAAGGATGATAGTCTTTATTTAAAGGAACTAAAGGACTATGAGGCTGATTCTTACCCTTTGGCTGCATATTTGGAATTCTTGCAATGTGATCCAGATCAATACTCTGCATTCATAGAGAAGTATGAGGGAAGGTCGATTTGCCTGTATGCAAAAAAAGAGTTGTTGGACATGGAATTTGAAAAACTTCTACTTGAAAATTCTGTAACCGAGGACGATTATAAGGCTTTATACAAGAAGTGCAAGGAATACAAGCGTCTGTGTTCTAAATATAGGGGAGAGGAAAGGCGTGTCGTTTCGACTATAGAGAGTGTGGAGTCTATTATCGATGTTCTTACTGGCCAATCCATCCGTCTTACCGCTGACAGTTCCCTGGTGTCGATATATCTAACGAATGTACCTAAAGTGGTGCTTTCGTTACTTTCTTCCGATGGGAAATCCACCATCTTTGAAAAGAAACTGGATAATTCCAAGCGTAGTTTTTTTGTAGCGGATACATTAAGAGCCAGATTACCGGATCTTGAGGACGGAGAGTATCTTTTGACGGCCAAGTATCGGGATATAAAGGATATACAGACATATTCTTCATACAGACTTTCCGTGGCTTTACGTCCATCTAGTGAAGGTTTTAGATTTTACATAGCAGAGTTCGATACTGGAAAGCCTATTGAAAATGCAGATGTGATACTGAAAAATGCTGATGGGGTGGTCGCTCAAAGAAATGGTGTGTCCTTGGATGGCTTTACTGCATTGCCGGAAGAAATGCTCAATGTTTTAAGTAATCCGCAAAAATGCGATTTGCTTTTTAGAACAGTAGATGAATTGAGTCATGATATGATTGGCCGTATGCCATATTATGGATTCTACTGGAAGGGAAGAGGCGGCTTTTCTAGTGTGCAAAAGCCGAGGGTGAACGCGGAAATCTTTACAGATAGAGGTGCATATAATCCAGGAGATACACTCCATTTCAAAGCAGTGTTTTTTTATGAGGGAGAGGACCTTGTAACTTTATCTAAGGGGCTAAAGTGCCGTGTCTCACTTGTGGGGCCTGATGGTAAGGAGCTGTATTTTAATGAATTATATACTAATGAATATGGCTCTGTAGCAGGGGATTTCCCTCTGGGTAGGGAACTGAAAAACGGACGGTTTTTCATAAGAATAGTCTATGGGGACAACTCTTACACTAAATGGCTTAGAGTTGATGATTTTTCGCTTCCTTCATACGAATTGATCTTTGATCCCATAAATCGGCTCTACCGCCCGGGAGATAATGTGCGGATAACAGGTGTACTGAAGGCTTACGATGAGCATCCTTTGGAATTAGCCAAGGCTTCGTATCAAGTTAATGACGGAGCTGAAAGCAAGGAATTGGAAGTGTCGGAAGATGGGTCATTCGTTATTGCTTTTCTTACAGACAAGACGAGTCCATATCAGTACTATACTGTGAATGTACGAGTCGTACAGAAAGGTGGTGAAGTAAGGGAGTTTAGAAAGTTTATCAATGTTAGTGAGCATGTAAGTGTTATAGCATCATTAAAAAATAGTGAACAGGGTGTTTTTTCTATCGATGGGTATGATCAAAACTATATATTGCTCGGCGAAAAAGCTGTTTTCGATATAAATGTAAACACCTGCGATGGGATAGATGCTTCTCTTCCCATTGATTATAAGATAAGTGACGAAGATGGAGTAGAGGTAAAATCTGGCAGAACTATCTCTGGTAAAGACCTTGAAGTGGACATGAATGGAGTTCCGTCTGGAGCTTATAGGGTGAGCGTATGGGCTTATTCTGATACTACATCATTTAACATATTGAAATTTAATAAGGAAGATAGACACTTTCCCTCCAAGTCTATGTGGGCAGTAGTAAAGTCACCGGATAATTCGGGCTTTTATATAGGTTCTGGCGATGGGAAGGATTTATATGCAGTAGTGGAGGTGTATGATAAAAAGACTAATGCTCTTATAGATAACATGAAGTTATATACTATGGGTGGCTCTTTAGTGCACTATGCTATAGATTATGATAATGATGTGCTGGTGAATGTGTTTGCCTTTAAGGATGGAAGAAAACTTGATTATACTATGACTTTTTCCCACCCAGAACGCTCTCTTGACCTACCTCTTGAATTTAGCTTTTTTGAGGACAAGACTTTGCCTAATACTGAATACACTTTTACAATAAAGACTTTGCCTGGGGTAGAGTGCCTGGCAGGGGTGTATGATAAGAGCGTGGATAATATAGTAAAGAATGAATGGCAGCCTATAAGGAAGAATTATGGGCCAAGTCTTTTTACACTTAGCTATGAGGGAAGAGTGGGTACGGCCTCTCCACTTATTAAGTATATGATGAAATCAACAGGTGCATCGGCCGATTCCGCAACTTTGGAGGAAAATGCTAGTGAAGGAGATGCGCTTCCAATAAGGGAAAAATTCGAAAAGACTCTGACTTTCCAGCCTTTTTTACATACTGATGAAAAGGGAGTAGCGAACTTTTCGTTTAAAACATCCGGCAAATTATCTACTTACTATGTGTCGCTTTTCGCGCACGATCCTAAAGTGAGAAATTCAGTTCTAAGAAAAGAAATGGTAGTTACTATACCTGTGCGGATAGCTTTATCGGGGCCGAAGTATCTTTATGTGGGAGATAAATGCGAGATTCCTATTTCTATCTCTTCTATTTATGACAGGAATATAGAAGGGAAGTTATCGTGTTATGTAAACGGACATCTTGTGAAAGAGCAGATGTCTTTAGTTCCTGCTTTCGGTAGTTCGAATTCAACTCTGCTGGTAGAGGCCAAAAGCACAGGGGCTATAGATGTGAAAGTGGAATTTTCTTCGACCAATTCTTTTAGCGATGCTATTCGGGTAACAATCCCGGTATATCCGGCGACGCAAATCATAACGGAGTCTTATTCTATGGTACTTTCACACCCCGAGCAGCAAGAGAGTGCCAAGCAGATACTTTTAGAGCGCTTTGTAAATGCTACAGGTGATAGCGTTAATTTTAGTCAAAGACGAGTTTACGATATGTTGGACGAGTTATGTTCATCTAATGTCGCTCCACGTGGAGGTGATGTGCTTAGCCTATGTGATGCATTGTATGTTAGGGAATTGCTTAATAAGATGAAGTCGTGTGGTTATGAAACCGACTCGTTAAAAAGACAGATAATATCCTGCCAGAATGCAGATGGTGGCTTTGCGTGGTATTCCGGTATGCGCTCTTCACCGGCCATAACGGCAGTGCTGCTTGAACATTTTGCAAAACTGTCAAAGTGCGGAATCGAGGCCTTGGGTGAGGATTTGTGCGAGAGTGCCGTCAAGTATTTGGATGAAAGCCAATTCGGTAGTATCTCTACGCTCTCATCGGGCATTTCGTGTGAACAATATGTTTACATCCGCTCGATGTATCCTAAAGTCCCATTTGAAGTTAAAGAGAAGCAAATGGAGGACTTTAAAAAATGGTCTAAAAATTACTTAACTAATAGCGAACGGCAGCATAACTTGTTATATAAGGTTCGGCGTCTTTATTCTCTACGCAATCTGGCGGAGAGCGAGGATGGGGAGGCTTTGGCGCGGAAGTGGGGAATTGGCCCGATAAGAACCAACGCTACTTTGTGGCTATCGCTTGAAACTCAAGTGGCTTCACTTTTAGAATATGCGGTGGAGACTCGTTATGGCGGTATGTATTATCCGAATGTCGTTATGCCATATAGAGGTTTATTGGAGGACGAGGCTTATGCGCATAGCATGATTGCAGACTTACTTCGAGGCTATGATCCTATCACTAAGCCCATTGCTGATGGAATATGCATTTGGCTATTAGTGCAGAAAGAAACTCAGCATTGGGATACTACTCCTGCTTTTATAGATGTGGTGAATTCAGTACTAAATGCTAGCGAATCGGTTAAAAAACTTTCAGTTATAAGTGCATCGAAGAGTTTCTCGGCGCCACTGGATGAAATAAAAAAGTCAGGTAACGGATTTACTCTGCAAGTGGTATATTCTCGAGAGGATAATAATGGAAAGTATCTTCCTTTGTCAGAAGGTGATACGCTTCATATAGGCGACAAGATAAAGGCGGAGTATAGGATATGGAGCGAGGAAAATCGAAGTTTTGTAAAAGTGGTTATGCCTCGTTGCGCTGCTTTTCGCCCTGTTGATGAACTATCTTCATCAGTGAATTATGGTTCGGCTTATAGGGAAGTGAAATCTTCTTGCACGCAGTATATGTTCGATGTTTTTCCGGAGGAGAAATCTGTTGTTACGGAGTATATGAACGTTATCTCCAAAGGCGTATTTAGAAGCCCTGTTCCTGAAGTGGAGTGTGTGTATGCTTCCCATTACAGGGCCAATGACATTTCTCAAGTTTTCAAGAGCCAATAAATAAAACAGGGCCTCGGATCAAATCTGAAGCCCTGTTTATAAGATTAAATGCTAGTTACTTACAATTGCATTTGTCATTGCATTTGTTTTCCTCGGTGCATTCGCATTTGTCGCCGCATGTGCAATCGTCGGTGCATTCGCACTTGTCGCCACAACTGCACTCATCGTCGCACTTACACTCGTCACCACAATTGCAGTTTTCGCTGCATTCGCAGTCTCCTTGTGCTCCTTTCTTGCAGTCAGTACCCTTTTGACAACCGCAATTACGCTTTAGCCCATTTTCAAGTTCCTCTGGGGTGGCTTCACGTACATTGACCACACTACCTGTAAAGTGCAAGGTCTTACCTGCCATAGGATGGTTGAAATCCATTAGAACAGAATCTTTTTTAACTTCCTTGACTACGCCTTGAACTACTTCCCCGCTTTGGCTCATCATAGGGATTACGCGTCCTGGTACCAAAAGGTCCTCGCGAACCTTACCATCCATTTCAAAAGCACTCTTTGGAAGCTCAAAGACATAATCTGCGCTATAGGTCCCGTATCCTTCTTCTGGGTTTAGGGTAAATTCGAATTTTTCGCCCACTTCTTTACCTGCAACTTCTTCTTCGAAACGAGGCAGAAGCATTCCTTTCCCGTGTATATATTCGAGCGGTTTTTCTGCAGATGCTTTATCTGCAACAGCGCCGTCCACCGTTAATTCGTAGCTAAGTGCTACTACTTTATTTTTATCTACTTTCATAATATTGAAATTTATTTCCCACTAAAATCCACACCCTCAAATGCAAGTGTGGGGATTAATTTTGTCATACTTAATATAGGATCGTCACCAGCATAAAGTAGGCCAGACCATAGTTGAATGAAGTTTCCTGTTATAAGCATTTCATTCACCGGCCTTGTTATTTTGCCATCTTTGAATTCATAACCCTCAATGCCATAGGAGAAATCGCCTGTAAGTCCGTTAAAGTTACCACCATTGAAGTTTGTCACCAGAATGCCATTATGACACCTTTTCAAAATTTCTTCTTTTGTCAATCCTTTTTCGCTAGGAAGAAGATGTGCTCTGGTGGCATCTTCTATGGTGGCTTCTTCCCCTAATTTGTTTGCGATATAAGTGTTTAAAAAATAGGTTTTTATGACGCCTTCGCGTATTATGTCCATATTTCTTGTCGCCACACCTTCGCTATCAAATAGTCTTGAGCCACTTTCTGCATAACGATGAGGCTCATCCACCAGGTTCATTTTATAACTGAAGACTTTCTTAGACAGGCTATCATTTAGAAAACTATTGTTTTGTTGAATAGCATATCCCCCTAAGGCTTGTAAAATGGGCGTTAGCAGTTTTGAGGATACTTCAGGACCTATTACCATAGTTCTTTTGCCGCTTTTAATGGTTTGAGAACCAATTTGTTCCACCGCACGCTTTAGTGCGATTTCGCCTACATTTGCATAGTCGAAATCCTTAAGAAAAGGGCTCGATGTCCACCAATAGCTGCTATATTTTTCCCCGGCATCGGATTGGATGGTTACCTCGGAAGCATACTCAAAGGACGTTTCAGAATGCCTGCAATATAACCCGTTGGAATCCAAAGTTATAGAGTCGAATTCGGAGTCGCAGTATTGACCTTCTTCGGATATGATTTTATAGCCTTTGCGCTCTAAGTTTATGTCAAGGCAGTGTGCCAGTGCCATACTCTTCCGCTCTTCTCCTGATAGGGTGGCGTATTGAGGGTCGTATATACCTAGTTCTGTGCCAAGTGTGGCATCGTGGCAGCACCTATCTGCCTGTGGTAAAGTGCGGCATTCGTCCTTTTCCAGCATTCTCGTGATGAGTACACATCTTTTTACGAAATCTGCCAATTCTTTTTCTTCCAATCTGTTGGTGGAAAAAGATGCGAATTTTCCATCTACAAATAGCATAAGAGACAGGCTTCTATCTAGACAGTGCGTGACTTTATCTATTTGAGAATTAAGAGTATCGAGCATATCGGAAACGTTTTTATTTAAAACTGCTCTGCAGGCATCGGCCCCTTCTGCCAGGGCAAACTCTATGCTCTTATTGGCCAATTCTAATTCTTGCTCACTTATCATAGTCCACCTCCTACTATCAGGTTCTTTATGAATATGGAAGGAATGCCGCAACTCACTGGCGCGTTTTGTCCTTTTCCACAGGTCCATCGACCTTTATCTACTTTTAAATCAGATCCTACAGCCTCTATATCAGCAAGTGCTCTAGGACCGTTGCCTATTATGTTTACATCCTTTATGGGCATCGTAAGTCGTCCGTTTTCGATTAGAAATCCGCTTTTTACGTAAAAAGTGAAATCACCTTCACCTATTTTAACTTCTCCGTTGGCAAATTCATCCACAAATATACCATTTCCGGCAAGAGCGATAAGGTCTTCCAGACTTCCGCTGTTCCCACTTTCCATATAAGTGGATCGCATACGAGGAATGGGATTATACCTGAATGATTCCCTGCGTCCGTTTCCTGTAGGTGCCACATTATAATATCGTGCGCTTATGCGGTCGTGAAGATAAGATGTAAGTACACCATCGGTTACCATATAAGTTTTCTGTCCGGGAACACCTTCGTCATCGTAGTTTAAACTTCCTCTGTAAAAGGGTAGGGTAGCATCATCCACTATATTGATGCCTTTAGGGCACACTTGGCATCCCATTTTGTCTGAAAATATCGATTGGCCTTTACGATTGAAATCGGCTTCGAATGCGTGTCCCATAGCCTCGTGGAGTAGAATGCCACTTGCTCCGGCTGACATTACGACATTCATCTGTCCGCCTCGTGGTCTGCGAGCTTCGAACATGGCATCTATGCCAGATGTAATCTGCCCTGAAAGTTCTTTTAGGAGAGACTCTTGGTAGAATTCCGCTCCCATACGAAGACTTTTCGATGCGCTCTTGGTTTGAAGGTCATCGCCTTGTTTGAACACTACCGATACGTTAAGAGAGCAAAGTGGCCGAAGATCTTCTGTCAATTCGTCAAGGGAATTGTACATCATTATCTCACTTACCGAGTAAGATAGTGATGCTATGACTTTAAAAACTCTGGAGTCGGCACTTCTAATAATCTTGTCCAACTCCTGTAATAATTTAACTAACTCTGAAGGGCTTTCTTCGCGAAGGTCCTTTTTCATAGGGTAAAAATTATTTGTGGTGTGGATATTGATTTTGTTGAATCCTTTTGTGGGATGGTTTGTTCCTCCTATTACGCTAGCGGCTTTAGCAGCGCTCAGAAGGGAAGTCATATCTGTCGATTCAGAATATGCATAACCGGTTTTTTCACCATCGAGCACGCGTATTCCACATCCATAGTCCCTATGATATCCACCGCTAGTCACTTCGCCATCTTTTAACATCAAGGACCAGATGGAGGTGTTCTCGAAGAAAAGGTCGCAGTAAGTTCCTGCGTTACGCAGTGCTTCCCGTACCAGAGTCTCCAACTGATTCTTCTGGATAGCAAATCTTTCTAATGCAGGCATATTTGTTTTCGTCTTTTATCTGAATATTGTTTTTTGTGCCTTCTGCCACTACAGCAAAAGGGCTTTTTGAGTTGTCGGCGAGCACCCACCGGTCTACGATAGGAGCGTATATTTCAAAAAAATATTTGAGCCCCATTACATATCTTCTGCGAATTACTTCCTCAGGGATGTTATGTCCTCCGCTTTCTACTCTTTTCTTTACTCTTTTTATGGCTATATCCACACTGTTTAGCCAGAAGTAGAGCAGAGTGACTTCATAGCCGAGCGCTTTGGCTTCGTTTATGGTATTGGTAAGAGAGCGTGTGGCAAGTGTGGTTTCTACTATGAAATCCGCCTTTTTTGAAAGCAAATACTTGATTTTCATTAGCATATATCGACTTGCCATAACAGAGGCTGCAGAAGGATTGAAAGGGGATAGGCTCTTTGCAAATTCATCGGAGTTCACTAACTCTCCGCACCCTAAAAGATCCGGGAGCAGACTATAGGAGGCTGTGGTCTTTCCAGAACCATTACAACCGGAAAGTATAAATAATCTAGGCATCTGCTTTGTGTGTTACTCCATATCCGAACAGGGCGAAATCTCCTAACAGTGGGTCTTCTGGCCATATCTGTTTGAATTCGTTTGTGATCTCTTCGGCCGTTAGGCTGTCTTTTGCTTTTCTGGATGTAAGTCCAAGAGCGCTCGCTTGATCGTAAACATGAACATCCAGTGGAATTACAAGAGTCGCGGGGTCACTTTCCCTCCATAGTCCCAGGTCGACTTTGCCGTCTCGTCTTACAAGCCATCGACGCATAAGGTTAATTTTTTTGTTTGCTGCCTTTGGGTCATACTTTTGTCCGAATACCATAGTCCTTATGTCCTGCACACTTAAACTCTCAAGCGAAGGCGTGTTAGTGTAAATCCTTTTCAATCTGCAGCATATCTGCGCTATCTCACTCCATTTTATGGTGCGGTGTATGCTTGTGTCATCATCCCTGTAGGCTCCGCTCATAACATAATCAAGAGGTTTCCATTCCATATAGTCAAAAAGCTTTTTGCAATCTTTAACTATCATAGAACGCCTTCCCCACGCTAAATGTGAGGCGAATACGGAAGCTATTTCAATATCTTGAAGTGAGGATCCGAGAGAAGCAAATTCACGCGGAAATATTATAGGGTCTTCTAAGAAATAGGCGGGATCATTATAGATTTCCGCCCATTTCGTTAGTTGCTCTTTTATTTCTTCTCGCATTCAGGAATATTCTTCAGCACTTCTTTAAGATAATCCCACACCTTCTGCACAGATGGAATGTAGGCTCTCTCGTCTGGAGAGTGAGGACTTAAAAGGGTAGGTCCGCACGAAATCATATCCCATTGAGGATAAGCGCCTGAGAGTATACCACATTCCAATCCTGCATGTATGGCCATAACATTAGGCTCTTTTCCATATAATTTCTCATATACCTTTTTCATTAGAGAGAGAATCTGTGAGTCTGGATTAGGAGCCCATCCGGAGTATGCCCCGGTGAAATCAGTTTCCGCTCCTGCCAGATCGAATACTGCTTTTAACTTTTCGCATAGTGCCATCTTAGCACTATCTACAGAACTCCTTAGAAGGCTATTCACGTAATACTCGCCATCGCTTACTCTTACCATAGCCATATTATTGGAGGTCTCCACTAAGTTAGGTATTGAAGAGCTCATACGCTCCACTCCATCAGGGCAAGCCAAAACTGCTCGTAATATATCTAGGGCGTCATTTCCCCGGGCATAAGGTTTATCACAGTCCGTTTTTTCTAATGTTATGCTCATATCAGGATCGGTGATGGCATATTCCTTTAGAATGTTTTCGGCTGCTTCATTGATAAAATGTCTTGCTTTCTGTTCGTCTTTTACATAAAGAGTAGCGAAGCATTCACGAGGGATGGCATTACGAAGTGTACCGCCCTCCATTTCGACTAATTTAACATCTTCTTTTTCTAGCAGTGGAAGTAGAATACGGGTAGCAATCTTGTTTGCATTGGCCCTGTATAGAATGATATCCATTCCAGAGTGACCGCCTTGACATCCTTTTACGCTGAATTTAAAAGCGTGGTAGCCTTTAGGTGCGTCTTCCGTCTTGTAATGCCCGTGAGCAGATGCATCTACTCCACCGGCACATCCGACATACAATTCACCCTCGGTTTCTGAGTCTAGATTGATAAGAATACCACCTTTTAAGATGCCGGGTTCAAGTGCCTGTGCACCTGTCATACCAGTCTCTTCGTCGTAAGTTACAAGAATTTCTATCGGTCCGTGCTCTATATCCTTGCTTTCAGCTATGGCCAATGCCAACGCTACCCCCAATCCGTTATCTGCACCAAGGGTAGTTCCACAAGCCTTTAGCCAATCACCTTCTACCTTCGTTTCTATAGGGTCGGTGAGGAAATCGTGTTTCTTGTCGGAATTCTTTTGAGGAACCATATCCATATGGCCTTGTAGAATAACACCTTCGCGATTTTCATAACCGGCAGTAGCAGGTACACGTATTATGACATTACCTGTTTTATCTGCAAATGTCTCGAAATTATGTTTTCTTCCCCAATCGAGTAGATATTCTCTAATCTTTTCTTCGTGTTTAGATGGTCTAGGTATGCGAGTTATCTTGTAAAAGTTATCCCATACGATGGATGGGGTCAAATCCTTGATAGTCATAATATGTAAGTTTTAATTATTATAAAATTATCGTTTCATTAGAGCCTAACTGAAAGATGGACACCCGCAAATGGCATACCACATGTTCATAGCAGTACACTTTGACAGTGCATATAGCCGGAACTCTGTAAGTGAGCGCATTTTCTTCTTTTGATTCGGTGTCGGTATAGGATGAATCGGCTATCTCCTCTACACTTATTTCGAGATAGTAAGGTATTCCTTCCGGTGAGCCTGCTGGTAGGATACCCAAGGATTCGCTAAAGCAAAATGCCTCGAGTCGGGTGCACTCTGAGGAGGGAACGAAGTCAAAAGTATGAGTGTATGTATATGTCTTTGTACTTGGAAGAAAGAGCGACAATAATTCATTTTCTGCATTGTGAAGTTCGTTAAGAGCAGCACCCATAGCCTCACCTGAGTAGGTGGCGTCGGTATTTCCGGTGACTATATTGTATCTGTCTTCTCTATAGCGAATTATTTGAGAGGCGGCTTTGCGTGCGTTTTCGTAGCTTGTCTTTACTCTTGGACTCGGATCCGGGTTTTTCACTGGTAAGAGTGTAGTGGCAGTTTTAATCTGCGGTGAGTGCTCGTATATAAAGCCTTCCTTTTTTAAGCGGTCAAGTTCGAGCTTCTCTTGCTCTGTAAGTGTAATCGGACGAGTGGTGCTGTAGTCTGGTTCAATGTAGGAGTTGATGGCGATTTTTGAAATACTGAAACAGGTACTGTCTTTTTCAGGTAACTCTATATCTAATAAAGATTTGCCATAGCGTGAGTAGGGAGAAGTTTTTATCTCGTTTTCTACGCTCTCTATATTTATACTGATGATGGTCTTCGGGAGAGTGTAGGAAATGGTGGTGGTATTGTTTTTTTTAGCCTGAAGCGGATAAAATGACAATACTGAAATGAGTAAAATTATGAAATGTCTATTCATATATATCAGAATTTTTTCCATCGTTTATGAGACCACAGATAGTTACCCGGATCCTGTTTTATATCATTTTCCAACAACTCATAATAACGCTCCATAATGTGTTGTGTATTGGTTTGAGATGCATCTTCGCAGATGGTTTTAAACTGCATCGTATACTTTTTCCCTCCCTTTCTTCTTTTCATGGACATATACGCTACAGCCAAATGGTATTTCTGGGCTACTGCAGCCCCACCGCTCATAGTCCTGGTCTTCTGCCCCATAAAATCTACCATTATATATGACGGGGCTTTAAAATAGGGCCATTGGTCTGTTATCATAAAGTAGAACATCTTTTTATCTCGGTGTGTTAGTATATGACGCATTATGTTAGATGATTCTACCATGTTAGTGTAATGTGGATAACAAAACGTGCGATTAGTTTTGAAGATCTCATCCCACATAGGCGACTTAAGTTTTCTATATACCACACTGGCATTATCGTAATTCACGGGCATGGGCTGCTGCGTGTAGTTGTAATAGGGGATACCGCCATATAACTCCCAGTTCCCTATATGAGAGCATAGTACGATAGTTCCTGGTGCGCAGTCGTATAGATGTTGTAACTCCTGCGGATTTTCTATTTCTACTATATGGCTTTTCTTTAATCTTTTAGCGCTGCTGCCTCCGAACCAAATGGTTTCGCACACCAATTGGCCGAAATGAAGATAAAAGTCTCGGTATATCTTTTTCCTGGCTTTGGAATCTAATTCGGGAAAGGCATTGTCTATGTTAATTTTTACTACAGAACTCCTATAGCGTATGACATATCGTGCTATCCATCCCACTATGTGGGCATTGAAATATTGCACACATAGTGGAAGGGCTGCGAAAATTCGCATTATCGCACGTATGATTTTTCGCTTCATGCTTATTCTTCTGTAGCAGCTTCGATTTTCTTAAGCATAGCGAACATTATAATGGCCGAAATCAAGCAAAGAGCTATCAATATGCCCCAGTTAGCCATTAGCGGAATTTTATTCCACAGTTTAGATGGGATGCTACTTAGGTAGTTGCCTATAGCGGTAGCTGCAAACCATCCACCCATCATCATACCTTTATATTTAGGTGGGGCTACCTTGGTAACAAAGCTCATACCCATAGGGGAGAGTAATAGTTCGGCAAATGTAAGAGTTAGGTAAGTGCTTATAAGCCAGCTCGGACTAAGAATAGACTGGGTCTTATTACCTAAATCCATAGGTGAGGTCAGATGCACGGATGCACAAGTAATAATCACAAAGCCAAGCGCTGCAACCAACATTCCGAACGCTATTTTCTTAGGAGCACTTGGTTCCTTTCCTTTTTTCGCAAGAGCAGCAAATAGAGCCATAGATACAGGAGTCAAAGCTACGACGAAGAATGGATTGAACTGCTGAAAATCAGAAGGTTGAGCTGCTATAGTAGAAGGCATTCCAGCATATAGGGCATAAGCGATCCCCCATAATGCAAGTGTGGAAACTCCCGCTATGATTTTTCCTTTTTTTGTTTCTGACTGGAAGAGAGAGAAAAGGGTATAGACGGATACTGCGATAAATGCAAGACTGCCTATGTTGAACCATAATCTCATAGCTCCGGAAACAGAGAGGTTAGTATATTTCTTCGCGAAGAATGTCAGGGCAGAGCCGTTCTGGTGGAATGCCATCCAGAAGAATATTACCACGGCGAACACGAGAACCAGGGCTACGAGCCTGTCTTTAGTCTGTTTAGGGGTGAGTTCTTTAACTGGGGCGTTTGCATTTGCTTTAGCCTGCTTGGTATTGACATCGGCATGCTTAAACCATTTTCTGCAAGAGAAATATATGGCTATGGAAAGGATCAGTGAGATGCAGGCCACACCAAAGCATAGTCCGTATGCTCCGGAAAGAGCTTCAAGGTATGCAGGGTCAGTATTAGCAGCATCATAAACGAAACCACTTTTTCCTAACTGATAGTTAGTTATGGCCTTTGCCATAGAAGGGGCGAACATAGCGCCTATATTGATGGCCATATAGAAAAGGCTGAATGCGGAGTCTCTTTTAGCAGAATATTTAGGGTCGTCATATAGGTTACCTACAAGAACTTGAAGATTTCCCTTAAATAGTCCGGTACCTATGGCTATAAGTCCTAGGCCAGCGAACATGACATATTTGGCCATGGTAAGGTCTGCTATAGGGAACACAAGTGATAGATAGCCAAGAAACATCACGCTGATACCTATGGTGACGCATTTGCCATAGCCTATCTTATCTGCCAATATGCCTCCGAAGAAAGGCATGAAATAAACTCCCGCTAGAAAAATAGCGTAAACATTACCTGCCTGTGCTTCGCTCCAGCCGAATTTGGCTTGCATTAGAAGTGTCAGGATGGCTAACATCGTGTAGTAGCCGAAACGCTCTCCTGTATTTGCTAGCGAGAGCGCGAATAATCCTTTTGGTTGTCCTTTAAACATATACTTGATTTAAATTATTTTTCTGCGCAAACTTTGTAAAGATAATAAAAAAACCGCAGATTTCTGCGGTTTTCAGTGTGTTAATAAAGGTTTATTTTAAAGGAATGCTATTCTGTATATGTCCCATTGCTATAGGCGGAATTGGCACCAATGTCTCCCCATCCAGTGATAGTAAATAGATTTCCAGTATTGGTCGTGAGGTCTATATCGTCTGTCTGATTCCATTTACTGTCCCAATTATGCCTTTCCTTCTCTGGATTCATTCTAACTAAAACGAGCTTTTTCCATTTGTCTGGGAAAGTTAAGGTATAAATACCTTCCTTTGTGCTGGCTTCGAAACTATACCACTGGTCTTTAGTATCGTTGAAAAGGTAGGCATCGAATACGGCATTAGCAACATCCCAAATAGAAGGATCTAGGTATATAGTCCTTGTCTTTTCTTTATAAACTACCTCGCCTAAATCGTATACTCCGTTACGATCGATTTTAATGCTTTTGGAAGTGGTCTTGTCTTCTCCCTTTATCCCATCTGTAGAAACGACTTCAAGAGTTATATTGTCAAGTGTGCTAGGAAGACAAGAGATATAGTAGGTGCTACCCTTAGTGAAAGTACCGACTGCTTTTACATAATTGTTTTTCGTGTACCCTTCAAAGGTCGTTGTTACATCATTATTTTCAGTATTAAAGCTGAAGTTTCCTGACAAGACAGCGCCTTCTGTGGTGGTGTATACGCAGACTTCCTTGATATTATCGCTTCCTATAGTGAATTTTAGCAGGGCACATGCGTTTTTGAAATTTAATTCGTTATTTTCGGTATATGCTATAGCGATGTGGGCTTCCGGGTCATAGTTGTTGGCTGTAGCCGTCTGTTCCGGTTTAAGCCATAATTTGTTTATGGTTTTATCTGCTGTTCCATTCCACCACGCATCACCTGCGACATTAGACGGGAGAGCGGCTATGAACTTTTCTCCAGAAAAGCTTGCATTAGGGTTTTTAATAGTGAATGTGGCAGTTGCAGATTTTTCTGCAGTTGTGGTGTACACTTGTGAACTACCTTCGGTGTTTTGGCCATTGAATATAAGAATTTCATCTTTATTCCATAGCGATTTTTTCCCCTCTAAAACTGTTTTTGTGGTAGGGGCGTAGGCTGTGAAGGTAGGGGCATTTGGGTCGATTGGAAGCTTGTCCTGCTCTGTTTTCTGACAAGAAACCCCTAAAGTTATAAGGCCTAGGCATAGAGCCGATAAAATACTTTTTTTCATAATGATACCTCCTTTACCATTCGATTTTTTGTTCTTCATTCCATTCCTCAATTACATTATTACTGGGGAAATCTTGAGTGCTTTGACATAAAACACCTTGCGGTGATAGTGTGGTTACTTCTGTAACTGGCTTTTCATAAATGTGTTTCATAATATTTAGTATTATTCTTTTACAAGCAGATGGAATTCGCCTTGTGCGCAGTTGGAAAATACGATTTTCCTTTCTGCATTTTGAGGCATATCATAAGTTTCAGATGTGAATACATCGCGCCATACTCCGCCCATTGGAGGCCACGCGGTAAGGTCAATATTTTTAGTGTCGAAATTGCCCACTAAAACGAATCCTTTGTCTCCGTTAGTACAATATAGTGCGCGACTGGTGCGCCCGCTACCTGCTTCTATGGTGAAGGTTGCAGATGATGTGAATAACGAAGGATTCGAGAAGCGGAAGTCAAGCAGCTGAGCGTAAGTATTATAAAGCTGCTTTCTTGAAGGGTCTTCAAAGTAATTCCACAGGATGGGCTTGGCTGAAGTTCTTCCTCCCTCTTCAATGGAAATATCATATCCCAACTCGCCGAACTGCCAAATCATCTTAGGACCAGGGACCAGAAATGTGAATGCTGCATTTAGACCTAGTCGCTTTGACCTAACTTCAAGGTTTGTCTTGCATTCTCCATTTCCCCACGTCAGTGCCTTGTATGCGGTACGCTCTTCATCGTGGCTTTCCATATAGCTAACCAAAGAACCGAATGGCATACTACTTCCGGTCCATACTCCCGATAAGTCGTCCCCATCGCTAAGCCATCCCATAGCCGTCTGACAGTATGCGTTATTCATATTGCGCCATAACTTCATGCCGTATGCTCCTAATTCTTTTTCTTCTCTTGTCTCGCAGAAGTGTTCACAGATCATCACTGCATCAGGGTTATTATTAAAGATAGCATCTGCATAATCCTTTAAAATGGCTATGCGAGAAGGATCATAATTGGCCACATTCGATTCGTTGCATTGGCGCTGGGTGAATCCTTTAGTAAGGTCGAAGCGGAATCCGTCTATGTGGTATTCGTCCAAAAGATATACAAGGCTTCGCTTAATATGATCCCGAACCATGGTGTTTTCGTGGTTGAGATCGTGATATACGGAAAATGGATGGGTGGCAGTCACATTATACCAAGGGTTGTTTTCCGCGGTGCGGTTATTGGCACTATCCCAGTATAGTCTTGCCATAGGATGCGAGCCGGTAGTGTGATTATAAACCACATCCATAAGTACTGCTATGCCTCGTCTGTGGCATTCGTCTATGAATTCTTTATACATTTCTCGCGTGCCATAGGCTTTGTCAAGGGCAAAGTACGCTCTAGGGTTATATCCCCAGCTATCATTCCCGTCAAATTCCTGACACGGCATCAACTCTATGGCATTAATACCTAACTCTTCAAGGTAGTCAAGGTGTTGCATCGCGCCCTTTATGTCGTGGGTTGTACTGAAGTCTCTAAACAGTAATTCGTAGATGACCAGATTGTCCTTGTCTTCAATCTTGAAATTATCGTACTTCCATTTGTATTCCGGAGCATTGGTCTGGAAAGCTCCTAGTATTCCACCTGTTTTTTCGGGGAATGCAGGCATATCCGGGTATGTACTCGAGCTAATCCATTTATCGTCGCTGCCATCGTAGGTGACTTCCGTGTATGGATCGAATGTGCGGAATTCCTCACCTCCTTCTTTTATGAGGTGATATTGGAAACGGTATTCTTTGCCTTCTGTAAGTCCTTCGAGAGTGTACCACCACAGACCCTTGCTTTCATCGCGTTTCATCTGGTAGTCATTACTTATGCTCCAATCGTTGAAATCTCCGACTATAAAGCAATGGTCATAATGTTCTCCGTTTTTGTCTTTATCATAAAAAGCAAGGCATAATGATGTGCTGGACAGGTAGTTAATGCCTAATTCTATGCCGGCAGGAGCTTCTTTTTCTTCATATTGAGCAGGCACGAACTCATCGGCAGCATCGTCTAATTCGATAAACATGTCAGCGCTCTGTTTGCTACCATCGGCATTTCTTACCACTACTCCGATTTTATTCATCTGGTCATCGGCGTCGGCTCCAAACCACGCGCGTACGCTTGGCTCTATTTCCAGTTTCCAGACATTTTCGGTCTCTGTTTTTGCCAATTTGCATTTGTCCGTGTTTACAGCCCATTCGCTTTGAACGAAAACATCGCCACTAATGTTGCGTATCCATATATGTACATAAAGATCATCGGTAAACCCTGAGAAAGGAAAATTTCCGCCGGCTTTATAGTATAGGGTGCAGGGTTTTTCTGTAGAAGGTAATGCTGGCGAAGACGACAATCCCGCCGGGAGCTCCGTAAGGTCTGGCTTGTCTGGTTTATTGGGATCGACGGGGGTGTCAGGGTCCGTGTGGTTACATGATGTACTCCATAGGAGTAGCACAACACAAGGGATAAGGTAAATTATTTTATAAACTTTCATAAATCAGTGTTCGCGATATAACTGTTATTTTTATTCTGCTAAAGTAATCTTCAAAAAATAACCTGCATCATCTTAGTAAATTTTTTGTTTCCTCAAAAATCTAATGCTTATCTGACGCAACTTAATTTTTTTACATTACTAAGAAGCTGTTTTGAAATGGTTTCCGAATTTTATTATGAGGATTTTTCGAGTCAGTTTCGACTTTGGAAGGAGGAGTGTACTGGAGGTACTCGACTGATGACAAAGATGAAATGGCCGGAAAGGACCATAAGAGAAGAGAAGAATCATTTCAAAAACAGTTTCTAAATATTGGTCGTTATAATGTTTTAGTAATCATGAAAAATGAAGGACGGATCAAAATCATATTTCGTGATATTGTGCGAAAGTAAACAAAATAGGAATATGATTAAAGTAGTAAAAGACGAACGGCCAAATTATGTGGATGAATGGAAGATATCCTAAGAAGACAAAAAAAGAGGCCGATTCAGTTCATAAACCAGCCTCTTTAAATTATTTAAAACAAAGGTTATTACTTTGTGATGACTCTTGCCATTTCACAAACCTTGTTAGAGTAACCCCACTCGTTATCGTACCAAGCGCAAACCTTTACAAATGTAGGATCAAGCTGGATACCTGCCTTCTCATCGAAGATGGAAGTGCGAGAGTCGTTACGGAAGTCAGTAGATACAAGAGCTTCGTTAGTGTATCCAAGAACACCCTTGAGTTCGCCTTCAGAAGCCTCTTTCATGGCCTCGCATATTTCTGCGTATGTAGCTGGTTTAGCAAGCTCGCATGTAAGGTCAACGAATGAAACGTCAGATGTAGGAACGCGAAGTGACATACCGGTAAGTTTGCCGTTAAGCTCAGGAAGAACTTTTCCTACAGCCTTTGCTGCACCTGTTGAAGAAGGGATGATGTTCTCAAGAATACCACGACCACCTCTCCAGTCTTTCTTAGAAGGGCCATCAACTGTCTTCTGTGTAGCTGTAGCTGCGTGAACGGTAGTCATAAGACCACGTACTATACCGAATTTGTCGTTAAGTACTTTAGATATAGGCGCCAAGCAGTTAGTGGTACAAGAAGCGTTAGAGATGATAGCCTGACCTGCATAAGTCTTATGGTTTACACCATATACGAACATAGGGGTAGCATCTTTAGAAGGTGCGCTCATGATTACTTTCTTAGCACCGGCTTTGAGGTGTGCAGATGCAAGCTCTTCTGTAAGGAAGAAACCAGTAGACTCTACTACTACATCTACGTTAAGTGCACCCCAAGTGATCTGTGAAGGATCTTTCTCTGCGAATACTTGAATTCTGTTGCCATCAACTACGAGGAAGTTATCCTCAACCTTGATGTCGTGCTTAAACTCACCATGAACTGAGTCATATTTGAGCATGTAAGCAAGATAATCGGCATCGAGCAGGTCGTTGATACCTACTACCTGGATGTCATTGTTGAAGTTCTCAACTGCTGCACGGAAGACCATACGTCCGATACGGCCAAATCCGTTAATACCAAGTCTAATCATATTCTAATAGTATATTAAATAAAGTTATAACTGACCTTTTCAGTTTTCGCGTGCAAATTTAGTCAATTATTGCAAAAAACCAATAAATATTATTCAACAACCGCTTTTTTTCACAATCAATCTTACATCTGTAGCGTAGGTTTTACCATCCTTACTCTTTAAAAGACCATTTCCTCTCAAAGAATCCTTCATGACTTACTACTGCCATTTTTGTCCGAGAAAACAGCCCTTTCTCGGACAAAAACTTCAATTTGCTTATTTTGTCCGAGAAAATGCCCTTTCCAAGGACAAAAAGTAATGCAACTCAGAAATGAAATTGAGAAGTTATGTGAATGAATGCTTAGGGACGGTTAGTCACACATGAACAAATTTAACAGAGATAATCTGTATCAGAGGGAGATGTTGTGAGTAAAAATGCCCTTTTTGCTCACAAAAGTCTCATTCGCCACGCTTTGGTGAGCAAAACCTCTATTGTTACATATGGAAATAGTTCTTTGAAGTGAATTTAATTGAGAATAAATTGCCAATTCAAGTGAATAGTGCAA
>DJPX01000041.1 GCA_002438635.1 Bacteroidales bacterium UBA6401
TCAAAGGTGTTTTTCAGGTTTAAAAATTAATCCTTTATGACCTACCACCTATATTTTGTCCGAAAAAACCGCCCTTTCTCGGACAAAAACTTCAATTTGCTTATTTTGTCCGAAAAAAAGCCCGTTTCAAGGACAAAAAAGCAAGTAATAATAACTGCGAAATCATCATGACAAATCTGAAGCAGTTTTTATATTTCTTAAAAATATTTATTATATTGCACTCCCATAAATCATAAATCAGTAGTGTATGAAAAAAATTCTATTTGCGAGCGCAATATTATGCCTCGCCCTCGCTTCATGCGACAAAGACCCAGCTAAACCATCTGGATTCGAAACACCTAAAGATGCTGTCAATCTTTCAGAAAACGGCACAGCTAACAGTTACATAGTTAAGCCTGGCAGCACCGTAGCTCTAAATGCCAAATTCAAAGGTAATTCCACCACGGAACTTACTGGAGAAGTAGCAGGAGTAAAATTAGTATGGCAGTCCGAAAAAGACCTTGTCAAAAGTCTAAACTTCGCATCAAAAACTTTCGAGATCGTAGCCGAAACTAACGAAATAAGCGGAAACGCACTCATAGCAGCAGTAGATAGCGAAGATAATATTCTATGGAGCTGGCACTTATGGATAACAGATTACGACCCGGCCACTTCGCTTTACACGACAGAGGCAAACGCCTCCGGCACTACTTGGTCTTTTATGGACAGAAATCTCGGCACCACTTCCACGGAAAAAGGGACCTTCGGAAAAAATGCCGGACTAATTTACCAATGGGGACGTAAAGACCCATTCCCTTCTGCAGTAACCTACACCGAGCAGAATGAAGATTACACGTACATCGTAGACGGTGAACCTACCATTTATGATCTCGAGGGCAATGAACTTCCTAAAATCGGGAGCAAAGCTGAATATGAAGGTAGCATCGCAAAAGGCATAGCACACCCTGACGTATTCTATAAAGTAGGCTCTCGCGATACCGGCGAAAAAGATGAATACGACAATCCTATCTATGAAAACGTACCACGCACATCTGACTGGTCAGACACCTCCGATGACGACGCTTGGGGAGGCGTATCGATGAAGAAAACCATTTATGATCCTTGCCCAGTGGGATACAAAGTTCCCGTATGCGATGCCGATGGCAACACTCCTTATGCTTGGCTTAAATTTGCCAATATGACTTGGGACACAGAAAACAAAGGCGCTACCCAGGACGGGCAATGGTTCCCTACTATCGGAACACGCGTATATGCTTCAGGTGGTCTTAATTATGCCGAAGCCACTGCATACTCTGGTATGTGGATAGGAACCGCCGGAAAAGCATCTTCAAATCTTGAAGAATACCCTACCCTTTATGGACAATATATGTTCATAGGAAACGGAAAGAGAACTTTCAAGGTTAATAAAGATTGCCGTGCTCAAGGAATGAGCCTTCGCTGCGTAGCGGAATAATACTTAAAACATAATTCTAATAAAACTGGCTGATATAACTCGGCCAGTTTTATTTATATCGTCATCGTTTATCATTAAATTTCTTAGTTTATAATAGCGCTGATATAAGCACACAAACAATTTTTTCGTAAATTTACGAGAATGATAAAACTAAGCACAATAGTCAGCCCTCAAGGTCTTAAAGACAAAATAGGATTAGATGATCATATCACCCTATTAGGAAGTTGTTTTGTGGATAATATCGCTAATCATCTATGTGAGGCAGGATTTGCCATACAGTCTAACCCACTTGGTACACTTTATAACCCTGCATCTATAGCGAGCACAATAGACCTTCTAGACTCAACCAGCATTTTTGAAGAAAAAGATTGCGTCCAAATGGGAGCCGGAAGCCCCAAAATATGCTCATTTAACCACCATACTTCTTTTGCAAGAGATACTACGGAAGAGTTCTTGTCCTATGCCAACAACACGCTGCTTTCGGCCCGAGAGGATTGGCATAGAAGTAATTTCGCGATAATCACTCTCGGCACTGCCTTCGTGTGGACTCACAATGGCAAGATCGTAAGCAACTGTCTAAAAAGACCTTCTAACGAATTCGAGCACAGACTTTTATCCATAGACGAAATAAAAACCTTTATAAAAAAAATCACAAACGCTCACCCCGAAAAACGATTCATCTTCACGATAAGCCCTATAAGGCACCTAGGAGAAGGGGCAAGATCTAACACTATATGTAAAAGCCTTTTACATATAGCTTTAAACGAATGTGAAGTAGAATACTTCCCTGCATACGAAATCCTGCTCGACGAACTGCGCGACTATAGATTTTATGCCGAAGACCTGGTTCATCCAAGTAAAATCGCCGTTGATATAATCTGGGAAAAATTCCTAAACTACGCCGTAAAGCCTGAGGACCTCCCACTTATAGCGCAAAACGAAAAAAACGCAAAATCAGCAAAACATGTCAGAAGAATTTAACTTGGTTAGAGATCTGGCGGTAATTCTCATCTCCGCCGGCATATTCACCATAATTTCGAGAGCGCTTAAACAACCGCTTATATTAGGATATATAGTAGCCGGTTTTTTGATTGGCCCGAGTATCGGTTTCTTCCCGGGCATTTCAAGCATGGAAAGCGTCCACCAATGGTCCGAAATCGGTATCATATTTATGATGTTCGGACTTGGCCTAGAATTTAGTTTCAAAAAGCTGATTAAAAGTGGAAGCACTGCCATTATAGCATCCGCTTGCAAGTTAGTAGGCATGTTCACCATCGGATATGTCACAGGACGAGCCCTTGGATGGTCCAATATGGAAAGTATCTTTTTAGGAGGTATGCTTCCTATGTCATCCACTATGGTCGTGGCCAAGTCCTACGAAGATATGGGGCTTAAAAACAAGCCATTCGCCGGGATAGTATTCGGCACTTTGATAATAGAGGACATAATAGGAATTATACTGATGGTGCTGTTCTCGACCATAGCTATGTCATCAAAATTCAGTGGCGGAGAACTGTTCGGGGCACTGGCCAAATTGGCCTTTTTCCTCGTTTTGTGGTTTATAGTGGGAATATACATCATCCCTACCCTACTAAAAAAGGCCAAGCGCTACCTCAACGATGAGATACTGCTGATCGTCAGCATAGGACTATGTTTCGGAATGGTGGCATTGGCCGAGAATATGGGATTTTCCTCTGCCCTAGGTGCATTTATAATGGGATCGATACTAGCCGAAACCATAGAAAGCGAGCATATCGAAAAACTCGTCTGCCCTATAAAAGACCTGTTCGGAGCCATATTCTTCGTGTCCGTAGGTATGATGGTTTCTCCACAAATTATAGCTCAAAACTGGGTTGTCATTCTGCTTTTAGTGGTGATATTGCTTGTGTTCGACACCATATTCGTGGGAGGTGGAGTGCTGTTGGCTGGAAGAGGACTAAACAATGCCATCCATACAGGGTTCAGCCTTGCCCAGATGGGTGAATTCGGCTTTATAATAGCTAGCGTGGGTGTAGGTCTTGGGGTGGTCAGCAATTATATATACCCTGTGATTATAGCAGTTTTCGTTATAAGTAACCTTATAGCTCCTTTCGTAATAAAGGCATCCGAGCCTACATATCGATTGCTGATAAAAAAACTGCCTGACAGAATACTCTCAAAGGTACTTAACGACCAGAGTCAAAACATATCGAGCAATGCAGAGCAAAGCGAATGGAAGATACTCCTCAAGCATTATATCTTACGCATATTAATCTATGGAGTTATACTTATAGCTATTAATCTTCTTTCAAAAGAACTACTTGACCCATTTATCGAAAAAACATTTTCAAACTTAAGTAATACACTTTCTTCATTACTAATCACTATAATAACGCTTGTGGCTATGGCCCCGTTCCTTTATGGTATGGGCATAAGTTCAGGCAGTATCAATTCTTCTGCCTTGAAACTCATTAAGGCCAAAGCTTCTAACCAGTGGCCAATTTTCGCTCTCACCCTCCTGCGCACCTTTATCGTTGTGGGTATAGTCATTTCGGTTATTGCTGCACATTTCGAATTGGCCGGGTGGACAGCTATACTTATAATAATCGGAGGAGTAATTCTGGTGCTTTTAGGAAGGAACTACTTAAAGGCGACTATCTCCATAGAAAAGACCTTCTTTAATAACCTCAACGAAAAGGAAAATCTAAATAAAAAGAAAAGCACCATACAGGCTTCCGTACAGAAAAAGCTTATGGGCTATGACGTACACCTCGAGCAGTTCGAAGTGCCGGCAGACTCCTCTCTTGTAGGCAACAAATTAAAAGATATACCTATACGCTCTCAAAGCGGGGCAAATATCATCGAAATACATCGCGGGAATAAAAGCATTATAATTCCTCGCTCAGATGAAGTTATCTACCCCTACGATAAATTACTCGCTGTGGGAAGTAGCGAGCAGATAAATGCATTAAAAGAAATGTTTAGTGATGAGCCTACAGAAAGCCACCCAAATGACGAATTTAAAGTCAGTTGCATAACTATTGAAGAGGACTCGCAGTTGCTGGGAAAAACACTTCGCAACGCTGCACTTCGAGACTATAAATGTATGGTAATAAGCGTGCTTCGAGGCGATGACTTTATCACCAATCCTAAACCCGATTTCCGTTTCGAGATGGGGGATAAAGTATGGTTGGCAGGAGAAAAAAGTGCCTGTGAATGGATTCGCTAACAGCCTTTCATAAAATCGTCTATATACTCGAAACGGATTCCCACCTTTTCGCTTCCTCCGTCACGTTCCGGGCGATCTCCTATCATAAGACATTCGCTTGGCTTACAATTTAGTATCTGAAGTGTAGTCCTAAACACCCCTGGAGCCGGCTTATATCCTCCTAAAGATGGGGCATCTAAAAGAGCATCGAAAATAGATGGGTCAAGGCCCAATGCCTTCAACTTTTCCTCTATACACCCATAATCTGAAAGGATAACTAGTCTGTCTCCCTGTTTTTTAAAAGCCTCCAGCTTTTCTTTCAGCCCAGGTCTTAAAGGGAAGTGCCTGTGTATCTCATCTACCATAGTGGGCATATACCAGTTATTATACCAGTCACGGACCTTATCCACACTCCACCCACTATGCGAAGCCATATTCTCGAAAAGCGTCTCGTAGTTAATGGTTCCGGTATCTATCCCACTTATCGCCCTTCGGCATGAGCGCTCGCAAAAAAGCATTTTAAGCGGGCGCCCATCTCGAATAGAGCGTAAAAGCATTCTGATTTTAAGTCCCTTTCTATTGTAAAGGGTGCCATCTAAATCAAAAATATAAGTCATCTTAGCTACGTATTCCCCCGAATCTACTTTCTAATATATCACTAACTTCTTTTACGCGAGCGTTAAGTTCCTCGTCTGTAGTGGCTTCGCAGATAAATCGCAAGTATGGCTCTGTATTAGAAGGACGAATATTAAACCACCACGTAGGATATTCCAGACGGAACCCGTCGAAATCCATATATTTTTCAGGCTTGCCAATTGTTTCTATAAAATGATCCCGTACTGCAACCATAGCCCCACTCTTATCCTCAAGTTTAAAGTTGATTTCTCCAGAATTCTTATACTTGGATATCTTACCTATCTGCTCACTAAAAGTGATGCCCTTCTTCTTAAGCGCAGAAACTATCCTTAGCACTATCAAAGACGAAAGCAGTCCACTATCTGAATAGAAGAAGTCCTTAAAGTAATAATGACCGGCCAACTCTCCACCCCACAAGCCATTAATTTCACGTAGTTTAGGAGCGGCATAGGCGCGACCTACCTTCCATGTATGGACATCAGCCCCATACTTTGCCAAAAACTCTGCAACAGCCTTAGAACTACGTATTTCCTGAAGCACTATCGGATTCTTAGCCCCTCTTTCATCACAGAAATAAAGAGCCATCATAGCGATAATGAGGTCCGGCGCGACGAAATCTCCCTTCTCATCGACAAACATAACCCTATCAGCATCGCCATCGTAAATGACACCAACATCGGCCTTCTCTTCTCTAACTCTCTTCTGAAGAGCCTCTACGTTTTTAGCCACAAGCGGGTTAGGGTCGTGATTAGGAAATCTGCCATCCATCTCGTCGAACAAATATACTGGGTCTTTTCCGAACACTTCCTTCGCAAAAAGATTCGACATACCATTTGATAAGTCAAAGACTATCTTAAGGTTAGAGTAATCCCCCTTAAACTTCATCATAAAGTCTATGTAGTCCTTGTGTATATCCATAGGATGAACTTCGCCACGCTTGACAGCTACAGGAGTAGGACGATTTTCATCTATCCACTGCTTAATCTGTCCCAGGCCACTATCAAGACCCACTGGAAGAGCCTGGCTACGTGATACTTTCATTCCATTATACTTAGCCGAATTGTGTGAGGCTGTAATCTGGACAGAAGCATCGAAGTTATAATTGGCCGTAGCGAAATAAACCATAGGGGTAGTGGAAAGGCCCAAATCGAAGACGTCAGCCCCGGCATCAGTTATGCCACCCACCAATGCGTCGTGAATCTCGGGCGAAGATACCCGGCAATCACGGCCCACCACTATCTTTTTAGTATTCAACAGTTCAGGCAAAAAATACCCAACCTTATACGCTACATCTTTATCAAAATCGACTCCGTAAATGCCACGGATGTCATATGCATGAAATGCTCCCATAATTGATTATTTGATTATTGTTTTATAATGTGTACTGACTTTCCCTTTAGAGATGTTAGTCAACTTACCACGCAACATCTTCTGCCTTATCGGCGGTATCAAATCCACGAATAGGTGTCCATCCAGATGGCTCATCTCGTGCTGTACCATACGGGCATCGAACTTGTCGAATTCCTCGACTACCTTCTCGAGATTTTCGTTATAGTATTCTACCTTAATGGATTTAGGCCTGGTTACATCGTAATATATATTAGGAACGCTTAAACAGCCCTCGTTATAGTCACACTTCTGGTCAGATTCTTCTAAAATCACCGGATTTACCATTACCCTTTTGAAATCCTTTAGATATGGCATATCCTCTGCCATTCCAGTACCATCTACCACGAGCACGCGAGAAGCTACACCTATCTGAGGAGCGGCCAATCCGCATCCATCTGCCACTTCAAGCGTGTCCCATAAATCCTTTATTAAGGATGCCAATCCTTCCTTATCGCTCAAATCGGCCTCCGGACAATTTTTTCGCAAGATTTCGGAGCCGTATAAATAAATCGGTCTTATCATTTCACTTTATCCAAATAACTCTGCAGTATTATAGCTGCACTAATTCTATCCACTTCTTTTTTATCCCTTCGGCGCGAAGCCTTCATACCCCCATCTATCATGGCCCTATGGGCCAATACTGAGGTAAATCGTTCATCTTCAAGCGTTATCGGCACATCCGGGAAGGCCTTCTGTACTTTTTTCAAAAACTCTTCAACTCCAGATGCACTTTGAGCAGGCGAGCCGTCAAGAGCAAGAGGGTAACCCACCACAAATCGCACTATCCTCTCCCCCTTTTCCTCGTATTTTTTAAGATAATCTATTATCTTTGCAGAAGGCAGCGTATCCAAGGCGGAGGCAAATATTCGAAGCGGATCGCTGACGGCTATTCCCGTCCGCGCACTCCCGAAATCTATGCCTATTATCCTATCCATCGAACTGCCGCAAAGTTAACAAAATATGGAGAGTAAAAAAAATCAACGGAAACTATATAGACTTTCATTGGTAGAGGATTCCACTCACGAAAAAATATACTCAATTAAATTCACGCGATTAGCATTTTTCAGCATGCTGACCCTTTTCGTCTGCGTGCTGATAGGTGGTATATATAGCATTCTGGTATTCACACCTCTACACTACACTATACCAGGGTATCCCGATGCTAATTTTAGGAGTCAGGCCATCTCGAATGCCATAAAGATTGACTCGCTGGAAAGCGCTATGATCCGCTGGGAGTTATACGCGCAGAATCTTAACCGCACTCTGGATGGCGAACAAACACTATCCCTAGAGGAAGTGACACGCAATTCCCATAGAGTTCCCTATCTGAAAAGCAAGAACACTGCCTTTCTTCATAAACAAGACTCTCTGCTTCGGGCCAAGGTGGGCGAAGAAGAACAATTCGGACTATCTTCCACTACCAAGCGTAACCTACCTATAGAAGGAGTGCATTTCTTTACTCCACTTGTGGGAGTAATCTCAAATGGATTTGACGTAGCTACCCATCCTGCTGTAGATATAACCGCACCTGTTAATAGTGTAGTAAAATCAGTGCTCGATGGTACCGTCATATATTCCGGATGGAGTAACGAATATGGCTATACTATAGCCATACAGCACAGCTCAGACATAATATCGATATACAAACATAACCGCAGCCTTCTGAAAAAACAGGGCGACATCGTCAAGGCTGGTACCCCTATAGCGTATGTAGGAAATACAGGTTCCACTTCCACTGGGGATCATCTGCATTTCGAACTATGGTATAAAGGTGTCGCTGTCGATCCTACACTTTACATATCCTTCTGATGAATAAACGAAAAATTGCCATTCTCGGCTCGACCGGTTCCATAGGGACTCAAGCACTTGATGTTATAAGGCAGCACCGCGATCTCTTTGATGTCGAACTGATAAGTGCTAACCGAAATATAGATCTACTTAGCCAACAGGCCGTCGAATTCGACGCCAATAATGTCGTAATCTGCGACGAGACTTTTTACCCTACATTAAGTGATAATTTAAAAAACACAGATAGTAAAGTATTTGCCGGCATAGAAAGTCTTTGCGCACTGGTATCTGCACCCGATGTAGATATAGTATTGGGTGCTATGGTCGGGTTCAGTGGGTTAAGGCCCACACTCGCAGCCCTGGAAGCAGGAAAGATAGTCGCATTGGCCAATAAAGAAACCCTTGTGGCCGCAGGTAGTATAGTGACACGCACAATGCGAGAACATAACGCAGTTATTCTACCAGTGGATAGTGAACATTCCGCCATTTTCCAATGTCTTCTCGCCGCTCAAGGAAACACTCTAACGCGCATACATCTAACAGCCTCTGGTGGACCATTCAGAGAGTGGGACAAGGACAGGATCAGTAAAGCCACTGTAAGTGATGCCCTTAAACATCCGAATTGGAATATGGGGGCGAAAGTTACCATAGATTCCGCCACTATGATGAACAAGGGCTTCGAAATGATAGAAGCGTGCTGGCTTTTCGATGTGGAACCCTCTATGATAAACATAGTCGTACACCCAGAGTCCATTATCCACTCTATGATCGAATTCGAAGATGGTGCAGTGCTGGCTCAAATGGGTTGTCCGGACATGAGAGAGCCGATAGGATTGGCCCTTAGTTTCCCGCAGCGCCTGAGTGTAGGGAACAAAAAATTAGACTTTGCTCAGCTTGCTTCACTCCACTTCGAGGCTCCGGACGAAGAAAGGTTTCCGAATCTGGGATTGGCCCGAAGCGCATTTAGAAGGGGAGGCAACATCCCATGCGTTCTTAACGCGGCTAACGAGGTGGCAGTAAAGGCATTTATTGAGGGTAAGCTTAGTTTTTACGGCATCAGCGATCTTATAGAAGACTGCCTTAATGGTGCGACTTTTGTGGCAAATCCTTCGCTCGAAGACATTTTCCACACGCACGAGGAAACAGTCCGCATAGCCCTTAGCAAGATTTAAATTGAAATGATAGTTCTGTTTAAAATTATCCAGGTGATATTGGCCCTATCCCTATTAATTATAGTTCATGAAGCCGGCCATTTTCTCTTCGCAAAGCTCTTCCACATTAGAGTAGAAAAATTCTATCTGTTTTTCGATGTGGGTGGAAAGTCCCTTATTAAATTCACAAAAGGAGGGACCGAATTCGGAATAGGATGGTTGCCTTTCGGAGGTTATTGTAAGATAGCCGGCATGATTGACGAGTCCCTGGATGTGGAAGGAATGAAAAAACAGCCACAGCCGTGGGAGTTCCGCTCTCATCCAGCGTGGCAGAGGCTGTTAGTAATGGCCGGAGGAGTTCTATTCAACTTCATCTTTGCCATCATCACTTACAGCGTAATATGTGGTATCTGGGGAAGCGCTTATATTCCAAATAAAAACGCACAGATCTACCCTAACGAATTGGCCCGAGATATGGGCTTTCGGGCAGGTGATCACATCATAAGCATAGATGACTACACTCCCACAGATTTTTCTGGAATTCAGGCAGACCTCATAAGGAGAGAAGGGCATAAAGTGAAAGTGCTGAGAGGAACAGACACCATTAACGTCTATATGGACTTGGCCCGTACGAGTGAAGTTCTGAACTCCCCGATGATGTTCGACCTAGCACTTCCATTTATAATAGACTCCGTGTCTTCGCCATCTAATAAAACGGTTCTGCATAAGGGAGATAGAATTCTTTCGATAGATGGACAGCGAGCCGATTTCTTTCAAGACGCTCAGCCGCTTCTTAAAGCCCACGCCATGCAGACAGTAAATATGGAGGTGCTAAGAGATGCGAAAACTTTATCCGTTCCTGTTCAGATAGATAGCGCTGGAAGGATAGGAGTATATCTTAAGGCTCCGGATGTAGAGCGTAAACATTATAACGCCCTGCAGAGCGTAGCAGAAGGATTTAAACGGACCGGTAGCACTATAAGTGGTTATATTCAAGATCTTAAGTTGGTAGTTAAGCCGTCCACCGGGGCATACAAGTCAGTGGGAAGCTTTATATCCATAGGGCAAATCTTCCCTAGTGCATGGGATTGGTACCAGTTCCTATCCATTATAGCACTGCTGTCCATAATGTTGGGAGTAATGAACCTTATTCCTATTCCCGGACTGGATGGGGGACATATTTTATTTACCCTTTATGAAATGATCAGTGGGAAAAAGCCTTCGGAGAAGTTCTTGCTCGTTATGCAGATTATCGGTATGATGCTGCTGTTTATGCTTATGTTCCTCGCCTTCGGAAATGATATATCCCGACTGATTAGATAAATCTTTGTTGTCGAAATTATTGATTTTTAAATTAAGTCATAGGCTTTATGAAGAAATATTTTATTCGGTTTACCACTCTTATCTTGTGTTTACTGTCATCTTGTAAAAACAGTGGGGAAAAATTAATGCCTTCCATAAGTGGGAAAGCGGGTGAAGTACTCGTAGTTATAGAAAAAGCAGAATGGGAAGGAGTATTAGGAGAAAGCCTAAGGAATACCTTGGAAGCCGACTACCCTTACCTTCCTCTTCGGGAGCCACTTTATACTTTGATCCACGTAACCCATGGTAATTTCACCGAGATGTTTAAGGTACATCGTAACATCATCTTTACCGAGATTAATCCTCAGATTCAAAAGCCCGGCGTTACAATAGTTAAGGATAAGTGGGCATCGCCACAGATAATAATAAACATCGCCGCTTACACACAAGAAGACGCAAAAGCACTATTCGAAAAAGATAAGAAACTTATTATTAACGCAATAGAACAGGCAGAAAGAGAACGCGTCGTGCGTAACGCCATCCGATATGAAAATCGCGAGATACGCGCCAAGCTTGAGCCTGTCTTCGGTGGAGGCATTCACGCGCCTTCGGGTTATGAATTACGTAAACTCAATCATAACTTTGCATGGATGGAATATAACACCAGAAATTATACCCAAGGCATATTCGTCTATAGTTACCCGGTGGAAGGTAATGATCTGCTCGAGGAGAATATAATACGCAAGAGAAATCAAATTCTAAAAGCCAATGTACCAGGCCCAGACGAAAACACCTATATGCAGACGGCCGAATACTGGAAGCCGACCACAGAATATGTAAAATATCGTGGGATGTCATTTGCCCAGACGCACGGCCAATGGGATGTGGCCGGAGCATTTATGGGAGGGCCCTTCGTTAGCCACGCATTTTACTCAAAAGATGGTACCGAAGTAATTGTGCTTGAGGCTTGGGTATTTGCTCCTAAGGATAATAAACGTAACCTCTTTAGACAGACTGAATCTATCCTTTATTCTTGGGAGTGGAAAAAAGAAAGTGAAAAACACGAATAATTTTGCATTATAAAAATAATTCGCTATATTTGCAGTCCTTTTTGGTCGGTTCGTATAACGGCTAGTACTCAAGATTTTCATTCTTGCAATAGGAGTTCGATTCTCCTACCGACTACGAAAAAATAAAAAAGTAATAATATGGCAAACACAGCTTCAGCAGAAAAGGCAGCTCGTCAGGGCGAGAGGCGTAGATTGCATAATAGATATTATGCAAAGACTACCAGAAACGCTATCCGCGACATTCGAAATACTACAGATAAAAGCGCTGCAGAAGCAGCTGCACCTGCAGTTTTCGCTAAGATAGACAAGCTCGCAAAAATTGGCGTAATTCACAAGAATAAGGCAGCCAATCTTAAAAGCGGAATTCAAGTTTACATTAACAAACTTGGCAAATAGTTTTTAAGACTAACATCTAAAAAGAGGACTAAATTTAGTCCTCTTTTTTATTATTTATGCTAGATAAACGGTTCTTCTCTTTCTCTCGCCAGAGTTTCTCATCAAAATCCGAAGGATGCAAGTAATCCCCTTCCTTATCAATCACAAAAGACTGGTAGGTGATAGGTATTCCCTGAGAAAGGAACATTTTTTCATAAAAAGTCTGGACCTCGTATAGAGAAGGATCAAAAGAAATATCCCGCGAAGCATACAAATCGGTAGTGTAGGCTAGCTCCTTTAAGGAATTGGCCCGTACAACACTATGCGTGTATTCGCACAAAAAAGCAGAATCGGTCTTAAGATGCACTACACCACCTTTTTTAAGAAATTTTCGATATCTTTCTAAAAAAAGCGGAGAACTAAGACGAGAATTCTCGCTTTTCATCTGAGGATCAGAGAATGTAAGCCATATCTGGGACACTTCCCCAGGAGCAAAAAATGCCGTTATAAATTCTATTCTAGTTCGAAGGAATGCTACATTGGCTATTTTCTCAATGGTGGCGGTCTTTGCCCCCTTCCATAGACGTGCACCTTTTATATCCACCCCTATAAAGCACTTTTGAGGGTAGCGTCTGGCCAAATCTATCGTGTACTCTCCTTTTCCACATCCAAGTTCCAGAATTATCTCAGCTTCCGGATTTCCAAACATTTTTTCGCCCCAGTGTCCCTTTATCGGATGATCCTTCAAGTCAAAAAACCCATTAGGCATTACCTCAGAGGCATTAGGCTGTATAAGACAAGAGAATGTCTCGTTTTCTGCAAATCTGCGTAACTTATCGTGTCCCATCCTTTTTCCATTCCATACCTAGCCCAGAAAGATTTTCTTTCCCTATACTAGGATAAATTCTTAGAATCCAATCTCCTTTTTCTATGAATCGCATATAGTCCCTATATGGTTGCAGGGAGCGAGAGCACTTCAACCACACTTTCTCCATGTATATGTCATTACTTGGAGAATACCATCTTATCTCTAATTCCACACCGGAAGTCGAACCAAACTTGGGGTTAGTATAAAATCCTATATTATAATAAGATAACGTATCCACATCGGAAAGCACAAATTCGTATTCCACCCTATTCCCCCTGATATACTCCGCTCCAGCATTGTTTCTCTCACATGCAGACAAGCACAAACACGTGGTTATTAAGAAATTAATTATCTTGCTGCGGTTTCTTTCCACCTCTCTTGCGATTTTTCTTATTCTTTTTAGGTGCATCAAAGCGCGAAATACTACCTTCTCCTGCAGCAGTTACAAACTCTGGAGAAGATGGCTCCTCTTCAGGAATCAAAGACTGCGGACGAATTCCCTTTCTATTCATCTTTTGGATTTCCACAACCTCCGCTGCCGGAATCGGATAAAGTGCTGCATCTGATGATTTATCGTATGAGAAATACATCATTTCAGCAAGAATGTCGGTCTTTCTTAGATAGGCCAATCCATCCTCGAATTCCAATGGTTCTACCACCTTAGGGATACGACTCTGAGCATCGAGATATACGGGCACTTCATAATTGATGCAACATTTGAGTTTTCCGCATTGGCCGGCCAATTTCTGAGGATTAAGAGATAGATCCTGACAACGGGCAGCCGAAGTGCTAATGCTTTTAAAATTAGTAACATAATTAGCACAGCAAAGAGCCCGTCCGCATACGCCTATACCGCCGATAAGTCCAGCCTCCTGACGTGCGCCGATCTGCTTCATCTCAATCCTTATTTTAAATTCTTCAGCAAATACTTTTATTAACTGGCGGAAATCGACCCTGCCATCAGCAATGTAATAGAAAATAGCCTTGGTGCCATCGCCTTGAAATTCAACATCCCCTATCTTCATTTCAAGCCCCATTGTCGCAGCTATACGTCGAGCCTCTATCATCGTCTTCTGCTCACGCGAAGTTGCTGCCATCCAGCGATCTACATCTGCCGGACGGGCTTTTCTCAAAATCTTCTTGAATTCATAAGTGGACGAGTCAATATGGCGTTTTTCCATCTGCAAAGACACCAATGGACCCTCCAGTGTGACTATACCGAGGTCATAACCAGGATTAGCTTCTACTACCACCTTGTCGCCCTGCCTTACACTCTGGCCTGACTCATTTTTATAGTACCCCTTACGCGTGTTTTTAAACCTTACCTCAAACACACCATAGTTATCTATAGGTGGAGTACCTTTCAAATAATTATAGTCTGCTAATTTACAGCAGCCTTGTCTATATGTAACTTCAGTAGTGCCGTCTTCGTAATCTACGATTTCGCAACCCCTAAAGCAATCGTATTTTTTTGATTCATTCATATATTTACATATAACCTGTCCACCAAATCGGTAAAGACAATCTTCATACTCACATTTCGAGATATCAGCATTATCGCCCGGCTAATAGAATCCAATGCAATGCGGGGGAAAGTCTTACGGCTTCGTAGAGCCCAATCCTTCAACTCCTCAAGCCTTTCACCTTCCACCTTGACTAAAGACTCCATTCCCTGTTGCAATAGGAAAATATATCGCAAATTATCCGCGACAAATTTACAAAAACTTTTCGCCTTTTCTTTTGATGACATTCCGGACAGAGTTTCGGATACCTCCAAGCAAGCGTACAAATCTTTTGCAAGAAGCCCCTGCATAAGAAGGCGTAACATCTGGAGGTCTTCTTCGCTTTCTCTGTTTATGGAAGAAACAGGAGACAATCTTATGCGCTGGCATCTGGATGCAATAGTCGTAAGAACCTGCTCCGGAGCGTGGGTAATCAAAATAAACTCTGTCAGTTTAGGTGGCTCCTCTATGAGCTTTAGAAGACGATTAGCCGCATCCTTGTTCATTTTCTCCGGAAGATAGATAATCACACTTCTATACCCCTTCTCCAAGGCGGCGAAAGAAAGTGCATCCAAAAGCCCCTTTGCTTCATCTACCTTTATCATAGCCGACTTCCCTTCTATCTCCAATGCACTGCTCAAGTCATTTTCTGTAAAGTACTGATTCTGCAGTACAAGAGCGCGCCATTTATCTAAATAATCGGCACATTTTGAACTATTGACCGGAAAAATGAAATACATGTCCGGATGGATCAATTTTCCTATTTTATTGCAGGAAGGACACGCGCCACAAGAATCTCCGTCCTTTCTATTCGCACAATATAAGTATTGCAGAAAGGCCAATGCTAACCACACAGCGCCTCCACCATCATCTTCGTGTAACATTATGGCGTGAGGTACCTTTCCAGAATCGACCATACCTCTTAACGCATCGACGATCTGCCCATTACCCTTTATCTGCGAAAACTTCATTATACCTTTCTCAATCTGTTATATTCAGCGACTCTTCTCAAATAAGCCTTCTCCCGGCTTTCCGGAAAAGAAGACAAAGCCTCTAAAGCTCTAAATATATATTCTATTAAAATCTTTTCCGAATCCATTACCCCAGAAGCGTCAATCACAAATTTACGAATTTGTTCGCAATACTGAGGATGTAAATGGATTTCAGATATCATTTTTCTAATTTCCGACTCTCTCTCAGGAGCGTTTTTTAAGGCGCACAATAATGGTAAAGTTATCTTTTGTTCTCTCAAATCCACTCCTATAGGTTTACCCAGAGAGTCATCACCGACATAATCCAGGATGTCATCCTTAATCTGAAAAGCGATTCCAAGTGATATAGCATATTCGGAAATAGCCTTTTGTTGTAACTCTGAAGCGTCACTGGCAATAGCAGCACTCACGCAAGCAGTCTCAAACAACGATGCTGTTTTACAATAGATTATCTTAAAATAATCTTTTTCGTCAGTTCCCTCCCCAAACGATTTTTGTAACTGAAGCATCTCGCCCTCTGCAAGATTGGTCATGGCCTTAGAAAAAATCTTTGCCATAGAATCTCGTTTAGCCGAAGTGATGGTTAGCTCCATAGCCCTCGCTAGCCAAAAATCTCCCACCAGTACGGCTGCACCGGCCCCGATCTTCGAGCATAATGTAGGTTCTCCTCTACGAGTCGCGCTATGATCTGCCACATCGTCGTGTAACAATGTGGCGTTGTGTAACAATTCCGTCGCTGCCGCCACCTTAATAGCCTCATCACAAGCGCCTTTAGGGTTCAGTAAACGTGCAATCAAAAGTGCCACTATAGGCCGTAGCATCTTCCCTCCATGCGAAAGGATATCCTCATTCACCTTGTTCAACAAACTCACATCCGAAAGCAAGGAATTAGAAATGTATTTGTTCAATAATTCCCAATCCCCTCCCAAATATTCTATAATCTCCTCTCGTAACATCCTTTATATTTTCGTTTCTATCAAAAACAAGCCGCGCGATTATAACGTGCGGCTTGTGTTAAATATTAATGTCTATAACTAAAAGTATAGAGTCAAAGTAGCTGCGATTCCAGAGCACTTCTGGCTGCTTATTGCTTTATACATAGCACCGGCTGTAATGCTTGAATTAGAATCTGAATCTTTGTAAACCTGTCCAAGATCCCAGTAATACTTGGCTGAAAGAGCAATTCTATTCAATACTTTTATACCAGCGCCAAGTCCTACTCCATACTCTAGACGGTTTCTATCGTCCCATCTGTTAGGGTCATCGCTAGCTGTATCCAACTTCATTCCTGCTGCAGATGCTAACTTAGATATTGCCTGTTTCGTAGCATCATCTTTAAAAGATGAAACAGTTTCTGTGGTTACCGCGTAGCCTAAAAATGGCTCTACGAAAACAAATGGTTCCACAATTCCGAAATCCATTCCCCACGCTACTCTAACTGGGACTTCAACATATCCTGTACTGGTGTTAATCGTAATGTCAGCACTCTGTCCGAATGCAGTAATATTATCATTAAGGCTTTGACCTTTAACATTATAAAGAATACCAGGCTGAACACTCAGTCCAAAGGGAAGATCAAGGTTATAAACAAGTCCAAAATGATACTTATTTGCGGTCTTAGCAACTGCGATATCATTATAAGCTTCATCAATAGAGGTTGAAGCAGAAGTAAGACCTGCCACAATACCTATTTGTGCATTTGCACTGACTGTAAGTGCTAAAGCAGCGACTGCAGTCAAAATTAATCTTTTCATAATAAATTATTGATTTTAGTGATGATTTCTTCTTTGGAAACTACGCCCACTGTTTTATCGACGGCAACACCATTCTTAAAATAAATCAATGTTGGGATACTCATTATGCGATACTGCATAGCCAAATCGCGTTCCTCGTCGATATTACATTTGGCGACCACTGCTTTCCCATCCATTTCCTCTGCCACCTCTTCAAGAATGGGCGAGAGCATGCGACATGGCCCACACCACGTCGCCCAAAAATCAACTACGACAACAGGCGAAGAATTTAACACCTGCGACATATTTTGATAATTTATTGTAACTTCCATATTATATGTGTTTTTCTATTCTCCAACTAAAAGCGCGCAATCCTAAATCCGGATATGCCAAGTCCTTTTTATGCAAAGCATCCAACACCTCGTCTGCGATAGAATCATCCACTATAGTTAACACTGCCTGATTCATAGCCGGCCAAGCGTGATCACCATAATGAGGCTCTCCATTAACACTTCCTCGCCCCATCACTTCATCCCATCTAGTAAAGCCCCTCTGCCCGAACTGCTCTAACAATTCAACGACTTCATCATTAAAGGCCTGATTGTAACTTACAAATATAGCTATCATTTTTTAATTCTCCTTATTTTAACATCAAAGACTTACGCGCCTTTCTGTTTTCTTGTCTAGTTGCAAATATACAATAAACTGTCGGAATAAGCACCAAAGTCACTATGGTAGAAATAGTTAATCCCCAGCATACCACCATACCAAGGCTTACCCACATCTCAGAGCCTTCACCTATACCAAGAGCCATAGGCACCATACCAAGCACCGTCGTTAGTGTCGTCATAAGAATAGGACGCAGACGGCTTCTTGCGGCCTCCACAGAAGCATCTACTATACTCATTCCCCTTTCTCGACACAAAATGGTGTAGTCAATAAGCACAATACCATTTTTAACCACTATACCCAATAGGATTATTACACCTATTATAGCCATAACACCCATTGCCGTGCCTGTAATGGTCAATCCCCATATTACACCCACAATAGCAAATGGAAGGGAGAACATGATAACAAATGGAGACATAAAGGACTCGAACTGCGAAGCCATAACCATATACACCATAATGATTATTAGTATAATCAAGACAAGCATATCAGAGAACATACTCTGCTGGTCCTCATAGTCTCCCGCGATATCCGTAGTGACACCATTAGGTATATCTATCTCATCTATCGCTTTCTGGGCCACAGCGACAGCATCTGAAAGAGCGGCTCCGTTGGCAACTATACCGCTTATAGAAATGTATCTTTCCCTGTCTTTTCTCTCAATCGTAGGAGGCACACTGGTCTCCTTAATCGTACCAAGCTCTTTCATCTTAATGGCCTTGCCCATAGCATTGGTGACGGTTATATTCTCCAAATCCTCTATACTGGTTCTAAATTCCGGGGCATAACGAACCCTTATATAATACTCCTCTCCATCCTCTCTATAGTACGAAGCTACAGTCCCGGACACTGCCGCGCTGAAAGCCTGACCTGCAGTTGTAGAGGTGAGTCCGTTAAGGGCCAATTTTGTCCTGTCGAAATCCATCTGGTATTCCGGAGTATATTCATCTCGAGAGAGTGTAGCCTGTGAGAAGACATCACTCGAAAGCATTTTTGATTGAAGTTCACGAGCCACAGCATCAGTCTTCTCGAAGTCGTATCCATACACATCCACCTTTATGGATGAAGCTCCTCCCATCATGCCACCGCCTTCTGTCACTATACCTTTACGAATCTGTGGATACTGTCTTAAAATACCACGAATCTGATCTGCTATTTCCGAAGTTCCCCTCTTTCTTTCACTTACAGAACCGATATTGACATTCATCGATATGATCTGGGTACCATTATCCTGCATACTGGCAAAAGCGTTGTCTGAATCTGCCTGACCAAATGAATAATTCAGGACCTTAAGTTCAGGGACAGCATCTTTTATATCTGAATAAATCGATGATGCTACCTGAGCAGTAACCTCCTGAGCCGTGCCTACAGGTAAACTAATGGAAATACTCAATCGACCATCGTCACTATGCGGGAAGTACTCAGTCTTTATTTTTGGCCCTAGCAAGAGCACAGTTAAGAAAAACACAGCTGCCGCACTGATAACCACAACACTACGATGCGAAGTCGCCCAACGAATTATCCTTCCATATCCACGAGATATCCTATCTAAGAAATTATCTACCGGTGTGAAGAATATCTTATGCAAGCGACTCTTACTTTTCCCACTCCTTAGAAATCTTGAACAAAGCATAGGTACAAGAGTAAGGGCAGCCGTAGTGGAAACTATCATAATGATACTTACTATCCAGCCAAGTTGCTTGAACATTATCCCTGTCATACCACTTATCAAGGTCAATGGCAAGAACACGCATAGCATGGTTAGAGTTGAAGCAACAACTGAAATAGCCACTTCGGAAGTAGCCAAAACCGCTGCCTCTTTAGGTTTTTCACCTCGCTCCAAGTGTGTAGAAATGTTCTCCAGTACCACTATAGCATCATCCACCACCATACCTATGGCTATTGACAACGCGGACATAGATATAATATTAAGCGTATTACCCGTCGCAAACAGGTATACAAGAGAAGCCAACAGCGCTATAGGGATAGACAATATAATGATAAATGTAGCTCGCCATCTTCCTAGGAACAAGAACACTACCAACATAACCACTATGAAAGTAATTAAGATAGTATCTTTCAGGGTCTTGATAGTATTAATGATATTCGTAGACGAATCTACTACAGTCGTTATCTTAATGTCGGAAGGAAGTGTCTTTTCTATTTTAGAAAGTTGCTTCTTGACATTATTAATAACATTTACAGTGTTAGCCCCATTCTGTTTTTGAATAATAATACGGGCACTACGCTCGCCATTAGTGTAAGACTCCTGCTCTCGCTCCTCAGGTCCATCCACTACAGTTGCCACATCCCTAAGATAGACTATTTTTCCATTTGAATTGCTGACTACTATATCCAGCATTTCAGAAGGGTTGTCAAACTCCTTCTCAACACGCAGATTATAAGTCTCAGATCCTATATCTATATTTCCAGAAGGCAAATTCTTGTTCTCTGCAGCGATAACCTGAGCTATAGAGCTAACTGTTAGATTATAGGCCTGTAATTTTTGAGGGTCGCAATAAACGGAAATTTCACGACTTGGGGCACCAGCCACAGACACTGTACCTACTCCTGAAACTCTTGCCAAAGGTGTCGCCACTTTATCATCAAGAATCTTATCAAGACCTGCCATAGATTCATCTGCAGACGCAGACAATATCAAAATAGGCATATCATCCGCACTGAATTTGAAAATCATCGGGATAGAAGCCCCATCTGGTAATGAAGAATTTACCATGTCCAGTTTATCTCGAACATCGTTGGTAGCTTCTTCAATATCTGTCCCATATTCGAACTCCAAAGTTAGTATGGCAACATTCTCCTTAGACTCCGAGGTGAGTTCCTTAAGATTTGCCACGCCATTCAGGGAATTCTCAAGCACCTTGGTAAGGTTATTTTCAATATCCTGGGCACTTGCTCCCTGATATGAAGACATAACCATAATCGTATTCGAATCGAAATCCGGGAACTGCGATATGGAAGTCTTCATAAGAGAAAACACGCCGAAGATGGCGAAGGCCACAAAAATAAGGGCCGTCGTCACCGGTTTTTTTACTGCTGAACGATATATGCTCATTATTTGATCACTTCTACTTTAATTCCACTTCTAAGCGCGCTCTGGCCACTTACAACTACATTCTCGCCTTCCTCTATACCGCTAAGAATTACATAACTAGTCCCGATATGGCGTCCTACTTCTACTATTTTCAAATCTACAGTCCCATCTGCTTTGAGTACGTAAACCGTTCTCACACCTGACCCCTGCTGCTTCTGAACCGCGGTATCCGGAACGACTACCACATTGCTTTTCCCGAAAATGACACGAGCACTCGAGTACATGCCAGGGCGAAGTTCAAACTTAGGATTACCTATAGTAACCTCCGCCGTTATGGTGTGTGTGGTAGCATCAATAGTAGGGTAAACCCTGGAAACTTTTCCTACATAGGTTTTTCCCCCTAGCGCTTCAGGAACGAATTCCACCTCTATCCCTTTCTTTAATAAACTATAATTCTTTTCTGATACTGCCACCAGCGCCTTAACCGGATCTATCTGCTGAACCACAAAAAGAGGCGAAGACATAGTGTACATATCACCACAGTCATAATTCCTCGCGGTTACTACTCCATCTATAGGGCTTTTGAGAATGGTATTGGTGAGTAAATTCTCGTATGTGGTATTTGCCACCTTGTATTGCAACTCTATGGATTCGAAATCCGACTTACTTACGCCACCTTTCTCATAAAGGGCCTTAGACCTATCGTATTCGCTTTTCAGATTATTCAACTGAAGTTCAGCTTGTTCTAGTTGCGATCTATCCATTTGAGCCAAGACCTGTCCCTTCTTTACAAAATCACCTACATCTACTCTGATTTCGGTTATTCTGGCACCACTTTGAGGCGCTATATTATTAATTACATTGGCCTGAAGAGTAACCGAGTATTTTTCATCGAGTGGAACTATCTCTTTTTGTGCCTCCACTATTTTTACAGTAGGAACCTGTTCTGCTTTTCCAGCATTGGCAGCGCTCTGCGATTTCTTTCCTCCACAAGAACACATAAGCAAAGCGATAGCCGCCATTGAAACAATCTTTATATTCATCATTTTATTCTTTATCTTCAACATTATAATCTACACCAAGGGTCTGTTCAAGACTCGTCTTTGCCGTTAGATAGCTGTACACTGACTGCACGGCTGTCATTTTAGCCTGTACTAAAGCAAGCTGTGCATCATTAAGATCGGTTAACGTAGAACTTCCTATCTCGTATGACTCTTCTGTAATATCATAGGCCTTTTGCGCAGCCTCCAAAGCCTTATCTGCCGCATCAAAACTGCGCACTGCAGTCTCCATAGTATTCAAATTCTGCCTTATAGATATCTTTAGCTGTCTTTCAGTATTTTTCTTTTGGAGAGTCAACTCGTCCGCCTGTACCTGGGCAGCTTTTATATTATGATAGCGTTTTCCTCCTGCAAAGATTGGAATATTAAGACTAATAGCCACATAAGAGTATGGTGTCCATTTATATTGGCTAAACTCGAAATCATTAGCCATGGCATTATAATTATATGAGAATGAAAGCGCTAGCGAAGGTAGCGAAGCATATTTTTGCATCCTAATATTAGAAGCCAGCTGATCTGCCTGAATGGCCAATTGGCGCATAGAGGTATTCTGCTCCAGGTCTAATTCCGACTCTGTATAAAGAGCGCTCATATCCTCAACATAATCATACAATTGGCCTTCGACATCTATATCCTCATCAAGGTCAACGCCCATCACGGCTTTTAACTGCCATAACGCAAGTGCCACGGAATTGGCCGAGTCATACATGTTCGGGATGGCATTGGCCAATGTCGTAGAGGCTCGGGCCAAATCCAAATCTGAAGCTTTCTGTGCATCGTACTTTAACTTTGTTCGCTCATAATTGGCCAAGGCATTTTCGTAAACATCCTTGTAAACCGCACTGGTCTCTTTAGCCATAAGGACCGCATAAAAAGCATTCTTCACCTGACTCACCATTTCCAATCGGCTACTTCTTGCTTTTTCCACTGCCAATTCCACATCTTGGCCAGTAATTTTAAGACTCTCCCAAAGTTGCAGATTTACAAGTGGCATAGATGCAGATACACCGGCTGTAAATGTATTCCACCTTCCTACTTCCAATCCGCCGCCGCTTGATCCTGTTGATCCACCAGTCTGAGACCCTTCCGAACCTGAAGCATTCGAACCACCTCCGGTCACAGATGACATATCAAAGTCCATGTACATAACCTGCTTTTCTATAGTCCTCTGGAAAGCTGCAGAACCATCGATTTGAGGAAAAAGCGATGCGTACGTGCCACGCTTGGCATATTCGCTTCTTTCAATTTCTTTATCAGCCACTTTCACAGCCACATTTTCGCTCAATGCAATTTCAAGGGCTTTGTCTAAAGATATGAAAGTCTGAATAAAGATAAACAAACAACTAACTAATCCTGTCATATTTTATTTTATATTCGCACGCGCAATGCTCAAATACTATACCAAACCTAAACTTCCATTATTTCATATATGTTAAAAAAGAGAGTGGCAGGTTTTTTCTGCCACTCCCCTTAATATTTAATAATCAATAACTATTCAGCTTTTCCGTCTGATCCGAGAACATTTACAATCTTATGTATGTAAAGTTTCTTCATCTCATCACGAGCTGGACCCAAGTACTTGCGAGGATCGAATTCGCCCGGTTTCTCGTAGAATACTTTACGAATAATTGCGGTCATGGCAAGACGGCTATCAGAGTCGATGTTAATCTTACATACTGCGCTCTTAGCGGCTTCGCGAAGCTGTTCCTCTGGGATACCTACAGCATCTGGAAGTTTTCCACCATATTTATTAATCATATCTACATACTCCTGTGGAACTGAAGAAGAACCATGAAGTACGATAGGGAAACCAGGAAGTTTCTTCTCGATTTCGTGAAGAACATCGAAAGCAAGTGGAGGTGGAATCAAACGTCCAGTCTTAGGGTCGCGTGTGCACTGCTCTGGCTTGAACTTGTATGCACCATGAGAAGTTCCTATAGAAATAGCAAGAGAGTCACATCCGGTACGAGTTGAGAAATCAATAACTTCCTCTGGCTTTGTGTAATGTGATTCCTCTGCAGAAACCTCATCCTCTACACCAGCGAGCACTCCAAGTTCAGCCTCTACCGGGACGTCGAACTGATGAGCATATTCTACGACTTTCTTTGTAAGTGCGATATTATCCTCGTATGGAAGCGCAGAACCATCTATCATCACTGAAGAAAATCCTAAATCAACACAGCTCTTGCAAAGCTCGAAACTATCGCCATGGTCAAGGTGAAGAACGATTTGAGGATTCTCCCATCCAAGCTCTTTAGCGTACTGAACTGCTCCTTCTGCCATATAGCGAAGAAGTGTCTGGTTCGCATAATTACGAGCGCCCTTACTGACTTGAAGAATTACAGGTGATTTGGTCTCGGAAGCAGCCTGAATGATAGCCTGAAGCTGCTCCATATTATTGAAATTGAATGCAGGGATAGCATAACCCCCAACAACGGCCTTTGAAAACATCTCACGGGTGTTTACTAGACCCAGCTCTTTAAATGATACCATAATAAATATAAGTATTAAGTTATTTCAAATTTCGGCGCAAATTTAAATAAATTTACGATATATCACAACCGCGTGAGCTTTACCGCAATAATTATGCTGAAAATATGATATGCGACTTCTTGTCACATTTTTTGTTAATTTTGCATCCCGGCGAGGCTACAATGCCACGCCTTTAAAAAATATCAAAAGCAAAACACTCATTTTAAAATATTTACAAGCCAGAATGAACGAGAAAGTCATAATTTTTTCAGCCCCTTCGGGCGCAGGAAAAAGCACAATAGTGCAAAATATTCTAAAACACTACCCGGGACAATTTGAATTCTCCATTAGCGCCACATCCAGAAATCCTCGTGGAAGTGAAAAGAATGGTGTGGATTATTATTTCTTAAGCGCAGAGCAGTTTCGTGAACTAATCGACAAAAATGCTTTTGTAGAGCATGAAGAAGTCTATCACGACAAATTCTATGGCACATTGAAATCCGAAGTGGAAAGAATTTGGGCTGATGGCAAAATCATCATTTTCGATGTAGATGTAAAAGGTGGATATAATCTGAAAAAATACTTTGGAGATAAAGCTCGCTCTTTTCTTATAGTTCCACCTAGTATGGAGATTCTCGAGAAGAGACTTCGTGGGCGCGGTACTGATAGTGAGGAAGATATCCATACCAGACTAGACAAAGCCCAGAGCGAATTGGCATTCGCACATGGGAAATTTGATGTAGAAATCGTGAATAATGATCTTGACACGGCTCTTTCTCACACCTATTCTCAAATCGACAAATTCCTATGCGAATAGCTGTATATTCCGGAAGTTTTGATCCCCTACATATAGGACACTTGACCATATTGGCATATCTAAACCAGCACTTTGATAAAGTGTTACTTGTCGTTTCTCCGCGAAATCCATTTAAAGACGCATCAAAGGCAGACAATGCTTTGGAAAGGCTTGAGGCAGCACGTGACGCTATTAGAAGACACCCGGAATTGGGCAATATCGAGGTTAGTGATATAGAATTCACCTTAGATGCACCTCAATACACTTATCGTACTCTTGATGCCATTCATAAAAAATATCCTTTAGATGATATTACACTTGTAATCGGCGGTGATAATCTGGCAGTATTCAATCAGTGGCGATGCTATCAGCATATTCTACTAGACTACAGCGTGTTAGTATATCCACGTAAAAGCTATGACTGTGTAAAACTACGTGATACTTTTCTTAGGGAAAACCCAGATTATCATATCACTCTTGCGAATATGCCACTCGTAAACATCTCTTCCACGGAGATTCGCGAGGCTCTTTTAAAAAGGGAAAATATTGATAAATGGCTGGCTTAAATAATGACAGAGATGCATCACCGCTGAGTTAAGTAAATGGTGCCGCATATTTTTCGCGAAGAAACTTTTAGAAAAATTTTGCGAATAAATAAAAAATTCATACATTTGCAGTCCCATTACGGGAAACGGGGTGTGGCGCAGTTGGCTAGCGCATCTGGTTTGGGACCAGAGGGTCCTGTGTTCGAGTCACAGTACCCCGACTTAGGAGAGTGATTAAGAATTATCTTAGTCACTCTTTTTTTATGGGCATAATTTTCACTTGAATCAACCTTACATTATAGCCACTAAACGTTACGAATTGTCGCTTTATCATTAAAAGTGAAGATAATTTCCTATTTTTGCGGCCTAAACATTTTAAATTAGACAAAAATGAAAAAAATTATCTTAATCGCAGCTGCTATTGCTGCCTCAGTAAGTTCTTATGCTCAAGTATCGGTCGGTGCAGGGTATTTAAATGATGCTAGCAAATCTGTCTACACCATTAACAAGACGAGCACGGAGAATAAAACGAATTCCAATGGTTTCTACGTACAAGGAATGTACGGCCTTCCTATTGTATCATCCTTGAATTTAAATGCAGGTCTAAAATTTTCCTATCTAACTAATACGGAATCCGGAAATCTGGACGCAGCTGGGGTTCATCTTGCAGACGCGACAAAAGATACTAAAGAAATGTACCTCGCACTTCCTGTTCTTATAAGTTATGGAGTGGACATTACTAAAGATTTCAGTGCATCACTCTTTGCTGGTCCTACATTCTCTTTAGGTCTTTCTTCAAAATCAGACGTTACGACAACAGTTCTTGGTCAGTCAAAGACCACAAATTACGACAACTACGCTAAAGATGATGATGGTAATGCGTCTTCATACAAGCGTGGAAATATATTTGTAGGTGGTGGACTTAATGTGGACTTCCGCGATATGATCCGTCTTACCATAGGATATGACTTCGGTCTTTTAAACCGCACTACAGTGGACAACACCAAACTCACTCAAAATCAATTCTTTGTAGGAGTATCGTATTTATTCTAAAATTCATAAAAGATCCTCTCATGGGAACTTAACAGAAAAAGGGATTAACCAAAGATGGTCAATCCCTTTTTTGTGCCCAAAGCCGGGCTCGAACCGGCACGTTTTTAAGGAACACTGGATTTTGAGTCCAGCGCGTCTACCAATTCCGCCATTCGGGCATATTCTACTTCTTTAAATTCGTAGACGGAACGCAAAATTACAGAAAAATACTGATTTCACAAATTTTTTGAAACCTACTGTCCTAAATTTTATATGTTCTTGTGTGCAAAAGTGGCCATTTTGCACACCAATAGTTCATTTTGATATGGCCGGTGTGTGAATTAGGGACTTTTACACACCATATCCATAATAAATATACTATTTTTGTAGTTGCAAATTTTAGAGCAGACAACTACAAAGATTTGCAAAGGGAATGAAACAAGTATTTATAGTCTATGATGTAGCAGTAAGAGAATTCGCAGGAGAATTCCGTAAAAGCATTAGAGCTAAGAGTTTAGGGGAACTGGCACTAATATGTGACGAACCCCATAAAACTCTAAATGAAGTCGAACATATATGTAGAGCCTTGCTAAATGCCGGAGCAGACAAAGGGTGCACTCTGCTTGCAATAGGAGGCGGAATATGCAGCGACGTATGCGGATTGACAGCATCCCTATACAAACGGGGCATTAATCTGGAACTGGTTCCCACCACGCTGCTCAGTATGGCTGATGCTTCGATAGGAGGCAAAAATGGAGTAAACCTCGATGGAGTCAAAAACATTATAGGAACATTTAAACTTCCACGAAAAATATACATAAGAAAAGAAGCCCTACGCACCCTTCCTCGAAAAGAAATCCTTTCAGCAAGCGCCGAAATTCTTAAGACATTCCTGCTTTTCGACGAAAAGAATTATTACAAGGCTGTAGCACTATTTTCAGAATTGGCCCAAAAAGAAGAAACCAATCTAAGCGAAGCACAATTGGACGAGCTCGTGGAGTTGGCCGAAAAAGCAGCTCATTATAAGCACAAGATTACCAAAAGGGATCCATTTGATCGGGCCAAGCGACACATTCTCAACTTCGGACACACCTTCGGACATGCGATAGAATGGAAGAGCAAAGAAACCATTGCGCACGGCGAGTCGGTTGCGATGGGCATCATAAAAGCACTAAGGCTGGGGGAAGCTAAAAATTGGACCGAAAAAGGATTGGCAGATAGAGTGCAAGACGATTTTAAAAGATGCGGACTCCCTACAGAATGCCCCTATGATGATGCCAGTCTTAGCGAGGCCATGAAAAACGATAAAAAAACAGAAAATGGACAAGTAGATTTCGTATTTTTGAAGAAAATAGGAAAAGCTGTCAGAAAAAGGATAGAGATATGATTTGCACCAGCATTAGAAATAAGACACTCGAGGAAATCTTAAGCATAGTGGACGATCCATACGTGGAAATGGCCGAAATTAGAGCGGACCTTTGCAATCTTAGCCAAGAAGAGGTCGTCGAGTTAATTGAAACCTGTGAGAAGCCTTTGATTATATGTAGCCATATAGACATATCCGACAATGCAGAAGAGAAGAAATCAAAATGGAGTCAAACAGCCTCTCTCCTCGAAAAAGCCATCGAGGCCGGAGTAGCCTTTATAGACCTTGACATTAACGCCCCTGCCCACATAAGTCAAAAAATACAAAAACTCTGCAAACATTCCGGAACTAGACTAATTCGTTCATATCACGACTTCGAGGGCACTCCGGATACGGATCTTATCAGACAAATCATACTCCGTTGTTTTCGCTATGGCGCTGACATAGCCAAGATAGCCTGCACCGCTTCTTCAATTGAAGATGTAACACGACTGCAAAGCTTCTACGACACACTTATAAGCGATAATCTAAGTATCAAAGCCAATAACTTGATACTAATTTCTATGGGAGTACTTGGGGAAAAAGCCAGGCTGGATTGTCTATCCAAAGGGGCGCCCTTTACGTACGCTTACTACGATCTTCCTACTGCAGATGGCCAATTATCACTTGAACAGATGCACAAGGCGGTATACGGAGAATGGCTAGGGGTGCATAAAAGTGATTTCCACGCCCCCTGCTCTAAAAGTTTTGCTCAAAGAGCCATACTTGCAGCCGCACTCGCAGAAGGCACATCACACCTAAGCGGTTTTTCCCCTTGCGAAGATAGCCTCAGTGCCATAGAAGTAGCACGCTCTCTTGGAGCAAAAATCACAAGACACTCAGGTCATGTAAAAATAGAAGGAATAGGCGTAAAAGCTCCAGAAAGTCTAAACATCAAAGAATTAAATGTCGGGCAAAGCGGACTACTTGCAAGATTGTGCATACCACTTTCTGCTGCTCTGAGCCAATGCGATACTATTATTACAGGACGAGGGACACTTCTCAATAGATCTCTTACTGGGGCTAATGACATAATGGCCGCATTCGGAATACTACTTAAAAACGAAGACGACCATAAAGGAACACAAGTGTATATTCCACTTAAAGTAAAAGGCAAATTCTACCCCGGGCGTGCGGAGATTTCCGGAAATGCCGGCTCCCAGCTTATCTCAGGACTTCTGATGACGCTCCCTTTATTTTCGGCCAATTCGCAACTTTTCGTAAGTGAACCTAAAAGCATTCCTTACATGTTCATCACGCAAGACATCGCGGCCAAATTCGGCATCAAGATAGAAAGTGAACTTGAGGGGGATGCAAAAATGCTTGAAGAACAAGATTGGAGTTATTGTAATGGCATCTATTTCAAAATAAAAGGAGGGCAGCACTATAAAGCAGCAGATATCGAATTGGAAAGTGACTGGAGTGCAGCAGCATGCTTTCTAACCTATGGAGCACTTTTCGGGGAAGCAGAAGTATTAGGACTTAATACAAATTCCATACAAGCGGATATTACCATACTTGACATCCTCTCAGATGCTGGTGCATGTATATCATACGATGAGACAGTGGTAAGTGTGAAACGCGCTCCGATGCAGCCATTTGAATACGACTTAAATAACGCACCTGATCTTATCCCACTAGCTTCACTTATAGCCGCCTTCTGCCCTGGCGAGAGCACCATATACGGAGTATCGCGTCTAAAAAACAAGGAATGTAATCGTGCACAAGCCATTTACGAGACCCTTGAAAAAATGGGGGTTGAACTTAGAATGATAGAAGATGGATTCAAGATAAAGGGGATGGGTCTTTGTCAAAGATTTACTTCCGGTAATCTTCTACACGGAGGAAACTACTCTTCTTTTCACGATCATCGTATGGTTATGTTGCTTTCCATCGCTCAAATGGGCGCTGACTCGCCTATCATAATAGACGATACGGAATGCATAAACAAATCGTTCCCGGCTTTCTTTGAAGAAATGAAATTATAGAGTCAAATCAGCCAGCGCTATTGCACACATAGACTCCACTATGACCGGAGTTCTAAGGGCAAAACAAACATCGTGTCGTCCACCAATAGATAAAGTTGACTCCTTTCGCGTAGCAAAATTAAAGGTTCTCTGTAACTTATTAATAGAAGATGTAGGCTTAAACGCCACCCTTAAAGTTATAGGATTTCCATTGGCCAAGCCTCCATTCACACCTCCAGCTCCATTGGAAATCGGGCCATCAGCTCCTATCTCGTCATTATGTTGTGAGCCCATCATGTCACTCGCTGCAAATCCATCCCCGAATTCCACGCCCCGCACTCCCGGTATCGCAAACAACGCATGAGAGAGAACACTTTCCAGCCCATTCCAAAACGGCTCTCCTACCCCCACAGGCACTCCACTCATAGTGCAAGAAACCACTCCGCCTAACGAATCCCCAGCCGTCTGCGCTATTTTCAATAATTCGGGCCAATCTTCTCTCTTCTGCGAGCCTCCTAGCCGAGTTATCTCTGCCCTTATTGCTATTTGGGACGGAAGTAACTTACGAGCGACAACCCCGGCAGCCACGATAGGAAGAGTCAACCGTCCTGAAAAATGGCCACCTCCACGCCAATCTTCAAATCCCGCATATTTTATATGGGCCGGATAATCCGCGTGTCCTGGTCGAGGTGTGTCCGGTAAAAAAGAATAATCCTGCGATTGTATGTTTTCATTACGAAACACTATACATAGTGACGTTCCCGTAGTGTAATCATTACAGATTCCGCTTAAAAATTCAGGAATATCTCTCTCGCTTCGAGTCGAAGTAAAGCCAGCGTGAGCGGAGCGGCGCTTGATACTTTCTGCAAAATCATCCTGTGATATTTTTATTCCCGGTGGCACCCCATCTATCAGAACCCCTACGACTGGTCCGTGAGATTCTCCAAACACGCTTACTCTGAAATTATTACCGAAACTATCCATTTCTGTTTTCCTTTAAAAGCCTTCCAAGTTCGGAAATATTCTCAACAACTAATTCCGGAGTTGATTCCTTCGCAGCATTTTTAACATCCTCCATAGTAGATTCCCCACTTAAAACAAGCACCCCCACAGCTCCGGCATTACGGGCCATGGCTATATCTGTATATAACCTATCCCCCACCATGGCAATCTGCTCTGGAACAAGACCATGTCGAGACATAATGCCCGATAACATTGAAGGGTCAGGCTTTCCCATAGTGTGATCCGGCTCTCGTCCAGTGGCACTTTTAAGACAAGCGCATATAGAGCCACAATCCACAAGTACAGTTTTCTGATCCGTTGGACATACACGATCCGGGTTAGTAGCTAAATACGGAAGGCCCTGTGAAATCCACCAAGCAGCACGGCACAAGCGAGCATAGGTAAGTGTCATATCGAAGGATGCTACTACCATATCTGGTATATCATTGGGACTATCCTCACACGAGATAAAACCGGCCCGCTCGAATTGGCCTATCATAGAAGGCGTTCCGAGCAAAAAAAGCTTCCTAATGTTAGGATAATTAGCCTTAATATAATCTATCGTAGCTACTGTCGTGGTGTACATCTGATCCTCTCTTACTGGCACGCCCATATTGGATAATTTTTCCATATAGTCCGATATGGATTTTGAAGGGTTATTCGTAAGAAAAGAATATGTGATTCCTAATTCGTCCAGTTGTGACAGAAAATCGAGTGTATATGGAAAAAGCGTGTTGCTCAAATATATGGTGCCATCCATATCCAGAGCAACATGCTTAATTTTTGATAGTTGCGATGCCATTACCAAAGCTTTAGGAAGACTTCCATAGCCTGGTATTCGGCCATACCCAGAGCATCATACTGACGAGCCGTATTTTCAGTGCGATCTTCCGCTCTCTGCCAGAATTCACGAGGATCCTCACCCGGGAAAGGAACTATATCCTTTTGTGAGAGGTGTCTGTAAATGGCATGGCGTTTTTCAACCACTTCATCTGGAGAAAGAGGAACAGCCATATCTACACTTCCCAAATCCCATTCCATCCATGCTCCTCTATAGAGCCATACATGAGTGTGATTTATCCATTCGGCACCTTCTTCACGAAGCTGATCTATAGCTTCCAATGCACACTCGGTACATACTCTATGTGTGCCATGTGGATCGGCCAAATCCCCCGCCATAAATATCATATCTGGCTTGAGCTGAGTAAGTAGCGACTTTATTATATCCACGTCAACTTGTGAACGAGGCTTTTTCTGGATACCACCCGATTCATAGAAAGGAAGATTCAAGAAATGCACATTATGTTCATCATCCAGACCGAAAGAGCGCACTGCACTCTTAGCCTCTGATCGACGTATCGCTGCTTTTAAATTCAAAAGTTCACGTGGCTCAGGCTCGCCCGGTCGTTTACTCTCGATAAGTTTCTTCACTTCCTCAAACCTATCACCAAACCCTATTTCACGGGCTGCATCCATATGCTGAAGAACTACATCATCGTGAACAGCCACATCACCAGAGGTCTCATACGCCACGTGCACATTATGTCCTTGATGAGCAAGGCGAATGAATGTACCACCCATAGAAATGACATCATCATCCGGGTGAGGAGAGAAGATAAGCACAGTCTTACGAACAGGAAGCGAAGGTACAGGTCTGGTAGAGTCATCCGCATTAGGTTTTCCCCCCGGCCAGCCCGTTATAGTATGTTGCAGATCATTAAACACTTTGATATTAATGGCATCAAAGGCTCCACACGCTTCTATCAGTCCGCCAAGCGAATTCTGCAGGTAATCCTGATATGAAAGCTTAAGAATTGGCTTGTGAACCTGACCACAAAGCCAAACAACAGCCTTGCGTTGAAATTTAGGAGTCCATTCGCATGGTCCTATGCACCAAGGAGCCACTACACGGGTCAAATTACAGCCGGAGTTTTCATCCACATAAAACTTTGCATTATTGTGCAACTGGAAGAAAGTCGCCGGGCAATCAGGTCCTATTTCCCCCTCAACCACTCTTGCTACCATCTCCGATTTATTCTCTCCCCACGCCATAAGGATAACCTTGTGCGCCGTAAGCATAGTACCTACGCCCATGGTAAGTGCCATAGCCGGCGTTTTGGATATATCGCCACCGAAGTATCCGGCCTGACGCTTACGCGACTTATAAGGCAGATGAACAAGCCGTGAACGAGTAAAGTTAGTGGAACCGCTCTCATTAAATCCAACCTGGCCTTGTTCTCCTACTCCCATAACTAGCAGATCCACACCCCTTAGCAAAGGTTCCATACGTGCGCAATAGTCAGATACTTCTTCTGTAGGTATCGTGGAATCAGGAATTATTATATTCTCCGGAAGCACATCGATATGATCAAGCAATTCTGCACGAAGTATCTGATTACGGCTGTGTTTAGCCTCGGAGGATATAGGGTAGAATTCATCTATTGAATTAATTCTCACATTTTTAAATGAAATTCTGCCTTCGTTATATGCTTCCCTGAGATCTTTATACAACGACACCGGAGTAGAACCTGTAGTCAATCCCAGCTTAAACAATTCTCCGGGATGCTCGACCTCAAAAGCCTTTATATCTGATATTATTTCATCACATATCTTGTGACTAGCAATAAAGGAAGTTTCACATATTTCAGTATATACTTTTTCCCTGCTATGGAGAATGTCTTTTGGAAGACCTTTCTCAATAAGACCGCCGTCCTTCGGCAATGAAAAATGTTTCATTATTTAAAGTTTTTACCTGATTTTAATTCTTCTATTCCCATTTCCTGTAAGAGCTCACGGCATAACTCCGGGTAGTTTGTCGTAATATAATCTACGCCCAATTCTATCATGGTGCGCATATGCTCTTTATCATCCACCGTCCACGCATTGACACTCATATTATGATTCCTTGCCTTCGTATACCATGTAGGATCACTATAGAACTTCCAGAAATTAGTATCTATTCCATTAATTCCCAATGCCGCAAGAACATCCGGATTACGATCAGCCTCCGAACCTAAATATTGAACAATAAATCCAGGACATTTCTGCGCAAAAAGAAGACATTCCTGAAGATCAAAAGAGATAAATATCACCTGCTTAGGATTATATAATCCATGAGCCTTTAACAGTTCTATGCTTTTATTCACAGCATGAATCTGATTGGCAAGTCCACTATGCCACTTGAGTTCAAAAACCAGACGACATTTCTTATTGTTTTCAAATTGAGTAAGATACTCGTCAAGTGTAGGGATTTTTTCTCCATTGGGAAGAGTTATTCCATCATAATCTGATGCATTATGCTCGGAAAATTTCATTCCATTGACAGAGTCGTCGTGGAATACCATAAGCACTCCATCCTTTGTCATGTTTACATCGAACTCACTACCCCAGAAATCCAAATCCTGAGCCGCCTTCAATGCCGCAATTGAATTATGCGATTTTCCTCCAGCCTCACAAGCCCAATAACCTCTATGAGCGACGATGGCTACTTGCCTTTTATCTTTAGCATTTAATGGTAAAACAGATAGTGCGGCAAGAGCCAAAAGGATTATTCTCTTTTTCATAATTTTTCCGCTTTTTCTACTGCTTTAAAATATCTATATGAATTCACCTTTAATTCCCCTACAGAAGCCTCATCCGCCACGATGATGCCATCCTGATGGTTTTGAAGTGCTGACACTGTGCACATGTGGCTATACGGACCCTCGACAGCATCTTTTATAGCGCGGGCTTTCTTAGGGCCAAATGCCAATATAACCACTTCCTTAGAATCCGTTACGGTAGCGACACCGACTGATAGCGCCTGCGCTGGAACTTTTGAAGGATCGTTGTCGAAAAATCTACTATTCACAATACGTGTATCTTCAGTAAGAGTAACTACCCTAGTGCGACTTGTAAGCGGAGAAAACGGTTCGTTAAAAGCAATATGCCCGTCTTCACCTATACCGCCAAGGAAAAGATCGAATCCACCGGCCTTTACTATTGCAGCTTCGTATGCCTCGCATTCTGCTTGAAGATCAGGTGCATTACCATTTAGGATATGTATATTCTCTTCCGGTTCATCTATATGAGAGAATAAATTAGTGCGCATAAAAGAGTGATAACTCTCCGGATGGCTTTCTGGCAATCCTACATATTCATCCATATTGAATGAGATGACATTCTTAAACGACAATTCTCCTTCTTTTACCATACGCGCGAGCTCCTTATAAGTTTCAATAGGAGTGGAGCCTGTGCATAAACCTAGCACAAAAGGCTCTGATGTACGTGCAGCCTTCTCCTTAATCCTGGCTGCAATATGGCGAGCAGCCCATAAAGAGCCCTCTGCAGAATTTTGTTTAATAATTACTTTCATATCTGATTTCTTTTAAAAATATTGTCATAAATTATTGTCGGTCAAAATATCAAGTGATTTTGCAAAGGTTTTACAAATATAACAATTAAACCCTACTCCGCTCTAATTATACGAAGAGAATTGATCACTGCACTATCAGTTTCTATGTTCATATTCACATTATCTTCTAGATATTTCAGTTCCACAATATGCTTTCCTGCCGTCAATCCTATGCGAAGCGGTTGAGTTAAACCACGCAAGGTCCAATCTGTCCCCCTTTGTGGAAGAACCACCACATCATACATTTTCTTATCCACAAAAAGCGTCCTGGAAGCACACCTATTGTGCGTAGTTATATCTCCATTTCCATTAGAGTAATCGAACTCGAGAAGGTACTCCCCATCCGATTCCACTTCGATCTCCAAGCGCACCTGAACTCCCAACCTATTGTTTAATCGCTTCTGTATAGTATATTCTATTGGGCTCATTCCTACTCTTATCGGTTCGCTCATAAACGAATAAGAGCCACTCTCATTATAGGCTGCAACCACATATTCACCTTTTCCAGAGACTTTATACAAAACATCCTCCACTTGTCCATCAAAAACGCCATTCTTATAAATTCTATAATTAGTCGCACCATTAACCGCAGCCCATTTCAAAAATTCACCATCTGAAGAAAGTTCCACTTCGGGAGTATTGAGGTCCCACTCTAATGGACCAAGGTTAATCGAATCCTCAGGAGCATAGTAATCACTTTTAACGATCAATTGAATGTTATGATGTCCTTCAAGAGAAGCAGGCAAAAACGCCACTTGCTGCTCAACGCCATCTATTAGACAAGAACTTACAATATTACCCTCTCCTATAACCTCTACATCCAGAGTCATATTCCGATATTTGAAATTCTCTAATGCCCTATAACCCTTCATAGATGTGGGAACACACGGGCTGAAACTTATTCCATCTTCCGTATAGTTTATGCCAAGCAGCACATTTCGGAAAAGCCCTTCGAACCCGGCCACACTCCACAACTGCCTAGGAGAATTCAAAGCGGTATTTTTCGAGCCATTTGAAGCCACCATATTCTCCATATTTGACTCAAACACAGTTGCCGCCCTCATATTAGAGGCCAATGCGTGCATAACTGCAGCTCTATTTCCTGTCTTTGCCGCTGCCATTCCATAGAAAGAAGTCACAAAAGGCCAAATTGCATTATTATGGTAACTCTTCTGCGCGCTTATTTGAGGACTGAAAATCGTTGGTCCGAAATCACACACTCTAAGATTCCCCATAATTCGCTGCGCCTGCTCTACTGAAGCTATATTCCATAAGATACATAGACTTTCGCCTAAAGTTTCGCTTCGAGGCGAAACATACCGATAATCACGTCCATAAAGGAACTGGGCATAGTAGCCCTTATCTTCCATCCAGAAATTATCGTTTATTGCCCTTTTAAGATTAGCTGCTATTGTAGCATAGCGCTTTACATCGTGAGCACGTGTAGGTCCCAATTTCGATGCCATAAGAGATGCGACTTCCAATGCCCTGTAAAACACGGCATTTGTCCCCAAACATTCGCTAGCTGCAATATCGGACGGCTGCATCCATGACGGATAACTCTGTTCCCGCCAATCTATAAAACTGCTCTCTCCACGGAAAAGACCTGTCACAGAATTATTATACACAGTCATCAAATCCGCCTCAAGACTTCTTCTGATTATAGGATAAACCTGTCTTAACCATGACACATCTCCCGTTTCAAGATAAACTTCATAAGCTGCAATAGCCCATACCTCCCTATCTGTAGAACATGGCCAAGAGCCTCCCGTACCTGTGTCTTCTATAATGCGTCCCTTCTTATCTACCTTCCGCATCAAACTCGTCTTTACCACCTCCGGCTCCAAATGCGCTAAAGACAATATGGCACTATAAGAAATGTCTCTTGTCCACACTCCAGACCATAATTGGCCCGTTCTAAAGGTCCCGTCCGGCTCTATATTCTTAACCATCTCACTGATAGCTAGGTTATATAGATTGGTTTCCAGTTTGTCTGCCCCATGAAAAGAGCCATACTTGGAATATGCCGATGATTGAGCTATAGAATACTCTCTTCCCTCTTCACTTACTCCATCTGAATTTAAGGTAAAAGACGTGGTAGAGTATATACTATCTCTACTACTATTCCATGTGTATACCTTACCGAAACGATCTGTTACCACTATTTCTATATCCGAATCCGCACTAAACGGAGTAGCATAAAAAAGATGATCCGTTTGCCCCGCTCCTATGTATTTCCAAGTGAACTCTTTTTCCCTTCGGTTATCCACATCATTCACTATATTCCTATCCCATCCACTATATTGCGTCATAGGACCTTGATCTACTCCATTTTCTCGCCACTCAACTTTCCATGCAGGATCATAATTCCATACATTCGCCACTACGGATGTGCGTTTCATAGGATCCTCTCCTACTCTATAGGCAGAAAACTGACAATCACGTGATTTTCCGACAGGTTTATAATACCACTCAGTAATCTCATTACCTTTTACATCATAAACATAATATCCCCACGGAACTCCATCGCAACTATAAAGACTCTGCCAGAATAAGCCACTTAACGGAGCGTGCACATGCTCGAAAATATTGTCTTTAATCACATAATTCTCAGCATAATGTTCATGTGCTGAGCAAATATGCAATTTAAAAGGCTCCATAATCTTATATAAAGCATTTCTGTTAGTGACTATCTTGTTATACTCTTCTTTATTCCATTGACCTTCACGAGCTTGTTTACTATATGTAGGAATATGCAAGAATAGCACAACCGTACTGCCCTCCGGCACATCCGAAAGATCTTTCTTAAGCCATTCAAGCTGAGAATCTTCCAGATACCCTATGTAATGGCGATAGAAATAAAACACATCATCAAGAACCACATAATGCATCTGACCTTTATCAAAAGAATAATATGTAGGTCCGTACTTGCTTGTATATGCTACTTTAGACTCCTCGTTAGTTCCTACTCCACTTTGATAGTCATGATTTCCCATAAGTGCATAAAATGGAAACCCCGCAGAAGATGTTGCCGTTTGTATCCTTTCAGATAATCCGCTTGACCAAGTACCTACTATGTCGCCACACGACATTCCAAATGTCGGAACTCCATTGGAGACAATGTCTGTCTGCACATCTGCGGCAGCCTTATAAACATAATCTATTTCACTTTCATTATATACCTGCACATCTGCGAACACGACAAACTGATGGTGCGTTTCATCCTTCCCTGTTCTTATAATCTCAAAATCAGACTTTTGTGTTTTATTTGACCTATCAATCTGCTTATAGAAATGCGGGGCTCCGTTTCGAAGGGACGTTTCAAATCCTGATGGAACACTTATATAAACAAAGTTAGCATTCTCCCGAGCATTTAACTCATAATGGCCTGCAGCATCGGTGCGTACTATATCAAATCCATCTGTAACCTTAACTCCGGATACCGGTTTTCCATGATTATCACGTACATATCCGCTCACTTTAATTTCAGAAGCGCTTAAAGTGATGGTTATAAAAAAATATAGTAATGATATTAACGCGCGTCTCATTTCTTTATAAATTCTGCAGCCCAGCCTCCGCCATTGGCCATCTTAACTTCAAGAGTGTCTCCTGCTTCGATTTCCAAAACTTCGATTTTATAATCTTCTGCCCACATATTGGCATTAACACCATCTTTATGTATTATTACCTGCCAATGGCCCTGTGGCAAAAACGACGTATCCAAAGTCAGTGTCCTTCCAGTCCAATTCGTAAGTCCAGCGCTATACCATCTTCCGTCCATAGTCTCTCGAGAAATAAGCACATACTCCCCGGCCACGGCCTCATGAGATATGGTCCTATTCCACACGGTCGGAATTTCAGCTATGAATTCAGCGAAGTCCGGCGCCTTGTAATAATTAGAGGGCGAATCACATAGCATAGTAAGTGGACTCTCAAAAACCACGAAAAGAGCCGCTTGATGACTGCGAGTTCCTTGGCTCATAGGATGATTCCACCTTATAGCAAAATCCTCACGAGTAGCGTTATTCACAGCCCCTGGCGTATAATCCATTGGCCCGGCAACCATACGAGTAAAAGGTAGTTTTAGATCATGGTCCGGGGATATGTCATACGAACACTTATCGTGCTCCATTCCATATACACCCTCGTAAGTCATGGCATTAGGATATTTCCTCTGAAGGCCGGCTGGTTTGAAAGCCCCATGAAAATCCACTAACAAGTGACGTTTGCAACATTCTCTTGCGATATCTTCATAAAAGTTCACCATGTTCTGATCCTGCATCTGCATGAAGTCTATCTTGATTCCGGACACTCCCCACTTCTGGTAAACATCCAATATACTTTCAATTCCATCATTTACAAATGGAGTCCAAAGCGTCCATAAAACCACTCCTACACCCTTAGAGCGAGCATAATCTATAACTTCTTGAAGTTCAAGTCCGTCCTTAGGCTCTACTATATTAAGCGTAGACTTACTCCAGCCTTCATCCATAAGAATGTATTGTAGACCATACTTTGCTGCGAAATCCACATAGTATTTATAAGTCTGCGTATTAACGCCTGCCTCGAAATCCACGCCATAAACATTGAGCATAGCCCACCATTCCCAGCTAATCTTCCCCGGTTTTAACCATGAATAATCTCCCGGAACTTCCTTAGAGGATAACTGCCACGGCAAAGTATTTTCCAATAAGGATCTATCTGTTCCTATGGTCATAACCCTCCAAGGATATGTCCTTTCCCCTTTTGTTCGGGCTATTACATTGGCAAGCGAAGTAATCGTAACATCCCTATCCGTGCGCATTTCATAGGCATCTATAACATGAGGGAATTCTGCACTTAAAGAAGTAGATTCCAGTGTAGAGCGAAGCATTAAATTAGGATAATCAAAGAGGTCAGCCTCAGTAATCACCATTCGCACTCCACTCGGAGTTTTTAAACTTAATGGTAAATACGAATAAGTGTTCCTATCCACGGCCGAAAGTTTCTGCAATGCAAAATTGGCCTCGCAATGCGTTATGTATGAATCGTTTTTCTCGCCAGCCCAATATACATCGCAATCTGAAGCGAACTTCCACTCGGAAGTCTCTGTCTCTACTTCCACATCACGCGCAAAATAAGTTTCAAAACGATATGCCACACCATTATCATAAGCTCGGAAAACAACTGCCCAATCCTTACCTACACGAAGTTTCATCTCGTTATATTTATCCTCGACATTACGGAATTTGGTAGGGACCAAGTCCACAAGCATATCGTCTGCAGAACGCCTGAATACTTTGATACGCGAAAGATTTCTGCCAAGGTATGTTCCATCAGAAAAAGACATTGATATCACACTTGGCTCAAGTAGAGTCTCTCCACCAGCTTCTACACTCCATCTCAAATCAGCCCCTGCGCTCACATTTATCTTTATATCGCCTGAAGGGGAAGAAAGGCGAAAATCTCTTGCCTGTACAAAAGTCATCGCAGAGGCAAAAAGAATCAATGCACAAATTAATCTCCTCATTTCTTTATAAATCTAATCGCACATCCACCTGATGTAGCAAGGTTTAAATGTAAAGTATCCCTGGCATCCACATCCTTTTCCACATATTGGTAAGTCTGCGGAGAGTTTTCATAACTAGTCTGTGGGGTATCCTCATAAATTTGAGCCTGCCACTTTCCTTTACCCAAAAAAGAAAGAGGAATATCAAGGGCACGGGCATTTTCATCGGTGATAGCACCCAGATACCAATCTTCGCCACCCCTACGCTGACGGGCGGTAACAATATAATCCCCTATCACGGCATCTATCACCTTCGTTTGCTCCCAATCTGTAGGTACATCTTCTATAAAATCGAACGCCTGTACTCCTTCGTATGCTTCATAAAGATCAGAAGCCATCTGAAGCGGACTATAAATCACCACGTACTGAGCGAGTTGCTTTGAAATGGTGGTTTTCACGCGACTCGTAGGCGTATTAGGATTAGAAAAATCGAATGTTCCGAAAGTGTAGTCCATTGGCCCGGCAAGTCCTCTAATAAATGGACAAACTGTCTGATGTTCAGGCTTATTTCCACCATCCGATTCCCAAGCATCGTGTTCCTGTCCACGTATTGCCTCTCCTGTCATTAGATTCGGCCAAGTACGACAAAGTCCTGTCGGGATACAAGGCTCATGTTCATCGATATTAATTTGATACTTAGCTGCTATCTCTACAATCTTATGAAGTCTGTTTACTCCGTATTGGCCATCATGTTCTTCCTTCCCATCCATCAAAAGATTTACATTCCCAGTTTTCACATAATGCATACCATATTTATGATAAAGAGAATATGCTGAATCTATCTGTGAAAGATAATGGTCGGTATTAGCTGCTGTTTCATTATGAATAATCATCTGTACGCCCTTAGACGCTGCATACTTCATCACCTGATCAAAATCATAGTCAGGATAAGCTTTAGTAAAACTAAATCCTGTGCTATTTTTCATCCAATCACCCTCCCAGCCTTCATTCCAGCCTTCTACTAACACTGCCTGTATGTTATGAGTTGCAGCAAAGTCAATATATGCCTTAGTTCTCTCTGTGGTAGCTCCATGCTGCGGTCCATAGTACCATGTGTGTATGTATTTGTGTAATTCCCACCATATTCCTATATATTTCCCTGGCTTACACCATGAAGGGTCTTCAATCTTACAAGGCTCATTAAGATTCAACATCAAATGAGACTCTATGAGATCTCCTGCTCTGTCTGCAATAAGAATTGTTCTCCACGGCGTAGTACGAGTTGTAGTTACATACACACCTGTCCCATCTGACCACTTGGTGAGAGAAGTCTTCAGGGTAGAAGCATCTTCGGCTACGAGATTTACCTTAGCAAAATCAAGAAGAGCAGCCTCATGTATAGAATAAAACCTGCCATCTGCGCCTTCAATAGTAACAGGAGTATAGGCACAATCTATTTTATCCAATGCCGTACACTCCGCGTATGCCTCATAATAAGGAACGCTCCTTGGCATCCACCATATCTTATGGTCAGAGCGGGCAAATCGATACTCGGTAAGTTCTTCCCTGATATTAAAATCACCCAACTCCTCAGGGAAAATATACCTGAATCCTATACCATCGTTAAAGACCCTGAATTCCACATCAAGATGCGCCGTATGCACGATCATCGCATTATGCCTATCCTCAATTAACCGACTCTCTCCCCACACGGTCTCCCATGTCTTATCATAACTCGAATGACTTACACTCAATATCTCGGTGTTATCCCCAAGGATATTCCTTCCCATAAGTTCAAAACCCAATACTGAAGGTGCGATCACCTGCTCTCCATCACGCTCTACCATATAAGAAAGAACCCCTTCTATTGTCTGAACGCTAACCTTTGTTCTACCATCCGGCGAGCTGATTTCTGGCTTCTTGGAGCTATTTCCTCCACAAGAAGATATGGCCAATGCCACCGACGCCACTACTATAACTAATTTTTTCATTCTTACTCTTCTATATGTGCCCATTCGCAGGCAAATTTCCAAATCTGTTCATCATATTGAAGCGCTCTTCCATTGACATCTGCCGAAGATCCTGAAGCCGTACTGCCAACATATCCTGTACTTTTAGCATTCACAAAAGACTCACCTGCATCGAATGCAGCTATAACAGCATCAAAGAAGCGCTCCCACCTTACTTTATAATATGTATCCACAAGACCATCCCAATCACGATTGGCATAATCCCACAGATGAAAAGAATCTCCCCATACTGAAATCAAAGTACGCGCATTCTTTTCATAATATGCCTTCTGCTCTGGCGTATCACCCCAACTTCGTGCATCACTTATCCAATCTTCCAAAGAAAACTCTTTTCTTGTGCTCAGTACTGCAGTTATCTCGTCACATAATTCAAGGAAAGCTTTTTTCGCTGCGAGCATTCCATTGCGATCACCCTTCTTATATGCAGCGGTAAACCGATCACGATATGCAGCCGTGCGATTACATAGAACTTGGCGATGGACATTGGCCTTGTCATAAGCCAAATACGAACTACTACCATCTACTTCAGATAAAAGTTCCCACGCATTTTCCAAATCTTCTTCATCATAGCCTCTTGCTATTACCGTTGTCCAATGCCAATTCCCCTCTAAATTAGGGTGTGCATTAACCACGCTTGCACTGCCAGTTACTGGATGAGAGACGCTAATCTTATCAGCGATAATATGCCAGAAACTCCGATACTTTTCATCTACCCTTCCTAGATGCCTATCTGCTATATTATCAATATATTCATCAAGTGTTCTTCCTGTATCCCATGCACGAGCCAACACAGCCTCATACACCGGCTCATTAACACCGAAGCCTTCAAGGGTACATCCAAGCCCTCTAAATCCCTGGCCTGCATTTTCCATGGTTTCTTGGATCCACTCGTCGTTTTGATGAAAGTCACCTTCGATACCAGTCATACCTCCGAAATTCCCAAGGTAGCACCAAATAAAATCCTGCCCATAAAAACTCTCGGTACGTTTCCATATCTGAGTATAATCGCAGTAATAATCCAGCAACATCATTCTGCCCTTCGGCACTGCAGTAAGATACGCCTTTATATTCTCATCTGTCCAGTGTGTCGGGTCAGCATAAAAAAGCCACCCCATCTGAAGCCATATAGCATCTGGATCTACAGCCGTTAAGCTATCATATATTCCCCTCGATATTTCAGCAAGGGTGTTAGGATCCCAAAACGGAGCGTCAACCTCATTAAATGGATCTATCCCATAGATGTGGTCGGTACCATAAAGCTTGGTCTGCTCTTCGAGAAATATTCTCTGGATATCAGCAAAATGCTTATCCATAGGACTTAAAAAGGTGCAACGATACTTGTCGGCAAATCCACCCCAATAACTTACTCTGAATGTGTCCAATTTTTCCGAAACGACCTCGGCCAATTCTGCCGGCACATGTCCGGCAAAAGCCGGCAGTACAGGAGTCATATTAAATTCACGTTCACGCTTTAATATTTTCTTTTGTAATTCTGCCTGACCATCTATCCATTCCTGTGGCAGTGGACCTTCCCAGTAATCGAGATTACACATTCTCTGCCATGGTAAATGTGCAGGTCCTGTGAAAAATGAGCGTATCTGCTCATCACTAAGTCCATACCTTTCCCACACTTTCTGCCATACAGCCTCTTGACCCGTTATGGCAAGAGGCATATTAACTCCATTTAGGGCCATCCAGTCTATAAACCGCTCCCACTGCTCCCATTTCCACCACGGCATAGTATAGCCATAGGTGCAATAATTCAAGAAAAATCTCGTATCTACTGTAGCCTTTACCCTTATCTTATCCTCAACCATAGGAAGAGTTTCAGGCAATTCCACCAGATTATAATCATACCAACTAACATTGGCAAGACACCACTGCTGCAGGTAACGGTTCAGACCAACGGCCATGGAATTGGCATTATTGGCACGTATATAAACCTTACCTTTCACTGATTCTAATTCGTAGACATCTTCCTCGGAGTCAATTTTTTCAAAAACAATCGCAGCTGCACGCTCTCCCATTATCCTCCTTGCAAGTCCCTCGGCATTTTTTATATCCTTATCGCAACCACACGATACCAAGGCCAATATACAAGCGCTAATTAACAAAAGGCTTCTTCGCATTACTTACTATAGTGTTTATTTTTTATTCCAAAATGATCGCAATAACGATCGTAAAGATGCCCTGCCTGTGTATACGAAGAATTAGGGCTCATAAAGTGACTGAACTCGAATGTGATTACATCCTCCATTCCGGCACGCCTGGCGGCATCGAGTTTATAAAGAAGCTTTTCCCACTTGATAGGAAGAAACCGTATAGGCATGTCACGGTCAAAACTCTCGACATTTGTCCAGCAATGCATTCCATATTTATCCGCAAGCTTCTTATTAACACACAGATAGTCATAAAGATCCCAGTAATCCACTTGACCATCTTGGAAAGCCAGAATATCCACTGAGCCTTGAACATCCCTAAGGATTTCATTCCACTCTCTTTCATGTTCTTCCACAGTAGTCGCTGTATCTCCCCACATGACTTGATCCGTTTTAACGCCATGAATATATGGAGAAATCATACACGGCAACCCGCCTGAAATCTCCTTAGCGTGCTTTCCGACGCCCGCCATAATCTTAGCTATATTCTTCGTCCTACGACTAACTTCCTGGCTTAAATACCATCCTTGAAAACTCTTATGATGACCATACTTCGCCCATACCTCATCGACAAGGGCTATGTTTACATCTATTTCTTTCTGGTATTCCCCTTCGTGCCACCATTGGCCAGAATCATAGGTTCCAAAATAAAATGCCATATCATGCTTATCGGCAAGGGTAAGAAACATCTCCACAAGATCCACCGGAGGATAGATGGCATTAGGATTGGCATTTAGGACAGACTCGAAGGGGGCAGCAAGCCAGCGGCCAAGTCCACAACGGATCATGACCACTGTATTTATACCCATGTCTTTCATGCACTGAAAGTCCTTATCCCATTCCTTTACACCCCAGTTTTGATGAGGAATATCCCAACTCACCTCATCAAGAAAGGTGGCCCTGATGGGCAGGGCCTTTCCTATCTGAGGTGTTTCGTATAGTTTATCATTTAAGTAAGACTTATCACTCGATTTACACGCCGACAAAAGCGCGAAAAGAGCCAATATGACGGCTATTTGTATTTTCCTCACGACTCTTTATTTTAATGTTTCAAGAATCTGCCAAATCTGATAAAGTCCTCTTGGAACATGGAAGCAACCCTTCCATTTACCACCTTTTAGAGGAAGCAACACTTCACCACGACGATTAAGGTATCCGAACCACTCTGGATATTCCTGGTCTTTGAAATGCGCCCACATATAATCATTCAATTTTTTGAACCACTCAAGGCACTCCTTATTACCAGTTAATTGATAACCTTTTATCATAGCGATGGAGCTTTCGAGGTGAACCCACCACAATTTCTGATCCCATTCGAGTTCCTGTGTCGGATAACCCTTTCGATCCATAAAGTAGAATATACCTTCGTACTTTTTATCCCATCCATAGTTTATAACGCTCAGGGATATTTCCACAGCCTTTTCTATCAGCTTTTGGTCATGACGACGGATGCCAATGTTCATAAGGAACCACATAGCCTCTAAGTCGTGTCCTGGATTAACTCTACGCCCTTCAAAACAATCGATAAGTTTTCCATCAGGAGAAAGATTCTCCATAATAACGCCCAAATCCGGCTGATAGAACACATCCACTATCTCGTGTACACTTTCGTCTATAGTCTTTTCGATAAGTGCAGGGTCATTTATTATATCCTCCACTTCAAGGGCCATATTACATATAATCATAGGAAGTGCAAAATCCTTCATAGGGCGCGTCCCAGGATAAAGTTTATTCCACTGTCCCTTAGGGTTAGAGCGACGAGCGAGGATACGATCAAACGTCTTCTTGGCTATCTGTGCATATTCCTCATTACCAGTAGCTTTTGCAAGCTGGGCAAATGCCATGCAGGCAAATGTGTTCGAGAAGATATTATACGGCTGAACAAGAGGCTTGCCTTCGCGCGTTACTGAGAAATAAAAATCGTAATTCCCGTCGTGTCCATACTTTTTCAGGAATTCCGCGCCACCTATTGCAGTCTGCAGCCACTCCGGATTTTTTTCCAGATTATTGTAAAGCATGGCGAAAAGCCAGACTTCACGACCCTGAAGCCAGATGAATTTGTCAGTGTCATAGACGCTACCATCTCTATTCAAGCAGCTGAAATAACCACCGAATTCTTTGTCAATAGAATGGTTAAGCCAAAATGGGAGACAATTCTCACGAAGTTCCTTCTCATATCGAGAAGCAAGCTCCTTAAAATTAATTTCAGTGTTCATATAAATATCCAAGTATTTTGTTTGTCAATTATGGCTCTAATTTACGCAAAATCCCGTTTCAGTGCAAGTCTGAAATATATTTCGTATATTTGTCATCATGAAAAAAACACTACTACTTGCAGCCATAGCGCTGTTTTCGTGTGCTATAAGTAGCGCCGAAACCATCAAAGCCACAGACGCGAAAGTGTCCTATATTGGCCGTACTGAAATTGACATGAACACCGGCTCTGTTAAATTCGATTGGAGCGCCACAACCATAAGGGTGAAATTCAAAGGAAGCACCCTAAAGTTGAAATGTTCTGACACCCATAAGGATTACCTCAATATTTGGATTGACAAAGCTCAAAGTGCACATAAGGATGCGGTTTTATGCATAGAAAGCGACACCACACTTACTCTTTTCAAAGGCAAAAAAGGCGTTCACGAAGTTATCCTACAAAAAAGAACTGAAGCAGAGCAGGGATGCATTACTATAAATGAATTTAGTACAGATGGCGTTTTTCTTGAAGCCCCATCCATGAAACCACACATGATTGAATTCATAGGAGATTCTTATACTTGTGGATATGGAACAGAAGCCCCTTCTGCCACTTCTCCATTCATCCCAGAAGAAGAAAATCCATCTCTGACTTATGCCGATATATTGGCCAGATATTTCGATGCCGAAGCCATACACATAAGCCATAGCGGTAGAGGAGTAGTTCGTAATTACGGCGATTTCAACCAACACGAGAATATGGTAAAACTCTACGGGCAAACTTTCGACCAATATGCCGAAACCGCATGGACTCCTACATATAAGCCAGACCTTGTCGTTATCTATTTAGGAGCCAATGACTTCTCAACAGGAAAACAACCTACACTCACCCAATGGTGCGAATCATACAAAGCACTCTTGAAGAAAGTAAGAGAATTCCACGGAGAGGTCCCTGTTCTCTGTGTAGCGGCAAAATCGGATGAAACTCTAGGCCTATGGGTTAAAGCCGCCGTTGAACGCAGCGGACTGAAGAATGTATTTGCTATTGCCATTAACCCACAAGTTCACAACAATGACTCAGACTTGGGAGCTTCTTATCACCCTAACTATAGCGGACACCGCAAAATGGCCAGTGTTATAGCACCTTACATAGCAACGATAATGAATTGGTCAATGCCTTTTGAACCTTATGAATAAATCGATTGGCCTAATCGCAACCCTGCTCTTTTCCAGCATAGTTGCATCTGCGCAAGTTTATACCAATGCTGATAATCTCCCCCTCTACGGAAAAGCGAGAGAAGATACTAAAGAGCGCTACGAACGACTTCCTGCCGAATTCGAAGGCCGAAGCCGCGATGCAATCTGGAACCTTGGCCGTAATAGTGCTGGCCTTTACATCCGCTTCAATTCCAATTCCACGACTATTTGGTGTCGATGGACGGCCAAATTCGGCAATATGATGAATCATCAGACCTTGGTAGGGACTCGTGGACTGGACCTTTATGGACTTAATGATAAAGGTGAGTGGAGGTTTATCGCCGCTGCAAAACCAAACCCTTCCAGTAAAACTACAGAGGCGAAAGTAATCGGCAATATGTCCGGAAAGGCTACTGAATACATGCTTTATCTACCTCTGTATGATGGAATTAGCAGTCTTGAAATAGGCGTAGATTCCACAGCTTACATCAAGGCTCCTCTAGTAGAAACACCTCGTTCAGATAGTCCCATCGTAATGTATGGGACATCTATTCTGCAAGGTGGATGTGCTAATCGGCCGGGCATGGCTTATACAAATATTCTCGGGCGAAGATTTAACCGCGAAGTCATCAATCTTGGTTTCAGTGGAAATGCACTCCTGGATATGGAGATCGCGGAATTGATGGCCTCTGTAGAGAACCCGGCGATTTTCGTATTCGATTATGTCCCAAATGCATACGACTACCTTATTCGAGAAAAAGGAGAACAATTCTTTAGAATCGTGCGTGATGCTCATCCTGATGTTCCTATACTCTTTTTGGAAGACCCTCATTTTGCCCACTACGATTGGGACTCCAATATAAAAACCGAAGTGGATAAGAAAAACGCTGCACAAAGAGAACTTTTCGAAAAGTTAAAAAAGCAGGGCGAGAAGCGTATCTATTATCTAAAGTCTGACGACATGGTGGGTCACGATGCAGAAGCCTTTGTAGAGAACATACACTTTACAGACTTGGGGATGATGCGATACGCTGACTGGATAAGCCCATACCTTAAAAAATATATGAAGCGCTAATCCCCGGCTACTCCCACTCTATTGTAGCCGGTGGTTTTGAAGAAATGTCATATACTACCCTATTAACACCTTGTACCTTATTTATAATCTCGTTTGATAAGCGTGCAAGTACTTTATAGGGTAGTTGTGCCCAGTCCGCTGTCATTCCATCTACTGAAGTGACTGCTCGTAGGACCACACACGACTCGTATGTGCGTTCATCCCCCATAACGCCCACACTTTGAACCGGCAAAAGGATAGCACCGGCTTGCCATACTTTCTCGTAAAGGCCTTCCTCACGCAAAATATCGATGTAAATTTTATCTACATCCTGCAATAGGTGAACCCGTTGTGGAGTAACTTCGCCAACTATTCGAATACCCAAACCAGGCCCGGGAAAAGGATGTCTACCTATCAACGAAGGCTTTATGCCTAACTGCACACCTACTTTTCTGACTTCATCTTTAAACAGGAGTCTAAGCGGCTCCACCACTTTCAAAGTCATTTTTTCTGGAAGCCCACCCACATTATGATGCGACTTTATAACTACTGCTGTACCATTAACTTTTGCCGATTCTACCACATCAGGATAAATGGTCCCTTGGCCAAGCCACTTCACATTTTTCAATTCCGTTACGGCGGCATTAAACACCTCTATAAAATCACGTCCGATAATCTTACGCTTCCGCTCAGGATCAGTCACCCCCGCCAAATCACTCAAAAACTTTGATGAAGCATCTATTCCTCGTATATTAAGCCCCATCCCTTGATATGAAGCTAGAACTTCGGCCGCTTCATTCTTCCTCATCAGTCCAGAATCGACAAAAATACAATGAAGTCTATCACCTATGGCCCTATGTAAAAGGACGGCTGCCACAGTTGAATCTACACCTCCCGAAAGAGCCATCACCACTTCCTCATCTCCTATCTTTTCCTTTAACTCACGAACTGTCTGATTAATAAAGCTTTCACTTGTCCAATCACCCTTACATCCACATATTTTCAAGACAAAATTTCTAAGGAGCATCTCACCCTGAACGCTATGATACACTTCCGGATGAAACTGAAGTCCCCATGTATTTTCTTCCTCTATTTTAAAAGCTGCAACACGCACATCCGCGGTTGAAGCTATAATATGAAATTCCGATGGCACATTTGTTATCGTGTCACCATGTGACATCCACACTATAGAGTCAGAATCTAATCCGTACATAAGCGAATCGGATGAGTCTTCCACATGCATCTGCGCTCTACCATATTCCCGTGTAGGTGATTTTTCCACCATTCCGCCTGCAGAAAAAGCCAGATATTGAGCGCCATAGCATATACCTAATAATGGCCAATGCCCTCTCAAGGTTTTCAAATCCACGCTTGGCGCATCATTTTGTCTTACAGAACAAGGACTACCACTTAATATTACCCCACAGATTTGAGAAGATAATTCGTATGAGTCGAATTTATTAAAAGGTATAATCTCACAATACACCTGCATCTCTCGGATTCTTCGCGCAATTAGTTGCGTGTACTGCGAGCCGAAATCCACTATCAATATCTTTTCCATTATCTGCTGTAGTTAGGCGAATTCTCTGTCATTATCACATCGTGAGGATGATTCTCCACAAGTCCATTGGCCGTTATCCGTACGAATTTCGCGCCGTGCAGCGCCCGAATATCCTCAGCTCCACAATATCCCATTCCAGAACGAAGTCCCCCTAATATCTGAAAAATAACCTCCGAAACACTTCCTTTATATGGCACCTTAGCCACGACACCTTCAGGCACAAGCTTTTTTGCGCCATTTTGAAAATATCTATCACTTGACCCAGCTCTCATAGCATCCTGTGACCCCATTCCCCTATAAACTTTATATTTCTTTCCATCGTTTTCCATTACCTGTCCTGGGGCTTCGTCCGTTCCTGCGAACATAGAGCCTAACATCACGCTATCTGCTCCGGCAGCAAGAGCTTTTACCACATCTCCCGAATACCTTATACCTCCATCTGCAATAACCGGAACGCCGGAGCCCTTCACGGCATTAGATACTTCATAAATGGCAGTAATCTGAGGCACACCTACACCGGAAACCACTCGCGTGGTACATATTGAACCAGGGCCAATTCCTACCTTTAAAGCATCTGCCCCGGCATCGATCAGTCTTAACGCAGCCGAAGCTGTAGCAATATTGCCAACTACAACATCTACATTTGTGTAACAACCTTTAATCAACCTTAGTACCTCAACAACCCGTGAGGAATCTCCGTGAGCCGAATCTAGCACTATAGCATCCACTCCTGCACTTACAAGAGCTTCCACCCTTGCCATCACATTATCTGTTATGCCAACACCAGCAGCAACGACTAAATTCTTCTTTTTTACCTTCTCAACATTCTCGGCCTGGCTTTCTATAGACATATTCTTATGAATAACACCTATCCCACCACAACCTCCTATAGCCAGTGCCATAGAGGCTTCTGTTATGGTGTCCATGGCAGCTGATACAATGGGAATGGACAATGATAAATTACGACTGAAACGAGTTCTTAAACTCACATCTCGGGGCAGCACCTTCGAGTATGATGGAACTAACAAAACATCATCAAACGTAAGTGCTTCACAAACAACTCTATCTTCTATAAATGACATTATAATAAAAATTAGGGCTGAGCACTTTTGCCCAGCCCGAGTTACTACTTTAAATTTCCTTTAAAATCGACATCGCGCACGAAAGGATTTAAGACCAAATCGATAGCACGCGCTGCATCAAGACGCGTAAGGCCTTGCTGAGCATCCACGTCAAATCCTGAAATCTTACCTATCTCCTCCTTTTCTTTCATAGATATACGTGAGAGCAATTCAACAAATTCCGAAACTTTTACCTGTTCTTTCGATGGGTTATGCACTATCCCGTAATAATCCTCTAAGAAAAGGTCATCCCACACAAGAGGATCTGCAATACGCATCCAAGTTTCATTAGACCAAGCAACACTTTTCCCTTCTGCGTGAAGTAACCCGGTACTTCCTATTCTTTGAAGCATCTTAAAATCAGGATCATCCTTCTTTAAATCCAGATATGGCTGTATGTAAGCACCGGCATCAAGAAGTTCGCGTTGCACATCTCTTACCTTAACTTCGCGTACTTTGCAATTATTCTTAACAGCAAGAGCTGCCATAACACCTGCTGCCTGACCTATCTCACATACTACAGGCTGAAGTCGAGTGGTACCATTCGCAAGGTTAGACACGCTTATAGACTTTTCGGCAACGATAAAATCCTCTACACCGAGAGGTACCAAAGTACCGACAGGAAGCGTAAACGAAGGAACTTTTGCAAACCACAGATGTGCATATATCTTCCATTCAGGGCATGCAAAGTGATGATGATCAACAGGATAATCTCCCACCGCCACACCAGTTCTATATCCGGTAAAATCATATCTATTTTCTAATTCATCCATAGTAAATAAATATTCGCCTTCCGTTCGACGACTTTCCCTATGATAAGGGAAGAAAGCCAATCTATCTTCTGTAGGATATTCATCATCCGCAAGACCTAGATTCTTATATCCAAGTTCTGTCTGAATAAAATACAAGAATCCAAGTGTACGAAGTTTAGCCTTATGAATAACAGAATCGCGTTGATGACGATCCATATCTATTAAATTGGCATAAAAATCATTTCCCTCTACTGGCCAATTAATCATATACTTGCCGTTCTGCAACTTTCCGTATGTCAGCATCATATCAGGAGACCACTGCTTTTGACCTTTTTCGAAATACGTATTCAGTGGATTTAGACAGCAATTCACATAGTTGTTAATATCATAGTCTTCCGGCTTTTCTATAGTTTTGTCAGCATCAGGACCATAATCTTTCAGTGTCATAACCATAGTCAAATCCTGAACGATATCATTACCTTTTTCAAAGGCCATCTTTTCCCCTGTATAAGACTTAGGATCGAAGCCTATATGATATTTTATTCGACAAGACTTTGCCACATCACCTAGTTCTGTTCCATCTACAAGCACGCGAGCCTTCACACACTTCTTTCCTCTAGGCGTAGAAAATGTCACCTTCCATCCTTCTTCAGACTGTTCAGCCTTCTCAAAGCGGTATTCTTTTTCCAAAATAAGATTCTTTTCGGCTGCCACTTTTTGCTCCAAAATAGCCTCGCCAACAGAAGGCTCAAACATTATGTTACTCACCCAAGCAGTCTTGAGAGCCTCATAACCACCATAATGCTCAGCTAAAGCATCTGTAAATTCACCGAAAAGTCCACCGCGAAGACGATAATTACCATCTATCGCAGATACTCCTGCTGAAGTAAGCATTCCTCCTATCCAGACTGTTTCCTCTGCGATCATAGTCTTGCACCCCATTCTAGCTGCTTGAATACCAGCCATAGTCCCCGATGCTCCTCCTCCTACGATTAGAATATCCACACTAGGACTAGAGCAAGATGAGAATCCTAAAACCGCTGCTAAAGCGATACTGCATAACGATTTTTTCATTGTATACTATTAAATTTAATTTTTACGACATTACAATTCCGGGAAGTCCACAGGGTAAGAATAAAACAACTTAAACATTTTTTGAATTTCCGGCATCAACAGCCCATCGAACCAAAACTGGGCCTCACACATAGTCCCAACCTTACGATTATAACATAACTGCTCTGAGAGCATCTCTGCAGAAAGAAGATTTGCCCCATTTTTTAAAATCATAGCGGGCTGGAAGATATTCTTCGATGTGATTTTTTTCATCTCTGCAATTTGAGAATTAACATCACGTTCATAATTAGCAGTTACATAACACTGAACAGTAAGAAATTCACACGCCCCACTCTTTACCCACGATGGCCAATCTTGACAAAGATTATTATATGCCCATGGATATTTATTAGGAGCAAAACATACCAAGCAATCCCTTCTTATATTTTTAACAGTGTCATGCAACTTTAAGGCGAATTGGTTAAGATTATTCATCTTCCATTTCTCAAAATCAGCATTCTTCGCCCCGGTAGGACGAGACTTTCCAGTCTGAGCCACATATTCATCCAATGTTTCCTTATTATAACCAGCATTAGTAGGACTTGCTGGTAGCCTATCATCTCCTTGAATCCCATCTAACTCCGGATAACGATTTACGGCCTCTGCCACAAGATCAAGCATAAACTGCTGAACCTCACTACTATATGAATTTAGATAAAAATCAGTTCCATTATAATTACAATAGTTTCCACTACTATTCAGCCCTATCCAATCAGGATGCTTTGCAAGTAGCGGATCATCTGTATTAACACCTCCCACGGCATGCATGAAACCATATTCAAACCACAAAATAACTTTTATGTTTCGTTTATGTCCTTCGGAAATCATGTCAGCTATAGCATCTCCACTTCCACCTGTATAGTATCTGTACATATTAAGTTCCTCTACACTCGAATAAGTGCTATTTTTCAAAAGAACTTCACTTGGCCATGCCGTTTTAGTCGCAGCCCATGCACATACATAGATGCAATTAAAATTCAAATCAGCTAACAAATCCATGGATTCGCACAGATTATTATAATTACCAAATGAATTCGTATGTGAAGGAGATGGTAGATAAACACCCCTAACGCCTTTATCCTTCGTATAATGCTCTGCTCGTAAAACAACTGTCTTAAAAGATAGTCCATCCTCTGCATACACTTTCACCTCACATGGAGCACTAAGATCCACTCCGGAAGCAATATCCGGCCGGGTGGAAAATTTATAATCAGAAGCCAGATTAACTTTTAGATTCGTTAAATCCGCTCCGTATGGAAGAGTAAATACATAATCTCCATCTATGTTTTCCGCTTTTATAAGATAACCTTCAAGCTGGAACCACTTAATTTTAACCACATTTGACGCCGCCACACTAGCGGAGAAAGTATATTTGCGCGAAGCTCCATCAGGTGCTGTGACAAATATATTAAATGATTTTGTCAAGTCCACCTCTGTCGGACATACTGGTTCTGACACACAACCCTGTGGCATCGTCAAGTCAAGAGTTGCTTTGCCTAATATCGATCCATAAGGAAGGATGACCTGAATTTTAGAATCTTCTATTTTAATCGTAGCCGATGGATACTCTAACAGATTTACAGATTCTATCCTGGGCTGGATTTGAGGTTTAGGAATATCCGGATTTAAAGGCGTGGCTGGTTTAGGGGCGCACGAAAAAAGTGAAACTACCGCCACTAAAATAGAAAAAATTGGAGTCATGTGCCGTGCTATCATAAATAGAATGTACAAAGAACAAATTTAATAAAAATAATCATTACCAAAAAGGGCTGACCCCTTCGAGCCAGCCCTAATATCAATATAAAAATGATTATTCGATTATACTACGGAATATAATTAACAAATCCGATTTCACCATGACGAAGGCCATAGCCAATCTTACATCCATATCCTTCAAGCTCGACACCAAGTCCAGCAAATCCATTACCAGCAGGGACACTTGATGGAGCTATTCTCATCATCTTTATATCAGCAGCATCTATGCTAGTAAGACTCTCCGCAAGGTTCTCATTCTTAATAGGAACCACACAAAGCCAAGCCCCATTCATATTAGAAGAAGCATAATTACCATGCAAGAAAATCATATATTCCTTACCACGGATAGTTACGAATTGAGGCGTACGAATAACCTTTGCATTAGAGCCTTCTGCAACAAAGTTCGTCATATCCATAATGCCTACATAAGAGAATTGCTCAGCCTCTCTCTTAACGATAATAGGGGCAGAACCCTCATTGGCCATGATGTACTGATCACCCTTATAATGATAAATACCAGCAGTACCACTCTTCTTATTACCTACATCTTCAGAAAGAGCTATCTTTACAGGCTCTTTAGCTACAACACCATCTTTAACCATGAATGAATATGCATACTTTCCGATAGTGGCAGCAGTGTTCGCTGCACAAACAAGGATCTCACCATCCTGCCATGTTCCTCGGAATGAAAGGTAATCACCTATACGCTCAGCTTCAGATGCTGACATAGTCCACTTTAGCGCCACTTCGTATGTGTCCGGACTTGTAAAATGATATACATAAAAATCATAGTTTGTGGCAGCCCATGCATTACCTGTAGAGGCTACACCACAAGCAAGAAGATCTTGTTTGCCCGCATTGTCAACTACAGTTACTCCTGTTACCCAGCCTGTAAATCCAGCGCCTTCGGTAAGTGTAGCAAAAGTCTTAGAAACAGAACCATTAGCGACTGAGACCATAGGATACGAACTAATATATTGTTTATTAGCATTCTTCTCACCATCAGCTACACCACAAACGACCTCTCCATTCCAAAGGGCAAAACCACGAGTATCTTTTATACCAAGTTCGTCAATATTAGCTGTCCACTCTTTCTCCCATACTGGATCAATCATAACAGACTCTCTATGTCCAAATACCACATCTGTAGGGAAGAAATTAGCGCCGGCAACAAGACATGCATTCTTATTACCATTAAGAGCAACCTCAACCTCTGAAGCATAAACATTATCATCTAACTTACCATCTCCAAGTACAAGAGTACCAGTGAAAGTATTAAGAACATCGATCGCATATTTTGAATGGAATGTATTGCCCTTCACAGCAACATTAGAAGCAGCCGCTACGCGAATAGACCAATCCTTTACACCTCCACCCACAAATTCATTACCTTCAAATACTACATTTTTAGAGTCATAAGTCTGATTAGCACAATATGCACCATCTGCAGTGGTAACAATCCTACAATTCTTAATGGTAACATTCCAAGACTCTGAAATCCAAATGGTAGAAACACTTTCCTCGAATTTGTCAGTTGCATCCGCAACATCTGCTATAATGGTAGCATTCTCAAGAAGAACTCCATTCGCACCATTTTCTACACGGAACAAGTACTTGTGTCCCCAACCATAATTTCCACCAGTGTTAAGAGTCAAAACATTATTAGTAACTCCGGCTTTTTCTTTAATGGTAACGTTCTTGATTGTGACACCAGAAGCGATTTCCAAGTTACCCGCGATAACTGAAGTCTCACGATTCTTACCCTGAATGGTTACATTCTTGCTTATCTTGACGTTTTCAGCATATTCCTGTTCACCAAGAGTAATCACATCTCCTTCGTTAGCAGCATTAAGTGCTTCCTGAACAGTAGCAAATGTATATGTGCCATTCAAATCCACTGTACCTGAAGAAAGTTTTTCACCAACTTTAATAACAACACCCTCTTTTTCGGATCCCTTTACAACAGTTGTAACCTTTGATGAATATCTATTATTATCTGTAGTTCCATCACCAATAGTAACTGTAGTATTAGAAGAAGATGAATGAACATCAACAAATACCGGAGTATCTACAAGATTATTGACAAACTTAACTCCATTACCTGCTTGACCCACACGTATTGCATAACTTGGATAACCATCAATAATAGTATTTCCATCAAATACAACATTGCCACCATATATTTGAGAAACACGTGACCCACGGGCATCAAAATAACAATTACTTACATTGATTTCACCAGTAGTACCTACTGCATAAAATAAAGTGGCATTCTTATATTCAACAATCTCATCTGTTGTTTTAAAAATGACATTCTTAACAGAAACAGGTTTTGTTGTCCCCTTATCTACTATAATACCATAAGCATACTCCATACTTGTAGTTGTGCCTGCACTCTTTACAAATGGCTCGACTGTAATATCATGTACTTCGACATTTGTATTATTAATCTTGATACCACGGATAACACAATTCTCAGCCTTACCACCACCAATAGAGCGTACTCTGACAACATATTTCATGTCACTTTCAGGGATAGCAAGAATCTCCTCAATAGGAGACTGCGTTTCAGAAATAGCGATATCTACATAACCATTCTTAGTAACACCAGCATTTTTAGCCACACCTGCGATAGCGTCTGCTAGCGTTTTATAGCCAGTGTCGAACACCATGACAGGCTGTGTACCACCTTGAGCAATCTTTATGGTCTGAACCTTATTATCGTAAGCATCCATCACATAAACCTCGCCTGTACGAGTGTATGAACAAGGGGTAGGAAGAACTTTGATCGTTACTGTATTATCAACGACTGCCTTTGTGCTAACCACCTCAAGCCAAGGGGCACTTGTACTTACAGTATATCTCACATTTGATGAAACCTTAAATGTGGCCGTACTTCCCCAGAAAGAAGCTAATCCTGCATAATTTCCAACATCAAAGGAGTGTTGTTCGAAATTAAGGGATTTGATAGATGTCTTTCCATGACCATTGTCAGCTGCAAGAAGGACAGCATCCTTTGTTATTACAGAAGGGATTTTTACTACTACAAAATCTCCCTTGATTTCAGCCTCATAAGCGCCACTTGCAACTACATAGACCTCTGTTTCATCAGTCTTTCCTACGATAGTGAAAGGTATCTTCACCTCTGCGTTAGGTTCAACACCGATTTCTCTTTCTAAAAATTCGATTTTAAATTCTTGTTCAAGAGGAATTTCAAAGGAGGTACCATCTGTCAAAGTGAAGATAACTACGCCGTCCTTAATCTCAACAGATTTAAAGAAAGCATCGCCGTCTTTTCCATCGGCACCAGCGGCGCCATCTTTTCCATCAGCGCCGTCTTTACCATTATAAAGCGTCAGCACCTCTCCGTTACTAAGTGTTATAGACCATCCAGTCTCAGTTTCCTCAACTTTAGTAATAAAGTCAGCATTCTGAAGGGCTTCAATAGCCTTCTTATTAGACTCAACTTGCTTTTCAAGCTGTTCTAGTCTGCTTTGAAGATCATTCACCTGGGGCGAAAGATCTTTAGCGCAACCAGCCAAAAGGGCGGCTGCACCTAGAATCATTAATAGACTCTTTTTCATAGAAAATAAATGTTATTAGTATAATAGGAATAAAAATTATTTGATTTCAAACAAAGACAACCCAGTACCAGTAACAAATGCAGCATAATAATACTTTCCATCGATAACGCGGAAAGCGCCATCCCCACATCCATTACCATTCTTAATATACTCGCCGTCTTCCTCAGCATTCGGATCGCCAAGATAGAAAGCATAAGACTTCTCGAGTGCATCGATACTCTCAGCAAGGGTCTCTTTACTTAACGCAGACACACGGAACTGGCCATCAAGATAATTATTTCTCAATACCACATAAGCCATATAGTTTTCTTCCTTATAAGTAAAGAACCTGATTCCTAATGTAGGAGAAGCAATTGTGGCTGTAGGGAAAGAATACACTGACTCGGCCATGGTTCCATCTACACTAAAAAGTGTTGCAGATGCACCAGCACCACCACCCCATACATATTGATTATCCTTATATGGGAAGAATGCGCCATAATTTCCCATCTTCGCATCCAAAGTAACTATCTTAGGAGTAGAATTAATAGCTCCATCGGAAACCGTGAAACAAAGCACCGCCTTACCAGATGTAGAATCATAACACCAAATCTTTCCTTCAGTCCATGTCCCCTCCACAGTCATTTTATCACCTAGACGAACATTATCAACCGTAACATAATCCAATACCACCTTCGGATCTGCAGTTACATCATCCCATGCATAAATTCTAAAATGCGCATCTTTTCCCATAATAAATGCGGCAGCAAGAACAGTATTTTCCAAAGTAGCTATACCAAAAAATTGTGTCCCTTGTGGAATACCAGTTTGAGAAAGGAAACGGACACTATTAGGATCAGCGATACTTACTGCATACACGCCTCCTGTAGGATTTACATTATCCTTGTCTTTTGAAAGGAATACATATTCATCATTCATGGCTATGGTGCGAATCATATCTTTCTCACCTGTAACCTGAGAACCGAACCATGTAGCATCCACACCTTCAGAGAAAGGCTTGTAATAAACGCCCCATACGCGAGTAATCTCAGATATACCTGTAGTAACCACCTTTACATTAAGTGTTTTTTCTGCTGAACCTACACGCGCGACGAATGTAACTCCGTTCAATTTATCAGAAAAATCGAAAGCATCGCCTGATGCTATTTCCTTATCCCCCACGAACACTTTAGTATCTGCCGGACTAACAATGTATTCTACTACAAGAGAAGTCAAATCCTGCGAAGACGAAAGTTTCACCTCTCCACTCAAAGCGTCTTCGCCACCAACGGTAAACGAAGTGAATGCTATAGAAGGTTCTCCCACCTCCACTGAAAGAGTATATACAAACTCTACGTTACTCTTTACGAAAGTAATCTGCTGCGAACCTTGAGCATAGTTAAAAGTCTGCGAATACTTAACTTCCACTCCTTCATCAAGAGACTTGAAATCCACAACAAGAGCTTTTATGTTTTCCTTATCGACATAGTCGACGAAAACATCAATAGTTCTTGCTCTATTATCTACCATAACAATGCTTTCCTTTTCCAAGCCGGAAAGTACTATATTGCTCTCTAATAGAGAAAAATCCACATCCGGCTTAACCGGATCATCTGTTTTAGTGTTACATGCAACTGCCATAAAAGAAAAGGCAAATGCAAAAAATAATTTAAAAAATTTCATAATGCAACCGCAAATATAATAATTAATTTTAGTTCAAACAACGGGTTTGTATCTTGAAACTTTTTCTGTCTCCATTGTCGGCCACTATATTAAAATAGATGGTACTATTATTTAAATTATGCCAACCATCTAAGCCATAATCCTTTTCTTTACCATTTTCATCGGTAGATACTATTTTTGCAGTGGCTGGGATAATAGCCTCCAACCGGCATCGCTTTAACGTACTTTCATTGAATTTCACTTTATCATCTGGAAAGGTGTAACTTGCCAATCCCTTATCCTCTATATACATTCCGCTTAATAAATCCACTTCTTCATAAATGGAAAGATTAGCGTCATCGTAATATACATATGCCTTGAGCGCACTCAACTCAGTAGAAGAATCCCTCTGCCTTTCGTCTGGCTTTATGCACGCGATTAGCGATAAAGTCGCTATTATTAATGCTATATATTTTTTCATATTAAACTTCTAATTACCAATCACTATTTTGACGAGCCTCAGTATTATTTTTCACCTCCGTCTGAGGTATAGGAAACCTGTCGAAACGTTCAGGGTACCTGTGCGCTGCCATATCAGCACCAACAGACTGAGGGACAAAACTTCCAGTCGAAGTTTTTTTCCATAAAACTCCCGTATATTTCTTTCCATCAAGCACAGACTTCGCCCTACCAGTTCGCCTCAAATCCCAAAACCTATGTCCTTCGTAACATAACTCTATCATCCTTTCATGTAGAATAACATCGAGTGCGCTATCCCATGAGTTAATATCTGCAGTTATAACATCCGCTCTTGCAAATCTATGTTCGCGAAGTGTGGAAACAACAGTCTTAGCTTCAGCATACTTGCCTTCGTATGCCAAGCATTCAGCCTTGATGAGTTCGAGTTCGGCATATCTGAATTCGGGCCAAGGCTGGTAAGAGCCATTCAGGTCAAAATCTTTATTTTCCTCATCGAGTAGTTTGCGCATATAATAGCCCGTAACCGTATTGCCTGGCGATTTGACTGAGCCATACGGCATATATTTCTGATCCACACCGCCTTCGTAACATTCCAATTCCCTTCCTTTCCAAACCGCTCCATTATATAGCACGCATGCAGCAAGACGCGGATCGCGAGAGGAGACATTGGCATTGGTAACGTATTTTCTGCTTTCATCGCTTGGGTCAAATGCGCTACCATCGGAATTATCGAAAGCATCTACAAATTCCTGGGTAGGTCCAGCATAGCCACCACCCTTACTACCACTAAGGCAATAATCGCCGGGCATAGAATATTTTAAATCGAAGCTATGGGTGTATTGAGCACTCGCATACTCTACGCCCCATATCACTTCCTTATTGTCAAGCGTCTTAAAAACATCGGAATAATTAGACAAATAATCATATAACCCACTATTTTCCACTGCTTCTACGGCTGTTAATGCCTTATCATACCTTTTTGCATAAAGCATGACTCTGGCTTTAAGCGCGTATGCGGCGTATCTATGTACACGCGAGCGTGATGTGCTTGGCTCTGGAAGATACTCGCACGCATAATTAAGATCCTCTTCTATCGCATCCCATGACTCAGACACGGATTTTCTCGGAGTGTTCTTGTTCGCGATAGACATCTCAGATAAGGTCTTATAAACGATAATACCATAGTCATCCTTTTCCGAAGCGTGAACCCTCATCATATTGAATTGGACATGTGCACGGAAGAATAACAACTCTGCGCGAATACGAGCTGCTCCAGATTCGGAAAAATTGGCAGAATAAGTATCAAGCCCTTGGAGAGCCTCATTGATGCGACGAATAAGACCATAGCCAGTAGTCCAACTGTCGAAATAGTTCTGATCCACTCGTTGTTGTCCATCTACCGTCATAATAAGGTTACAATCTCCCGTGCCTGCGGCAGTAGCTCCATATTTAAGTATGTCAGTAAGGCCATCGGAAAGATTGGAATTGGCCCCACCAAGAGCACAAGACCCGAAACTACCCCACTGCGCGCCTATTGAGTAGAATGAATTAAGATAAAGATCGGCATTGGTCTCGTTTTTCATGGCGTAAGCCATATCGTATCTATCGGTAGGCTCAAGATTTACCGAACTACAAGCGGAAAGCGAAAGCATAACCGCCAAGGTATATACTATTGTATTTCTTTTCATCGCTTAAAAAGTTATGCCGGCTCCGAGACTTACGACTCTTTGCTGTGGATAATAACCATTATTTACACTTGGCGCTTCTGGATCTATTCCCATAGATGAAAGGCCTGAAAGCGTAAAGACATTAGAGGCACTTACATATAATCTTAAAGATTCTACATAGAATTTTCTGGTTAGAGTCTTAGGGAAAGTATATCCAATCTGAAAATTTTTCAAACGCAGATATGAAGCGTCTCTTTTCCAAAAATCACTTACATACACATTATTAGGGCTTGACTGAGTACTAAGACGCGGATAGATGGCGTCTGTATGATCAGGAGTCCAACTGCCCTCTACAAGGTATTTAGGCGGATTACTCCCCCATTTGAATGCCTGAGTGTAATAAGTGCCATCTGAGTAGCCAAGCGCTGAATAGGTACCGCTTAGCATAATTTCAGTGTTCGTGGCTCCTTGGAAGAACAAGACGGCATCTAGACCGCGCCACTTAAAATTAAAATCGAAGCCAAACATCACCTCAGGAATAGGTGAACGCGCAATCCAAGTCCTGTCTTCTGAGGTGATCCTGCCATCTCCATTAAGATCTTTATACTTAATATCTCCGACTTTTACTGAATTGCTTGTTTTCGGAGAACTTGCCAAATCTTCCTCGTCCCTATACAATCCATCCGATACATATCCCAGAACAGCACCAAGACTCTGCCCGAGTTTACTCTGATAAGAAGGGATATTATCTGAATCGTTTATGGATATATATCGATTCCTTGCAAACGAAGTATTGATACCTATAGTATAGGCCAATTCGCCTATCTTGTTTTCATGTTTGAGCGAGATTTCAAACCCGCGAACATCTACTACTCCACTATTAACAATTGCAGCGAAATTTGACCCTATCGAAGGAGGATTTTCTCCTGCCTGACTTTGCAATATATTGTCTGTCAACTTATAAAACGCGTCTACTTCTGCACTAAGCAGCCCATCCCAGAATCTGAAATCAGCTCCGAGATTATACGTGGTCGTAGTCTCCCATGTAATGTCCTTATTAGGGACAGATGTAGTGGAAATACTTTGAACCGGCTTTCCACCTATTACGGCAGTAGGTTTAGAAGATAGGGTTACTCCCTGAACATAAAGAAAATCCGAAATGCTATCATTACCTAGAACACCCCACGAGGCCCTGAGCTTAATATCCGGTGTAAGTCTATATCCCAATGACACTGCCGGGAACACTCCCAACCGATGATCTTTTGCGAACTTCGCTGACCAGTCATTACGAAGCGATGCCGATACGATATACTTGCTGTCATAGACATAATTCACTCTAAAAAGAAGACCTTGACGACCCGTAGCGGAATGATAACCAACCACGGAATTAGGCAAGATATCGGTTGAAAAATTAAGATCAGGAATTTCAGTTATAGCAAAATTCTGTTTCCCGGCAGCAAAATAACGCAATGCCGTACCACTTTGTTCCCATACCAAATCAGCCCCCACTTCATGAAGGTCAAATGTATTTTGATAATTAAGCTGAGCCGTAAAAGTGTATCGAGAGAAGAGTTGATGAGACTCGGTGAGTTGATTCACACCCGTAGGAAGGTGCGGACTATTCCCCGGTGTCAAAGTCAATTCATCACTAAGACTTGTGTATTGCGGAGTAACTTGACTACACGGCAATAATAGTTTTTTATTCAAAGTGTTTTGGAAGTCATAACTTCCCATCACCTTAGCGAGCAAGCCCTTAACAAAAGGGACTCTGTATTCAAGACTCACACCTGTCTGAACGAAAGATCTGTTTTTACTCTGAAATCCGGAAGCATCTCTTGCAATAAGCGGATTTTGATAACCTATATAAGTACCATCTGGAAGAGTAGGCCGGGTTGTAGGTCTTGCGGTAATGGCATAGAAAACGATGTTTTTATAGCCATACTCAGCTCCTCCGTTATCCAGAGATGCCGTAGGATCACTTGCTCCTGCACTCACACCACTTTGATGCCTGTCTTCGATTCTTCCTGAAACGTCGAGTTTCAAGGTAATATCGTCCGTTAAATTAATATCTATATTCGAGCGAAGGTTATAACGCTTGAACCAGACATTTTCTATGATACCATCCTGATCAAGGAAACTACCACCCACATAATACCGGACATTCTTGTTACCTCCACTGACGCTGACATTGTGATTTTGTCCAATAGCCACCTTCTTGAAAATGAGATCGAGATAGTTAGTATCGCCCAATATCCCCTGTGGGTCATTACCATTCTTAATGTACTCTATCTGTTTTTCAGAGTATTGCCGTGTTAACCCATCGAGATCGCTCGCTTTGTTATGCCAATACGCATATTCCTCACCATTAAGTAATTCAAGCATATCAGCATTTGTACTCATAGAAAAGGCTCCATTATATGTAACTGTCGTGCTGGCCACATCACCCCTACGAGTAGTGACGAGGATGACACCATTGGCCCCTTTCACACCATAGACAGCGGCAGATGCGGCATCTTTAAGAATAGTTACATCTGCTATCTCGCTTGGGTCCAAGTTAGAAAAATCCCTTTCTACGCCATCTACAAGTACAAGCGGAGTAGAAGAACCGGTAGTGCTGATGCCTCGAATATAAATCTGCGCTTCGTTTTCGCCAGGTACTCCAGATGTTTGACGACTTACAAGTCCGGGAAGTTTACCTCCAAGCATGCTACTCATATTATCTGTCGGGGCAGCAGACAGAGTCTCTCTATTTATCGAAGAAATGGAGCTCGTAAGATTACCCTTCTTCTGAACACCATAACCCACGATCACAGCTTCGTCAAGAAAAGTAGTGTCGTCTTTTAAAGTAATGTTGAACACTCTTTTAGCACCGACAGGCTCACGGGCATCCTGATAGCCCATAAGCGTAAAGAAAAGTACGGCATCAGAAGACGATACAGTCAGGGTAAAATTTCCATTATCGTCCGTCATCGAGCCCATAGATGTAGAACCTTCCTGCATCACGACTACGCCAGGCAGCGGTTCTCCCGAACTATCCACTACCCGACCCTTTATGTTGATTTGCCCAAACATAGCAAAGACTGATAGCAGAAAGCAAATAATAGTTATACAAATCTTTTTCATCTTTCTGATGACATAATATATTCTAATAATCCTCCTCGCATAAGTTCTTCATGAGTTATATAAGGCCTATCAACGACTTCTCCGTTGAATTTAACTTCCTTAATATAAGTGGTATCCGCACTGTTACCATGTGCTACAATTCTCAGCGTTTTCCCATTAGTCAAGTGGACTGTTGCCTTAGTGCACAGCGGGGAACCGAAAACATAACGCCCGTCGGCAGGAAATACAGGATAAAACCCGAGAGCAGAAAAAACATACCATGCAGACATCTGTCCGCAATCTTCATTGCCAATCAACCCGTCCGGGGTTGTAGTATAAAAATCGCGACATACTTGTCTTATAAGCTCAGCTGCCTTATCTTGCCTACCAAGTAAACTATACATGTATATGATATGATGACTCGGTTCGTTTCCATGTGCGTATTGGCCAATCATCCCTGTAATATCCGCCGAAGCTCCCTCATTCAGCGAAGAGTCTGCACTAAAAAGAGCATCAAGTTTTTCGCAAAGATCTCTACGAGAACCATACAGCTCGGCAAGCCCATCTATATCCCCCGGTACTAGAAAACTGTACTGCCAAGCGTTTCCCTCCACATAATCAGCTTCTTCATGCATAGAATAAGAAGGATCAAATGGCTCTGTAAACTTACCTTCAGAGTCCACTCCCCGCATAAAGCCTGTCTGAGGATCGAAGTGCCTGCGATATCTTTGTGCTCTGTTTTCAAATTCTTCAGCTAATTTATCTTCACCTAACTCCCTTGCAAGCAAAGCGATGCACTTGGCATTTATACAATACTCAAGTTCTACGGATACAGACCAATTCACCTTATCAGCTGGAAGATAACCATATTCATCCCATAGATTCATACCATAAGTAGGCTGAGAAAGCATCTGCGAACATGCCCTAAGTACTCTTCGTGGGTCAACTCCCTTTACATGTTTAAGTGCGGCTTCGCATAATACCGAAATGCTATGCACCCCCACCATACAATCTGTTTCCTGATCGCCAAGTATCCACACCGGAAGGCGGCCGGTCTTGTCGAAAATATCCAATAACGAACCACAATAATCCCCAGAGCGTTTATCTATAAGATTATAAAGAGGATGCGTCGCACGATATGTATCCCATAAAGAAAAAATCGTATACGCCGGTTTTTCTCCTTTATCACTAAAAAGCTGAGGAGACATGGCGGTGTGATATAAAGAAGTGTAAAAAATGGTGTCCTGGCGCGATTCAACACCTTCAAATTCTATTACACCCAGCTCCTTTTCCCACTTTTTCTGTGCGTAGTCTAATACCTTTTCAAAGCTCTTAGCTTCTTTAATGTTTTCCTTTAAGTTCTCGACTCCCTTCTGAGAAACAGCAACCTTGACTTCCAATTCCTTAACGCCATCTCCAAATTCGAGTACAAGATAACTCTGCTGGTCTGTCTTTACACTTTTTATATCATGCGAGAACTCGGCACGAAACCAAATCGGCTGATCGAAAGCCCATTCGCTCGAAATTCTTTCACCCTCTACGCATTTATCTCCCAAGACTTTCAAATACCCCCCATCGAAAGCCTTTCTAAACATAAGAGACTGTGCGCCCCGTTTTAGATCGATCACCACATAAGACGGCTCACCTTCAGGATATGTAAATCTATATACCGCTGCATGCTCGGAAGCTGTAACTTTAGCCTTAACGCCATTTAAAAGGACCACCTCATAAAAACCAGGAGTGCATTTTTCCGTGGATTTCAAGAAAAAACCATTAGGTTCATAAGTGTCCGTTGTCTGTGGTCTTAAAAGCACATCGCCATAATCAGCGACTCCAGTTCCATTTAGACGGGTCTGAGCAAACCCGGCAAAAGTAGAATCTGAACTATGATATCCTGAACACCAATCCCATCCTTGTGTAACATTCATAGGGCCGGCATGTACTTGTCCATGAGGCACATCAGCCCCGACGAACACATGTCCATGTCCCCCTGAGCCGATAAAAGGGTTAACTACCGAAATAGTCAGCGCCACTAAGAAAGCGCAAATCATACTATTTTTCTAAAGCTTTATCTATACCTTCCTTAACATACTTCCACTGGTCTGCCACTTTAAGGTGAATCATGTCAAAAAGGAAATACCCATCACATGCATCGTAACATGCTTTCACAGAATTCACTATGGCCTGATTCTCCTCTTCTTGGCTGTACTGATTTTTCGAATCCCAATTCCCCACATCCGGACCTCCACAGACTATAGGACAAGAGTCACCTATTTTCTCTTTAGCAAGTTTGCAAAATCCTTCCATAGTCCATTCCTTATCACCATAGACATCGCCAGGAGCAGCATAGGCACCGATTAGCATCTGGTCGCAATGATCGGCATAACCAAAGTTCTTATAATTAGGCGTGGACCACTCCGGGAAATGAGCATAGGTATCGTACTTAGGACTTGCCCAGTTTACACCTACATCATAATACTCTGAATACCATCCCCCTACATATACGCCAAATTTCGCATTAGGATTAGTCTGATGAACCGTGGCTGAAGCCTTCTCCACAAAATCGTGAATAACCTTGGCACGCCATTCGTTCCACTGCCTGAAATACTTCGGTTTATCCTTAGGCACTGTCCAATAGGTAGTCCCTGCTGGAAGCACATCGTCTGGCCAATTTATACTCTGCACCCCTATGTACTCCATAAACATATTTTTCGACATTTCGGAAAAATCAGACTGCATCCCGGCGAAACGGCATCTATCCAGGAAAATTCCATCCAAGTCTTTGTAATTTGCAAGATCCTCGATAAGCCCAAGCAGGTACTGCTGCACTTCAGGATTGGCCGGATTAAAGAAAATCGTGCTCATCGAATCCCCACGATCCACTGTCTTTATACCATCTGCCGTATTGTACTGAGTCTCCCACGACTTTTTCGAAGGGTCGGTAGCAAGAAGTCCACTCGATCCGAAAGGAGAATACGAGCCGCCTGCCATGGTGTTCATGGCAGCATGTACTCTTAGCCCCAATTTATGACCAATCTCTATAAAGGCCTGTAAATAGTCCCAATCGGCCGTGCGTTCAAACACACCTCTCCAGCTGCGACGCTCCGTATAAGGAATACCTTCGCGAGACTTGAAGAGCACATTACCATTCGTGGGGCGCACATCCACCACTACATCGGTAAACCCCACTTCTTTAGCCTTAGTGAGGTCACGCTCGATATTTTCTTTAGAATTAGCAAAATCAGGGAAATTAGCCGATGCGTCTATCCATATATAAAGAGGCTTTTCCTCATTTTTAGTAGTGCAAGCTGCAAATGTTAACACTGCAGCTGCTAATATCATTAGTTTTTTATTCATTTGCCAAGTGCTTTATCTATTCCTTCTTTAGCATACTTCCATTGGTCGGCATTCTTAAGATGTATCATATCAAATAAGAAATATCCGTCGCATGCATCGTAACAAGCTTTAACAGAATTAACTATAGCTTGATTTTCCTCTTCTTGGGTGTATTTATTCTTAGAATCCCAGTTCCCCACATCAGGTCCTCCTGCGACAAGAGGGCAAGACGACCCTATCTTTTCTTTCGCCTTAAGACAAAACCCCTGCATGGTCCATTCGTTAGTTCCATAAACGGATCCAGGGTTAGCATAGGCTCCAATAAGCATCTGATCGCAATGATCGGCATAACCATAATCTTTGTACTTTGCAGTTGCCCATTTGCTGTAAGAAGATGCGGTGTTAAAATTAGGACTCGCCCAGTTTACTCCCACATCGTAATACTGTGAATACCATCCTCCTACATACACACCGAACTTCACATCGGGATTAACTTCATGAACAGCATTTGAAGCTTTTTCCACAAAATCGTGTATAACCTTCGCTCTCCACTCAAGCCAAGACTTGTAATACTTAGGATATGTGCTCATCTTATTAGCAGCCGCATAATCAGTCCCTGCCGGGAGTATGTCATCTGGCCATTTCAAAGACAACACTCCCATATAGTCCATAAACTGATTTTTACTCTCCTTAGAGAAATCTGACTGGAGCCCGGCAAAACGGCATCTGTCAAGAAAAATTCCATCCAGTCCATCATACGCAGCCACTTCCTTTATCAAAGAAAGCAGATACTCCTGCACTTTAGGATGAGCCGGATTAAAAAACAGTTCCCCGCCACTATCAACCGCATTAACAAGCCCGGAAGACATATTATATGTAGTCGCCCATTCTTTTTTTGAAGCATCTCTAAAAAGCATTCCGACACCTCCGAAAGTGCGATTTCCTCCTACCATAGTATTAAGCGCCGCATGAACTCTTAATCCTAAAGAATGACCTATTTCAATAAAGGACTGAAGATAATCCCATTTAGCAGTACGATTCACCTGAGTGTACTTACCATTAACCCATGCTCCAAGAAACTCTACAGGAGTTCCTACACTGCTTGTAAAAAGCACATCTCCTGTGGTAGGCCTTACATCTACTACCACATCGGTAAATCCTGCCTCCTTAGCTTTTGTTAGGTCTCTTTTAATATTGTCTTTAGAATTGGCAAAATCGGGAAAATTAGCCGCAGCATCTATCCATATAAAAAATGGCTTTTCTGCTTTAGGCTCATCGGTCTTATCGTCGGGCTTTTCATCTGGCCACTCCCAATCCGGCGTATGACTCTTCTTGTTTTCATCGCAAGCAGCGACACTGAAAAGTGCCGCTGCAAGCATAAATATATAAATTATTGATTTTCTCATATTCTACATATCGAGACAGTCGAACTGTACTGCTACAAGTTGACCTCCGGCGAAGAAGAAATACATATACATATAGTAACCATTATCCGATACTCGAAGGGCAACATCACCACAAGCATTACCATTGGCCTGAGTGATATTGGCCATAGAGCCATAAATGCCTGCGTCCGACTGCCATACCACTTTTTCAAGGTTACTATCTGTCAGATCATAAAGATAGATCATGTCATCTTTCCCCCATGAAAAAGAGTTCACAGAATTAGCGACAAGGAATCCTACGCCATTGAAATTGACATAGTCAAGAGCATTACGAACCCAGCTAGATGAAGTAAATGCACTTCTACAGATATCCTTATTCGTCTGTCCACTTACCCAGATTGTAGCTCTATCGTTAGAATCAGAAGCGGTCAATTTAGCATAAGAATTTACAAAATAATCGGCCTTAGGATTTGTTGCACTAGTAGGAACGATATCGCAGTTATATACCCAGCCACCTGCATTCAATGAGCAATTGATATCCACCACTTCCGGCTCAGGATTAAGTACGCCATCTTTAACTGTCCAGCGAAGGAATGTCCAAGTATCCTGATAGCGAGGCATAGTTATTATAGCGTCACCATCAAGCGAGCCTATAACGGAAATGCCTCTACCATAAGATTTTCCACCTGCGGCATAACGAATGTACTCTGTCGGGGTTCCATTTATGCCTTTTATACGATATACCACCACCTCATCAGAAGCAAGGTTAGTTACAAGTATATTATCCGCGTTATCTCCAGTGGCCTTGAAGTTTGTTAAATTACCCTTAAATGGAAGTGCGATAGTGCCGACCTTTTCACCTGTCTTTCTGCTTACCACTATCATGTCTTCATTACGGGTATTAAGCACAATATAATCGTTAATGACAGCCATCGAAGTCATCAGAAGAGGTGAAGCTGGAGCATAAGTATCCACTATTTTCGTGTTCCACAGAATTTTACCACTATTAGGTCTCATGCCCTTTTCGAGAATATCAGGGAGCTGAACCTTAACGGTGTATTCTGCAGTGGTTTTTCCATCCTGTGCCGTTACTGTAAACTTGACATCTTTAGAATAATCGCATGCGACCTTAGTAGGATCCGGTGTACTTGTAATATTAGCACCAAATGATAGTTCCACTTCTGCAAGCTGAGATACAGGGGGGACGTCACTAACGATATATATTAGTTTAGCATTTTCATTAATAACACCCACGAACTGTTCCTCTACGAGTTTGAAGGCTGTAACAGCACATTCAGCACTCTTACGAATTTCACCTCGAACTATATAATCAGTCCTTTCTTTTTTCTGATTTATAACTGTAATAGGATTATCCTTAGTGAGATCCATTATAAGAATGGCAGGTTCTATAGAACAGTTATCGTCAAGGTTAGCTACAACCTTAACTTCCTTAAGATCATCCTCCTCCAAATTATATTTCGAATTAGCCGGATAAGTATAAGGGAACACTATGGTTATCACATGATTCTCATAGTCTATCTCTGATGAGAATTTGTTTTCGTCAGATGTATCTCCGATAAAGGAAGCGGTTATACTATTTATAGCCTTTGTGGCAACAGCTTCCGACAATTTGTAGTCGGGCTGCTGGCATGAGGCCAAGAAAAGAGCGGACGCCGCTAATGCAATGTATTTAATTGTGTATTTCATAAATTATTATCTCCACTCTTCGAATTGTTCGTTAATTAAATTATTATCTCTAAGCTCCGCTGTAGGAATGCCTAAGTTATATAACTTCTCTGGAAACACGCGATCTTTAAGATCACAAGGTACATAGTCGAATGAAGTTCCCGTGATTTTAAGTGCGTGACATCTATAATTGTTCAATCCTTCCGGATAATCCTTGTGAGCAAGTTTCCATCTACGAAGATCCCAGAATTGGTGTCCCTCGAAAGCAAGTTCCACCTTACGCTCATGACGATAATCCTTAAGCCACTGCTCTCCTGTGGTATTCTTTTGAGGAAGCCCTACGCGAGCACGTACTTCATTCATAGTGGTCTGATAATCATTCTTGCCAAGTCTATATGCAGCCTCAGCCTTATTCAGAAGAACCTCCGCATAACGCATTTCCACCCAAGTCTGAGTACTCTTGACGCCCTTGAGGTCAGTATGGTTCTCATCTATAAGTTTACGAAGGAAATACCCAGTGGTAGTCTTTCCATAAGAATATGGTGCAGAGCCATAGTCCATAAACTCACCATTAACTCCACCTACGGAACAATCCATGATTTTATCATTGCCCTCCTTATCCTCTCCCCAAACACAGCCGTTATAATAAACAGTAGCTTGGAAACGAGGTTCAAGGCTTTCATAATCTGGGCGTGTCTTTACGGAACCATCATGATAACCGCTCCAATCATACTGCGACCCATCGGCCTTTTCATAACTTTCTACCATCTCCTGCGTCGGAGTGCCAAGCGCACCATAATCATAGCCAAAACAGAATGGAACATAATCTTGATCGAAATTATGTGTCACCCCATTCTTGTTAAAGGCAAATTCGATGATAGACTCTTTATTATTCCCCTTCCAAGCCTGACGATAATCATCCATAAGACCATACCTTTCCAATTTAATCACAGAATCTGCAGCATCGTATGCATCCTGCCAGCGCTCCGCATAGAGCATAGTGCGCGAAAGCATAGCCCAAGCACCACCCTTAGTAATACGACCTCTCTGTGCAGATGGCCACTCCTCTGGAAGATACTTTGTGGCATAACGAAGATCATCATAAATATCCTGCCAGAATTTTTCCGGACTACTAAGCGCAGCGTCGTTAGACTTAGGAAGTTCTTTATAATAAATAATTCCTTTCGGATGACGCTTTGCAAGCTGAAAATGCAAAAATGCACGGAAAAACTTGGCTTGAGCTACGAATAAAGAATCCGTCTTGTCACCAAAATGTGAATACTTCGCTCTTGAATCCAAAAAGTCATTAACCCTTCGAATCTGATTATAAGCGTTACCCCAAATACCCCATAAACAACCATCCGGAGTAACAGCATCTACATTAGTAACATAATTATTAGGATGCCCTGCCTTATTTCCAAGGGCTTCTGACCCATACTTAAGCTCATCTGTAAGACTTTCTATCATACTTCCGCCGAACTGTGCCTCACCGAACTGTCCATATTTTTGAATATATGTATAAAAGCCATTCAAATAATAATTTGCAGATTCCTCTGTTTCCCAAATGGCCGTTTTAGTGAGATTCGTAGAATCCGTAGTGCCATCAAGCCATTTATTGCAAGATACAAGAGCTGCAAAAGAGACTAATATTAAAATCGATTTTTTCATAACTCTTTCTCCTCCTTTTAGAATGTAATTTTAACACCTAACTGATATACCTTCTGCTGTGGATAATAACCATTATTCACTCCAGGCTGTTCTGGATCGATATGGTACTTATTAAGTCCACTGAAAGTAAGTAGGTTAGAACCTTGAAGATATACTCTAAACGAAGACATACCCATAAACTTAGAAATCTTGGTAGGTATAGTATAGCCTAACTGAAGAGTTTTTAGACGAAGATAACTTCCATCCCTATACCAGAAAGTAGAAGAGAATGCGTTATTAGAACTAACAGTCGTAATAGAAGGACGAGGGAACTCTCCACTCTTGTTATCAGGAGTCCAAGAATTCTCAAGCAAATATAAAGGAGAATTTCCTCCGTGATAGAAAGGCTTGGTAAGGAAAGTATTGTCCATAATACCATACGAACCTGTAGCAGCATAAGAATACTCCCCAGTGAGAGAAACTGTACGACCAGTTGCTCCTTGCCAAAGCATATCTATATCAAATCCTTTCCAATTGGCATACAAATTCAAAGAGTATTGTACGCGTGGATAAGCACTTGCAGCAACATAACCCATATCTTGGGCGTAAGTAATCTGTCCGTCACCATTACGATCCACATACTTGATATATCCCGGCACAACTGCTTTATCAGACATTACAGCACTATGACGAATTTCGGATTCACTTTGGAAAAGTCCATCTGCTATATAACCATACAGTGAGCCGACCTCCTTACCAGTAAGTTTCTGATACTCTGGCGCATTAGGAGAGTCCCCTGCATAATAGAGCCATCTGCGATATGCATAAGAAAACATCAATTTAGCACCATAATTTAGATTACCTATGTAATTGTTATGAGTAATTGTGAAATCAAATCCACGATAATCTCTCTTATTCTCGTTCCCATAAGAATAATAGTATCCACCTCGTGAAGGAGAATATGATCCTGTAACACTAGAAAGGATGTCATATTCATACTTATAGAACACATCGAATTCAATGCCGAGCAGTCCATTCCAAGCATTGAAATCCACACCCACATCATAACTATCCACCTTAGCCCATGTAAGATTAGGATTACCTATGGTAGAAGCATACACCATACCTTGATTAACCCCACCTAAAACAAGAGAATTACCAGCCACTGTGAATAGGTCCATATAATAAGTGGCATTCAAACCATTCTGCGTTGCAGTCTTACCAGCGCTCGCGCGAAGTTTAAGTTCATTTATCCAAGAAGCATCGAACCAATCTTCCTTATGCATATTCCAACCAAGTGAAACACCAGGAAGCGCCACCCAGCGATTACCTGACTTATTTAAGAAAACATAAGAACCATCATAACGGCAAGAAAGTTCCAAAAGATATTTTTGATCGTATGCATAGTTCACACGGCCTACAAATCCGGCTGCACGTGTATGTGAAGAAGCTCCGGATATTGAAGGAATCTTTTCAGAGCCATCACCGGTCTTATTTGTAACCTTACTCAACTCTGCAAGAGAAAGGAAATCAAGTCCATAACCAGTAGCACCTATGGTGTGAGATTTCACCTCTCTTGTTTCCATAAGGGCAAGTGCTTTTATAGAATGTTTCCCGAATTCACCTTCGTAGTTAGCACTTAAGTTAGTGGTGATAGCATAATTATAATATGCGCTCTCAGTAAGAGATTTAGTGGTGCCTCGAGCATCAGCGGAGCGGATATAACTAAGATCTGTCGTTCCTGCGACAGGAAGAGTAAGTACTGCAGTATAATATGGCGTAGCAATTCTTCTTGCATTCTGGAACATCATATCGTATGAACCCATGGCCCTGAAATACAACCCTTTAACGAAAGGCACGTCATAACGAAGTGCAGCATTGGTCTGAAGGTAAGTGTTTCTGGTATTAGAATTCCCAGTCTGCGTAGCCGCGGCATCGGGATTAACATACGAAGAGTTGGTACGAGTAGAAACAGGATATGTAACACCATCTATTTCATAGTACTCTGGAACATACGGAAGTGCACGCACAGCCTGTTGAGGAATGTTGTTCCAGTCGTCAGGATTGGCCGAGAAACCAGGCTGATTTCTTACTTCAAGACGACCTGCAAGGTTCATCTCGAAAGAAAGGAAATCGTTGATCTTAGTATCTACATTCGAGCGAATATTATAACGCTTGTAATTAAAATTCTGAACATTACCGTTTTGATCGAAATAACCGATGGAAGCGAAGAATTTTGACTTCTCATTACCTCCTGTTGCAGAAATATTATGGTGCTGGGTGGTACCAGTGCCGAATGTCTTTTCATACCAATTGGTATTTCCCCATCCGTGGCTACCCTCTTGCATATACTTTATATGTTCTTGCGTAAAAATAGGGGTAAATTCCTTTCCTATAGCTTCACAGTCAAGTTCGGTAACCTTATTATACCAATAAGCGTACTGCGGTCCATCCAGCATTTCTAACATATCGGTATTACGGCTGACACCATATTCACCATTGTAACTGATTCTTGTCTTTTGAGAATCACCACGCTTGGTAGTAACCAAGACAACAGAAGTGGCATCAAGACCATAAACCGCAGCAGAAGTAGCATCCTTAAGCACAGATATGCTTTCGATTTCATTAGGATCTATTTCATTAATGTCTCGCTTAATTCCATCTACAACATAAACTGCACCTTGTCCACGAACAAGAATGGAAGCGGCATCACTACCTGGCTGACCGCTCTGCTGAAGAGCAACCACTCCGGCAACTCGAGTACCTAGCATTGAAGCCACACCTACTGAAGGAGCTTTCAAGAGTTCTGCTCCTTTTACAGAACTGACAGCATTCGTCAAATTAGCTTTCGATTGCGTTCCATAACCAACGACAATTACCTCATCGAGAGCGGTGGCATCATCGGATAAGGTGACATTAATTATCGTCCGCGTTCCCACAGTTTCTCTAATCGTTTTCATGCCAAGGAAAGCAAATTCAAGAACGTCGGAAGATTTACATTCCACGGAATAGAATCCGTCACCATCTGTCATGGCTCCATTCTGCGTCCTTAGGATAAGCACAGAAGCTCCCGGGATAGGTTCTCCGGAGCCATCTACGACTCTACCGCGTACTCGTTGCTGAGCATTTGCCGATAAGCAAAAGCACATCAGCAGAATAGCGGCAATAGCCCTAAATTTTGATTTCATAGAAAAGATTTTTTGATTATTATTAATGTTAAAGTTAGTGCGTTTTGTCGTGGCAAAGATAGTAAAATTCGCGGTTTTTTTACTATTAGGATTCACAATTTTAGCTACATGGCAGATATTATTTTATGTGAAACGGGATTACAACTTTCGAATCCGGGAAAAATACAAATTCATTCATCGGATGTCGTAGGTAGTTACCATAAAGAGGATCGTATTCTAATACATAATAGATAAATGGTTTAATTTTATTATCTATAAGTTTTTGAGGAATTTTTGATGGTGCAATGACTATGTACTCAAAACTTTCTCCAGGACTAATCTCTTTTATAAAAAATTCTCCTAACTCATGATACATTTCTCCTACTGCATTATCTGTCAATAAATTAAGTAGGCCAAATTCTCCATGATGTTGTAGCAAATAACGATTCTTAGCATTCCTGGATTTTTTAGCAAAAGGTTCTTCATAAAAAATCCACGTATAAGCATATTTATCTGCAGATAAATTGGTTATTTTATATGTCACCATTCGATACTCTTGTTTTCCAGCAACATCATAATAAACGACAGACGAACTATGTAATTCAAGTTCATTTACAGTCTTATTTACAGAATAGTCATTACAAGACAATAAGGTTATTAGCAAAAATAAGATATTCATATTATTATGGATTAGAATAATTAGTTACGGCATTTTTACGTGCCATTTTTATCAAGCTCAATAGTCAATTCTTGATTCAGTTGGTAAGATATCACGAATAGAATCTAATTCTGCTTCTCCATTAGGATGCACAATCACTCCATCCGGATCCACAAAAATCACTGGATTGCTGTTACAGAATACATAAGAGTTTATGTTAGGGTATTTGCAATCATATCCCCATTCAAGACCATAAGGATAATAATCATAATGCTTCAGTTCAGTTCCTGATACGGCATTCATAATTCTCGTATAACAATATAATCTATTGGGTAGCACAAGTATTTGTCATTGTCAATATCATATAGGTGTTTTGATACGATATCAAAATCAATATAATGAATGCATTTTTTATACTTTAATAATACCTCGTTCAATTTAGACTTCTCTGCTATAATGATGTATGTAAATGATCCTTTAGGTGGAATACTTTTTATAAATCCATAGTTAATAACATGATAATATCGAATAGAATCACTTCTATTTCCGCCCCATTGTTCAAATAGGTAATTACGAGTATAATATGTTATCAAGTGATTTATTTCGTCTTTAGGAACAGAGGAAAAGTCCAGATTATAATCTATCCAAGTAAGTAGTGAAGAAGTTGACTGATTTGTTATTTTATTATAGATTAAAATGTGATCATTATCAATGCAGTCATATCGTATAGATATTTTTATTGTATAACTATTATCATTGGTAAAACTTGTATTTAAAAAACATACTAACACAAGCAATGTAATCATAATCATTTGTTTATTATAGTAACAATATCGTTGTATGGGTACGATTGGATGAAATTAAGTTTTTGATTGTCGGCTTCAATGTAATGAATTCTTTGAATTAGCCATTCAATAGATGGTTCTTTTATTACCAGTTTATTGCTTTCAATAACAAGAATAAAATCAAATTTAGATTTAGGAAATACTTTCTTAATTTTCAAAGAATCAGCGGTATTATAGTATTTTAATAATCGCCTCATCTCCATATTTTCCCTTTTACTAAACTTTTCTTTTTGATTAAACCATACTAAAATAGGTGTTATGCCTGTATTGTATACCCGTATTGTAAATAATGTTTTATAATGCACCCCTTTCTTTGGACAGGAGTAAGTCTTAGCTAAATCAAATTTTTCGTTTGATGCAGAGCCTTCCAAAGGTAGAGCTCTGCAGATTGGATTAGTGTTCGAAGTGCTAAAGTAGTTATTATTTTCATTCCCCCCAAAAATATCTTTTATTTTTGCTTACACCGCACAAGTAGCATAGGTAATGTAGGGTGTTTTATGTGCAAGCCTCTGATGAGCGCGTCGATTATTATAGTATTCTATGTATTTCGCAATTCCACGCCACAACGCACCTACAGTGGACTCTGGATTCAAGTACACATACTCGCGTTTTATGGTACGCCAAAATCGCTCAATCCAGACATTATCCAAACATCTTGCTCTTC
>DJPX01000028.1:0-46807 GCA_002438635.1 Bacteroidales bacterium UBA6401
CAACCGTTTTTGGCAATTATACCCCTTTTTTCATAAGATGTGTTATTAATGTTATTAAAAAAAGAGCGACTCGTACGAGTCACTCTTTTGAGGGTGCGATGTGGGGCTCGAACCCACGACACCTAGAACCACAATCTAGTGCTCTACCAACTGAACTAATCGCACCATAATACTCCCCGCATAGCGGAAAGGAGTGCAAATATACAAAGTTTTTTTGATAATACAATAATCCTATTGACTTTCTCTATAAAGCATGCCAAATCTAATCAAGAGGGGGGAATTCCAACTTTTTCGAAAAGAAATCTATCCTCGAAAATCTCATTCTAATCTAACGCAACTAATTTTTTCACGTTACTTAGCACATCCAGTCCATTACTTTTTCCAAAAGGGGGCTTTTCTCAAGAATTGAAGACAAATCGTTTCAAAACAGCTTCTTATTAAAGTACATAGTTGATCACAAGTCTTCCGGCGAGACGATTTTTTCTTCTGCAAAACTATAAAAGTTATGATCTGTTACGACTATGTGATCTAAAAAATTAATATCACAGGTTTTACAGGTATTGTGTATGCTAAGGGTCATATTAATGTCCGCTTCCGAAGGCTCAGGATTACCGGATGGGTGATTATGGGCAATTATTAATGAAATGGCGCTTAGCTCTATGGCACGACGAGCAATTTGACGAGGAGCAATAACCACTCTATCATCACTCCCTATCCCAAGAGATTGAATGTCAATAATTCTATGCCCTTTGTCTAAAAAAATAACCCATGCTTCTTCGTGTTCTAAACCCTTAAACATGGGAATTAGTGCACGATAAGCATCTTTACAGCAAGTTATAGCCTTCTCCTTAACACAACTTGTTTCTGAAATGAATCGTCTGCCTAACTCAAACGCTGCTACAAGTGTGGCGGCCTTATCTGCTTTTATACCAGGGAAATGACACAAATGTTCTATGGACAATTGTGATATTTTCACAAGGGAGCCTTCACATTCGCGAAGTAAAGTTTGAGCCACCTCCAGAACATTTAGCTGTTTAGTTCCGCTACGAAGTAAAATGGAAAGTAATTCTCCGTTAGAGACTGCTGCCGGACCATAGGACAAAAGCCTCTCCCGAGGTCTTTCGCTAAGACTGAGTTCTTTAATTTTCATAGTTCAAAGTTTTTATATTTTACAAATGCAAAACTATGAAAAATAAAGCGTTCCTCAAAGAGAAACGCTCTAAAAGACTATCTATCGAAAATGCTTAATTTATATCCGGGCGAATAGACAAGCCTTCTAAGCCCGGAATTGACAGCCCCATTCCAATTAAACGGCTTTTCGAATTTAAAGAAAATCTGCAACCCACTATAATGGAATTCGCTCAAATGTTCGAACCACTCTTCTCCATATAGCGCAAAGACGCTTAGAAAATAATAAGCGGTGTCAAAGCCGTGAAAAGCGAAACTATCAGGTTCACTGCCATATAGCGCTCTAAAATCTTTAACGAAACGCTTTACGTCAGCCCTTGTATAATCTATATGGTAGGTAACACAAGAGTGCAGCCTCGCATCACACATTTGATCCATTTCAGGCGATTTAGTCTTCGCCGGGCCGTAGATAATGGTATTCTTTTTTAGGTTGTTCTGCAAATACACGTTTCGTATCACATCATCCACGAAAATATCGTGTTCGGAAGCAGCGATCACTCTAGTAAGAGTGTCTTTAAGGTGAGTGTGTGCCCCGAACCACTCATTCATTTCCAATCCATTAGCCAGTGAATACTCCACATTGATCAGCCTGTCTTGCGGAATCTTTGAAAGGTAGTGAAGTGTTGCACTTTCAGTAGGAGTGGATTTATATCTGCTTTCCCGGACGACTATCAGCGAATCACTTCCACCATACATATCTTCGCTTATCCAATCCACTACATCTTCTATCTGCCTCTGGGCTGGTGTCGCAGCCAAAATCACATTATTCTCGTATGTCAGGCTCTCTGTGCGGGTATCAAGCGGGGATACTATATACTTGTTGTCCGGAATTAATTCAAGTATTCTGCTTATGTCATATCCGCTGACCGGCCCTATAATTATGTCACTTTCGCAAATCGCCCTCCTGTTTAATGCCAATTCTTCCTCTTTTTCTGTGTCTATGGCATTAATCTCGATATTCATCCCTTTATCTGCCAAGTATTTTGTCGCAAGTAGAGCCCCGAAATAAAAATTCAAATAGCTTTTATTGGCCGTGGTATCCACATTGAATGGAAGCAGCAAGGAAAGTGAAGCACTTTTCCCATTGACTTCAACCAGCTTTTCTTCGCTTGCGTGCGTTAGAGAGTCCGCATGAGCGTCGATGCTGTATTGTTTCGTCAAAACACTGTCCACAATGCTATCTTTGCTAACATGAGCAGGTCCACCATTAGATTCATCTTTAACAAAAATAGCGGTAGGTCCATCAGCACCACCTATTATAGCTGGCTTTCTATTAGATTCAACTTTAACCTCATCGTATATAGGGATGAGTAACACATCTCCAGCCTTTATAGATTTTGTATTTAATTGTAGTTTAGGGTTAGCCGCTATAATGGCGTCAACTGTTACTCCATAGGCTTTTCCTATGGAGTAAAGTGTCTGTTTCTCGATTACGACGTGAGTTAGGAACTGCTTATCTCCTATACGCACTTTGTCTGTGGACACCTTGACATCCACGACAGGGTAAGACTCTTGACCCCGTACACACCAAGCAGATGCGACAATTATAAGTAATATGCTCAGAACCTTTTTCAAAGGAGTTTATTTTTTTGATTTGTTCGCTGCGTACTCGGCATTTAATCCTTCTATGAGCTCAGATGTAATATTAAGGCTTTCGCTTCCTATAACAACTGGCTGCGGAAGTAGTCCGCCTTGAGTGGAGAGGATTAGAGAGTAGTTATGTGTAGTGTTATATTTTTTCACGTATTCCATAATGGAATTGGCGATATTGTTCAATATTACTTGCTGCTCTTCGGCCAATTCCCCTTGTTTTTGCTGGCCGTATTGCTGGAACTCTGCGACTCTTTTCTGAAGGTCATTGTATTTTACTTCAGCTACGCTTCTGGTGATAAGTCCTTTGTTTAGTTTGTCGGCAAGATCCTTATCTTCGCTTTCTATTTTTGAGCGACGACGGGTTACGTCATCATCTATCCCTTTGGCCTTTTTTTCGAATCCTTGTTGCAGGTCTATGGCCATCTGATACCCGGCTATTACTTCGTCTAGATTAAAAAATGCAATTCCTTCAGAGTTATCAATTTGCTCTGATTTTTCTGCAGGTGTGTTTCCTTCGGCTTTCTCGGGAATGAAACTAAGTACGAGCGCGGCTACAGCTACTAGAAGCGAGCATATGCTCAAGATGAGAGTTGTTTTTTTCATTTTCTATATTATTCTATTTATTTACATGAGTTTGGGCCAAATACATTTTGACTGTTTTTTCTAGTCCCATATATAGGGCATCACATATAAGGGCATGCCCTATCGATACCTCATCTATGTAGGGGATTTCTTTTAGCAGATATCCTAGGTTATCCAGATTAAGGTCGTGCCCAGCATTTACCCCTAGTCCGGCCTCTTTAGCTGCGTGTGCAGTAGCCTTATATGCCAATACGGCCGCCTGTGGGTTACTTGGGAATACTTCGGCATAGTGAGCTGTGTACAATTCTATTCTGTCTGCTCCGCACTTGGCCGCTCTATATGCCATCTCCGGAATGGGATCTACGAATATGGATACTCTAATGCCTTTGCTATGAAATAGATTACACATATTCTGCAGGAATTCTGCGTTTTTAATGGTGTCCCACCCACTATTTGAGGTTATGGCATCGTGCCCGTCCGGAACAAGTGTGACTTGGTCTGGAACCACTTCCATAACCAAATCTCTAAAAGCAGGTTCTGGATTCCCTTCTATATTGAATTCTGTATGCACTATGTTTTTAAGCTTTCGTACGTCGCTATATAGTATGTGTCGCCCATCCGGTCTAGGATGGACTGTGATACCTTGCGCGCCGTAACTTTCTATATCAGCGGCCGCCTTTTCAACATCAGGCATATTGCCCCCACGTGCATTACGCAGGGTGGCGATTTTGTTTATATTAACACTCAATATAGTCATCGAAATGCAAAAATAGAAAATATATTGCTAAATTTGAGGCTAGATATGAAAATTGCATACTTGATAAAGAAAAAAAGTCTGTTTTCCAATGCTTGCGTGCTTGCACTTTTTAATGACTTAAAGTCGGAGGGTATAGAGATATATGATATAAATGAAGGCTTAAAGGCCGGAACCGATATGCTTTTAAGTTTTGGAGGAGATGGCACGTTTCTATCTGCAGCGAGCCTTGTTTGTCAGCAAAGAATCCCTATTCTAGGCGTGAATTTGGGACGACTGGGCTTTCTTTCGGAGTGTGATATCTCTCAGGTGGGTAAGCACTTAAAAGAAGGCTCGTATCAAATAGCCGAGCGAAGTATGCTGGAGGTGCATCTTCCATCCGAGCATAGACCTAAGGATTTTTTTCCATACGCACTTAATGAAATGGCTATAAGAAGGCAGGGGACAGGTACCATTGGCATAGATGTCAGTATAGATTCTGAGAATTTGCCTACATATTGGGCAGATGGACTGCTCGTATCGACCAGTTGTGGCAGCACTGCATACTCGTTAAGCGTAGGGGGACCGATATGTAGCCCGGAGCTTGATGCTTTCATTTTAGCTCCGATCGCCCCTCATAACCTCAATTTAAGGCCGTTATTATTACCGCAAAATTCTATATTGGAGTTAAAGGCTGAGGATAGAAAGTGCGCAGGTGTGGCTCTGTCTTTGGATAATAGAGACTACACCATATCGAGTGGTGTCAATGTGAGGGTTACGGCAGCTCCATTCAAACTTCGAAAAGTGGTTTTAGGTAAGTCCAATTTTATAAATGCCCTAAGAACTAAGCTTCTATGGGGAGAAGATGTAAGAAATGTTTAGAAAATGTCTGAATTAATTATACCTCAACACATTTCCATAATAATGGATGGAAACGGGCGATGGGCGCGCTCACGCGGATTGGCCCGTTCGCAAGGGCACATTGAAGGTGTCGAAAGAGTAAGGGATATTACCGAAAAGTGCGTAGAATTGGGAGTTAGATACTTATCACTTTACACTTTTTCGGAGGAGAATTGGACACGGCCACAGGACGAGATATCAGCGCTTATGGGCTTGTTATCCAAGGCTATAAAAAATGAATATGTCACTTTAATGAAAAACGGAGTGCGTTTTCGCGCGTTAGGAAACAGGGAGCGTCTATCACCGGCTTTACAGATGGCCATAGGCCAATTGGAAAAGGCCACGCTAAAGAACGATAAACTGGATTTGTGCGTTATGCTAAGTTATAGTGGCAGATGGGATATCCTTCAGGCGGTACAAAGTTTAGTTGAAAGCGGGTGTCCTGCATCGGAAATAGATTACGATAGCATAAACAACTCTTTAGTGACAAGGGGGATTCCGGATCCGGATCTTGTTATTCGCACTTCTGGAGAAAAAAGGATAAGTAATTATATGCTTTGGCAGACCGCTTATTCGGAATTTGTGTTTACGGACACTCTTTGGCCTGATTTTAGAAAAGAGAATCTGGTATTTGCCCTTGAAGAGTATTCGAGGCGTGATCGTCGTTTCGGAAAGGTGAAATGATGCATTGTAAGGCGAAACGGCACTAAAGAACTTATTATTATAGGAAGAATCAGAAATTATTTTGATCTTATTACTTATTATTAGAATTATTTTAGTATAGTCGATGGAATGGCAGTGCTATTTGACTAAGGTCTAAAAGATTTTTTTATAAAAATTAGAATAACTTCTAAAGCAGGTTCTAAATAAATAACGTATATTTGTGAGATTTAAGACTCGGAGAATGAAGTTTTTGCGTTTTATCTTTGTTTTTTCATTGCTGGTGGCTTGTGTATCGGTATATGCGCAAGTGGAAGTGGATTATAATCGGCCCAAACAATACTACATCGGTGGCGTTACAGTAGAAGGTAACACCTATTTCGATTCATCACAGATAACGGCTCAGTCGGGCCTTTTTAGAGGACGAAAGCTTACTATTCCTGGAGATGATATCGCCACGGCCATTAAGCGATTGCTATCCAAGAATTATTTTGAAGACGTAGCAATATATGCCGATAGTCTGAATGCCTCGCGGGATTCGGTGTACTTACGCATCGCCATAAAAGAGAGGCCCAGAATGTCCGCTTGGGATTTTACCGGCATTAAATCCGGTGATAAGAAAGAACTTAACGAACGTATAGGCTTTAGAAGAGGTAGTGATTTTTCAGAGTACACCCGCACCACAGCGGAGGGTATAATAAAGCGTTATTATGCCGAAAAAGGCTTTCTTTTATGTAATGTCGACACTGAGGTCAAGCGTGATACTATGGTACGAAATGCCATAAGGGTTACTTTTAAGGTGGACAAGGGACCTAAGGTTAGGATTAAGGACATTAATTTCAAGGGAGTGGAAGATATCTCCGAGTATAAATTGGCCAAGTCTATGAAGAAGACTAAATCGAATAAATTCTATAACTTCTTCAATAGTAAGAAATTTAACGAAAAGGAATACCCGGAGGATAAGAAAAACCTTATAAGCACACTTAATGAGGCTGGTTATAGAGATGCCAGGATCGTGAAGGATAGTGTCTATTTTGTAGATATAGTAGGAAAGAACGGAAAAGTCAAGAAGAAGATAAATATAGACTTATATCTGGACGAGGGAAAGAAATACTATTTTAGGGATATCAAGTGGACGGGTAACTCGGTGTATAGTTCCGATATGTTGAATTCTATCCTTGGGATTGAGAAAGGTGACGTTTACGATGTGGTATCGATGCAGAAGCGGCTTTTCGGAGGTGGCAAGCAAGGTGACTATGACGTGTCTAAACTTTATCGAGACAAGGGTTATCTTTTCTTTGAACTCAGTCCGGTGGAAACAAATATCCAGAACGACTCTGTCGATGTGGAACTTCGTATTAAGGAAGGCAAACAGGCCACACTCAATAACATTATAATAAATGGTAATGACCTTACTAACGAGCGTGTGGTTCGTCGTCAGGTTGTGACTCGCCCGGGTTATCTTTTTAGCCAGTCCGATTTCGAGCGTTCTATAAGGGAAATAGCATCTTTAGGCCAATTCGATGCCGAGGCTATTATGGACCCCACAAGTGGTTATACCATAATCCCTAACCAGAGGGATAACACTGTAGATTTAGTGTATAATGTAACAGAAAAGCCTTCCAGCCAGTTGGAACTTAGTGGCGGATGGGGCGGAAACACTTTCGTGGCTACGGTCGGAGTAAGTTTTAATAATTTCTCTACTCGTCGTATGTTCGAAAAAGACGCGTGGAGGCCTGTCCCTCTGGGAGATGCGCAGAATCTTGCTTTCAGGTTCCAGACCAATGGTACATACTACACGGCCCTTACGGCAAGCTTCACTGAGCCTTGGCTTTTCGGCAAGAAACCGACTTCTCTTAATATGTCGGCTTACTACACCAGACAGACCAACTCCTACCTGGCACTCAACATCTTAAGCCACGACCGTCAGATGGAGGTGTTCGGCCTTTCTGCTTCGTTAGGAAACAGGCTTAAGTGGCCTGATAGCTATTTTGTTGCTTATAATGGACTTAACTGGCAGACTTATAAACTGACCAATTGGTATTCGGGCTATTTCATTTTCGATAATGGATATGCCAATAACATCAGCTACTCGTTTAACTTGATGCGTAATTCCACCGACCAGCAGATTTATCCGCGTACCGGCTCGGAATTCTCGTTCGGCCTTTCATTGACACCACCATTCTCCCTTTTCAGAAAGTATGATTATGACGCGGATGGAAATAAGATTAAGGTGAATTCTTGGAAAGATGTCGATTATGATAATTGGTCAGCACAGCAAAGATATAGATGGATAGAATATCATAAGTGGAAATTATCTGCTACTCAGTATATTAAAGTGATAGGTGATCTTGTACTTATGACTCGCGCACAGTTCGGATATCTAGGATTCTATAATAGGAAGTGGGGTTATTCTCCATTCGAAGGCTTCCTTTTAGGTGGTGATGGTATGTCCGGTTATAATACATACGGCTCTGAGGTTATCGCCTTGCGAGGTTATGAGAATTACTCTCTTACTCCATATACGGCCACTGCATATAAATCAGATGGTGGCGCTTATGCCGGTAATGTATATGATAAATTCACACTTGAGATGCGTTATCCTGTGATAATGCAGCCTTCATCGACTATCTATTTGCTTGCATTCCTTGAAGGAGGAAACTGCTGGTCAGATATTAGAGATTTTAACCCATTCCAAATTTATCGCTCGGCTGGTGTCGGTGTCAGGGTGTTCCTTCCTATGGTCGGCTTGATAGGTGTCGACTGGGGTTATGGGTTTGATGGTCATAGTAAGAATTTGGGTGGAAGTCAGTTCCATTTCGTGATAGGACAACAATTCTAATTGATAAATATAAATTACGAATATTATGAAGAAAATTTTTTTGATTGCCGCAACATCGCTGATTTCACTTGCAGCCGTTGCACAGCCGAAATTTGCACATGTTAATTTCGCAGAGCTCGTTCAGCTTATGCCAGAGGCAGATGCTGCACGTGCCGCTCTTGATGCTTCGAATAAGGAAGTGCAGGAGACTTATTCAGCTATGGTTGAAGAATATCAGACAAAATACTCTGTATATCAGCAGAAGGCTTCTACTTGGACTCCAGCTATAAGAGAAAGTAAAGAAAAGGAACTTCAGGGAATAGTAACTCGTATCCAAGAGTTTGAACAGAGCATACAGTCGGACCTTCAGCAGCAACAGCAGACTTTAATGGCCCCTATCCAGAAAAAAGCTACCGAGACCATTAATAAACTGGCAAAAGAAGGCGGGTATATCTATGTGTTTGATGTTAATACTGCTCTTTACATAGATGAAACTCAAAGCGTGGATCTTACTCCGGCAGCTCGCAAGGTATTGAATATACCTGAAGGACGCACACTGGAATCACTGCAGCAAGAGTTGGCCGCAAAAGCCGCTTCTGAGCAGCAGAATCAACAATAATAATAGCTTTTTCACAAACTTGACTTGAGAGATTCGTTTTGTGCCATTAATTGGCATTCACGAGTCTCTTTTTTTTGAAAGACTTTCAAAACATTTTCTTAATAACACTAATAACTAATCATATATGAAAGCTAAAGATATTATGTCAAGGCTTGAGTCGAAGTATCCGCACGAGAGCGAATATCTTCAGGCCGTAAGCGAAGTGCTTGACTCTGTGGAAGAAATCTACAAGGAGCATCCGGAATTTGAAAAAGCGAGAATAATTGAGCGTCTGGTAGAACCGGATCGTGTATTTACATTCAAGGTTACCTGGGTGGACGATAGCGGATTCGTTCAGACTAACACTGGCTACAGGGTGCAGTTTAACAGTGCTATCGGGCCCTATAAGGGTGGCTTGCGTTTCCATAAGGCTGTCAATCTATCTATGCTTAAATTCTTGGCCTTTGAGCAAATATTTAAGAATGCTCTGACCACACTACCGATGGGTGGTGCGAAAGGTGGGTCGGATTTTGATCCTTCGGGGAAGAGCGATGCGGAGATAATGCGTTTTTGCCAGTCGTTCATGTTGGAATTGTGGCGTTGTATTGGACCGGATCAGGATATTCCTGCAGGAGATGTGGGCGTAGGTGGCAGGGAAATAGGATACTTGAACGGGATGTATACGAAATTGGCCCGAAGATATAATACGGGAGTAATAACAGGTAAAGGTCTTAACTGGGGCGGTTCTATTCTTCGTCCGGAGGCCACAGGCTATGGGGCTTTGTATTTTATTCAGAATATGCTCTCTCGCGAAAGAAAAAGCATTCAGGGTAAGAGAATTGCTGTTTCCGGCTTTGGAAATGTGGCATGGGGAGCGTGTAAGAAAGCTACTGAATTGGGAGCAATGGTGGTTTGTATTTCAGGGCCAGACGGAGTGTGCTGGATTCCTAATGGCAGTACACCTCAGATGATTGAGTATATGAAGGAAATGCGAGCCTCAAATCGTAACCGCGTGCAAGATATGGCAGAAAAGTTTCCTTCTTTGTGTGAGTTCATCCCGGGTAAAAAGTCTTGGAGTGTAGAGTGCGACATAGCACTTCCTTGTGCATTTCAGAACGAACTTTCTCTTGAAGATGCGAAGGAACTCTATAAGAATGGGTGTTGGTGTTGCTGTGAGGTGAGCAATATGGGCTGCCAAAGCGATGCTGTACATTTTCTAAATACTAATATGCTTTTCGCTCCGGGAAAGGCAGCGAATGCAGGAGGAGTGGCCACTTCTGGTCTTGAGATGACTCAAAATGCCACGCATATAAGCTGGAGCGCGGAGGAGGTGGATTCTAAACTTCACGCCATAATGCGTTCTATTCACGATGCGTGTGTGAAATATGGCATGGACAAATCGGGGAAAGTGGATTATGTGAAGGGGGCGAATGTGGCTGGTTTTATGAAGGTGGCTAACGCTATGCTTGAACAAGGGGTACTTTAGGAATTTACATAGATATTTACTAAATTTGCGCCGTTTTTCGCTAAGGAAAACGGCGTGATTCGTAATTAAGCTATAAATAATATAATGGAATCAAAAAAACCTAATTACAAGAAGTTGATGGGACTTCCTCTCGTGCTTTTTGTAACCTTGTTTCTCTTTTTCGTGCCGACTTCATTTTTCGGGATCGACGCATTTACCTTAACCCAGCAGAGAACTATAGCGATTTTCGCCTTTGCTGCGCTTATGTGGATTTTGGAAATAGTGCCAGCGTGGGCCACATCCATAATCACTATGGTCTTGTTAATTTTCACTATTTCGACGGGGTCATTTGGCTTTCTGCTTCATAAACTACCGGAAGGTGGTTTTGCAGAGGGAGCCGTAGTCGGATATAAGGACTTGATGGCGTCATTTGCCAGTCCGACCATTATGCTCTTTATGGGTGGATTCGTGCTGGCGATTGCTGCTACGAAGGTCGGCCTGGATGTGGTTCTTGCCCGCGTGCTTTTGGCTCCATTCGGCACTAACCCTAAAATGGTTCTTCTAGGAATCTTGCTTGTTGTGGCATTCTTTTCAATGTTTATGAGCAATACAGCGACAGCTGCTATGATGCTGGCATTCCTGGCTCCTGTACTGAAGAGTCTTCCTGCTGACGGAAAAGGTCGGGTGGGCTTGGCATTGGCCATTCCTATAGGGGCCAATATCGGTGGTATAGGGACTCCGATAGGTACGCCTCCTAATGTCATAGCATTGGGCTATTTGAAAGAACAATTAGGAATTGACGTTGCATTTGGCGATTGGTGCGTTAGAATGGTTCCTTTTGTTTTGGTGATGATACTGATTTCGTGGGGGATACTGCTTATGTTCTTCCCATTTAAAGCCAAGAAAATAGAACTTAAAATAGAGGCTAACAAGAAAAAGGACGCGAAGTTCTGGATTGTTGCAGCTACTTTCATCGCCACTATAGTCTTGTGGCTAATCCCTGAGAAGTTAACTAACCTGAATTCCTATGAAGTGGCTCTTATCCCATTTGCAGTATTTGTGGCGAGCGGAGTTTTCGAAAAGAAGGATTTTGAGGAAATTAACTGGGATGTACTATGGATGGTGGCCGGAGGTCTTGCTCTTGGTACAGCTCTAATGAAAACAGGTCTGGCCTCTACGCTTGTAAATGCTATTCCATTCGGATTAATGCCTGCAATGGCAGTGTTGATAGTATCAGGCTTGGTAGGTTATGTCATTTCCAACTTTTTGTCGCATACTTCAGCAGCAAATCTTTTGTTGCCTATTCTTACGGCTATCGCAGTAGGCGCAGTGGGAACTTCTATGGGCGATCAACTTGAATTGTTAGGTGGCGTTCAGGCTTTACTTATAGGTTTGGCCATTTCTACATCTGTGGCTATGATATTGCCTATCAGTACACCTCCTAATGCTATTGCAAGTTCTACTGGATTAATAGAAACTAAGGATATGGCCAAGGTGGGTATCCTTATAGGAATAGTCGGTCTTGCTCTTGGCTATGGAGTGTTGATATTTGTCGGATTCTAATGAAAATTAAAATTATATTGTTAATGGGAGCGACGATGTTAAGTAGCATTGTCGCTTTCGCTCAAAATAAGCCTGAGGTGAAGCTCTATGGCTTTGTGAGGACTTTTTCTACAATCGATAGCCGTCTTAGCAAGTCTGGAACCGGCGAATTATATTATTATGTCCCTATGGATTATAATTATAATTCTAAGGGAGTGGATCTTAATGCTTTGCAGACTGCTAAAAGTGCTTCTCTTACATCCAGACTTGGGGTTAACTCTTCGTGGACTTCTGGTAATCTGAAAGTTAATGGAAAGATAGAAGCTGATTTTTATAGCGGACTCAGTGGCGTTACAGGTACGGCCGTCTTGCGCTTAAGGCAGGCTTATTTTGACATTCTTACTCATGGTTTCGATTTTAAACTTGGCCAAGCTTGGCATCCTATGGCTGCTGATATGCCGGATGTGTTTGCGCTAGAAGTCGGAGTGCCTTTCGGGCCGTTTAGCCGAACTCCGCAGTTTACCATGAATACAGAATGGGGAAAACATTTCGTTTCTACCATTTCTTTTCTTACTCAGATGCAGTATACTTCCGCTGGTCCCGAAGGGTCTTCTGCCAATTATGCCAAGTACACAGGCTTTTGTAACCCTGAACTCTATGTTGGTCTTACTTATAAAGGGGGGCCTTTCCTAGGTAGAGTAGGGTATTCACAGATGACTATTCGTCCCCGTTATAAGGGTATGGTGGATGGCGTGGAGAGTTTTGTCTCGGATAATCTATCCACTACAAGCGGATTTGTGTATTTACAGTATAAGTGGAATATGTTTAGTGCTAAATTAAAATCTGTTCTTGCGCAAGGAGGAGAACACCTCAATATGCTGGGAGGCTATGGGATTAGCCACAAATTCACATCAGAAGGAGAGGATGGTCATTATGAATACACGCCTACCCTAACTTCTTCGTCGTGGCTTTCGCTTTCGTATGGTAAGAAATATAAGGTCGGTTTGTTTTTGGGCTACGCTCGTAATTTCGGGACTACTAAGGATTTGCAAGAGATAGAAGAGGGATGCGGATGGGTGGATTCCAAACAGAATTACTTAGCGAAAAACACATATTCCAACCTCAATTCCACTTACAGGATTTCTCCATTATTTAGTTGGGTGATAGGGCCTGTTACCTTGGCCTTTGAATATTCTTATAGTGCTGCTCAATACGGAGAGTATGGCAAATTCACCGCACAAGACGGTACTACCTATACGCAATGTGTGGGGCTGAGGGGCTTGGCCGAGAATGGACTACACTGGGTGGGGAATCATCGCTTCCAGTTTATGAGCAAATTCTCATTCTAATCTGGTTACATTACCAAAATACATGTGGAGCAGTCTTATCCTAAACCCGTGGACGATCTTCGGGTTCAGCGGGCTGCCATGCGATTCCTAAATACTTAATTTTAGGTATTACCGGTGCGGTGAAAAAATTATATCTTTGGGCCAATTATGAATATAGGTGAGTTAAAAATTGGACAAAGCGCCGAGGTTCTTGCTGTCGGCGGGGAAGGTAATTTAAGACAGCATTTTCTAGGGATGGGTATAATTCCGGGGACTGTTATTACACTTCATGGTAAGGCCCCAATGGGAGATCCGCTGGAGATAATGGTTCAGGGCTATTCGCTTACGCTTCGTCTTAATGAAGCCCGGCAAATAGAGGTGAAAGTAGTCGAGTCATTGAAGGATGATTTTTCTCAGGCTTCTCCTGATATAGCATATAATCTTTCGGTTCACGCCGACAATTCCCATCCCGGTTTTGGTGAGGAAGGAAAATATCATTCGCCAGATCATGCTAATCCTTTACCGAAAGGGGAGTTGCTCACTTTCGCGCTAGTGGGACAGCAGAATTGTGGAAAGACCACTTTGTTCAATCAATTGACAGGCTCTAATCAGCATGTAGGGAATTTCCCAGGGGTTACTGTAGATAGGAAAGATGGTCAGATTCGTAATCACCCTAATACAGTGGTAACCGACCTTCCTGGAATTTATTCATTGTCCACGTATACCCAGGAGGAAATAGTCTCTAGAGATTTTATCCTTAAACAGAAGCCCAAGGCCATAATAAATATTGTGGATGCCAGCAATATAGAAAGGCATCTTTACCTAACGATGCAGCTGATGGAGCTGGATATACCTATGGTATTGGCCCTTAATATGATGGATGAGTTACGTGGTAATGGAGGAAGCGTGCGTGTAAATATGATGGAAAGGGAATTGGGACTTCCTGTAGTGCCTATTAGTGCCGCTAAGGGGGAAGGAATCGATGAACTCGTGGAACATGCTATCCATGTTGCAACTTATCAGGAGAAGCCGGCCCGTCAGGATTTTTGTCCTCCGGATGAACATGGTGGGGCAGTGCATCGTTGTCTTCATGGTATAATGCACCTAATTGAAGATCACGCTTCTACGGCTGGTATCCCTATTAGATTTGCAGCGTCACGCCTGGTCGAAGGAGATCAAGAAGTCATGGAAGCACTTCATCTTAGTGATGATGAAAAACATATTCTTGGGGAGATTATCTCTCAAATGGAAAAGGAGCGTGGGCTGGATCGTTATGCCGCTATGGCCGATATGCGATATGCCTTCATAAATAGGCTTTGCTCGCAGAGCGTCGTGAAGCCCCAAGTGAGTAAGGAACGCATCCGCTCCAATAAGATAGATCGTATACTCACTGGGCGATACACTGCAGTACCGGCATTTGTCTTGATATTGGCCCTAATTTTTTATTTGACTTTTGATGTTATAGGAACGCCTCTTCAGAACTTGCTCGGTAGTGGGATAGATGCTTTAGGTGCTAATGTTAATAAGGCTTTTTTGTCGTGGAATGTTAGTGAGCCGGTGCGTTCACTTGTGGTTGATGCCATATTCGGAGGGGTAGGAAGCGTACTAAGTTTTGTACCTATAATTATAGTGCTGTTTTTCTTCCTTTCTATGCTTGAAGATAGTGGATATATGGCAAGGATAGCTTTCGTGTGTGACGCATTTTTACGCAAAGTCGGTCTTTCCGGGCGTAGTATCGTGCCAATGCTTATCTCCTTCGGGTGTTCGGTGCCGGGCGTTATGGCATCGCGCACTTTGCCAAGCGCCAGAGATAGGAAGATGACAATTTTGCTCATCCCATTTATGAGTTGCTCGGCGAAAATAGCCATATACGGATTTTTTGCCGCTGCCTTTTTCCCTGAACACGCCGGCTTGGCAATGGTTTCGATGTATTTGTTAGGCATCTTGTTAGGAATAGTGGTGGCTCTTGTCCGCAAGTCCTTCTCTAAGGACTCTCAGGCTGCGCCTTTCGTTATGGAAATGCCTACATATCGTCTGCCACAGGCCAGAAATGTGGGGCATCTATTGTGGGATAAAACTAAGGATTTTGTACAGAGAGCTTTTTCTGTGATTTTCCTGGCCACGATAGTTATCTGGTTCTTACAGAGTTTTGATTTCAGGCTGAATCTTGTGGAGGATTATTCTAATAGTATGCTGGCCAGAGTGTCGGGACTGATAGCTCCAGTGTTCTCTCCTATGGGACTTGGGGATTGGAGGGTGGTTACATCATTAGTGGCTGGTTTCCTGGCAAAGGAAAGTGTGGTTTCGACTATGGAAATATTGGGGGTGTCAGGCGTTTTGACTATGGCCTCCGCCGTGGCTATGATGGTGTTCTGTTCCCTTTATACGCCTTGTGTTGCCGCTATAGCATCCATTCGTAGAGAACTTGGTGGAAAATGGGCGGCCTTCGTCGTGGTGTTCCAGTGCGCATTTGCTTGGGTTATAGCGTTTTTAGCATATTTGCTATTCGTATAGGTTCATAAAAAAGGCAAGCTTGAAATAACGATATATTTATGAACATTTCTACTATAATCGTGATCGTGGTGGTAGCTGTATGTGCTTTACTCGCATTATGGTTCACTCACCGCGCTAAAAAGAAAAGGGGCTGTTGCGGTTGCCCTCTATCTTCTTGTTGTAACGCAAAATCTAAAAAATAAAATCGCTTTTGTCTCCCGCTAAGTCTTAGGCGCGAAAATGGTCGTCCCTCCCAGCTTCTTGCTCGTATATAGAAGGATTTTTATTAATTTTGCGCAGGTTCTAAACAAAAAAGAATATGCCCGACACAAAATTATATGATGACTTTGAAACCACTCTGCAGAATGGGCTTATAAAGGTTTGTCAAAGTTATGGCTATCTTAAAGATGGACTTATGGAAAGTCCAGATATAGAAGCCAAATGGGATGACTATATAAAGGATTATGTGGCAGATGCTGTGAGTAATTTCAATGAATATCCGCAGGCGGCACTTTCGTGGGCAGGATTTTTGGGGATGGGTGTTGCCTATGCGTGGGATAAGGATTGGAAAGAGTATGAAACTAAGCCATACTCCTTTTATTATGGCTCACGCAAATGGGATGATATGGATGACCATATACTAAACGAATTCATTAATTATCCACAGGAGCAACGGCAGAAACTCTACGATCTTATGGATAGTATGGCTTCGGCATGCCTTGGCCTGATAAGGCATCAAGGGATAGAAGCTCAAACAGCCGATGGATTTTATTGTCTTGTAAGAGCCTTCAGCGTCTTTTATCGCATCGGGGCATCATTAGAGCTGGAACGATTGGCATATAAGAAAGTGGTTGTATCATGAAGATCTGTGTAGGATTATCAGGCGGGGTGGATTCTAGTGTAGCGGCTTTGCTGTTAAAAAGGCAGGGCTACGATGTGTTCGCTATGTTTATGCAGAATTGGCACGACACGGAAGGAACTCTGCACGGCGATTGCGAATGGGAAGAAGACAAGTTCGTGGCAGAAATGGTGGCAAGAAAGATTGGCATACCATTTTATTTTGTGGATCTTAGCTCCCAGTATCGGCAGCGCGTTGTGGATTATATGTTCAGCGAATATGCAGCAGGACGCACTCCTAATCCCGATGTGCTTTGTAATCGAGAAATAAAGTTTGACGCCTTTCTTCAGGCAGCGCAAAAGCTTGGAGCAACACACGTGGCGACCGGGCACTATTGTCGTAAACGCGAGAATCCGGATGGTACTTTCAGCCTTTTGGAGGGCATTGATCCAGGTAAAGATCAGAGCTATTTTCTATGCCAATTATCTCAGCCTCAACTGAGTGCGGCGCTTTTCCCTATAGGGGATATGTGCAAGGAGCAAGTCCGGCAGATAGCTCTCGAGGCGGATTTGCCATCTGCCAAGAAGAAGGACTCACAGGGCATTTGCTTTGTGGGAAAAGTGGATTTGCCGGTCTTTTTGCAGCAGAAGCTGAAAAGCGTGCCGGGCGATATAATAGAAGTTTTCGATAATTTCTACGATGATAACTTCCTCTTTCAGGAGCAGTGCAGTGAGTTAGCGGAGGCGAAGATGCTTTTGGCCAATGCTCATCCGGAACTCATTTCGGATGAGAGCCTTGAGTTGCTGAGCAGACCTATTACCTATGAAAGTATAGTTTTCGAGACGGAAACCTATAGAAGTGGTCATAAACACATAAAAAAGACGCGCAATAAATTAAATCCGTGGGGCGTTGTCGCCGGTACACACGAAGGCGCACAGTTTTTTACCTTAGGCCAGCGTAAAGGACTTCGAGTCGGTGGACATGCTGAGGCCCTATTCGTAATAGGAACTGATGTGCAGGCTAATAGAGTTTATGTCGGTGAGGGGGAACATCATAAGGGCCTTTATCGTAGCGTGATGCGACTGTCTTTGGAGGATTTGCATTATATACGCCCGTGTTTTGAACTCTCTGAAGGGCAGGTGGAAAGAGCTCGTGTACGAATTAGGTATAGACAACCTTTACAAAATGCCACTCTACTAAGACGTCAGACTGCACTTTATGTGATTTTTGATGAGCCTCAGCGTAGTATTACCCCAGGTCAATTCGCTGCCGTGTATTTAAGTGAAGAGGTGTCTAAAAAAAGTTCTACAGATCTGCGCGATGTTCAGGCACCTGAGCTAATGCTTTCATCTGTAATCGAATAGAGATATATAAATCATATAAACATGAAGGAATTGAATATAGCGCTAGTGGCGCACGATGGTAGAAAAGATGAACTTCTATCTTGGGTAAAGTTTAACGCTGACACTTTAAAAAAACATAATCTTTTTGCGACAGGTACCACTGGACGCCTTATAGAGGAGTTGGTAGTAGATGTAGATGGAAAGCCGGAGTATCCATTTAAAGGGAAAGTGACAAAACTTCTTTCTGGTCCACTAGGCGGAGATCAGCAGATAGGCTCTCTAATCGCCGAGCAGAAGATAGGAATGCTTATATTTTTCTGTGATAATCTTATAGTGCAGGGACATCAAAATGATGTGTCAGCACTTTCTCGTTTAGCTGCTTTGTACAACATAGCATTCGCTATGAATCGTACGACGGCAGATATGCTTTTGACTTCACCCCTTCTGGATGATCCGAAGTATTCTATCGTACTTCCGGAATGTATTGAAAACTACGCTAATAGAAAGTTAAAATAGGTAATAAACCTTCGAGAGAAATCTGTTGCAGCCGGACCTTTTACGATTCTACGCTAATGGCAGTTAATTAAGAAAATAGGGGATGAAGTCTATTAGAGAAATATATAGGATAGGGAAAGGCCCGTCAAGTAGCCATACCATGGGGCCTCATCAAGCTTCAAAGGTTTATCTGGCACATCATAGCGATGCACATAGGTTCCATGTGAAGTTGTATGGTTCGCTTGCCGCCACCGGAAAAGGTCACCTAACCGATGTGGCCATTAATGATGTGCTTTCTTCTGTAGGCCCGGTTGAAATCGAATGGCTCCCTAAGGTGTTTCTTCCCGCTCACCCAAACGCTATGAGTATAGCCATAGTCGAAGACGATGGGACTTGTCGCGATGAATGGACATTTTACAGCATAGGGGGAGGAGCGATACGTTGTGAACAGCTACCTTCAGTTGAAACGCCTGATATCTATCCTCTTAACACTATGACCGAACTTCTGGAGTGGTGTAATCGAAATGGAAAGGCTTATTGGGAGTATGTGGAAGAAATAGAGGATAGTGATATAAATAATTATCTTGCAGATGTATGGGAGAGCATGCAGGCCTCCATTGAAAGGGGGCTTGACCGCGAAGGCGTTTTGCCGGGGCCACTTCATCTGCGTCGTAAAGCGGCGTCTTATTTTATTAGAGCCGAAGGCTATAAGGATGTGCTTCGTACTCGTGGGCTTATATTCGCGTATGCCTTGGCCGTAAGTGAAGAGAATGCTTCGGGCGGCACGATAGTTACCGCGCCTACCTGTGGTTCTTGCGGGGTGCTGCCAAGCGTTTTGTATCACCTAAAAAAGGTGTATGACTTTAGTGATAATCGAATTATACGATCTCTTGCCACGGCTGCCCTTGTGGGAAATGTTGTTAAGACCAATGCTTCCATCTCCGGGGCTGAGGTGGGATGCCAAGGCGAGGTGGGAGTGGCTTGTGCAATGACGGCTGCTGCTGCCAATCAGTTAATGGGTGGAACACCCGCACAGATAGAATATGCTGCGGAAATGGGTCTCGAGCACCATCTCGGGATGACTTGTGATCCTGTGTGTGGACTAGTTCAAATTCCGTGTATAGAGCGAAATGCCTATGCTGCTGCTCGTGCCCTTGATGCCAATATCTATGCATCCTATACGGATGGTTTACATAGAGTGTCATTTGATCAGGTAGTCAGCGTGATGAAGCAGACAGGAAAAGATCTGCCGTCCCTTTATAAGGAGACGGCAGAAGGTGGACTTTCAAAAATATGGAAGTAAATATTATTCGGCTTCTTTTATAGTAAATACCATAGTGTTCAGGTACTTGACATCTGTCCCTGTAACTCCGATGGCATAACCTGTGACGGTGATTTTCTTGTTCTCGAAGTCCTTAACTTTTAGATCATCGTTAGGATATGCTATGAATCCTAAGACATCAGTTCCTTCGATGGCGATGTTATGATGCCATTGATAATATTGATCGCGGCTTGCAGTCATATCTCCGGTATATGTGATGAATTTTATACAAGGAGCCTGGACATAGGCATCGAAATCTGCCGCTTTGAACTCTACAGGCTCGGGATCAGTGACTGTGGCAGTTCCAGTTTTTGTTACGACTGAACTTTCCCCGAACTGTTTCATACCGCCATAGGTAGTGGTAACGCCTTCAAGAGTGATGACATCTCCTTTTGATAGGCCATGCTTTTTCTTGAATGTGAGGATAATACCGGTGTCGTCCTTTACAAGGAATCCCTTATAATGTGTCCCGATAACTGTGCCTTGTATTTTGTATGTTTCTTGTAGAGGAGAGTTTAGCACTTCTTCTATGGTGCTGAGTTTAACTTCTTCTTCCTTACCGAACTCTATCAGTTCACCACCTTCGCCTTCGGTAAGAAGAACATCGTCAAGTCTGTTTACACTGCTTATCTTGGCTACGAACTTGATGTATAGATGGTTGGTCCCTTCCGGTAGAGTGAAGTTCGCAGTAGCAAGCCTCCAATTGCCTGCTACATCCTCTACTCCTGAGAAATCGTAGTCGAGAGCTTGTGACCAAGTCTGACCATCCGCAGAGAGTCTGACTTCGAAGTCAGGACGGATGAATGTGTTGGTGCCACCCTGAGAGTAGCGCTGTGCTCCGAATTGTAATTTAAGATTTCGTGAACTAACAGCTATATTCTCGATAGTGAAGTAGTTAGGTGCTGTGCTAAAGAATATGTTGTTCTTTCCTGAACCATCGTACTCTGAAAGATATCCTTTAGATGATTGGTTCGTGCGTGCAGACATACTTTTGAAAGAATAAGTTACATCACTGACGCCACTTCCTTTTTCATTTTTCCAGCCATCGAATTGGTCAAGATAAGGCCATGAACCGCCATCGCCGTATGTCTGGTTGGCAAGGTCTTTATCGAAGGTGTTATAGTATATGGCCCCTTGAGGAACTTCTTCTTCATAGACTCCGTGATCTTCCACTACGACGGGAATAGTGTAGAAGTATGATTTGTAAGCGCCGAAGGCCCAGCCGGTTATGGTTACATTGTGCCCGGCATAGGCTTTTTTGAACTCATCGCTCATATAATCAAGGCTTCCGGTATAGGAAGTCTTTTCAAGCTCTACGTTTGTGTAATTGCCTGAAAGCAGGATGGTTCCGGTATAACTTACATATTCTATTTTAGGGTCTTTCATATAGCTATCTATGTCTTCTACAGAAAGAGTGCGACTTTGAGGATATGTAACTTCTTTTTCACCAGTCTTTTCAAGAGTACATCCGGAACCGAACTGAAGAAGTCCGTTCCTGGTAGCTGTAGAGCCACTTACGGTCACCACATCACCGGCTTTGAGTCCGTGAGCTTCACCATAAAAGGCGTAGATGTGCTCGCCATCTTGTTCCAAAAGTACACCATTGGTATTTGCCCCGACTACTAAGGCTTCTTTAATCTCAAAGCTTGAACCTACCTCTGAGGAAAGCACGTCTTTGATAGTAGGTCCTTGCTCCGACGGCGTGTCAGGAGTGTCTGGTTTTTCGGGGGTGGCGTTTTTCTCGTTACACGAAACGAGTAGTAGGCAGAAGGTTGCTGCCCAAGTCAAGAATTTAAAAGTTTTTCTCATGTTTTTAAGATAAAAGTAAACTACTAACCGCGCGCAAAGGTAAGAAAATCTTTTTATCTTTATGGTGTCATTCAAGAGGAATTTTTCGATGAAAAAACAGCAAATTATCACAGTAGGACGGGATTTTGATACTATTTATTTAGGTATAAAAGAGTTTGCTCCGCAGGAAATACATCTTCTCGTAACGAAGGAGAGTAGGCCACTTTGCGCTCCGCTGATTTCGCTAGTAGGAGAAAAGTTGGAAATAAGGGAGTACTTGGTCGGACCTTATGATGTGGAAGGCATTTCGAGGGTGTGCGATATGATATTGGCCGAAAATGAAGGAGATGAATTTGTCTTTAATCTTTCAGAAGGCACGAAGATTATGGCTTTATCTGCAGGAAAGGTAGCAAGAGAGCACGGATGTAGAGCCATTTATATTACGCAGGATGGATATTGGATAGACACTATAGACTATGTTCGCAAACCGCTTAAAAGTTCCATAAGTAATGAGGATTACTTGAGGCTTTATGGAGGTAGTGTGCGAGAGTTTGAAGATGTAGCGTCGCTAAAAAGTCTCGATGTGAATGCTGCATATTATGTTAAGAAGTTCATAGAAAGATATTATGACATATACCGAATGGCAAAATCATGGTTCCGACGACTCGAACTTCCCAAGATTGGGGATTATTATTTCAAGGGACGACTACCTAATGGGTGTGAAATTGAAACGCAAGGCGGAACTTTGAGTATCTATCGCGGGTTCGAGGTATTTTTTGACTCTGCGTGCCGAAGGTGTTGTGAGTTAATGTTTCTGGGTAGATGGTGGGAAGTTGTGGTGGCGGATGTAGTAGCCGATTGGCATAGAGAACAGGATAAGAAAGGGGCGATATGGCACGATGTCATTTTTAATGAACAGAGTGGCAATGCAGTTAAAAACGAGGTGGATCTGCTGGTAAATGACAGGCAGCGTCTTCTACTCATAGAATGTAAGTCAGGAGAAGTGTTATCTTCCGATGTGTTTAAAATAGATAGCGTCAGGCGCACTTACGCCGGTAATAACTCTAAGGCATTGCTAGTAAGCTATCTTCCTTTACCATTATCGATAAAGGAAAAGTGTAGAGACTTAGGCATCTATTATTTCGCTCCCGAATATATGTCAGAACGCTCTAAGCATATAGAAAAACTGCCTCAATGGCTGGATAATATCGTGAAGATGCACGAATTATAGCATTGTCACAAATTAATATGCCCTCAATGTCATTATATCATAAGGTACCCTGCACCATTTTAGAAAATCTTTCTGAAATGGCTGAAAAGGACTATGAAACAGCTTTAAACGGCCGTGGGTTTAGATGCTTCGTGACGCTTTATGGCAGCTTTTACTAGTGCTGTAAAGATAGGAGAAGGCTTTTCTGGCGTACTTTTATACTCTGGGTGAAATTGGACTCCGATAAAGAAAGGATGGGTCGGTAACTCGACTATCTCAACCAGGCCTGTCTGTGGATTGTATCCACTGGCGATTAGTCCAGCCTTTTCGAATTCGCTGAGGTAATCGGAATTGAATTCGTAGCGGTGGCGATGTCTTTCGGAAATAATATCGCTTCCGTATATTTTATGGGCCAATGAATCCTTTTTCAACTCGCAGTCATACGCGCCAAGTCTCATGGTTCCTCCTTTTATTGTGGTGGATTTTTGATCTTCCATTAGATTAATTACCGGGTGGGTTGTGTCCGGACGCACTTCGGTGGAAGCGGCATCTTGGTAGCCGAGCACATCTCTAGCGTATTCTACTACAGCCATCTGCATACCAAGGCATATCCCCAAGAAAGGAATCCCATTTTCTCTGGCATATTTTATGGCGGCAATTTTTCCTTCCAGTCCTCTTTCTCCAAATCCTGGGGCGACAAGTAGCCCGTCCATATTTTTCAGCATTTTTTCGGCGTTCTCATCTGATATGTGTTCACTTTGAATTGTGTGAACTTTTACTTTACATTCGGCGGATGCACCTGCGTGAATAAATGATTCTTGGATGGATTTGTAGGCGTCTTGAAGTTCGGTATATTTACCTACGAGCGCTATGTTTACTTCATATTTGGGGTGCTTTAGCCTTTTTAAAAAAGCATTCCATTTCGTGAGGTCTGGCTCTGGCGCGTTTATGTGTAGGTGATTAAGAACCATATCATCCAACCCTTCTTCATGCATGTTTAGCGGTACTTGATAGATGGACCAAGCATCTATTGACTGGACTACATGTCCCGGCTTGACATTACAAAACAGAGCCACTTTTCTTCTAATTTCCGGAGTGAGAGGGTGTTCTGTTCGGCAGACAATAATATCCGGTTGTACGCCTGACTGTTGAAGCATCTGTACAGAGTGTTGTGTAGGCTTTGTCTTTAGCTCTTTTGCTGCATTTAGGTATGGGACTAGAGTAAGATGAATGGAAACACAATCTTCTTCGGGAAGTTCCCATTGTAACTGTCTTACAGCTTCGACAAATGGTTGAGACTCCATATCACCTACAGTTCCGCCAATCTCGGTAATAACGACATCGTATTGACCGGTGCGTCCCAGAAGCATCATTCTTCTTTTGATTTCATCCGTTATGTGTGGAACTATCTGTACAGTCTTGCCAAGGTAGGCTCCTTCGCGTTCTTTTGTGATGACGGTGTTGTAAATCTTACCGGTGGTTACATTGTTGGCCTTCGAGGTATTAGCACCCAGAAACCTTTCATAGTGGCCCAAGTCAAGGTCTGTTTCTGCCCCATCTTCAGTTACATAGCACTCTCCATGCTCGTATGGGTTAAGGGTGCCGGGGTCTATGTTTATGTAAGGGTCGAATTTTTGGATGGTGACTCTAAGACCTCTCGATTGAAGTAATTTAGCAAGTGATGCAGCGATTATGCCTTTTCCAAGTGACGAAGCCACTCCGCCGGTTACAAAGATGTATTTCGTATTCATTTTCGTTAATGTAAATCCGGGCTGCAAAGATAGAAAATTATTATATTTGCACTTCTAAAATGTTTTAAAAAATGAGAAAATTTTTCTATTTGTGCGTTTGTGTCGCAGCTTTGTTACTTACCAGTGGATGCGGTAAGGAGAACGGTAAAAATGATGAAAAAGGTGGCCTTACCAAGATGTCTTGGGCTGAGTTAGTGAAGGAGCATTCTTTCCTTGAGGGATTCCCTGTATTCGATGGCGAGGTGGAAAATTACTTGTATAAAGACTTGGGCGGTGGACTTCTAACCGTTACTTTCTTTGATTATGGCTGTGAAGAGTCAGTAGCTACATCGTACTATGCTAAATTCGATGCCGATGGGTATAAAAAGAGTGAAGGCTCTAACATATACAGAAAGACTAAAGATGGGTATGATTACACCTTCACGGGCAGTTATGCTAATGAAAACTTTGCTTTGAGTTTTTCAGTAGAGCCTCGATAGTGTTTTATAAGCCTTGGCTATGAAGACGATAAGAGTTGTAGCTGCGATAATAGTATGCGAAGGAAAAGTCTTTGCCACTCAAAGGGGCTATGGCGAGTTTAAAGATTGGTGGGAGTTTCCGGGTGGAAAGATAGAGGAAGGGGAAAGTGCCGAGTTGGCCCTAAAAAGGGAGATTCTTGAAGAACTGGATATGCAGGTGCAAGTGGGAGAGATTGTGGATACTGTAGAATGGGACTACCCATCGTTTCATTTGTCAATGGATTGTTTTTTATGCACATTGGCAGGGGATATGCCACATCTTTTGGAGCATGAGGCGGCGCGTTGGCTCAGCCCGGGCCAATTATATAGCGTTCAGTGGCTTCCTGCGGATCGTCTTCTGCTCCCTAAAATTGAGAAAATTTTAGAGCTGCGATGAAAATCACTTTGGATTACGCCCTTAGTCAATTTGATTATTTTAATCGGTTGTGTTTTGATAGCTCGCTTCCGCGTATTCCCATAGTACTTTCGAGAGCTTCTTCATATCTTGGGAAAATGTACTATAAAATAGATCGGAGGCCATTGGGAGGTACGAGAAATCGTGATTTTTCGATTAGGCTTAGTTCGGTAATTGATTTGACGGAAATGCAGTGGCAGGATGTGATCATTCACGAGATGATCCATTATTACATTGCCTTTAATCATATTAAAGACACTTCGTCCCATGGTACGCAGTTCAAGCGTATTATGGGACATATTAATGGACTTTATGGTCGTAACATAGAGGTGAGCCATAAATTTTCCCATATATCTGATTCTGAAAAAATCAGTGTGGTTAGAACTCATTTTGTATGCGTTTCTACATTTTTAAATGGAGAAAAAGGGGTGACAGTGTGTTCTGCCGCTATGCAGGCAGAAATAGATGCCGGCCTGCCAGAATGTTATTCGCTTCGTGAGCGCAGATGGTATATTTCGTTCGATATATATTTTAATCGATTTCCACATTCAAGACTTCCACGGATTTACAGTGCCGATGAAAAGGAACTGGAAGAACATCTAAAAGATTGTATAGAATTGTGGTGATGATAGTTTAATGTAGCTGAGAAATCGCAATAGTTGTTATTTGTACAGAAAAACGAATATTTATCGTTTTTCTGTACAAATTTTGACTATATTTGTAGGAAATTACTATTAAAGGCAAATAGGTATGGTACCTTTTGACATCAGTGTCTTGCAGTCAGTCTATCCTGGTTGCAAGCAGATTACAGATAAGGCCAGAAGGCTTGTGGCGGAAGGGCGTATCATCAGGTTAAAAAAAGATTTGTACGTGGCTTGTGCGAATGGCGGAGAATTATCTCGTGAATTGGTGGCCAACCATTTATATGGCCCATCTTATGTTTCGATGAGCTGGGCTCTAAGCTTGTATGGGCTGATTCCGGAGCGCGTGAACCTCATACAATCAATAACGACAAAGCATTCCCGCGACTTCAGCAACGCTTTAGGAACCTTTCATTATCAGCACTGTGCGGCTGACTATTTCCCGATAGGAATAACTATAAAGGGGGAGTCGGACTGTCGTTATCTAATAGCGTCTCCAGAAAAAGCACTATGTGATTATATTTGCTTCAACAAGGTGACATTACGCTTTATGAAGGATGTGCGGCTCTTTCTTGAGGAAGATATTCGATTTGACACCGATATGATTCAGGACCTTGACCTGCGGATTGTCGAACAATGCTCGGCGCTAGGACGTAAATCCGGTTCCTTAGCTGCACTTTTGAACTATTTGAAAACTCAGAAAAAATAGGAATGCATATATGAGTGAAATTTTTGATTCTATGCTTTCTGCATATCCGCTACGTACATCTGACGATAGGCGGAATGCTGTTCATGAAGTTATGCAACAGGTGATCCTCGCCGGTCTGTATCGTGGCGGCTTTTTTAAGGAGGCTGCATTTTATGGCGGTACTTGCCTAAGGATATTCCATGGACTGAAAAGATTTTCGGAGGATATGGATTTCTCTCTTCTAAAGAAAGATCCGGAATTCAGCATGGAGAAGTATTTCCCTGCCATAATAGAGGAATGCAGAAGTCTGGGTCGTGAGGTTAGCATAACGAAAAAGGATAAGAGAAACTTCGGGCAAGTAGAATCGGCATTCCTAAAGGATAATACCGATGTGTACAATATATCATTCCAGACAGAGCAATCTCTTAAAATCAAGATTGAGGTGGATACATTGCCTCCTCTAGACTTCCTGACAGAGCAGAGACTGCTGATGACTCCTTTTTCGTTCATGGCCAGATGCTTCACTCTTCCGAATCTTTATGCCGGAAAGATGCATGCACTTACTTTCAGGCAATGGAAAAATCGAGTTAAAGGACGTGACTGGTATGATTTCGAATGGTATGTTAGGAACCGCGTTCCACTGAACCTCGGGCATCTTCAAACTCGGGCTAAGGAACTTAATGGTATAGATCTTACTAAAGAATCATTCATGGAGATGCTTAAAAATCGCATTTCTACAGTAGATATATCTGCTGTTAAACAGGATGTTCTTCCATATATTGTCGATAAAAGGGAATTGGAAATTTGGTCAAATGATTATTTTCTTCAGTTGGCTGATATGATAAGGTATGAGGAAGTCCATAATAAAGATAGGTCATAAAGGATGTTCTTCTCGATGAAAAGGAACTGGAAGAACATCTGAAAGATTGTATAGAATTGTGGTGATGATAGTTGTTTTGATACTTGTCGGTCTTTTTGCCGGTTTTTTATCTGGATCCGTAGGCTTTGGTGGCGGAATGGTTATGCTTCCTGTCATTACTTTTTTCTATGGCGTGGAGGTGGCTGTGCCGGTTAGCACTATCGCCCAGTTATTGAGTAATTTATCACGCGTAGTTATGGGCTGGAAGCATATCGATTGGAAGGCCGCTTTGAGATTTCTTGTCTTGGCAGTTCCTTTTACTATATTGGGCTCATTCGGATTTGCCAAGGCCCCACATGCTCCGATGACTATAGTGCTATGCTGCTTTTTGATAGTTTTCTCTATAATGAAACTTCGAGGGAAAATGCGTCTGCCGAACACAAGGACTACTATGATTATAGGAGGAGGAGTGACTGGCTTTATAAACGGACTTTTAGGAATTTCCGGGCCAATTAGCAGTGCCGTTTTTATGACCTTGGATTTGGCCCCTGTCTGTTATATAGCATCTGAGGCTACAACGGCTGCGGTAATGCATATCGTGAAGGCCGTGGTTTATGGAAAGTTGAATCTATTGGATGGTAATATATTTCTAAGTGGCGTTTTAATAGGGTGCGCTATGATGGTGGGTAATTTCATAGCTATGCGTTGCATTCGTAATGTGGATAAAAACTTCTACAGGAAGGTAGTGGCCATCATCATGATAGTAGTTTCTTTATGTCTTATCATTATGCAGCTGCGTTAGTATATCGTGTATTTACGGCATCGTTTTTGTGAGTTATTGATATTGAAATATTTATAACTCATAAAACACTAAGACAATGGAACGCATTTCTAAAATTTTGGTTCTAATGTCTCTCATGACATTGTTCCCCTTGTGTGTGCGTGCAGGTGAAGTGGATAACACTCCCGTTGGTTCTTTAGATCTTTCACGCTATCTTGGCAGTTGGTATGAGATTGCGCGCTTCGATCATTCTTTTGAGCGTGGTATGAGTAGGGTTATGGCCGAGTATCGTTTGCGAAGCGATGGCAAGGTCGATGTAATTAATTCCGGGTGGAAGGATGGAAAGTTCAAGCAGACAAAGGGAAAGGCAAAGCAGCCAGACCCAGATAGAAATCCAGCACTGCTTAAGGTTTCGTTCTTCCTTTTCTTTTATTCTGATTATAGGGTACTTATGCTCACTGATGATTATAGCGTAGCTCTGGTGGGAAGTTCGTCGGATAAGTATCTTTGGATTTTATCTCGTACGCCTAATTTGCCTAAGGCCACACTAAACGCTGTGTTGGATGAGGCAAAGCGCAGGGGATACGACACCTCTAAACTGATATGGGTGGAGCAGAAGTAGTTAGCAGGTAATAAATGGGGCGAAAATGGAAGCTCCGATGACGAGCCTATCGCTATACCCTTTGCGATAGGTTCGTTAATGTGAAGAATTCCGTTATCATTCTGCATTTAATCTTTTGTGACTATCATAGGGAATGCAGAAAAAAGTTCGAGCGCGGAAGCAGTTTCGGCTATGAGTTTATTCTTGACAAAGTTCTTTGATTTTGCGTCATTTAGTACTTCACCAAGCCCTTGCATCAGGAGTTTGGGACTAGATTCTTTTACATGTTCGGCACACAATGCAGAATATTCGCTCACGCTTTTGCCAGTCCTTAATCGAACAATTTCTTCGTTAATTTCTGTGTGATTCTGCAAGAAGAACCACACATCATAAATATCACGTGGAGAGAGGCGTTCTCCCATTGCGCAAAGTTTATGGGCAAACATATCGGGCATCGTCATCACCCTAATAAATGTGCCTGCTAATGAAAGCATCTCATAATGATCGGGATACTGACGGGTAGATATTTCAACTTTCAGCATTCTCTCGCCTTTACCATAATTTACGACAAGCACAGGGCCATAAATTTTCTTCGCTTCATCGTCAATTGTACCGAATCGAGTCAATATGGAGCGGACCTTATCGTATACCATATCAAGTTTTTGTGGAACAAGTAAATTAAAATCAAGGTCGGTGGAAAAACGATTGAGATTATGGAAAAACATCATAGATGTCCCTCCTTTGAAAGCAAGCGCGTTGCAGAGTTCTTTGTCCTTGAATATAAGGCTAAGAATTTGAGCCATATAGAGCTTGTGTTTATTTCTATCCATAATCATTTGAAGTTTAGCAGTTCAGCTACGCGTTCATTTAGTATCTTCGACCGGTAGGACTGCAGGAGTTGTTTCACCTTTGTCTTGTTAAGTGGATGAAGATTATCTAAATAACAATTGCCAGCGCTTAAATATATTAAATCAAGGAATGCCCGTTCCGGAGAAGCAATTAAAATATTGTCCTCTCGCTCGATACCTTCCATATTTATCCATATTTCTGGATTGATAATTCTGAACTTATATGTTTTATCATCAATCTCGACGAAACGGTTCAGATAACTCACGCATGTTACCATGTCATCATATTGAAATACTATGCCACTTCGCTGTAGTACATACTCTAGCGAAATGTAGGAAGGCCTAAACAGACTACAGGCCATCTCCTTTTCATCGTAGGTAACTTTAGTATAGATGCCTCGACGGGGATTTCGTATTTTTCCTTTCTGGACGTAGTAATTTAACGATTTAGTCAGTTTTTGGCTATCCTCGCACTCTGTCAGCATTCTCAATGATTGAACATTAAATACAGTCCTGGGATTGCTTAAAATTACTTCAAGTATATTTCTCCGCAAACTCATATTACAATATTTTAGTATTATCAGTTTGCAAAAATAGTGATTTAATCTTATCTGACAAAATACTTTTCTAGCAACTTATGCATGCCAGACATTTTATCTCGTACGCCTAATTTGCCTAAGGCCACACTAAACGCTGTGTTGGATGAGGCAAAGCATAGGGGATACGACACCTCAAAGCTGATATGGGTGGAGCAGGAGTAGTTAGCAGGTAATAAATGAGGCGAAAATGGAAGCTCCGATGACAGTAAGAATACCACTGACTACTATTGAAAGACTGCTCATCGCACCTTCTATCGCTCCCATCTCCATGGCTTTTGCCGTGCCTACTGCATGAGAGGACGAGCCTATCGCTATACCCTTTGCGATAGGTTCGTTAATGTGAAGAATGCTAAGGAACTTTTCAGCGAATATATTTCCCAAGACTCCGGTAATGATTATGGACACAACCGTTACGGGAACATAGCCGCCGAGTTCTTCGCTAACTCCCAGGCCAATGGCAGTAGTGATTGATTTGGGCAGAAAAGTCACGTAAGCCGTGTGGTCCAAATGGAATAGCAGGGCCAATAGTAATATACAGACAAGACTCGAAAGTACACCTGCGCTTATGCCGGCAATAACTGCTTTCCAATTTTTCTTGAGAAGTTCAACTTGTTGATACAATGGCACTGCAAGACAGATTGTGGCAGGTGTAAGCAGATAGTTGATAATCTCTGCTCCCTTTGTATAACTTTGATAACTTACTTTAAAAAGTGAAAGCACAGCAATCACTAAAATAATGGACACTAACAGAGGGTTCGCAAGTGAGCATCTGGTCTTTTTCTTCAGCCAAATGCCAAACATATAGGAGGAGAGGCTTATGAAAACTCCGAAAAATACTGATGATTCTAATAGCTGTGACATAGTCTATGATTCCGTTTCGCCGGAGTGCTTTTTTTCTTTACGTATAACTAATTGGGTAATGGCGCCGGAAACTCCCATTACGACAAAGGTACTTACGATGGTAATGAGTGCATAGACTCCAATCGAGGATTTTACTGCACCCCATGACTCCATAAGTCCTACAGCCGCAGGGATGAACAATATTGGCATGGCTGTGATTAGAAATGAACTTACTTCACGTATTTGGCTAACTTTTAGTAATTTGAATTCGAGGGCTATGAATAATAAGACAATTCCGTATATGCTTGCAGGAATCGGAAGTGGAATTATCCAGTGCAGTAGTTCACCTAAAAATGCGAATGCTGCTATGATTAAAAACTGTATGATGTATTTCATGTTTTTTAGAAGAGGGCGTGTACCGGAGTACACGACTGATGATAAAATGACTATAGACCAAAAAGTTACACAAAGATCATCAAGTTATTTTTTAAGAAACTTAGTAATTAGGTAGAGAATGCCTTAATTCTAATGCTTCTGCGTAAGTCTGTATTAGTTCCGCAGTTTTCGTGGCACCTAATCGACAGACATCGAGGCAGATGTCATAATCTGGAGCGTTTCCCCATCTAAGCCCGGTGTAAAACTTATGGTAGGCGACTCTCTGGTCGTCGGTGTTATGCACAAATTCTTCGGCATCGGAACGTGATAACCCCTCTAAGGCCATTATATGCGCTATTCTTAATTCTGCTTTTCCGTGCAGAAAGACAGAAACAAGATCATCTCTGTCTTTGAAAATGAAGTTACCGCATCTTCCTATAAGAACGCAGTCGCCTTCTCCTACTATGCTTTTAAATGCTTTGCAGAATTTATTCTGGATATCTTCCAATTCTACGGAAAGAGTAATCGATGACATTAACTCATCGACAGGTCGTTCCTCAAAGAAGTCTTCCATACTGGAGAGCATGCCCTTTTCGCGTGCTGCCTGCATTAATGATTTTCTTGTGTAAAGAGGTATGCCATAGTGCTTTGAAAGAATTTCTCCTACTTCAAGCGCACCGCATCCGCATTGTCTTGCTATTGTGATAATCATGATTGTCTTGGTTGTTATATTTGAACAGGTTTATTTGTAATAATAAAATACTCTTTCTCATTTTGTCCGAGGAGAAGCCGTTTTTTCGGACAAATGGTCCAATTTACTTATTTTGTCCTATAATATGGCCTTTTCTCGGACAAAAGGTTCAACATCGTTATTTTGTCCATGGAGAAGCCGTTTTTTCGGACAAAATGGGCGTTATAGTTTTTCTGTCTCGCGATACTTTCACCCTGAAAGAATAGTTCCTTAATCATACAATTCAAATGTTTCGGAACGCAAATATAATGCGTTCAATCGTATTTTCAATTTCCTTTTTGAAAAGAAATCAGGCATATACATTCAATCGTGATAAGGTAAATACAAAAGTAGGGATTTCGATTCTTGCTTTTGTGCCTTATTAGGAATAAATGGGATGTGTGGTAAATAAAAAAACAGGCAATTGACTTTATTTGTTAAAAAATTATTGTACATTTGTTGTCGATCAGCTAGCCCGATGTCCATAAATTATTGATATTTTGGCGGTAAATGGGTGGGTTGGGTAGACATAACAAGACGTTACTTGACGTTTATCTTCTGTCATCAAACTTGGCAATTTGATATGATTCAATCAGAAGAAACGGCAACGGGAGCGTCCACATTGTGATGACGATTCAGTCGCCACGCTTTGTTGCGTGTTCATTACTGTATATCATCCCTGACGTGGGCTAGCTGCGTTGCTCGTTCTGATTGAATGGCAGCCAAGGCCTGATGACGGGATGAGCAAAAGTATGACTCCCACGTCTTTTTGTATCCGTTCGGATAAGGGTTGTCGCCGGACACTGAAACTGATGACACCAGATGAGGCGATTCTTGGCTTTTCTTACCTTAAGCTTGCTGAGCATTTCTGTTTTTGCCCAGCGATACAATAAGTATGAATCTTCGTATTATTACAAACAAGCGATGGAGTATCTTAGAAAAGAAGAAGATTCATCTGCCTTGGAAGCATTGCAAAAAGAAATCTCGGATCATAAAGACAATGGGTATGCATATCTTTTCGTTGCAGCCATCTACCTAAGGAACGAGGCGTATGGTGACGCTCTTGTGTCAGCGGATAATGCCATTAAATATATTCCTAAAAAGGATAAGGAATACAAGGCTTTTGCATACTACAAAAGGGCAGGTGTGTATAGAGCGCTGGAAGATACCCAAAAGGCGTTGGCAGATTATTCCACCGCCATTTCCATATATCCGGAGAATGATGAGTTCTACTTAGACAGGGCTCAGATTTTATATGAGGAAGGTCTGTATGATCAGGCGGACAAGGACTATGTTGCCATTAAGGCTTTGGATGAGCACAATGCTATGGCATATATGGGGATGGGTAGGAACAAGGTTGCGCGAGGAGAATATCGCCAGGCGATAGATGACTTTGATTATGTCATTGCCCTGTATCCTGACTACTCATCGGGATATTCATTCCGTGCGGAGTCGAAGATGAGGGTTCAAGAATATTCCGATGCGGCAAGCGATATCGTGAAGGCACTGAGCATAAACAGAGATGACAAGTCTTTTTATCTGATGAACTGTCTTGCGGACTCGTCTTTCACACATATCTGTACGAAATTGAAATCGTATGCTGTCACAGAACCCAACAGTGAGTATTGGCCGTATTGCCTAGGGATGATATATGAATCAACAAGGAAATATGAGGAGGCTATCGACTATTATAAGAAATCCGCCAAGCTGGACGGCGACGATGTGGTATATGCCAGAATTTCCAACTGCTATGAGGAACTTGGAAACTGGGAGTCGGCGATGGAATATATTGAAAAGGCGATAGAGATAGATCCAAAGTATTTCGTTTACCCACTTTCCAAGGCTGATTTATATTACAAATCTGGAGACATTAAGTCCGGGGTTGCTGTTTTGGACGGTTTTATTGAATTCCATCCAGATTATTATTACGGATATTACCGTCGCGGATGGTTCAAGGATAATATTAACGATATTGACGGAGCTATCGCAGATTACACAACGAGTATTGAACTTAATCCGGACTATTCATACGCTTATATGTCGAGAGGCAAGATGCATTTGTTGAAAGGAGAGGATGAACTGGCGCGTAAGGATTTTGAAGAGACGGTAAAGAGGGACACTGTGCCGGAAAAAGGGAACGCTGCGGAATATGCGTTGTTTTATCTGGGGCGGATTGATGAGGCAAAGGCTTGGATGCAGAAGATCATTGATGCTGATAAGGATGACAGCGGAGTGTATTATGATGCGGCTTGCCTATATTCTCTGATGGGAGATGTCGATTCTTCTATTGCATATCTGGAAACCAGCCTTGACAAGGGATATAAGGGACTCCATCATATTCAAACCGATAACGATTTGGATAATATCAGAAATGATTCCAGATATAAGGAATTGATAAGCAGGCATTCAGATGTGAAAGAATCAAGTGTGGCGGGTTCCGCCAAAGTGTCATACATTGAGAAAGTATCTGAGGCTCCATTCACTCGTTCAGGTGGGGTGACCAAGGTAAAATGTGAGATCAATGGACTGCCTCTTCATTTTGTGTTTGACACCGGGGCGGCCGAAGTGACGATTTCACGCATTGAGGCGACATTTATGTTCAAGAACGATTATCTCACGGCTGCGGATGTGGTCGGCAAGTCCAGATATATGGATGCTAATGGCGACATCTCGATAGGGACCATGATCAATCTAAGAAAAGTGACATTCGCAGGATTTGAGTTGGAGAATGTCAGAGCATCGGTGGTGGATAGCGGCAATGCACCGCTTCTCCTCGGACAAAGTGTTTTGAGTCGACTCGGCAAAGTGGAGATTGATTATGAGAAGGGTGTGCTGAGGATTATCGTGAAAGAAAGGGTAAACAACTAAAATATAAATTATTATGATTAATCTTGAAAAAGGTCAGCGTATAAGCATGGATAGCAGCTTGACGCTTGTGGGCGTGGGTCTTGGTTGGGATCCAAGTGAAACGCCTGGTGTTGATTTCGATCTTGACGCTTCGGCATTTATGCTTGGGGCAAATGGAAAGACTCCTCGTGATGAGTTTTTCGTTTTCTATAACAATCAAGTATCGCCAGACAATGCTGTGGCATCTTCCGGCGATGATCTTACGGGAGGCAACAGTGATGGTGGTGATGATGAGACTCTTACGGTAGACTTGGGAAAAGTTGACTCTAGCATTCAAAGTATAGTGTTCACAGCAACCATTCATAAAGCTGTCGAGAGACGTCAGAATTTCGGTCAAGTCAGGAATTCTTATATCAGGATATATAATGCCGTTACAAATGCCGATATCGCACGATACGATCTCGATGAGGACTTTTCAATAGAAACAGCGGTAGAGTTCGGCAGACTCTACAAAAGAAACGGAGAGTGGAAATTCGAGGCAATGGGATTAGGATCTCGCGATGGCCTTCAGGGTCTTGTGAACAAATACTGCTATTAATCACATCATTGTCATTCATAGATTATGGCAATCATACTTGAAAAAGGTGGTGATAGCCACCGCATCAACCTCGAAAAGAGCGGAACCTTCTCCGAAGAAATCAAGATAAACCTCAACTGGAGCAAGGGTGGATTCTTCTCGAGATTCTTAAATGGAGATGTTGATTTGGATTTAGGATGCTTCTATGAGCTCAACAATGGCAAAAAGAAGTTGATTGACGGACTTCAATTTTCTCACGGAAGAGGTGGTTCCCGTAATATTCAAAGTAATCAAGGATGCTACACTATGGAACCATATATATGGCATATGGGGGACGATCGCGGTGGAGGAGCGTCTTCTGGAGAGAACATCTTAGTTAATCCGGCAGGTGTTCCGTTCATCAAGAAGATGATTGTTTATACTTTCATATTTGATGGTGCGGCAAAATGGTCCGAGACAAATGCTGTTGTGAGAGTTTCTGTACCAGGAAATGAAGATGTCGTGGTGGAAATGGGTACTCAATACAGCAACAAGCGATTTTGCGCTATCGCAGAGTTGGATTTTGATAAGGACTCCATTAACGTGAAGAAACTCGTGACATTCCACGATGGGCACTCAGACTGCGACAAGGTATATGGATGGGGATTTAAATATAAACCAGGAACTAAAGACTAATAATTATGGCAATTCAATTAGAAAAAGGACAGCGCATCAATCTCGAAAAGGAGTCTGGTGCAAAGCTTACGAACTTTTGTGTAGGATGTAACTGGGGAGCAATTATTCAGAAAACTTTTTTCGGACTGTCCCAAAAAGTGGTGGATGTTGACTTGGATCTCAGCTGCTTGATGTTTGATGCGGAGGGTAAACCTATTGATCATATCTGGTCGCCTTTGTATAGATTCGGCAATTCGAACACAGGCTTGCCAACCGGAAAACTCGATTCCCTTGACAGGGCCTTACATCATACTGGCGATGACCTTACTGGGGATCAAGACGGCGATGATGGGCTAGACAATGAGATTATCACTGTTGATTTGAATCGAGTTAATCCAAATATCAACTCGATTGTTTTCTTCCTCAATATTTATAACAACAACGAATATAGCGGAGATTTCTCAGGAATTCCATATGCGTCTATCAGAATGTTTGAAGGAACTCCGGACAAGGCGCCAAAACAAGTATTCGCCTCATACAATGTTGCTACGAAAACAGAATGCGTAGGTATGCGGGGGCTTGTGATGGGTAAACTATATCGAAGAAATGGTGATTGGAAATTTGCAGCCATTGGAGATGCGTTTCCCGACCCAAGCATTGTGAATACTATTGTTCGTGTTATGAAAGACTACTCAAAATAACAAAATCAAAACATTATGAGAAGATTACCAGTTTATTTGCTTCTTGACACTTCTGGTTCGATGTATGGCGAGCCAATCGAAGCAGTTAAAAATGGCGTACAGATGCTCATCTCCACATTGAGAAGTGACCCCTATGCCCTTGAAACAGCGTATCTAAGCATTATCACTTTCAACAGTACGGCACAGCAAATTACTCCGCTCACAGAGTTGGCTGCTATTCAGCAACCAAATATTGATGCTGGAGGATGTACTGTTTTGGGTGGTGCGTTGGAGCTTTTGGCCCAAAAAGTTGACAGCGAAATCACAAAGACAACTGCTGAAGTTAAAGGAGATTGGAGACCCTTGGTTTTCTTGATGACCGATGGAGAGCCAACCGATAGCATAACCAAGGGACTCGAAGAATTCAAAAAGCGCAAATTCGGAATGGTCGTAGCTTGTGCCGCCGGCCAAGGGGCAAACGTTAACACCCTCAAGCAAATTACGGAGAATGTGGTGCAGCTTGATACGGCAGACAGCGCAACCATCAAAGCGTTCTTCAAGTGGGTATCCGCTTCCATCAGCACCAGCAGCAAGTCTGTAGAGGAGACTTCTGCCGAGGCAACGACAATGAGCGAGTTGCCGCCTCCACCTGCGGAAGTTAATATTGTATTGTAGATTATTGTCTAGTTAGAGCTATCAAAACGACAGCCTAACTAGACATAAAGTTTAAGCGAATCTAGATTTGGCATAAAAGCAGAATGAGACGTTTACCTGTATATATTTTGATTGACACCTCTGGCTCGATGAAAGGAGAGCCTATCGAGTCTGTGAAGGTCGGACTTTCAGATATGATAGCCTCTTTGCGCCTTGACCCATACGCATTAGAGACAGTGTGCATCAGTATAATAACATACGATAAGGATGTAAAACAACTTATTCCTTTGACAGAATTGGAAAATCTGCGGCTTCCTGAAATAGAGTGCCCAGATTCCGGCCCTACTCATACTGGTGCGGCTTTGAATATGTTGTGCGATTGCTATGACAAAGAGGTCAATATGGGCAGCCGAGAACAAAAGGGTGACTGGATGCCATTGTTATTTGTGCTGACTGATGGCAAGCCGTCAGACTTGATGGTTTACGAGGATGCTATTAGTAAAGTTCAACATCATCAGTTTACAAATATCGTGGCTTGTGCGGCTGGGCCGAAAGCGAAGACTGAGCCATTAAAGAAGCTTACAGACAATGTTTTTACCCTTGACACAATGGATAGCAGCACTTTCAAGAAATTCTTCCAGTGGGTGACCATCAATGTGCAGCAAGGTGGACGCACCGTCGGTGTGTCAGAAAAGGCAGAGCTCCCACCACCACCGACAGAAGTTAATGTCGTGTTATAAATACAAATAATTCCAATAAGATGCATAGACATTGTCAAGCAACCAAAACGTCAATATCAATTAGACAATCACACCATAACATTCAATTTAACATAATATGAGAAGATTACCTGTGTACTTCCTCGTTGATGTCTCCGAGTCAATGGTAGGAGACCCTATAAAACAGGTAGAGGATGGAATGAGGCAAATAATTCAAGAACTGAGGACTGACCCTTATGCTCTGGAGACTGTTTTTGTGTCAATAATTGTCTTTGCTAGTAAGGCCAAGACCTTGTCCCCGCTCACCGAGTTGTATAAGTTCTATCCTCCAACATTTCCTATAGGTGGAGGGACATCTCTCGGGGCTGCAATGAATCTCTTGATGGATGAAATGGACAAGAACATAGTAAAGGCGACAGAAGAAGCCAAAGGCGATTGGAAACCTATAGTGTTCCTCTTTACAGATGGCACTCCAACAGATGATCCAACAGTTTCGTTCACTCGATGGAATCAGAAATACAGATGTAAGGCCAATCTTGTCGCAATATCTATTGGCGATAATGTTAATACACAGGTGCTCGGACAAATATCCGATAATGTTATGCGTTTGAATGAAACAGACGATATGTCGTTCAAGGCATTCTTTAAATGGGTTACGGCTTCAATAAAGGCCACCAGTGTATCTGTATCTAATACGGGCGACGATGCATTATCATTGGCTCCAATCGGGGACATAAATCTTGAAAAGGTAGATACGAGAAAACCTTGTGCTGTTGATGAGAACTTTACTGTTTTGCTTGGAAAATGCTCTAATACTAAAAAGCCATATCTAGTGAAGTATGCAAAGAGAATTTCGGATATGGAAGGATTTGAATCATTAGGCTTTAAGGTTTCTGATTTTAAGTTGGTAGGTGCCTATCCTATAGACGAGGAGGCATACAATAGTTTGAGCGATGGCAAATCTAATCTTCGCATTAACACTATGTCACTGCGTGGTGTTCCTACCTGCCCTTGCTGCGGAAATCAACTTGGCGTGGTGGTATGCGAGTGTGGCAATATTATGTGTTTGGATGGGCGAACAACAGCCTGCCCGTGGTGTGGGATGGAGGGATCACTTGGAGAAATAGCTGAAGGAGGTATCGATATAACTAGAGGAAGGGGGTAATTATGGAAATTGACAAGATAATACAAACGATTGTCGGAACAGACGATGAGAAGAAACTAGAGGGATTCCTCAGTTTTTTATCAGGAAAGCTTTGGAATTTATATAGGGATGATATTATGGACAAGGTAAAAGTGGCCGAAAATGAGATTAGTTGGAATCTCAATATACCAAATGCCAAGGAAAATCAAGAGTATATGGAAACTATACCGATACCAGAGGTTAAGTCTTCTTCTGTCCTGCCAGGTCTTGACATCTGCCTTGAAGAAGTTAGTGGTATCGAGAAAGAGAAACACGGATTAACAGTGACCATTTCTCAAGACGGAAAAAGTTTCACAATAGCAGGAATTCCGACACTGGACGCATTCAGGAAAGAAGGGGCTACAGCGGAATCCACCTTTGAGTTGACATTGAAATATGCGCTTAAAGGGGACGATATACCGGAAATGATAGAACTGGAGAAGAAGATACCATTTGTTATCAATCAAGACCCTAGAAAACTCTGGAAGGATTTGCCGGTTGATTGGAATAAGCTTCCAGAGCCGAAATATCAAAAGGAAGACTCGCAATGTGAGTATGTAAAAGTTGAGGCATTGGAAGACGGCACACCCCAAAAAGATATTGTGGCAGCAAGCAAGCGCGGACGCAGTCACGCACAAGAAGCAAAACCTAGAGATGACCATTTCCGAGTTGAGCATATGGACAACGGTTGGTACATTATGGCTGTTGCGGATGGTGCTGGAAGTGCTAAGTTTTCAAGGAAGGGTTCTCTGATTGCCTGTGATGAGTCCGTTGATTATTGCAAGTTGCAGTTAATTAATTGTAAAGCCTTTGAAGACTCTATAGCTAAATATAATAAACAGAAAGTGGACTCCGAAGAAGAAGTTCGTAAAGAGGTCGGCAATTTTATCTACAACATTGTAGGTGCGGCTGCATTCAAGGCTCACAAGGCAATCAATGTTGAGGCCGCTCTCACCAACCAGAATCCGAAACTCTATGCCACTACTCTTCTGTTGACAATATGCAAGAGATTTAGTTTTGGATGGTTTATTGCCTCGTTCTGGGTTGGGGACGGTGCTATCTGTCTCTATAATCGTGATGAACATACCGCCAAGATTCTTGGAGTCCCGGATGAGGGAGAGTATGCAGGCCAGACTCGATTTTTGACAATGCCAGAAATATTCAAGGATGCGACATCACTGTACCAGAGACTTCGCTTCAGTATTGTCAATGACTTCACAGCATTGTTCCTTATGAGCGATGGAGTAAGCGACCCTAAATTCGAGACAGATGCCAATCTGAACAATCCTGCGAAGTGGGATGAATTGTGGGATGATCTTAAGCAAAATGGGGTTGACCTTACGGATGACAATGAAGCCACAAAAGATCAACTACTTGGCTGGCTGGACTTCTGGTCTCCGGGAAATCACGACGACCGCACTATTGCCATTCTTTATGAAGGAGAAAATCTTAATCTTGAGAAGGCGACATCCAAGGAGGGCTCGCAGGAAACAATTATCGTTGAGGACGGAAACGAGACTGAGAAATGTAAAGTCGAGAATGATACCTTGACATTGCCTGATGCTCAGGAAACTATAGAGTTGGATGATGTAGAAATCAAATAGCAAGAAACTATGGCGAATATAGTAAAACTGACAGCTGCTGATGGCAGCACAGTTGAGTTCTATGATGAAATCAAGGCTCAAGGTGGTGTCAAGGATGTCTATTTTTCTACAGACAAAACCTATGTTGTGGCATTCTATCGCAAGCCGATAAATGCCAATGATAAGGCGCGCATTAATGATATCGTGAATATTCACCGTTCAAGAATATTCACTCCCGACAAAACAGGAGATTATTGGCAGCAATTCTTTGCATGGCCAACAAAAATAGTTGAATGGAAAGGACTTACTGGCATCGTCATCCCATTTTACAATAAAAAGTTTTTCTTCAGTGGAATCCCGAGTTCTTGGCCATTCATAAAGAATGGGCAAGAGAAAAACGGCAAATGGTTCTCCTCCGCCAAACTCATAAATAAATTTGTTCCGGCAGACCAAAAAGGGACTTTCCTCGACAGGCTTCATATGTGCCTTAAAATAGCTCGTGCTATGCGCAGACTTCATGCTGCTGGATTGGCTCATTCAGATCTTTCATACAATAATGTGCTAGTGGATCCACTTAGTGGGAATGCTTGCATTATCGACTGCGACGGGTTGGTCGTTCCTCATAAGTTTCCTCCCGAAGTTGTCGGAACACCCGGTTTTATCGCTCCTGAGGTCTTGGCCACTAAAATGTTGAAGGTTGATGATCCTGCCAAGAATCTTCCTAAAATAGAAACAGACCGTCACGCTCTTGCTGTGCTCATCTATACTTTCCTTCTTAATCGTCACCCTTTAGATGGAGGAAAGATCTGGGATGTGAATGATCCACAGAAGGATGACGATATGCGCTATGGCTCTAACGCCATTTTTATCGAGCATCCATCGGACAAAACCAATAGGGTTAAGGCGAATCAGTTAGCCAAGACTGAACTTCCTCAAGGTGACCCATCCAAGATGCCATATACTATATGTGGGCCATATTTGAAAGAACTTTTCGACAAGGCGTTTATTGATGGATTGCATAATCCGGCTGTCAGGCCATCTGCGTTACAATGGGAAGAAGCCCTTGTCAAAACCTGTGATCTGGTACAGCCGTGTCAGAATCCAAACTGCGAAGCTCATTGGTATGTTTTCGATAATACAAAGGCACCACGCTGTCCATTCTGCGGTACTGAATATAAAGGCCAGCTTCCGATTCTTAATTTCTATTATGCTCCATCGCATGGGAAATACATATCCGAGCATTATCGGCTTATGGTCTATGATAAGCAAACGCTCTATCGATGGCACTCAAATAATCTAATACCAGCTAACGAGAAAACGAGTGATGAAGATAGGAAGCCTGTAGGTGATTTTCATTTTTACAATGGACAATGGATTTTGATCAATCGCCGTCTGCCAGACATGTATGATGTAACCGAAAAAAAGGCAATTCCGATAGGCCAATATGTAGCATTGACTGACGGACGCCAGATCCTTTTGGACAAGAATCAAGGCGGTAGGCTGGTGGTGGTTCAACTCATAAACAACTGATGGGATTACATCTGAGTTATAGATTTAGTTTAAATCACCAAATAAGAAGGAAATACAAACAATAAAAAATATTAATACGATGGAACACAAACATCACTATTCTGGCTTGACGGACGCGGAAGTATTCGAAAGCCGCAAAAAGAATGGAGCCAATATATTGACTCCGCCTGAAGAACAGTCCATTTGGGATAAGATTAAAGACTGCCTACACTTTTGGCTGCTGAAAGTTCTAATAGGTCTCACCTTCGTTTCCTGTGCTGTTATCGTTGGTCTAAATATGGCCAATATAGCAATGCCGGCGGCAGTATGGATCGCACCTGTCATTCTCATTGCCTTATTCCTGCTTACATATGTAGTTGCATTTTTAGGAGGAGATTGGGATGAAGATGAGAAGAAGTTTGATATGGATCCCCTTATCACAATCCTTCTTGCTGCGTTGGCTCTCTCCGGGGCAATATCTTTCTACCAAGGTGTATTTGGTGGAGAACCTGGCATTGAACCATATTTCGAACCTATCGGAATAGCGGTTGCTGTGCTTTTGGCGACTGGCGTAGCGTATATTCTTGAGAGTCAAAATGAGAAAACTTTCAAAAGCCTTAATGAGGTCAATGATGAAACTCTTGTAAAGGTTATCCGCAATGATAATGTATGTCAGGTACAACGAAAAGACATCGTTGTCGGGGATATTGTAATTCTTGAAGCCGGAGAAGAGGTCCCAGCAGATTGCGAATTATTGGAAGCGCTGAATCTCAATATAAATGAATCATCCTTGACAGGAGAACCGCAATGCGCAAAGACGACAAACCCGGCACAATTCGATTCTGATGCGACATATCCGTCAAATCACATAATGAAAGGCTGTACCATTATCGAAGGTTATTGTACAGCGAAAGTGTTTGCCGTTGGTGACTCAACAGCCAGCGGAAAAGTGTTTGAGGCAGCACAAGTAAAAGAAGGCGACGCAACTCCGCTTAGCAAGAAACTTGACGAGCTGGCTGATCTCATCACAAAAGCCAGCTATGCTATTGCCGCGCTTATCGTTGTAGGTCGTTTAATAATCTATTTTGTTCAAGGTGACGCTTCTTTTGCTGACACTACAGGTATTGTCGATTTTATCAAGTATTTGCTTGATACTATCATGATTGCAGTGACACTGATTGTCGTGGCTGTGCCTGAAGGGCTTCCTATGGCGGTTACGCTTAGCCTTGCATTCAGCATGAAGCGCTTGATGAAACAGAATACTCTTCCACGCACTATGCATGCTTGCGAGACAATGGGGGCCACATCTGTTATATGTACTGATAAAACAGGTACACTTACAAAAAATAAAATGGAAGTGTATGAAACTTATTTTCCGTGTCTTTGCAACCAAAAATTGGGGAAAGATGAAGTATCCGGTATAATAGAAGAGGCTTTGTCTGTAAACACAACTGCCAATCTTGACTATGCCAAAGCAACGGACATTAAGTCTATCGGAAATCCTACTGAAGGTGCCCTTCTCTTATGGCTGCACAAAAATGGCATTAATTACCTTCCGATTCGTGAAGATGTAGAAATCGTTGATCGTCTTCCTTTCACGACTGAATTGAAATATATGGCGACTATTGTTGATTCTCGTGTATTCGGGAAACGTGTCGTCTATGTCAAAGGCGCCCCGGAAATCATTATGGGGCTATGTCAAATCAATGCTGATGAGAGGTCTCAATATGATTCTAAACTTGAAGAATATCAAAGCAAAGCTATGCGAACTTTGGGTTTTGCATATTCTGAGCTTTCGGCCGGACAGGATGTTTTTCTGGATGGCAAGCTAAATGTTAATTCGCTCAAGATGTTGGGTGTTGTCGCAATCTCCGATCCAGTACGGGATGATGTTCCTGCGGCAATTAAGGAGTGCCTTGATGCTGGCATTCAAGTTAAGATTGTCACAGGAGACACCCCGGGTACAGCAAAGGAAATCGGTCGTCAAGTTGGTCTGTGGACTGATAAAGACAACGATGAAAACATCCTTGTTGGCAAAGACATTGAGGAAATGAGTGACAATGAACTTGAACAGCGGCTACCATCAGTAAAAATCATTTCGCGAGCACGCCCTAATGACAAAGAGAGAGTTGTTCGTATTCTAAAGAAACTAGATTATGTCGTGGCTGTTACCGGTGATGGAACAAACGATGCACCGGCACTAAATGCTGCGAATGTCGGACTTTCTATGGGAGACGGCACTGCCGTTGCTAAAGAGGCAAGCGATATGACAATTCTGGATAATTCTTTCAGTACTATAGCAAATGCCGTTATGTGGGGACGCTCTCTGTATAAGAATATCAAGAGATTTATATTGTTCCAGATGACTGTAAATGTCGCAGCTTGCCTTATTGTCCTTGTGGGAGCATTCATCGGAACAGAATCACCATTGACCGTTACACAGATGTTGTGGGTTAATCTTATTATGGATACTTTCGCGGCACTTGCACTGGCTTCTCTTCCTCCGACTCACAGTGTGATGAAAGATAAGCCACGCTCTGTCAACGAACACATATTGAAGGGAATGGGGTCAGGAATAATTGGTGTCGGACTGACGTTCTTCTTTATACTACTTGCAGTTCTGCTATTCTTACAGCATACTGATGTTTATCCTGGAGGACCGCTATTCCCGAAATGGGGAGCATACAATGGGCTTTCATTATATGAAGAAGGTCTGTTTTTCACATTGTTTGTGATGTTACAGTTCTGGAACTTATTTAATGCAAAGGCTTTTATGACAAATGGCTCTGCATTTAAGGGGATCTCTTGGAAAAACACTAAGTGGTTTATTCTCATCGCTCTCATTATTTTCTTTGGTCAGGTTCTTATTGTAGAATTTGGAGGAGAGATGTTCAATGTCGCAAAAGGCGGCCTCTGTTGGACTGACTGGCTATTTATTGTTTGCGGGACATCACTTGTTCTGTGGATTGGAGAGATTGTGAGAGCCGTTAGGAAAAGGTAAAATAAGTGTACAAGATAATGTTACGGAAACCTATCGCAGAGGCTAGGCCCATGTGTATTTTCTAAGACTAAACGTACTCAAAAACTGGCAGACTGCGCATTTTGCGTATTCTGCCATTTTTGTCATTGTTGAGTATTTTTCACTGCTTGTCTTTCAGTTCATTTTCGATGTCTTCTATGCTTGGGAGAGTCTGCGAAATCTCTTTCGGGTACAGTTTCGTCAATTCATACGAAGAAATTCCCAATGGCTGTCGCTGATTCTTTTCCACGGTCCATTGCGCCACAAGATCATTTTTTTCTTTGCAGATGAGCAATCCTATTGTGTCATTGTCATCCTCGCCTTTTATCAGATGATTGACAGCCGTACAATAAAAATTCAATTTACTGATGAACTCAGGCTGAAATTTGACCGTCTTCAATTCACAAATTCACATACGATATACCTTTTCAACTTGATATGGTAAAACAGCAGGTCGCAGAAGAACTCGTCACCATTGACTTCCAACCTGACTTGTCTGCCCACAAAGGCGAATCCGCTTCCAAGCTCAAGCAGGAATTTATATATGTTTTGTTCTAACGCTTTTTGAAGGTCTTGCTCCTTGTAGTCTTCAGTCAAGGTCAAGAAATCGAAGTTGTACGGGTCTTTCAAGACATTCTGGGCTATGCTGCTGTCCGGTTCAGGCAAAGTTGTCTTGAAATTAGTAATCGCCTTTCCGCTGCGCTCATATAAATCAGTCTTGACAAAATTTTCCAACAATGCCCTGGACCATCCGTTTTCCAATATCTTCTGCACAAAGAATACAAGTTTTTCCGGAGTCTGCTTGAAGTTGTCAAGAAGAATCTTGTGATGTCCCCAGGGGATTGAGAATATGGCAGTT
>DJPX01000028.1:46872-48568 GCA_002438635.1 Bacteroidales bacterium UBA6401
TACATAGAAATATTTAATATAAGTAAGATTTGTGACAGAAAAGCCTTTCACATCCGGCAATTTCTTTCGGAGATCATAACTTAGTCTCTTGAAGAACCCCTCTCCCCAACGGCTTTCAGCTTTCTTCTCCGCAATGTCTTTTCCTAGATTCCAATAATACTGGAGCAAAACATCATTTACTTTCAACGATGCTTTAATCTGGCTATTCCGGAATCTCTTTACGAGTTGTTGGAGCCATTCTACATATTCTTCGTTATTCAGCAAGTTATCAACTTCATTCATTGTCATATAGTTTTGGAACATCAAATTTAATGAAAATGAATGAACTATAAAGTATGATTAGCTTTCTTCCGATACTTCCCGTGCGAGACATTCTCCAGCTGGCCGGTGTTGCACTGGTGGCGGATGATATGGTTAGCAGTGCATGGGTTGATGCCGAGTATGGTGTTGATCTCGGTGTAGGTTTGGAGGTCGAACTCTGACGGGAGGTCTTAGAATAGAAAATAGTGTTTATCTTTGGTGCGAGGTCGGTGGCAGCACTATACACTGAATCAGTGAATCTGTAAAGAGAAACAGTTGAATCGAAGATCAGGTGTAAACCAGTTCAGAGATGCTGTAAAGTATATTAGTTAAACAATCTCTAAAGTGTCAACCATTCTCAGAGAAGGTCAATCATCGTCTCATATATTCCTTGAATCAGCGTCATTAATCAGTTTATTAGCCAGAAGACAGCTAATATAGACTATTTTTTGCAGATGGGATTAAAAACTTTTGGAATTCTAAATGGATATACTGGTTGAAAGTGGACGCCCTGCATATTGTGTGGGGCGAATTGAAAATGAAGTTAGAAGTTATGACTTTTTGGATGATTTGCATATAGAATATATGCGTGCAGATCATCCGATGGCTTTTGATATGCAGACATGTGATGCCGTGGGGGAGACTCTTGGTACTCATATCTGTAAGAACTTGTTTTTATGTAATCGACAGGAAACTTCATTTTACCTTTTAATGATGCCGGCTGATAAGAAATTCAAGACTAAAGATATTTCGGCACAGATTGGATCGTCAAGGCTTTCCTTTGCGAACGAAAGACACATGAAAGACTTACTGGGACTAACTCCGGGCTCTGTCTCTGTTCTTGGACTTATGAATGATCGTGAGCACAGGGTACGGCTGCTTATTGACAGGGATCTCATGGCAGAACACGATTCCATTGGCATTCATCCTTGTATCAATACATCCACAGTGAAAGTTTCTATTTCCGATCTTATGGAGAAGATAATACCTGCACTTGGTTATGACCCTACACTTGTTGAGCTCCCTCGGTATGTGGACGATGTTTAAGTGGCACAATCCTTCGCGGATTAAATTTTCTTTTTTCGGAATAGTTGATATTGATTATTTGAGAGGCATCTAAATAACATCAAAGAACTTAAACGAAATTTGATGCCACTTGATTTAGTGTTTACAAACATTAAATTTCATTAAATAATAGTGGTTACAAACACAATTTTATAACTTTGCGCCATCAAAAAAAGACATCTATGAAGCGCATTTTAGGTATTTTAACATTTATGATGTTTGCTACAAGTTCTATTTACGCAAGGGAAAGATTTGTCAATTATTCTCTTCCTTCATCAGTAGATACTTTGAGGATTTTAGCGGTTGGCAATAGTTTTTCGGATGATGGGAC
>DJPX01000024.1 GCA_002438635.1 Bacteroidales bacterium UBA6401
GGGCTGAATATGGAAAGCAGTTGCTTGTTACCCTTGCAAAGGATTTGACGGCAAAGAATGGAAAGGGATTCAGCCGCTCCAATCTTGTGTATATGCGTAAATTTTACCTCGCGTTTCCAATTTGTGAGACGGTGTCTCACAAATTGACTTGGAGCCATTATTTTGAACTCTTGAAGTGTGAAAATTCACTTGAGATGCAGTTTTACTACAATGAAGCTGTCAAGGAAGGATGGAAAGTCAGAGAACTTAAAAGACAGATGAAAAGCTGTCTGTTTCAACGCTTGGCATTGAGTACAGATAAGGAAGGTGTTCTCACTTTAGCAAATGAAGGACATCAGGTGCAGACTCCCCAAGATATTATTCGTGATCCGTTTGTTCTCGAATTCACCGGCCTTCCAAAGCAGAAGGTCTATAAAGAAAGCGACCTAGAAAAAGCTCTTAAGGATCATATGGAGCAGTTTCTTTTGGAAATGGGACGTGGGTTTGCATTTGTTGGCAGACAGTATGTTATGCAAATTGGGAGCCGTCAATTTAAAGTAGATCTGGTGTTCTACCACTGCATCTTGAAGTGTTATGTGCTGATTGATTTGAAGCGAGCAGAGATAAAGCATGGTGATATCGGACAGATGAATCTCTATCTAAACTATTTCAAGACAGAGGTATGCCAGTCTGATGACAATCCTCCTGTCGGAATCGTTTTGGGTGCAAGGAGAGATGAGCTCCTGATGGAATATGCTCTCGAAGGCATTACCAATCAATTATTTGTTGCTCGATATCAATTGTATTTGCCGAAACGGGAAGAATTGCAGGCGCAACTCGACAAGTTACTTGATGAAACCGTGAGATAACCCCTATAGTGATGTGGGTTTGCAGACGCAAGCATTAAATATCAGGACAATGACAGGAAAACAACTTAAAAACAGTATACTTCAATGGGCGATACAGGGAAAACTTGTACCGCAAGACCCGAATGACGAACCGGCATCAGTACTGCTGGAAAGAATCCGTGCGGAAAAGGCTCGGCTTGTCAAAGAGGGTAAGATCAAGAAAGACAAGAATGAATCTATAATCTTCCGAGGTGACGACAATTCCCATTATGAGAAGTTCCTCGCCACCGGGGAGGTGAAGTGCATCGACGACGAGATTCCGTTCGAGATTCCGGAGGGGTGGGAGTGGACGAGGTTGAAGAACATTGTTTTTAGTCATGGACAAAGAGTTCCATCGGCAAAATTTTCGTATATTGATATTGGTTCGATAGATAATACGAATCAATGTCTTAATACGTCCGAGAATATCATTGAACCTCAAAACGCCCCGTCCAGAGCGAGACGAATCGTAGAATCAGGAGATATTTTATACTCAACAGTCCGCCCATATCTACATAATATGTGCATTGTTGAAAAAAAATTCTCTTATACGCCTATAGCAAGTACAGGTCTTGCAGTTTTTTCGTGTCATACTGGAGTATGCAATAGATTCCTGTTTATATACTTACAGTCTCCTCAATTTGATTTATATGCAAATGATGGTGACAATGCAAAAGGAGTCGCATATCCTGCAATTAATGATGAAAAACTATATGCTGCTTTTGTCCCAGTGCCGCCTTTTTCTGAACAGCAAAGGATAATATCAAAGATACGGAACCTAAATTTCCCTGTTGATAGATATAGAAAAAGTCAAGAGGAGCTTGACCAATTGAATAGCAATATCACTACTTTATTAAAGAAATCCATCCTCCAAGAAGCCATCCAAGGCCGTCTCGTTCCGCAGGACCCGTCCGACGAACCAGCCTCTGAACTGCTGAAACGCATTCGTGAAGAGAAACATAAACTCGTCAAGGAAGGCAAACTAAAGAAGAAGGACATCTCTGACTCAGTCATCTTCAAAGGTGACGATAACAGGCACTATGAGAAGATAGGCTCTGAGATGAATGAAATCGACATCGAATTGGCGTTTCCGAGAAGTTGGCAAATTTTACGTCTTGGTGATGTCTGCCGACTGATTGATGGAGAAAAGAAATACGGTAACTATCCTTGCCTTGGTGCGAAATTCCTTCGAGGTAAGACAACGGCAACAATGTTGAATGCCGGAAAATATGTAGGCATAGGTAGTAATATCATCCTGGTAGATGGAGAGAATTCCGGAGAGGTATTCTCCGTTCCGATGGAAGGATATATGGGAAGTACATTCAAGCAATTGTGGGTTTCTTCTGAGATGTATATCCCTTATGTGTTGAACTTTATTCGATTCTATAAAGACCAGCTTCGCAATTCTAAAAAAGGTGCGGCTATCCCGCACCTCAATAAAGATATATTCTACAATCTTGTCATCGGGATTCCGCCCTTTGATGAGCAGAAACGGATTGTAGGAAAGACTCAACAATTAATGAAGATGCTTGAATAATCGCTCAAGTCGTTCCCCCATTCGAACTTGTTCATTTATCGGAGGAAGAGGTATCAATAATTTCTTTAGATTATTAACGCTTACTCCTCCGATAATACCCGTGATATTCCCGAAGAAACATACAAAGAATGATGGTGATTGTAAATAAAAATAGATGAATTTGGCTAATGTATCAGCGTATGGGTTTAAACAACAAAGCTTGTTGCCAAAACAAATTTTTTGTGATGTGAGAGCAATCTTTTTCCCTGCGCTGCCACCCTCGATGCACATCAAGATTGAATTTTCAGGCGCAATCTTAAACTCAGATATGTAATCGCTCGGTATGGATATTCCATTGCAATAATTAATTCTATTATCAAATCCGACATCTTTAGTTCCTATATATTCCATACCATTAACACACGTATATTTTGTGCGTTTCTCTGTATCGCTTATGCTGTTCCCCGTAAACATATTGGCAATATGACCCAAACGTGTCCATTGCCAAGAATCTGGAATATTAAATGGGATATCTTCGCTTATATCAATGATTTGACCACCTATCTTCTCATAGTGCCTGTTATCGTAACCTTTGAAGATGACTGAGTCAGAGATGTCCTTCTTCTTTAGTTTGCCCTCCTTGACGAGACGGAGTTTTTCTTCACGGATGCGTCTCAGAAGTTCAGAGGCTGGTTCGTCGGACGGGTCCTGAGGAACTAGCTTGCCCTGGATGGCCTCCTGGAGGATGGATTTCTTTAATAATACAGAGATGTTAGTATTCAATTGGTCAAGTTCTTCTTGACTATTTCTGTATCGTAGGATAAAAGGAACAAGTTTTTGATACTGAAAAATAATTCTGAATTGTTGATGATAAGGTGGAACAGGAATCAGGAAATTATAAATATCCCCCATTGATATATTATCGTTTGTAGAGTTCTTCTTATCATTTACAACATCTTGTATTAGAGGCGACTTTATAACAATATCAAGATAATCAGTGTTCAAATAACCACATCTGATTGCCGCAACTCGCTGGTTAAGTAGAAGTTCCTCTGGAATATTTGTAACATACATTGACTTGCCTACCGTACCGCCAGTCATAGCTATCAGTATATCTCCTCTTTGAACAAAAAAAGAATCAGGCACACTTACTCCACAATATCTAACTACATTTTTATTGACAAAGCCATTTTCGCTTATGTCTGAGATTCTAATAACACGTGTACCATAAGTTCCTTTTAAAGACTCACTTTTAAAGGCATAGCCACCTATTAATTCTGCGACATCTCCCAGCCTCGTCCACTCCCACCCCTCCGGAATCTCGAACGGAATCTCGTCGTCGATGCACTTCACCTCCCCGGTGGCGAGGAACTTCTCATAATGGGAACTCAAAGAACTTGACGGAACATTATTATTAGTGCGAATAATTCACTAATAATTCGTAAAATGGAAAAATTTGAAATGTACTTGCGCCAGGATAATATGGCGGAAAACACAATTGCGGCATACAGATATGCTGTCAATGATTTCAGTTCCAAGTATAAGGAGCTGACAAAAAAGAATCTGCTCCTCTATAAGGCTTACTTACTTGAGACATTCAAACCAAAGACGGTCAACCTCCGTATTCAGTCCCTCAACAAATATCTGGATTATCTCGGAAAACCACGTTTGCGTCTGAAATCAGTAAAAGTACAGCAAAAATCTTATCTTGAGAATGTGATCAGCAATGCCGACTATGTGTTCCTGAAAAACAAATTGAAAGAAGACGGCAACAATGAATGGTATTTTGTCGTCCGGTATCTGGCTGCGACAGGAGCCCGTGTGAGCGAACTGATACAGATTAAGATCGAACACGTCAATGTCGGTTACTTTGACATATACACGAAAGGTGGAAAAGTCCGGAGACTGTTTATCCCAAAGACCCTGATACAAGAAACGAAGACGTGGATAAAAGAGGCAGGCAGAGAAACTGGCTATCTGTTCCTCAACAGATTCGGGGAACGCATAACGACGAGGGGCATTGCGCAGCAGTTGAAAAACTATGCAGTCAAGTATAAGCTCAACCCCAAAGTTGTTTATCCTCACTCATTCCGTCATAGGTTTGCAAAGAATTTTCTAGAAAAATATAACGACATTGCACTTTTGGCGGATCTGATGGGGCACGAAAGCATCGAAACCACAAGGATATATTTACGAAGAACATCCAGCGAACAGCAACAAATCGTTGACAATGTGATTACTTGGTAGAATCGTATAGTAAGATAGTTAGATTCTATTATGAAATTGAATGTATTGTGTTGATGTATTTCGCTAAAAACGAATGACAAAATGACACTACATATAACTAAGGTTAATCTTACGAGAGATTCGTATGGGATCAGTTTAAGTCGTTCTTTTAGGTTTATCCCTATGGAGCCACCTGTAGAGTGAAAAAAGGAGCCATGAGGGAGATAGTCTAAAATAGTCGCGCCACAATTGGTCATGGCCGCTGCCCATACGGAGCTAACTCCAGCTGCAAGAATGGTTTGTGCAAATGTGGCAGAGGCTATGGCAGCTCCGGCTGTGGTACTTGCTGACGCGGCGCTCATTAAGATAGAAGAGACGGGGCCATGAGATTGGCTCAATTTTCTCACCCTGAGAGAAGTCCTATAGCGGCTCATGTGCAATAATATGTGTTTAAGTAGTTAAAGATTTCTTTGCACTGACCAAATACAGAACGGAAATTTGTTGAACCTGAAAAACACCTTTTAAGTCAATATGCCATGTAGGGGCTTCTATTAAGGGTGGCAGGTAAAGGTGAACATTTTTTGCGATCACCTTTAGACCTTACCCCTTCTGGAAGTGTGTAGAATGAGGGTTTCGACTAAAGGTGAATTTCGCTTTAGGATGAGAATCCCTGATCCACTCCAAGTGGTCGAGCAGACCATCCATATAGAAATTTTTGAAGCAACAGATTGACGAATACCTCTGCTGAATCATTCAACTCCTAGATTAAGAACTTTAGAGCTCAACTCAGAGGTGTTTCTGATGTCACATATTTAGGCTTTAGAATATTTATGCCTAAACACATGCTTTTCCCCCTGACCCGAAAAAAGGACTCTCGAATTTGCACCTTCAACAATTATTCTTACTTTCGTGGAGACAGCGCGATTCACAAAGACCCTATCACAGTGTGAAAGCAATATTGACTATTTGCTGTATTGGTTTTTAAACGGATGGAAGTACGATAAAAATGGAATTCCTGAAGTGTTTAAAGATATTCCTATTACAAGATATTCCTATTACAGAGAAATTGAGCAGGGCCTGTGAAATCGCTGCTTTTAGTCCATCGAAACGAACTGTTTATAATAAATTTATGATGACAGTAATAGATATATTCAATCAACTCCATTACGCTAAGAAAGATGGATTTGCTGAAGGTCTTGCGGAGGGTGAAAAATTAGAAATAAAGTGACTGTGAAAAATTACTTTCTTAAGGTCAAAGTGCAGTTTCGAAAGTTCAATAGATGTCACATTTAATGTGACATTGTCATTATATCACCTTTTCCAAAGTATCTTTATTATCAGGAAAGAAATTTAGAAGATGCTCGATGATAAGGCTTTTCGACTCCTGCGGAGAGCAATTAGGTACATTATCGCATTCCGTCTCTTTAATATACTTTGTCCAAAAAAAGTTTTCCCTGCTGCTTTCTCCTTCCAACTCCCCGAAAAAAGCATCCGGAGTGGTTATAGAACTACGTTGCCATCCAGTATATTCAAGAGAGGCCCCTCTATATACTCGTGTGAAATCTCCTATGATAGTCCACGTCCCCATATCAAGAAACTGCATTACAGAGTCCATAACACTCTTTTTAACGGCAGGTCTAAGTTCCGTAGTGTATTTACCACCTAATGCCTTTATTTGAGAATCAGTTATTCTGCTCCCACATATTCTTCTTAATTCAGACATTTCCAATGATCCATTTTTACGAATGGCATTAAGAGCGATAGGGGACAGATACTTAAGAAGTTTATCCTTTGTGTTTTTTATTGGAAACCTTTCCCCAAGTGCAACTCTAAATCGCGCTTCAGATCTTCGCCAATTCATCAAGTGATGATACCACTCTATAGTAGCGAAAGCGGCTTTGTATGATAGAAATTTGCCATAGGCAATGTCTCCTTGTTGTAGTGCGTCTATTTTCCAATCCCAAGGGCCAAGCTCGTCAGATGAGTAGAACCAACAGTTAGGATCAGTCAATTCCTCGATCGACCACCCAGGAACACTACTCTTGAAAAAAGGAATGATTCCGAAATGGCGGATCACTTGGGTCATTTTTTGTGAAGAATCGATAAGCATTTTACTTTGTGCAAGCGCCTTTTCTTTTCTTGATCATTTTCACCACTATTTCCACTATAATGACAACTAAGCAGAATCCATTACTAGCAATAAGTGGAGTGTTATGGTTCAATATGCCATTAACGAGCCAGCACAAGTTACCTACACTGACAAGGTATTTTACCGCATCCGGGTGCTTGGCAAGCATCCCAGCGCCTCTAAAGATGGTGGCTATCCAGCCGATGATGTCTGCTATCATATTATGTGTGTAATTTTTGTGATAAATCCAATTGAATTATTGCTGAAGCACTATTACTTCTTCAGTGCTAAGCCTTACTTTTAGCCAATCGGTAAGAGTCTTTACTTCGCTTTCACTTAGGGCTTGGCTGCTTTTTACTATTACAATGACGGCTTCCTTACTCTCTCCCGTAGAAGGGTCCACATCGTCCCCGCGGCTTAATATGACATCGGTAACGGCTTTATATTGCGCACATATTTCCAATGTTAACAACTTAGACGGCAATTCTTTTTTACGATAATCTTTTACGACATTACGAAGAGAATCCACTTCTTTATTTAGTTCGGTAATAGTCTGAGTGTTATGCTCATAGATACCTTTCATCAAATCTGCATCTAGACCTGACCCGGCTTTTATCGCAGCATCTTCCTTTATGAACACTTGATTTCGACTTATTCCTAAGTTCTCTGCAGAAGCATATATCCTATCTCTTTCAGAAGTTTCAAGCTGTTCACCGGCAACGAATATATCTACAGTCGGTATTTTAGTGTTATGATGAACAGTGTAATTGAAAATATAGCTCTTCCCCAGTACTTTATTATTCTCAACAAGAGTGCTGACGTTCCTATCGAAGTTACTTTGTTTAACGAAATTAACCGCAGAAAGTATTGAAGGAATTACTATAAGAAGCATGGTGAACCCGATAATCCTTTTCGTCTTTTTACTTCGCACCACATCTGTTGTAGTCACTTCCGGGAAACGTAAATACTTAATAACCAAGAAGGTGGAAATGGCTATAAAAATACTGTTGATGATGAATAAGTACAGAGCACCTGCAACAAAGGACCAATTCCAATTAGCAAGTCCATATCCTACTGTGCATAAAGGTGGCATAAGTGCTGTAGCGATAGCCACACCTGAAAGCACGGTTCCCTTTTCCTTTCGAGTACTTTCCAGCATCCCTGCGACTCCACCGAAAAGGGCTATGAGCACATCGTAGATGGTAGGGTTAGTCCTGGCCAAAAGTTCCGTTTTCTGTGCAGGATCGAAAGGGGAGAGAATAAAATATAAAGTGCTTGCTATAATGCTTATACCCACCATTATAGCGAAATTTTTCAGGGATTCTTTCAGTAGTGGCAGGTCGTTAGTCCCCAGTCCAAGTCCCAAGCCCAAAATTGGCCCCATCAGTGGGGATATTAGCATCGCTCCTATTATTACCGGAATGGAATTAAGGTTCAGCCCTATTGAAGCCACAATAATGGCACAGGCCAATATGAAAACGTTTTGCCCTTTAAAATGAATGCCTTTTTTTATGGATACTATGGCTAAATTTATATCTATCTGGTCATTCATATTGACCAGGTCTTTGAGTTGTTGAAATATCTGTATTTTCATATTCTTCGATATAATATAAGGATTAGCACTCTTTCGTCCTTAGGTGTGGATCCGGCAATGGGGCCAATGCCACTTCCAATTCACTTTAGTGCAAATATACCGATAATTTTCGTTATCTTTGAAACCATCCGGCTATCGGAGTAAAAACACGTTTGCTATGCCCCTGTACAATGAGATTAAGTACTTTCACGGGCGGGAAAGCGTTCAATATAATTTAGTAATTGCAATTGGTTGTTATTAAGATGAATAAGAGTGATTATCAATGGAGATACTGCTCTATTGGCGGTGCCACAAGAGTTTGTATAAATAAGGGAGAAGATATAGCCCACATAGGGGAGTTGGATCAAAAGTTATGGACGACATTGAGTTGCCCCACAACAGGATTGGAATTCGATAAGGAATTCCTTTCTTATGTAGACACGGATAAGGATGGGCGCATAAGGGTAAAGGAAGTGATCAATGCTTGTGAGTGGGTCTGTAGTATCCTTAAAAACAGAGAAGAATTAATCGCTCCTAAATCTCAATTGGCCCTTTCAGCTATCGATTTAAGTACCCCTAATGGGCAAAATATAGAAAAAAGTGCGCGGAAAATCATAGAATGTTTGCGGAAAGAGGATAAGGAGCATATAGAACTTGCCGATACCATAAACTCTGAAGCTATTTTTGCAAATACTCAGTTCAATGGCGATGGCATAATAACAGTTGCCACTGCAGGGGATGATGAATCTTTACGACACGCCATAGAAGACTGTCTTAAATGTTTCCCTGCTTTAAAAGATCGCAGCGGTAATGCCGGTGTGGATACTACTACAATACAAAAATTCTATGAGGCACTTAGTGGATACGATGAGTGGGTGAAAAGTGGTCAAAGAAAAGAATGTTCACCTTTTGGAACTAAAACAGTGGAAGTCCATGCTTTAGTTAAGGAATTAAAGCCTCTTATTGATGCGTATTTTACTCGTTGTGAGTATTTTGCATACGATCCTCAGTGTAAGGAAGGTGAAGATAGCATAGAGTCAATCTCTCATCCTAATGCACAGGTACTTTTGCATCTAGACAAGATCAATCCTCAGTGGGTAGATAAAGTAAGAGAATTCCAAAGATTGGCCATCTCAGATAATGAGAATACTCTCTCAAAAGAAAGATGGAGCCAGGTGCAATCGCTTCTAAAGGAATACGAGAATTGGCTTCAAGCTAAAACAGGGTCGCAGGTAGAATCTTTAGGAATAAACGAGGTGGAACTGCTCTTGGAACAAAGCCGCCAAAAAGATATTATAGACCTTATTAATAAAGATATAACATATAAAGATGAAGCGGATGGAATAGACGATGTCCACAAATTTCTCGTACTATATAGTCACCTGTTCGAATTTCTGAATAATTTTATAGTTTTCGGTGCTTTCTATGATAGGACAAAAAAGTCAGCTTTTGATGCAGGCGAACTTTATATAGACCAGCGCTGTCTAAAATTATGTATAAAGGTAAGTGATATGTCCAAACAGATAGTGATGGCTCCCCAAAGCGGTATATACATCCTATATTGCGACTGTATTTCCAAGTCTACAGGCAAGCAGGCAAGTATAGCCGCTATTCTCACTAATGGCGATACCGATAACCTCAGCGTGGGGATGAATGCGGTATTTTATGATAGGAATGGCTTGGATTATGATGCCGTGGTAACGCGAATTATTGATAATCCGACCAGTATTCGTCAAGCATTCCTTTATCCATATAAGAAATTTGCAAAGGCCATAAGCGATCGTATTAATAAACGTGCCGCAGAAAAAGAATCGAAAGTATCCGGAGGTCTTGTAGACTTGGCCAATGGAAACGTCGATTCTAAAGGCAGTGCCTCAGTCGGGAAGAAGCCTTTTGATGCCACGACTCTTGTCGCACTTACTGCTGGTTTAGGCGTGGGTGCCGGCATGATACTAAATGCCGTATCTGCTCTTGTAAAACCTTGGTACACATTGCTTCTCGTGATTGCGGGATTGTGCCTTGTGATTTCAGGACCATCTATGTTCCTAGCCTGGGTAAAGCTTCGCAAGCGTAACTTGGCACCTATTCTTAATGCCAATGGGTGGGCGATTAATTCTTCGATAATTGTAAATAGTCTTTTCGGTGCGACACTCACTTCTCTTGCCAAGTATCCTAAAATATTGAATGTCGGTGATCCGTTCGCGCAGAAAAAGAAATCGCCTGTGCCAGGTATATTATTGACTATATTGATTATCGCAGTGATAGTCATAGCGTGCTTGTATTTTACGGGACATATAGGTAAGTAATATATCCTTTCAGTGTATATTATGAGGTAGAAGTAGATCCATTCTAAAACAATGGCTGATAATTATTTAGAGACAAGATACGAACAAATTTTCGAAGGCGGTGGTGCTCGACATTCTTCACTGCGGCCATCGATAGATTCGTGGGTACAGAGTGAATCTAAAAAGCACACAAGACAAGGAGTCTATAAAATACATCCACTGCAGGTTCAAGCTGTGGAAAGAACTATAAGAAAGGCCTTTCCTAATGTCGAATTTAGCTATACTCAACTCGAAGATGGCTCTGTGCAGGTGGATATACATGCAGACACCCCATTCGAAGCGGGGCGCATTTACGAAATACTATCACTGAAATCGGAAGAGATGGGCCTTCATGCATTTCTAAATTATGAAAACGGGGGCGCCATACTTGTAGAGATTTATCGATAGGGAATACAACCGCTCCATTTTAATGGGGCTAACCATTAGATGGCAAAGATTCGGTGCTATTAAATGTAATGACCTTTGAACTAACGGGATGCTTAAGGGTGAGTGTTTGAGCGTGCAACATAAGTCTTTCGTGGGAAGGTGAACCATACAGAGCATCGCCTTTTATAGGTCTTCCCATTCCTAAGGGAGATGCGGCGTGGACTCTCAACTGGTGCGTACGTCCTGTTTTAGGTGTAAAGCGTACATCCATTTCACCATCAGGGAAGATCTCAAGGATTTCGTATTCAGTTATAGCAAGTTTTCCATTTTGTTTATCAACTATTTGCCTAGGTCTATCGTAGTAGTCTGGAGATAGCGGTAGAGCTATGGTCCCACGTAGTTTTCCTCTCCATGGACGACTTCCTGCAACTAGATGGGCAAGATATGTTTTGTTAACTTGGTGGGTGGCGAATTGGCTTTGTATATTTCTCTGTGCCTCAATCGTCTTTGCGAAAATCATAACGCCACTTGTATCCATATCAAGTCTGTGACAACTATAAAGATGTCCGTGTTCTTTTTCCAAGTATTCTATAAGTGAAGTATTACAGGTAAGTCCTGGAGCGCATAACATTCCGGAAGGTTTTTCTGCCACGATGATATGGTCATCTTCGAAAATGACGGAAACACCCTTGACATTAGGGAGTCTTTGAAGTGGATTATCTTCTACATCAAGTCCTTCCATCATGAACGAAAGAAGTGGGCCACATTTACCAGTACAAGCCGGATAAAACCTTCCGTGCTCTCTCACTTCACCACTGGAAGGGGATTTTCCATACCAAAACTCACCCATAGAAATAGGCTTTAGGCCAATAAGATATGCGTAATTTAGCAATTTGGCTCCAGCACATTCGCCTGTTCCTCCTGGAGGCACTAAACCCCTTCGAGCAAAAATGTCTTTTATACTCAGGCGTTTCCCTAAATAGTTAGACGTTATGTAATTATCGAAAAGAAAGTCCTGCAGTTCTGCCGATTGTTTGGGACTCTGCGCTTTTTCCCGTAGAATTGGAAGTGTGGTCGTGTCGAAAATGGGTGGCACGAAACCATCTACTATGCTTTTGCCACCAGCTAATCCGGAAAAAGCATTCAGCCTTACCTCTTGACCATTGTCTTTATCTATGCCAATCAACACGCCGAGCATTTTGCCCTCCTTAAAGAGTGCTTCAAGTGCGGGATCGGTATCTATCTTTTGTATCAGCTCTGAGGCTGCACTTTTTACCTCCTTGCTAGGAATGTAGCGGAATGGATATGTGAATTTAGTGTCGTACTTCAATCCCAAATGCCTTTAATTCTTCGTAGACTCTTTGTATGGGAAGTCCCATGACATTGAAATAGGACCCTTCTATACTCGTGATTCCTATATAGCCAATCCATTCCTGAATCCCGTATGCCCCTGCCTTGTCAAAGGGCTTGTATCTTTCAATGTAATAATCTATTTCCTCTTCAGAAAGGGAGGAAAAAATGACTTTTGTCACATCTGTAAAAGTGACTTCTTTTTCGAGGCTTCGTAGTACCACAGAAGTTCTAACCTCGTGAGACTTCCCAGACAGGAGCTGAAGCATATCTTTAGCCTGGGCGTATGAGTGAGGTTTACCAAGTACCTTTCCCTCTGCTATAACTATAGTATCTGCCGTTAGCAGAACTTCGTCATAGTTAAGTTTTCTATGAAAACCGTGTGATTTTCCCTTAGCCATATAAACAGGCACTTCCTCTGGTTTTATACCATCTGGAAGCACCTCTTTAAAATCATTTGCAATGTCTACGGAAAAATCTATACCCGCACCCTCTAAAAGTTCTTTTCTACGAGGTGATCCGCTGGATAGAATGAGTTTAGGATTTCGAGCCATTGCCTCCTCCCATAAGGTCGGTTAGATTAATGGTGCCGGTAGGTTTAGCCTGTTTGAAATTTATTTCACCGAACTGCGATTCGTATTTGTTAATGTTATCTATCAGTGCATTCATTAGACGTTTTGCGTGTTCCGGTGTCATTATGACGCGACTGCATACACATGCTTTATTATTTCTTCCAGGAAATACTTGTGCAAAGTCAAGTATAAATTCTGTTCCAGAATGGCTGATGATAGCCATATTAGAGTACTTTCCTCCTGCTACCTCTGCCGGTATCTCTATGCTGAGACCTTGATTTTCTTTTTCGTTCATAATTTTAATCTATTTTACTAGAAATTCATTTCACAAAATTAGTAAAAATAGTTATTTTTGTAAACTATGGAATTATCTAAAAAATATAATCCTTCGGAAGTAGAGGACAAATGGTACGCCTATTGGCTAAAATACAAGTTTTTTCATTCTGAGCCGGATGCTCGTCAGCCATATACTATAGTAATACCACCACCTAATGTGACTGGTATTCTTCATATGGGTCATGTGTTGAATAATACTCTTAACGATGTACTCGTGCGTAAGGCGAGAATGGATGGAAAGAACGCCTGTTGGGTTCCGGGAACGGATCACGCCAGTATAGCCACGGAGAATAAGGTCGTGGCCAAGCTTCGTGATATGGGCATACGGAAGGAAGATCTTACGCGTGAAGAATTTTTGAAGTACGCGTGGGAATGGAAAGAGGAACACGGAGGAATAATACTTCAACAGTTGAAGAAACTCGGTGCCAGTTGTGACTGGGATAGGACACGCTTTACGATGGAGCCGGAGTTGAACGAAGCGGTGATCAATACCTTTGTCTATTTTTATAAAAAAGGATGGATATATCGTGGTGTTCGTATGGTAAACTGGGACCCGGTAGGTCATACCGCTGTGTCGGACGATGAGGTGATTCATAGAGATACGAAGAGTCATTTTTATAATATGAGATACTTTATATCTGATGGACACGGACATCCGACAGATAAATACATAGTTGTAGCCACTACACGTCCTGAGACCATAATGGCAGATGCAGCCATCTGTGTCAATCCTAATGACGAGCGTCATCATTGGATGAGAGGGAAGAAAGTACTTATTCCGCTTATAAACAAAGAAATTCCTATTATCGAGGATGACTATGTAGAGATGGATTTCGGAACAGGCTGCCTAAAGGTTACCCCGGCACACGATGCTAATGACTACGAGATTGGCCTAAGGCATCATCTTCCAATTGTGGACATAATCGATGAAAATGGCTGTCTTAATGAAGATGCTCAGATTCTAGTGGGGGAAGATAGGTTTGTAGCCCGCGAGAAAATCGCTAAAATGCTACAGGAAGCCGGCAATATCGAAAAAATAGAGGATTATATATCTCCAATAGGTTATTCTGAAAGAACTAATGCTGTCATAGAGCCTAAATTGAGTGCTCAATGGTTCCTGAAGATGGAGGAGTTGGCTCCAGCGGCATTGGCACGTGTAGAGGAAGGCGAGATTAAGTTTATACCGGACAAATATCGCAACACCTATCGCCATTGGATGGAAAATGCGCGTGATTGGTGTATAAGCAGGCAGTTATGGTGGGGACAGCGTATCCCAGCATATTATCTCCCGGATGGTAGATATGTAGTGGAAAATACCCCACAGAAGGCACTTGAAGCAGCAAAAGCTTTAGATCCTGATATTACTATGGCCGACCTGCATCAGGATGAAGATGTTCTGGATACTTGGTTTAGCAGTTGGCTTTGGCCAATTTCTGTCTTCGATCCTAAAAAGCCTGGATGTCCTGAACACAAACCTAATGCAGACTTGGCATACTACTATCCTACAAATGATCTGGTAACAGGTCCGGATATAATTTTCTTCTGGGTAGCCAGAATGATTATGGCAGGTGACGAGTTTATGAACGAAGTGCCATTTAGAAATGTCTATTTTACTGGTATTGTTCGTGATAAGTTAGGCCGGAAGATGAGTAAGACTCTAGGTAATTCGCCTAATCCGCTTGATTTGATAGACAAGTACGGAGCAGATGCCGTACGTCTGGGTATGTTATTGTGTTCTTCTGCCGGAAGTGACATTCTATACGATGAATCTCAGGTGGAACAAGGTCGTAATTTCTGTGGAAAAATATGGAATGCCTATAGGCTTGTATGCGGATGGAACGTGGATGAAAAGGCCGAACAGAGCGATAGTTGTAGGGTGGCGGTAAAGTGGTTTGATAATCTGCTTTCTAAAACTATAGAACAGGTGGAAGAGCACTATGCGAAATTCCGCATCTCGGATGCCCTTATGACCATATATAAGTTATTCTGGGACAGCTTTTGCGCGTGGTATCTTGAATTGGTCAAGCCTGCTTATGGACAGCCTATTGATGGAAGGACTTACGAGGCTACAATGGATTTCTTCGAGAAATTGATCAAGATGATTCATCCTATAATGCCTTTTATCACTGAAGAGATATGGCAGCTTATTACTCCGAGAAGGGAAGGTCAAACTATAATGTTCGAAAGTACACCTTCAGCCGGACCTTATGATGAGAAATTTCTCAAAGAATTCGAAATTCTTCAGGAAGCTATTGTGGGTATAAGAAGTATAAGAGCACAAAAGCAGATTTCTCCTAAGGATAGTCTTAGGCTTTACATCGATGGAGAGGTGAGTCTGGAGCTTATCCCTGTTTTAAAAAAGTCGGCTAATCTTTCGGATATAATTCAAGGCAAGTGTGAAGGCACTTCCATTTCATTCATTGTAGGCACAATAAAAATGAGTGTGGAACTCGAAGGTCTAGTGGATGCAGAACAGGAAAGAGCAAAGATTCTCAGTGAACTTGAACATCAGAGAGGTTTTCTTGATGCAGTGCGTAAGAAATTGTCCAATCAGTCTTTTGTGGAGCATGCTCCCGCTGCAGTAGTAGCGCTGGAAAGGAAAAAAGAGGCAGATGCCTTATCACGAATTGAAGCCTTAGAAGCTTCACTTAAAACGCTTTAGATATGATGGTTTATCCACTTTTATTCGGACTCGGGCTGTGGGAGATACTTCTTATAGCACTAGTTATTCTTCTCCTTATAGGAGGACGTAGAATCCCGGAGCTTATGCACGGCATAGGGAAAGGTATTAACAACTATAAAAAAGGGCTTAACGAAGTAGATGATCAGAGTCCTTCACATCCGTCGGAGAAGAAGTAAACAGTGATATCGCTTGATGATGTAACGGTCGCTTATGGCGGTTTTGTCCTTTTGGACAAGATTAATTTTCATATAAGCGAGACTGATAGAATAGGACTTGTCGGTAAGAATGGTGCCGGCAAGTCTACTATTATGAAGATGATATGTGGTCTTCAAGCGCCTACTTCTGGTAGGATTGATATGCCTTCTAATATAAGCGTGGGGTATCTCCCTCAGATTATGGAACATCATAAAGGGCGTAGCGTTATCGATGAGGCGATGAGCGCATTCGATAAGGAAAAGGAAGTCGAAAAGGAAATAGAGAAGATAACTGCTGAACTTGCCCGAAGAGAGGATTACGAATCGAAGGAATATTTAGATCTTGCCTCGCGTCTTTCGGAGTTGAATGATCATCTATCTGCTTCGCATAGTGAACCACCTGAGGTTCAAGCACGAAAGACACTATTAGGATTAGGCTTTAGGGAAGAGGAGTTGGGCCGTCTTACAGAGACATTCTCTCAAGGATGGAATATGCGTATAGAATTGGCCAAGTTATTATTGCGTCATCACGATGTGTTGCTTCTTGACGAACCCACGAACCATCTGGACATAGAAAGTATTGAGTGGCTTGAGGATTATTTAGCCGAACGTAAGGGTTCTCTGGTCCTAGTGTCACACGATAGAAGATTTCTTGACAGAGTGACCAATAGGACGGTGGAGATTGTTCTAGGGCACATTCAAGATTATAAAGTTCCATATAGTAAGTATTTGGAACTTCGTGCCGAGAGGATGAGCCAGCAAATGGCTGCCTATGAGAATCAGCAGAAGATGATAGAAAAGACCGAAGATTTCATCGCTCGCTTTCGATATAAGCCCACTAAAAGCAATCAGGTTCAGAGTCGAATAAAGGCACTGGAGAAGATAGATAGGATAGAGATAGACGAAACTGACAATGCAAGGCTTACAGTCAAATTTCCACCTGCCCCACGCTCTGGAGATGTTGTCTATTCAGCAAAGGATATTACAGTTGCTTATCCTCAAAAAATTGTCTTTGCCGATGCCAATATAGAGATTAAAAGGAGTGAAAAGGTAGCCCTTGTAGGAAGGAATGGAGAGGGTAAAACAACCCTTATGAAGGTGATTGTAGGGGAGTTGGAGCCGGTAAAAGGGGAAAGTAAGATTGGGCATAATGTGGACATAGGTTATTTCGCACAGAATCAAGAAGATGTGCTAGACAAGTCTCTTACGGTCTTTGAAACCCTTGATAAGGTGGCTGTGGGTGATATACGTACTAAGGTCCGTGATATATTGGCACAATTCCTCTTTAGAGGTGAAGATATAGACAAAAAGGTGGCGGTATTGAGCGGAGGTGAAAGGGCACGACTCGGTATGGCCAAATTAATGCTTCAAAGTCATAATTTTCTCCTTCTTGATGAACCTACTAACCACATGGACATCAAAAGTAAGGATATACTTAAACAAGCTTTGAAAGCTTACGACGGCAGTCTGCTGATTGTATCACACGACCGCGATTTTCTGGATGGTCTTACTGATAAGTTTTATGAGTTCGAAAATGGACGGGTTCGGGAACATTTGGAAACCATATCTGAATTTTTAGAGAAGCGTAAAATTGATTCGCTACATGAACTTGACCGTAAAAATAAAGAAATAGCATCGCAGGATGATGTCAAACAGTCAAGTGTGCTATCGTATCAACAGCAAAAAGAACTTTCCAAGCAACAGAGAGCCAAACAGAACAAAATCAAGTCGCTAGAAGGGGAGATAGCATCTCTTGAGGACCAAGTGAAGGGAATAGAGGAGTTTCTGGCCGATCCTCCTGAAGGTACAGATATTATGGCAAAGACTCAGGAGTATTTGGAACTTAAAAAATCGCTTGATTCGAAAACAGAAGAGTGGTTTTCTCTTCAATAAATAGCTAATCACTTAATTATAAGCACATGAAATACAGTAAAATTGTTCTTTTATTATTAGGATTATTTAGTTTCAATTATTTGATAGGACAAGACGGTCCCATTTATCTGGACGAGAGCAAGCCTATTGAAGCTCGTATAGAAGATGCTATTTCAAGAATGACTCTTGAAGAGAAAGTTAAGATTCTACATGCACAAAGCAAATTTTCTTCAGCTGGTGTACCAAGATTGGGTATACCTGAACTATGGACAACTGATGGCCCTCACGGAATTCGTCCAGAAGTTCTTTGGGACGAATGGGATCAAGCCGGATGGACCAATGATTCTTGTGTCGCTTTTCCAGCTTTGACTGCGCTTGCAGCCACTTGGAATGAGGAAATGTCCGCGCTTTATGGGAAAAGTATAGGAGAAGAAGCTCGTTTTCGTGAAAAAGATGTCTTACTTGGGCCGGGAGTGAATATTTATAGATCTCCTTTAAATGGTCGTAATTTTGAGTATATGGGAGAGGATCCTTTTCTCGCGTCCAAAATGGTAGTTCCATATATAAAAGGTGTTCAAAAGAATGGTGTGGCTGTATGTGTAAAACATTTCGCTTTAAATAATTCAGAAACTAATAGGCATATATGTGACGTCGTTGTGGACGACAGAACTTTGCATGAAATCTATCTTCCTGCTTTCAAAGCAGCTGTCCAAGAAGGCGGTGCGTGGTCTATTATGGGTGCGTATAATCTGTATAAGGGACAACACCTTTGTCATAACCAATATCTTCTCAATGATATTTTGAAAAGAGATTGGGGTTTCGATGGCGTTGTAATTTCGGACTGGGGTGGATGTCATGATACGGATCAGGCTATCACAAATGGGCTTGACCTTGAATTTGGTACTTGGACAGATGGACTTACCATGGGAGCTACTAATGCTTATGACACATATTATCTTGCTAACCCTTACCTTGAAAGGCTACGCGATGGCAGGGCATCTGTAGAAGCTCTAGATGAAAAAGTTCGAAGAGTTCTTCGTTTGAATTTCCGCACTGCTATGAATACGAAAAAGCCATTCGGTTCCATGTGTTCACCTGAACATTATGAGGCTGCAAGAAGAATTGCAGATGAAGGAATTGTTCTTCTTAAAAATGAACATAATATACTGCCTTTAGATAATTCAAAGTCAGGTAAAATCTTGGTAGTAGGCGAGAATGCCATCAAAATGATGACTGTCGGAGGAGGTTCTTCTTCTCTTAAAGTTCAAAGAGAGATTGTTCCGCTCGATGGTATTAGAAATGCTTGTGGTAATCTAACAGTAGAGTATGAAAGAGGTTATGTGGGAGATATGACCGGGGCTTATAATGGAGTAAAGACTGGTCAAGATCTGTCCGAGAATCGAAACGCTAAGACACTGATAAGAGATGCTTGTAAAAAGGCAAAAGAAGCCGATGCCGTCATTTTTATAGGAGGGCTTAATAAATCTGTTAACCAAGACTGCGAAGGGGCAGATCGATTGTCTTTAGATCTTCCTTATAATCAAAATGAAGTTATAGAAGCTCTTGCTAAGGTTAATAATAATCTAGTCGTGGTACTTGTATCTGGTAATGCGGTGTCTATGCCTTGGGTGGCAGATGTACCTTCTATAGTAGAAGCGTGGTATTGTGGTTCGCAATCTGGAGTGGCTCTTGCCGACATATTGTTCGGCAAGGTAAATCCTTCAGGAAAGTTGCCTATGACTTTTCCTGTAAAACTCGAGGATAATGGTGCTCATGCTTTAGATGCTTTTCACCCGCAATCAGAGAGGGAAGTATATAAGGAAGGTATTTTTGTGGGCTACAGATGGGCTCAAAAACATAATATTAAACCGCTTTTCGCGTTTGGCCATGGTTTGAGTTACACGACATTTTCTTATTCTGGAGTTAGGTCGGACAAAAGAGTTGTCTCAGAAAACGACTCTTTGACCATATCCTTAAATGTAACAAATACGGGCGACAGAGAAGGGAAAGAGGTCGTACAACTTTACATAGGAGACGACAAATCCTCCGTTGAACGACCTGTAATGGAACTTAAGGGATTTCAAAAGGTATCGATTGCTCCAGGAGAAACTGTGAGAGTCGATTTCGTGGTTAGCCCCGATATGCTAAAGTTCTACGATGTAAATAGCTCCGATTGGACTCTTGAAAAGGGGAGTTTTACTGCATATATAGGATCGTCTTCGGATAAGATTTTAGGTAAAGTAACATTTAAGGTGCAGTAATCTTCTTAATACTTACTTATCATGTTCGATAAAAGAGCATAAGAGATGTAAAGCTGCACTGGTAAATAGTTCGATATTCTTTGAGCGCTCGTTATTTGTAAAAATATAACGGGCGCTAATTGTTTCTTTAGGACCGCTAACGGCTATGCAGACTGTTCCTTCGGGATTGTTATCGTCGCCTCCCGGACCTGCCAATCCTGTCGTAGCGACAGCGTAAGTGCTTCCCATCAGTGATTTTACGCCTTCTGCCATAGCACACGCCACTTCCTTGCTAACAACTCCGTATTTATCTATGACTTCCTTATTAACTCCGAGTACTTTTTCTTTTTCACAGATTGCGTATGATGTAACGCTACCTAAGAAGTACTCGGAAGCACCGCAGACTAGCGTGATTCTATGAGCGATATTGCCTCCCGTGCATGATTCTGCAACCGATAGAGTAGAATGTGTCTTTTTTAGTAGTTCTCCTACCTTTTTTTCAAGGTCTAAAGTCGTATTTCCCATAATAGAGTAAAGATACTATTTTACTTCGATTTCCTGAAATGTGCCATCACTAAAGAATATAAGTATTCTACATATTCGCTTTTCTTTTATAACAGGCTTTAATTCAGGCTGTGACAAGGGTTTTACATTCTCAATAACGCCCTGAGAATCGAATAATCCGGGGGATAAGGGATTTTGTACGCGAATTTCCGCGCTGTTATACATTTCTCCTTTGCCATTTATTAACCACTCAAGACTTATTTGAGGGAATTTTTCATTAATGGTAGAGATGATCTCATAACTGGGATTATTTCTACCAGACAATAGGTGAGAGATGGTGGCAGGAGATATACCAAGCATATTTGCAAACTCAGATTTCGTAATATGTAAGGAGTCCATTAATTGTTTCAAACGTGAAATCATAGTGTAAAATTCAATTTAACAAATGTAATGCAAAATTATTAGACAACCAAGCCAACTTTTGGAAAATATCATTATATACATCTGTAAAATTAGAAATCAATAAGTTTATTTTTACTTTAAATAATTCGCGTAAACCACTCGTTATAAATACTATTTCTATATTCTAAGACTATATGACGCTCTCTTTAGGTATAGAAAGGAGAAATTATTAACTTTTTCGTCAGAAATAGCCTTTATTTTAAGTTAACATAAACAACATAAATAACAGAGTATAAGAAAAATAGGGTAGTATTAATTATGTTATAAGATAATCTTATGCATCTTCGAATAAAGCATTGTGAGCGACTTGAAACTTTATGAAACTTTTTACAAAGTGCCAAGAATAAGATTATTTCAAAAATCATAGATTAACATTTGTAATTACAATAATACTTAACTTATGTAAAATAGTAGGTTCCATATATTATTTTTATCTTTGCACACAAATTTTAAAGGCAAATGATACCGGAAATTCACATAGAAGACTATAGTTATCCTTTAACTGAAGACAGGATAGCCAAATATCCGCTAGCTCAGCGTGATAGCTCTAAATTATTGATATATAAGTGTGGAAATATTGATCAAAGGCACTTTAGAGATATCTCTAACTTTATTCCAGAAGATTCATTGATGATTTTCAATGATACCAAGGTAGTTCCTGCAAGGCTGCATTTTAGGCGCGATAGCGGGGCTCATATAGAGATATTCTGCCTACAACCTGTCGATCCATCTGAATATGTACAGGCTTTTTCTGCTACGGAACGGTGTGTATGGCAATGTGTTATAGGAAATTCCAAAAGGTGGAAAGATGATATTCTATCTTATTATGTGCCTGAAGGTACTACATCGCCTGAAATGGAAATAATAGGCCTTAAAGCGCGACTTCTACGAAGAGATGGGCAAAGTGGCGATGTTGAATTTAAATGGAATACTGGTATTCCATTTTCTAAAGTGCTGGATATTTGCGGAAACATACCTATTCCTCCGTATCTTAACAGAGACACAGAAGCCATAGATATTGAGCGGTATCAGACTGTCTATGCACATATTAGAGGATCCGTAGCTGCACCGACAGCTGGTCTTCATTTCTCTGAGGACACGCTATCATCTCTACGCGCTAAAGGTGTGGAAATGGAAAATGTTTGCTTGCACGTCGGAGCTGGTACTTTTCTTCCTGTTAAGACTTCAGAAGTATCTGAACATCACATGCATAGAGAACCGTTCGTAGTAAAAAAGGAACTAATAGAAAAACTTATTTCCACAGATCGACGCATCGTTGCTGTCGGGACTACATCAGTGCGTACACTTGAATCTTTGTACTATGTAGGTGTATCCTGCATAGAAAAAGGTCATCCTGAGGATGTAAGCCAGTGGGCGCCGTATCAGCGTGACTACGAATATACTACAAAACGCTCTCTACAAGCTATTGTGGATTATCTAAATGCCAATTCCCTAACAGAATTAAAGGTAGGCACTAGAATAATCATAGTACCCACCTTCAGGTTTAGGATAGTAGATATGTTAATTACGAATTTTCACCAGAGCGAAAGCACTCTTATTTTGCTTGTGGCGGCGTTCGTTGGGGATGATTGGCGTAAGATATACGACTATGCCCTTTCGCACGACTTCCGCTTTCTTTCGTATGGGGATAGTTCATTGCTTTTTAGATCTAATAACGACGGCCAATCTGTATAGTAAGTCCAACATTAGCCCTATATCTGAAGTCGTTTACCGGGTAAGGTATATTATTATACAGGCCAATAGGTCCGCTATATCCATCTATCCCCATAAACAAGTTGAAGCATAATAAAGAAATGCTCATCGCACCTCCACATATTGGCCCATAGGTGCCATAGCCATAATTGGCCGTGATGCTAAACCACTTGGTTGGAGTAATGGTAAGCGCTGCCCGGCTTTCCCAGTTGGGAGCTAAGGTGTTATGGTATCTTCCATATAACCCTACTTTCATCCAATGTGCAAATGGCAAATGGTAGCGTACACCAGCATTTACGGAAAATGGAAGCATATTTGCTGCTGAGACTTGTCCTTCTTGTAATTTGTACTTGGCAAGGTCTTTAAACTGCTCTAGTGCCTGATTCATTTCTTCCTCTGCATTCGAGTTTTCTTCGCTTAGATCCAATCCTTTAAATGAGGCTGTGCCGTTAGCATTGGCCAATGAATTATATTTCCATGCTATTGCCCCTAAATCGATCACAGCAACAGATAAGCTTAACCCTTCCAGTGGTTGCCAATTAATTCCTAGGTCTATGGCTCCACCATATCCGGCAGGCGCAATGCGTTTGCTATCCAGGGTAGCACCATCTATTTGTCCATTTTCATCGCTCGAAAGTGAAACAAACGGGCATGCTAGCATTGCCTTGCCACTTAGTTGCGCGTTCACTTCATTGCCGTTAACGCTGGCTTGGGTGCCGTTAAGATTGGCCTTAAGAGAAGCTAATCCCAACAGACCCTTTACCCTAAATCCGTAACTTAGCGTATTACTCTGATTACTACGAGCATAGCCGAAAGCTAATTCTAAATAAGAATTGGCCAATAAGGAGGTGTTGGAAAGGTCATAGGCGTCAGTCTGCGAGCCGTTTTTCAGGAAAGCAAACACCTCTTTAGGCAGCGTAGTTGATGCATCCGTCTTAAGATTAAGCTCGATATTAAAGAATTTACCTTCTTTTCGAATTCCTGTGGTCCATATATTAGCATTTATCCCGGTGCCTATCATATTAATATCATTCAATTTAGATAGGAAGGTGGAAGACGGAACGCTACCATTCAATCCTGTGACCAGACCCTGTCCATCAGTAGAGGGATATAAAAGAGAACTGAGTCCGATATTGCTATTAATATCCATCGAGAGGTTGCCTATGCCAGGTAAAGAATGGAATGTCCTTTGAGGCATAAAGGAAGGATTGATCTGATAATTATAGTTGTAATTATCCAGAAAGAATGCACTTTGCGTTTGAGCCGATATAGTAACATTACCGAACCCAATAAGAGCCGCTATAAGTATGGGTTTTATATTATTAGTCTTCATTTTCTATCAGTTCATTAAAATCCAAGGAGATTCCTTCAGGAACGGTAAGACCTATTCCACTTATTGATATGTAGTTATCTTTATTCAAATTAGCTCCGTTCGATCCCATCTGAACACTGAATCTTAGATGACTCAGCTTCTGGAGCGGAGCGTCTGTGGCAGTTTTTAGGGAAAGAGTAAAATTATGCTTGCTATTAGCCTGTGCCAATACACTTTCAACTGGTTTTTCTGTAGGTATAAGGGTGTAAGTGTCACCTTGTGGGTCATAACTTAATAATTCTAATTTTACCGCAACTTCAAAAGGAAGGGTATTTTCTACGTTTCCATATAATTGAACTGAAGTTCTTTTAAGTACTTCCTTCAATATATCAGCATTCTTCTCAATATTTAGAGTATCCGAATATGTTATAGATGAGTTATCGCCAAGTTTTAATGGAAGTTCGAGGTTTACCTCAGTTTTCAAATCGTATGTGGCATCCGTTTCGAAGTGTGCTATCCTGTCCGGGTCTGTGTTGAGAGATAGTCTGACATCAATAGTATCTGTCTGCGAAGAGATAAGTGGGTTAAGATCCACTTCGAAACTATTCTTTTCCGTTATAACCTCGCTAAACTTTTCCGAATAAGGAATAGTGATAGGGAAAGTATACATTCCTTTATTGAAATCCAGACTTGCATCGGCAGGGATTGCCATGTTCGAGGAAATCGAGAGGTTAAGGTCAGCCTTAGGAAGGTCAAGGGTACAATCTTTAAGTTCTTTCGTAAGTGCGAAGAAAGGAATCCTTAAAAGGCTATCCATACAATAGTTTAGATATGTGTCTAACTCTTTGATGCTAATCGCTTTGTTAGGGCCGGTTAGGGTGATGGTGGCACTTCCTGAAATTTTATTATTCAGGTCATCAACCGATAGGATTACATTGTCAGCAGTTATTTTACCAGAAAGTTGAACCTGTAGTTCTATACTTTTTCCGTCTTTTCGCATTTGTGCAAGATCGTATGAAGATAGATCGAACCCTTCGATGTTAAATGTCTTATTGAAATGCCCCTGTTTGTCTAATTCGCCCTCGATGTCAAGCACGGATGGGCTTACGCAATCAGGTAATTGAACCTGTATGGATATGCGATATGTACTATTATTAATATTCGGAAGGTTGCTGAATTTTAAATCAAGTATGGCTTTTGTTTCATTTAAGGTTATGGAGCCTATCCTTTCTACCATCTCAGGAATATCCGAGGCGCTTAAAAGAGTGAAATTTAGTTGATTATCCACATTTATTACGGCCCTGTCTATGCCATAAGCTGTCGTGCTAGCCCCAGAAATAGTAACATCTTGCTTAATATCATAGGAAAGGTCGTACGTGTGTGTAACTTCATCAAACTTTATTAAATTCTTTATGTTTAGCTCGCTTATTGCCTTATTAAGATCGTATTCTTCGTTATATTCGAGATAATAATTTCCATCAGGTGATACTTTCAGGTAATCTCCAAATGCAGTAGTGTCAAGCCCTGATAGATTAAATAAGGAATCTGCTGTGATTTTAGCTGTTTCTTCTATAAGAGGAATAGAAAGGCCATTTTCAAATAGGGTGAGGTTCGTGTCCACATTTTCTATCTTTTCAGATGAATACCGTTCATCTACTTGACAGGAATGAATTAAAAATAATGCTACTGCGCCTATCAGCGGAGTAATGCGTGTGTTATAAATGATTCTTTTAACCATAATTATTAAAAGTATTGTGATTATTATGAATAGTTAATCCATTGACAAATATAAGCATTTTTTAATAACACAAAAAAGATAGGGTGTCTTGGCTTCATTTTTCATATAACTGCGAGTTTCTGTAGTTATACTATGTGGGGCAGTGTCGTTACATGTATAAGTTAACATAATATAAATTGTATAACAAAAGTGCTAGTCATTTATAAGTTGTGAAAATTGAAGTTGATTACATTAAATTACGTGTGTATATTTGCAGTCGAATAAAAATTAATGGTTATAGAATGATTTTTTTACAGCAAATGCCTGTAGTCGATGAAGATCGCATAATACAGACTACGGATTCTCTTAAAAATGCCACAGAACAGTTTATGACTGTACTTAAAGATGATCCACAAACAGCTTTCAATCAGTTGGTTCACATAGCTATTGACTTTGGTCTGAAGGTCCTTGCCGCCATAGTTGTATATATCATTGGAATATGGCTTATAAGGCGTGTCAAGAAATCGATGAATCGCAGGTTCGAGCGTAAACACACGGACAAAACCATAGCCAGTTTTACAAATTCACTAATATCAGTAGTCTTAACCACCCTTGTTATTATCTTATGTATTAGCACATTGGGTGTAAACACAACTTCGCTCGCAGCTCTTCTTGCAGCTGGCGGTATGGCTATAGGTATGGCTCTAAGCGGGACATTGCAGAATTTCGCAGGAGGAATTATGTTGTTGGTTTTCAAACCTTTCAAGGTCGGCGATTATATAGCGGCCCAGGGATTTGAAGGTACTGTAAGTGAGGTTAACATGGTCTCTACTAAGCTTCTTACTAACGATAATCGGGTTATTATAATCCCTAATGGCGCACTTTCTTCTGGGAATATTGAAAACCAATATGTGAAGGACAGCCGGCGCATAGATTATCTTGTTCCGATGGACCACGGCACAGATGCCGATGCTTTTATCAATGATATAAAATCACTTATATCTAAGGAGGCAAGAGTATTCGATTCATTCGTGGCTTTAAATAATATTGACACCAACTGTGTGGAATTTGTCGTGAAACTATGGGTCAAATCAGCAGATTATTGGCCGGTATTTCATGATTTTTACAAATCTCTATATGTTGATTTGACATCGAAAAACTATGTATTTGCAGCCAATAGGCTGAATATTAATGAAATTAGTAGTACTAAAGAGTAAGACGTATGGGTATGAAAGATAGAGTTGTACTTCATAATATTTTGATAGAAGGAGTGGCAGCTGAAGGCAAGGCTATAGCACATGCTAAACTTCCAACGGAAAGCGAGGATGCCACTGCTCGTGTCTTGTTTGTGGAATATGCGGTACCAGGGGATGTCATAGATGTATTGGTGACAAAGCGTAAAAAGAACTATATGGAAGGCAGAATAGAGCGGATAGTCTCCCCTTCCGTGCATAGACTTAATCCATTCTGTGAGCATTTCGGAATTTGTGGTGGTTGCAAATGGCAGCATCTTCCTTATGAAATGCAGTTAGATGCTAAGACCCAGCAAGTTTATGATCAGTTAGTACGCATTGGCCATCTTGAAGTGCCTGAGATTAAGCCAACTATAGGTTCCTCACGCACAAGAGAGTACAGGAATAAATTAGAGTTTAGCGCTTCCGATCGTCGGTGGATTCTTCCAGGAGAAGAGCCGGAGCATCTTAGCGAAAAAGAAAGAGTAGGACTAGGATTTCATGTGGGAAGATTTTTCGATAAAGTCCTGGATATTAATCACTGCTATCTTCAAAGGGAGCCTTCGAATGCCATCAGGCTCTTCATAAAAGAATATGCCACAGCACATAACATTCCTTTTTACAATTTAAGGGAGAATGAGGGTGTTTTGAGAAACATCTTTATCCGTACCACAGAGGATGGTCAAGTTATGCTTATCGTCTGTTTCGCCCGTGATTTCCCACAGAGAGTGGATATGTTGGAAAGTGTCAGCGCTAAATTCAAAGAGATCACATCCTTATATTATGTAATTAACAGTAAGCTAAATGACTCTATAGCAGATCAGAAATGTATTCTTTTTAAAGGCGACGATTCCATATACGAGAGCATGGAAAACCTACGATTTAAAATAGGTCCCAAATCTTTCTATCAGACTAACGCACCTCAAGCTTATAACCTTTATAAAGTAGCACGGGATTTCGCATCTCTAACTGGAGAAGAGGTGGTTTATGACCTTTACACGGGTACAGGAACTATAGCACAATTCGTCGCAGAAAAAGCAAAGAAAGTTATTGGAATAGAGTATGTTCCGGAGGCTATTGAAGATGCTAAACTGAATGCACGCTCCAATGGTCTGTTTAACTGCGAATTTTTTGCCGGGGACATGAAAGATATGCTTACAACGTCATTCATTGATGAACATGGTAGGCCAGATGTAATTATATTAGATCCTCCTCGCGCAGGTATACATCCAGATGTGGCAAAGGTGATTATGGAAACGGCTCCTGAACGGATAGTTTATGTAAGTTGTAATCCAGCCTCCCAGGCACGGGATTTGCAGATTTTAAGCGCTTTGTATAAGATCACTGATGTTCAGCCTGTGGATATGTTTCCACACACGCATCATGTTGAGAATGTATGTAAATTAGTTAGAAAATGATCATTTCTGTATTATTACTTTTAGTTGGCTTAGGCCTTGTTGTCTATGGGTCAGATCTTCTTGTGGATGGAGCTTCAAGTGTTGCAAAAAAATTAGGGGTTAGCGATTTTGTTATAGGCATTATCATTGTGGGGTTCGGTACTTCTCTACCTGAGTTGGTAGTCAGCATAACCGGAGCGCTCGAAGGGTCGTCTGCAGTAGCTTTGGGTAATGTGTTCGGGTCGAATATTTTCAATGTGATGTTCATTTTAGGCCTGACTACTTTGCTGAGTCCTATCGGAATTACCGCTCAAAATAAGAAGATAGATATTCCTATTTTACTATGTATCAGTTTATTTTTCTGTCTTATAGTTTTAAAGGGAAGCATAAATAGGGTGGATGCCGTTATATTTATTTTAATATTTGTCGCTTACTCTGTTTTCAATTTCAAACTCAGCAAGAGCCAAATGCAAAGTGAGTCAAGCGATGAAAAAGTATATAACACCTTTCTTTCCATCTTGATGATAATAGGCGGTCTAGCAGGCCTGATAATAGGTGGCAAATTATTCGTAAACAATGCAGTAGATATAGCTCATGAATTAGGAGCCAGTGAGAAATTCATAGCTGTGACTATACTTGCTATAGGAACTTCCCTACCAGAACTAATGACCTGTGTTGTGGCCTCTGCAAAGAAAAAATCGCAATTGGCCTTAGGCAATATAATAGGTAGCAACATCTTCAATATTTTGCTCATACTTGGTATAGCGGGGCTTATTCATCCGCTAGAAACTTCTTCTGTTACTTATGTGGATATGGGTGTGGTTACGACAAGCTCGTTATTGCTATTTTTGTTTGCAAATTTCTCAAAAAAAGAGCAATTGTCGAAGCCATTCGGATTTACAATGCTTGCTATGGAGTTAGCGTATATGATTTATCTCTTTGTAAAACTTTAGAAGTTAATTCTAAAGCCTGTACCGATAAATATATATCCTACATTAGAATATAGAACTTGAGGGCGTGATATTACGCCCTCATATTTGTCTATAGGGAGAGGATGGAGGAACATCCCCTCTAATTTTATTAGAAACTCTAGATTGAGTGTTTTATACAAATACTCTCTATATCCCAGTTCTATGTTCGATAATACTATGTCGTCATTTAAATGCCAATCCTTCAGTGCAGTTCCGGCACCCATCCCTAGAAAAATGCCATTTTCGCTATATTCTTTAAAATAAAATCTGGTTTGTAGATATAGTGGAACAATATTATAATTTTCATCGACACCCCTATAACCGGACACTAAGTGTAAAGACCAATGCTTTGATACATTAAGTCCTGCATCAAGAGAAAGGTATGCACATTCGTAAAAATTAAATCCTTTCCTCGAATCCGACACTCTATAACCGATCTGATTTGTCCTATACGAAAAATCCATACTTTTATATACCTGTGGACTGAACCCCCAACTAAGGCCAAGCGCAAATGGGGATTTTGCATTTATAATCAACGATAAAAACAAAAATGTTATGCAGGTAAAAGTTCGTTTCATCAGAATCTATATATTATACACACTTGCGGAATCAGGGCATAAATGAGGCCATTGGCATACCACGAAAGCCCTAATCGAGCGTTTTGCTCTTCCATTCGACGAAGGTGAATTGCCCATTGAGCTGTAAAATCAAGTCCCATTTCGAAGTTCGTTCCAGCGAATGCCATAATGCAGCCTGCCGAAGTGGTAAGTCCAAGTAAAGCCCCAGGATTAAATTTCATATTAGAATAATCTCTAACATAACCACACACTCCCCCGGCTCCTATATAAATCAGGTAGTCAATTGATTCATTAAGTGTAACGCGGTGTAATATGGTATTGCGTGAAAACATGAACTTTACACCTGGCTGTCGAGCCTTATGGTTGAATATACCATAACAGTCTGCACTTAAAGAATATGTATTAAAGGTATTTTCTTTTTTTGAGGAGTTTGTAAGTACTACTATACTTTGTTCCTTTATGGAATTCATTACGCCTAGCCTCAGTACTTTTATTCCACCCTCCTGTGCTGAAGATAACGCATTTGGAACTAGAAGTGAGGCTATGCACAATAGGAACACCCTTACAGTATTATTCTTGCTAATGAGTTTTGAGCCCATCTTTTGGTCTATTTTAGTACGTATCTCAAACGAGGTCCCCTTAAAGGAAAACCGGCCTTGTTTAAGGTTTCACTAATTTAGACATAAATTTGTAATTTGCGAAGAGAATAGGTAAATTCGAAAATAATTATGGCAAATATAAATAAAATTTTAGCTCCGCTACCGGAACGTATGCGGCCATCTTCTATGGAACAGTATGTTGGTCAACGGCATCTTGTCGGAGAGGGTGGTGTGCTAAAAAATATGATAAATAGTGGAAATATTACCTCCTTTATTCTCTGGGGGCCACCGGGAGTGGGAAAGACGACTTTGGCAAGGATAATTGCGGACACGATGAAAAGAGATTTCTTCACTCTGTCAGCAGTTAGTGCTGGTGTTAAGGATGTTAGAGATGTAATCGAGCGTGCTCAGAGTAATTCTGTCTTTTCCTCAGGAGGAGCTCCTATACTATTCATCGACGAGATACATCGATTTAATAAAGCCCAACAGGATGCGCTTCTCGCCGCTGTTGAACAAGGTATTTTCGTACTTATCGGCGCCACCACCGAGAACCCTTCCTTTGAAGTTATAACTCCCCTTCTTTCACGGTGCCAAGTTTTTGTCCTAAAGCCATTGGAGGCAGAAGATTTGATGACATTACTTAATCGTGCGTTAAAGGAAGATGTGTTGCTTAAAGAAAAGGATATCGAAGTAAAACAAAGCGATGCTTTATTTAGATATAGCGGAGGCGATGGAAGAAAACTGCTCAATATTCTTGAGATAGTCGTGGATTCGTTATCGCATAACAACTCTAAAATAATAATCGATGACAAGACTGTCAGTGAATGTCTGCAGCAGAATATCGCCATTTATGATAAGGGTGGGGAGATGCACTACGACATCATATCTGCTTTTATAAAAAGTATAAGGGGATCGGATCCTAATGCTGCCGTATATTATCTGGCCCGTATGCTGGATGGAGGCGAAGATCCGCTTTTCATTGCCAGGCGCCTGTGCATCAGTGCAGCCGAGGATATAGGATTGGCCAATCCTAACGCCCTTCTTATAGCGGATGCTTGCTTTAGAATTTGCCATAACATCGGTATGCCGGAAGCTCGTATCCCCTTGTCAGAATGCACAATATACTTGGCATCTTCGCCTAAGAGCAACTCGGCATATATGGCAATAGGTGCTGCCCTTAACGAGGTGTCAAAGAACAATACGGCAGCTGTCCCTCTTTATCTTAGGAATGCTCCTACCTCCCTTATGAAGAACCTGGGCTATGGACAGAATTACTTATATGCACACGATTTTCCGGGACATTTTGTGGACCAGGAATTTATGCCATCGGGCTTGGAGGGAAAGGTGTTTTACGAACCTGTAGAAAACAGACACGAAAATAACTTAAAAGCATATTTGCAGGCTTGTTGGCCTAAATATTACCCAAAAAAGTGAGAAGTTATTTTAAAATTAGAATGGGTAGCCCACACCGAAGTGGATGGCGCTTCCCCCTGATTTTAATGCCGATATAGGGCCAAGCCATTTATTACCATCAAGCGATGGATCTCTAAGTCTCATACCCCAGTCGATACGAAGCAAAAGAAGGTCAAGATTAATACGAAGCCCCAGTCCCCAGTCAGCAGCTAATTCTTTTAGGTTGATTCCTTGTTCATTTTTCCACACATTACCTACTTCCATAAATAGGGCTCCTTCTAATTTCCATATCATAGGGAATCGATATTCCAGATCGGCTTCTAACTTTATATCACCTGTTTGGCTTGGTATACTGAAAGTTTCATCCATTTTAGATGAGCCCGGGCCAAGTGCTCTTGCTTGCCAACCACGCATACTTCCGGCGCCTCCGCAGTAGAACTGTTTTTCATAAGGGAGGGCCGTGGAATTCCCGTAGGCCAATCCAGCACCGACCAGCACTCTTCCAGCTATACTTCTACTATCATTGGAAGAGAATCTAAAGCACTTTGTGTAACTGGCCTCCAACCTTGCGTATTGTGAAAATGGAGCACCTAAAACCAAATGCTCTCCCCCTTCGTTCGTCTGCATTAAATTTTTGAATAGACTTAAGACATTTCCTGAAATATCGGTGGAGATTCTTATTGAGTGATAATCGGTCTTGGGTATAAGGTCAGTACTGCTATTATAGAATATGGAAGCGCCTATTCCAAGGTCGCAGTGATCCTGATATGAGTATTTCATAAAAGGATTCTTTTCCAATTTCTTTAAGAAATCGTCGTTCAAGTTAAATAACCTTACATAATTGACTCTGAATGGGTAGAATTGATAATAGAATCGCCCCTTGATGGTTCCGGAGTAACCATAGGATGTGGATAACACGTTTCTGGTATATTCCGGTCTATTTTGATAATTAAAAGAAGCATTAATCTCCGTACGGGATATGGTAGGCCCTCTAAATACTTTATAGCCAAGTCCCAGAAACTTAGGAAAACTAATCGATAAGGACGTTCCCAGCTCGTTAGATGAGACATCGTCGTCTGGTTTGAATTGAAAATTACCTATAAATCCGACATTTAGCCATTCTCCCCCACCGAATATGTTTTTATGATAGAAGTTAATCTGTGGGGAAATGCCCATAAGTCCGGATGAATTTGTAGATACTTCAAGATTAGTTTTAAATCCTTGAGGTTGTGATTTCGTTAGTGTAATATCACAGTCTACCTTATCATCCGAGACCTGCGACATATCTATACCCACCGTCTTGAATATCTTTAGTGAAGAAAAACGGGAGTAGGTGTCGCTTACTATGGATTCTTTATATGGGGTGCCTGGGTCTATGAGGTTTACTCCCTTTAGCACGGATTCTTTTACATTTAGATTTTCCGGGTAATTTATTCTGACATTATCTACCACGACTTTTTTTAAAGGAGCGTCCTGTTCGCGGATTATGTATTGTAAAACCACGTGCCCACTTCTTGATGACGTATCTGCTAAAAAGCTATAACACGAGCGGTTAAGTGCGAAATAGCCTTTTTCTCTAAGCGAAGTAACGCTTCTTTGTACTTCTGTCTCAAGATTTTGTTCCGAGATATAGTCACCGGTTTTTATTAAGATATTCGGAATGTCGTCGTTAAAGTCCTTAACAAAATCACATCTATCAAGAGGGATGCTGAAAATAATGCTATCTATAACATATCTATTACCTAATGTGACATAGTAGGTTACTTCAGCATTTTGTCCATTCAACCTTAGTTCGCTCTCAACATCGGAGTTAAAATAGCCTATATTTTCAAGTCTGCTTTCTATGTTCTTTTTTGAACGCTCCACAAGTGCCTGATCATAAATGACAGGGGCTTCGCCCAATCCTTTCCATATCTTATTAATTCCCTTATCGCTTCCATCTGACCAATTGTAAATGTATAGCATTGGTTTCCAGCCAAGCAAACTATGATTAGGCTGTTGCTTGATATAATCGGACAGGGACGAGGCTGGAAAAGTAGAACTATTTGTAACTACGATCTCGTTTCTGTCGAGCCGAAGCTGATCTTCACGAAGCGTTCTTGTCGTACTGCACGAAAAAAAACTTCCTGACAGAAGACAGAAAGGAAAAATATATAAAAAGATATGTTTTTTAATAGACATCTATCGGCAAATTTAGCAAATAATATAGTATCTTTGCCAAGAACTATGGTAAAAATATCTAATTCGGATATAAAACTAATTCGGAGCCTGTCTCAAAAGAAATTTCGTGACGAAAGTGGCCTATTTATCGTCGAAGGAGAAAAGATGATAAACGAAGCCATTTACAGCGAAATGGAAGTGGTTTCTATGTATAAAAGAGACGAAATCGGCGAAGATCAGATGAAAAGGATTTCATCCTGTGATTCGCCCTCCCCTATTCTTGCCGTAGTGAGAATGCCAGATATTAAAAAATCTCCTATCAGAACATGCGGACTTTACTTGGCCCTTGACAGTATAAGAGATCCTGGTAATCTTGGCACTATTCTTCGGGTTTGTGATTGGTTCGGAATAGATGGCATTTTTGCTTCGGAAGACACGGTGGACCAGTATAACCCTAAAGTAGTTCAATCCTCTATGGGTGCGGTATTTAGAAAAAAAATCCTTTATGGGAATTTGGAAAAAGTATGTATGGATTTTATCTCTGCAGGATTGCCAATCCATGGGACATTTCTAGATGGGGATAATTTATATGAAGGTGATATTAACCCAAATGGACTAATAGTGTTGGGTAATGAATCGAGAGGGATAAGCCAGAGTATTCGTGCTTTCTGTACTTCTCGTATCCTTATTCCATCCTTTGCCACTAGGCGGCACGCAGAAAGCCTTAATGTCGCGATAGCTAGCGCGGTGGTAGTTGCAGAATTTCAACGTAAAAGAAATTATGAAAAGTAAAAGTGTTTTATTTGCATTATTTGCAAGCATCCTTCTAAGTGTATCTTGCGAGAAAAAGCCAGAAGCCAAATATGTGTTTTTATTTATAGGTGATGGTATGGGGGCTTCACAAGTAGCGGTCACCGAATCCTATTTATCATATTGTGAAGGTAAATTGGGTGGAGAGCAGCTTACATTTACTAAATTCCCGGTGCTGGGGATGTGTACCACCTATTCTGCAAATAGTTTAATCACAGACTCCGCAGCATCTGGAACTGCCATTGCAACCGGGTATAAGACTAACAACGGATTTCTTGGAATGGATCCTCAAGGACTTCCTGTTAATAGTGTAGCAAAAATACTGAAAGATGATTATGGGTATCAGGTAGGAATTTTTTCTTCAGTCCCATTGAACCATGCAACTCCTGCTGCTTTTTATGCACATGTAAAAAGTCGTGGTAATTACTACACCATTACTACCCAGATTCCGGATTCCGGTTTTGATTTTATAGGTGGGTCGGGCTTTCTCGAATTTAAAGATCCTAAGAACTCGGATATGAACAGTGAAAAATACCTTGAAGAGCATGGATATGAAGTGGTGTTCGGACAATCGGAATTTGAAAATGCCCGTGGTGATAAATTAGTTATGGTCGCTAATCCTAATCAAGAACATAGAGAGAAGGTGGCCAATTATGACGATGAAGATGATAAACTAGTGACCTTAAGTCAGATGATGGAAGATTGCCTAAATACATTCGATGATGACAAGCCATTTTTCATAATGTGCGAAGGGGGTGAGATTGATTGGACCAGCCATGCTAACAAAACGATGTCCACAATAGAGGCAATACTAAAAATGGACGATGCCGTTAAGGTTGCATATGATTTTTATCTAAAGCACCCTAAGCAGACTTTGATTATAGTTACTGCCGATCATCAGACAGGAGGGATTAGTTTAGGTAGCGATGAGAACGGGTCAAGTGTCGATTGGCCCGAAATCGAGAAACAATGGAAAAGTGCAGGAGAGCAGGATAATTTCTCATCTGTAAAGACACGAGACGAATTTAATCGTTCTAACGGAATTGGCTGGACAACTACGCATCATAATGGAGATCACGTACCTATATATGCAGTAGGTGTAGGTGCCGAAAAGTTTTCAGGACGAATGGATAATACTCAAATTATAAGCAAGATTTTACCTTTATGATTATATATCAAGTTTTAACGCGACTCTTTTCAACGGGTCGCTTTTCTTCTTTTAATAACGATGGACTTAAATATATTAAGTCGCTGTCTGTAACTCATATATGGTATACGGGAGTTATAAGGCATAGTGAAAATAAAACATTTGTTAAAGGCGATTGGGGGTCACCATATTCTATTTCTAATTATTATGATGTCAATCCATATCTTGCCGATGTCCCTTCTGAAAGGCTATTTGAATTTTGTTCTCTTATAGAAAGGACTCACGCTGCCGGGATGAAGGTGATTATCGATTTCGTGCCTAATCATGTGAGTCCAGATTATACAGACGAACACGGAGGCCTTAAAACACTACATCGCCACGATTATGACTGGACTGATACGGACAAGGTAGATTATTCTTGCTCACTGAATTGGTATAAGATGCTTGATATTATACGATATTGGGCAGAGTTAGGAGTAGATGGCTTCAGGTGCGATATGGCAGAATTAGTGCCTATAGAATTTTGGCACTTCCTTATAAGCAATATAAAAGCTGAATTTCCAAACCTACTGTTTATAGCAGAAGTATATCAAAAAGATAATTATAGAAAATTTATAGAAGATGCTCTTTTTGATAAATTATACGACAAATCCGGCTTATACGACACCCTGCGGGCTCTTACCTGTGGATATGGTTCGGCCAGAGGTATCACGGCCAATTGGCAAAGTCTTGGGGATCTTCAGCCGAAAATGCTGAATTTCTTGGAAAACCACGACGAGCAAAGATTGGCAAGTAAAGAGTTTGCAGGAAGTGCTGCTTCTGGATATGCTGCATTGGCCGTAAGTGCACTTTTTTATCCGGCAGCATTTATGTTATACGCGGGACAAGAGATAGGAGAAGACGCAGCCGATGGAGTGGATGGTCGCACCTCGATTTTCTCGCATACACGCCCAATTGATATCAGTTGTCTATCAAAAGAGCAAAAAAATATTCTTGAGGTATATCGTAAGGTTTTAAAACTTAAATCAAGCATGGAAAGAGCATCGAATTTCGATTTATGCTATTGCCAATCTCCTATTTTAGGATTTGACCCTGATCATCATTTTGTATTCTTGAGAAAAGGCAAATCGCATGATTATTTAGTGGCTTGTAATTTTTCTCACACTAAAGCAAGTATAGTCTTGAATGTACCAAGTGAGGCTGCTTCTCGTTTTAGTTCAGAAGTTAATGTGGATATATTGCCTATGGATTTTACTATTTTAACTAAATAATGTATTTTTGCGTCGCGAAATTTTAGGTTAATAATATAATAAAAAATGAAAGGTTCAGTAATTATTCTTTGTGGCGGTGGTCCGGCTCCAGGCATGAACACCGTCGTATGCTCAGTTGCTAAGACATTCTTGGCCAATGGCTATCGTGTAATCGGTCTTCACGGAGGCTATAGCGGACTTTTTTCAAAGACTCCTCGCATCGAGGATATCGATTTTTTCAAGGCTGACGCTTATTTTAACAGAGGTGGTAGCTATTTGCAGATGAGTCGTTTCAAACCAACTGCCGAGGATTTTGAAAAGAATTTCAATCTGGAATTGTTTACTGACAATGATATAAAGCTTTTAGTAACCGTGGGTGGTGATGACACAGCATCAACAGCTAATAGGATTGCTAAATTTTTGGAAGAAAAAAAGTACCCTATTGCCAATATACACGTTCCTAAGACTATCGATAACGACTTGCCTCTTCCTAACAACACCCCAACTTTCGGTTTCAATTCTGCAAAGGATGAAGGCGCACACATAGCTCGTACCGTATATGAAGATGCTCGCACCTCTGGAAATTGGCTTATCATTTCGGCAATGGGACGTAGTGCTGGACATTTAGCTCTTGGTATAGGAGAAGCAACACATTGTCCTATGACCATTATCCCAGAAATGTTCAATAAGACAGAAATTCACATAGATAAGATCATTAAACTTACACTTGGCTCCATCATCAAGCGTAAGATATTAGGTATTGACTACGGAACAGTAGTAGTTGCAGAGGGTGTATTCCACGACCTTGACCCTGAAGAGATCAAGGCTACGGGCGCTCACCTTACTTATGATGAGCATGGTCATCCGGAACTCGGAAAAATCTCAAAAGCTGTGATGTTTAACGACATTCTTGAGAAAGAGTTCAAAAAGGTAGGTATGAAAGTTAAGACTCGTCCTATAGAGATTGGATACGATGTTCGTTGCCAAGACCCTATCGCATTCGACCTTACATATTGCTCAGAGCTCGCTATGGGTGTATATGAACTTTTCGAGAAGGGAGAAACTGGTTGTATGGTTTTCGTAGATCATAATGGAGATGCAAAGCCTCTTTATCTACATGATCTACAGAATGCTGAAGGTAAAATCCCACCTCGTCGTGTAAATATTGAAGGTGGTACTGCACAGAACTACTATAATCACATCTGTCACTACATTACAGAAGCCGATTACGAGGCTGCTAGAAAGTATGTTCCTAATCCTGAGGATTACGATTTCAAGAAAATCTTGAATTGGTAGTGAAAGTTTCTTAGTTAGATACAGGTGGCTAATAGTAATATTGGCCGCCTTTTTTTATGGTTACTTAGTAACTTGAAGTGGCTATACGATTAAATGTTGACATCATCTTATGATAGTCCCACTCGCCATTCCATTCCGATTTTTTCTCTTTGTATTCTTTAATTGGAATTACTGTGTAATCATCGCAGAATCCTCCAGGTCTTGAACACCATGTCCATATTAGGGTTGGCTCATCTAATTTTATATCTCCGTTAGATTCCCTTATAATTCTGATACTTACCATAAGTCCAAGTTGAGTATTAGCAGCGCTCATATTAGATACAAAATTACCTATGGAATAAAAAACCGGTACCCCATTAACGGATTCTCTGTCTTGCACTACATGAGGATGCGTTCCTATTATGACATCAGCTCCATTATCAGCCATAAATTCTGCCATCTCTTTTTGCGATTCATTATGTGTCAGCACATATTCATCTCCCCAATGCGGCGTGGCTATTACAATATCCGCCTCGTTTGATAACTCAAATGCTTTAGTTAGAGAGGTCTTATCAGATAGCAAATTTACATTAGGAAAGTTGGTATCGGGTCTTATATTTGTAGAATATGTAAAATTCACAATGGCTAATCTTATTCCTCGCCGTGTGACAATAAGGGACAAGTCCTGCTTTTTAGGGTCTTCAGAAATCCCAGTGTAAGAAAAAGTGTATTTGTCTTTGTTTGTTTTAAATATATTGAGTTCGTGGGTGACTCCTGCAGTTTTATAATCCATAATGTGATTATTTGCACAAAGAAAAATATCGAAGCCATCGTCGAGTAATTGTATAATAAACTCTTCAGGAGCACTAAACCTAGGGTATCCACTATATGGCTTGCCACAAATTGGGGATTCGAGATTTCCTATGGTAAGGTCAGCATCATCGATATAATGTCGTACATGCTTGAAGTAATTGGAAAAATCAAAACTGCCATCATCTCTGCCGGCTTTTGAAATTTGCGGGTAATGAAGCATCAAATCCCCTACCATAAGAACCTTAAGGGTATCTGGTTTAAATAGCGGTCTGGCTGTCAAGTCCGTTTCAATCCTTATTTCTTCAGGCTTTGAAATATACTCACGGGCAGAAGCAGAGAAATAAAATAATAATAATGCTATATGAAATGGTTTCATTTTTAATTGGCGACTTCTAAAATTCTAATATATTCATTCTAGTCTCTCATACTCATGGAATGCCTACGGACTCTAAAGTAACGACATTTAGCGCACTGACATCGTACACAAAACTTCCTCTGTACACGATGAAAGATCCATCGTTTTTCTTTACAGAAAGCTTCGTTCCATCCGAAAGATACAAAAAGTCGGGCAGACTTTTACGCCTGCCCATCAAAAGATTGTATGAACCTCTATTATTTCTCTTTCAAAAATATCTATTATCTTGTAACTAGAATAAAAAGTCTGATAATTGAGCGAATTAATTTTTAGAGAAGTAACTTTAATGAAAAAGATTAGGTGGTAAACACTCTTGGAAAACATATTCAGCATCCTTACCAATATGCTTAATAATATAAGGAGGATAGTTTTTTACCCGAGAAAGAAATACATTATCATTACCATCATCAAGTTCAATTAAGATGCAGGAAAGTTTATTTTTTGTAAAAAAGAAATAACCCATATAATTATTACGACTACTAATAAATTCAACTACATTTATAGCATCTATATTGTTTGTAAGATTAATTCTATTACAAAATTCTTCCTTTCGCATTCCTATAAAAATTCCATTTTTTAACTCTATATATGAATTTTGGATTAGGGCAAATCTTAGAGAATAATTCAATTCGTTTCTTTCATTTGAATATTTGTAAAAAACGACAATATTAGAAGTATCGTTAAATATATTATAATCTTTAAGACACTCGTCGGTTTCATCATTTAAATGATCAAAGCACTCTAAACCATAATAAGTTAAAGTGATAACTTCGTTATTATCATACCATCCTTTGTTAATTGTGCTTTTTAAATCGAAGGCGTCACATAAGAAATCATCAAATCCGAGACAGTATAATGTGTCAGAAACACTTCCTAAAACTTGAAAATTCTTCAAATTAGTAATATCAGTATTGTTGCTAGTTCCTAGCATTAATAATAAACTAATAAATAGTGTCATATATAAATATTTTAAAAAGGTGTATCCGTATTTGTGGATACAC
>DJPX01000013.1 GCA_002438635.1 Bacteroidales bacterium UBA6401
GATAAGGGGGCGGGATGCCCCCTTTCTTCTTTCCTAACTTCGGATGACGTCCTGCGCCCTTGAATATAAGGCTTGAGAACAGCGTAATGGTTGTGGAGTCGATGATCTGCAGCTTGTTGAGCCACTTTGGTGTCTGCCGTTTTCGGCTGTCCGATGAAAGTTCGTCCTTGTATCTATCGTAAAGGTCGCGATATGTGGCTTCGAAGATGGTTTCAGGCCTCCTGGCATTCGCATCCGAGAGCGTGCTACGCCGCGGCATCATTTCTATGCCTAGATGAGAGAACTTCCTTGCTTCCGGAAACATGGAGTTTGTAATTTCCCTTAAAGAGTCGAAGCGTTTGATGACAGCATACAACATTATCAGCAGATGCTGCCATGCGTCGAAATGTTTCACATATTTCTCTCCGCCCTTTTCGTGGCTGATTTGAAGAATTTTTGACTTGTCAAGCAGATTTATCAGCTGATCATACACCGGCTGTCCGGCAAAATGACTACCTTTGCTCATCGTTATTCATGTTTTTTGGTCGAAACAAAAGTAGCGAAAAGGCTGGACCCTGGAAACAGGATTCAGCCTTGTTATTTTATATTCTTGAAAATTTTAGCGGACAGTAATAGTTCTTAACGGCGAAAATAGCTAACTTCACACCCGACGAAAAAGAAAAATACACGGAGGGCCAAAAGATGATTTACGATTATCAGAACTGTATAGATTATGCTGTAGAAAAAGCTGCAAAAGAAAATCTCGCAAAAGGACTTGCAAAAGGTGAGGCAAAAGGAAGAGCTGAAGGTCTTGCGGAGGGCCTCGCGAAAGGTGAAGCTAAAGGTGAAGCTAAATGAAGAACTGAGGGACTTGCTGAGGGTGTAACTAAAGGGAAAATAGAGGGAGAAAAATTGGCTAAAATCGAGACGGCGCGTAATTTTAAGAGTAGAGGAATTGGATTAAAAATTATTTCCGAGTGTACAGGCCTATCTATAAAAGAAATAACGGAATTATAATTATTCGTAATCACCTTACTTACATAATACGAGTTCTCACTCTCTTTTTGCACAAGTAATGCTCAACACATCAAAAGCATCATAATCTGTGCGGAAATCACGCGAAGAAATATTCCTGCAGGATAAACGGTTGCATAAGAAACTGATGGCTCATCATCTTCCACTGTACTGAGCGCGTAATTAAGCGCGATAGGATTGGCCATAGAGCCACACAACATCCCTATATTCGAAGCGTACGAGACGCCACACCACTTGGAAGCGACAAATCCAAATAGCAGAACAGGGACCACAGCAAGAAAAATGCTAAGCGCGATCCATAATAAACCTTCAGGCTTAAACACTGTTTCGAAAAAGCCTGGGCCAGCACTAAGTCCCAAACCTGCAAGATAGACTGTTAGCCCTAGCTGACGAAGCATCATATTGGCACTCATAGTAGTATAGGTACTAAAATGCAGACGCGAGCCAAACGCTCCCATAAGAATTCCTACTACGATAGCGCCACCCGCAAGGCCTAATTTCACAGGCACACTCATCCCTGGTATAGCAATAGGGATGGAGCCCACGATAAGTCCGAAGATTATCCCCACGAAGATCGCAAGTAGATTAGGATTCCGCAATTCCTTTTCTTGATTACCTAATACTGCCGCTACATTGTCTATGGCTTTTTCTTGACCCACTATGGTGAGTTTATCTCCTATTTGAAGCCTAAGGCTACTTGAAGGCAGAATATCGATACCTGCTCGATTTACCCTTGTAATATTAATACTATATGCATTACGAAGGTGCAAATCGCCCAGTTTCGCTCCATTAATATTGGTTTTAGTCACTAGCACGTGACGGGATACAAGCGTGCCATCTATATGATTCCAATCGATGTCCTTTTTGTTCCAATCCTTATGGACAATCTGTCCGAAAAGTTCTTCTACCTTACCGACTTCGCTTTCCTTAGACATAACGAGAACATGTTCTCCCTTTTCTAGAATGGTATCCCCATTAGGAATAATCACAATACCCTGATTAGCATCATCTTCGCGAGGTCCATTAAACTTCCATACACGCGAGACCACCAAGTGCGGATGGACACCTTTCATAATGGTTTTTATATCCTTGCCAAATATCTGAGGGTTTGTCACGCGAAGTTCCGTGACAAAAGTGGGATTTTCGTGCACTCCAGAGGAAGTAGTTCCATTTTTACAAAAAATAGCTCGTAAAATTATTATGCTTCCTATAACGCCTATAATACCAAATGGATAACCTACTGCACAAGCCATAGCCATCTCGTTGGATAAATCGATAGAACCTGGATTAAGTTCCAAAAGTGACTGTTGCGCAGCTCCAAGCATAGGAGTGTTAGTCACAGCACCCGTCAGCAAGCCCATCGATACGGGAAAAGAAATGCCGAATATATACGGAATGAGCATACAAAGTAGGGAGCCAAATATCAAGACGCCGAAGGCCAAGAGGTTCAGTTTTAACCCTCCTTTTTTAAGTGATGGAAAAAAACTTGGCCCCACTTGAAGGCCTAAAACATATATGAAGAGAATTAAACCGAAATTCTGCGCCAAAGAAAGCATTTTCGGATCTATTTCGAATCCGAAATGGCCTGCCAATATACCTGCAAAAAATACGAAAGTAATACCAAGCGAGACGCCTTTAAACTTAATTTTACTAAGCAAAAGACCAACAGCGCAAATAAGCGAAAGCACTATTATAGCCTGGATGAAGGTCTGATTGACAAATAGTTCCGTGAACCAATTCATATACTTTCTCTACTATAAAAACCAGCTATCTTTTTTTTATCTGCGAAATGACTAATATGAACTTCATGGTTTCTTGTTTCCAATCCATCAAATACCACTCCCCATTTAGCACAATTTGCCAAAGAAAAAGGGATGCCCATAAAATTACTGGTCACCCCTTCTGCCTATTCTTCTACAAAAGATTAATAGCGATCTTCTGAAGAAACAGTTAACTTCTTACGTCCATGACGGCGACGTGCATTTAGAACTCTGCGTCCATTAGCAGTAGCCATACGCTCACGAAAACCATGCTTGTTAACTCTCTTACGATTTGATGGTTGAAATGTCCTTTTCATATTTTATACTTTTTTAATTTGCAAAATCGGGACGGCAAAGATACTATTTTCTTATCTCAATTACAAATTTTTCATTAAAATATTCGATATTCAACTGTGCGTGATATTTTTGTTCCATCAATATATGTAATTAACACCTTTATATTATATGACGCCGAAATATCTGACGGATTACTTGTAAACTCTATAGCAAACAAGCTACCCCCAGTTGCATCAATCAAATTTAAATCAGGGTTATCTTCTAATAATACTGAATAACTTTCACATTCCTCTCCCTTATATCCACTACTAATATAATTTTCATACGAACTATATCTAATTTTAATAATATCATTTAAGGAAGAATTCGAATTATGATCCTGATCATAAACACCATCACATGTAACTATCACACTTTCAATATCCGGAAATATGGAAACAGGAAAACCCTCCCAATGTCGGCGCTCCCTGCAATATGAAACATCCATATTTTTCTCACTAATCGCCTCATATAAAGCTACATTGTTATCACTATTGATTACCTGCGTAGAATTATATTTAAATTCACATACAATTAAACGCTCCTCAGGAAAAGACACCAAATTAATTTCTGGATGAGAAATATAACCTGTTATAAAATGGTCGGAATAATATGACGGCCCACACGATACTATGCAAAAAAATAGTGAGCACAATCCCAATATTTTACCTTGGCGCATCATAAGTTATTATTTTTAAATAGTTATTGTAATTTGTCACTCCTTCCATCACCGATGAACTATCCCAATGTTGCAAAAAATGAATAGTCCACGATAGATAAGTCCCTAATAGTCTTCCACTATTATTATCAAAAAACTTGTATTCTTTCCTCTTACAAGATACAAATAATTCATAGAACCAAATGCTCATCAATCTAAAACGGCAACCCTGCACCATAATAAACAGGCGGCGCGCTGAGGACACGAATATCCTTATCCTCGAAGAGTTTTGCCTGTTTTTGCAGTTTCTCCAGATACTCAGTGCGAAGAGACAAATTGTCAAGTTCTTCTCTTCGTGCCTTGCTAATCTCCAGAAACTTATCCTCCATATCTATTCCCAAGAACCTGCGCCCAAGCAAGTTGGCCGCTATCCCTGTCGTGCTGCTTCCGGTAAATGGATCCAATATCCAAGCTCCAGGTTCTGTGGAAGCCTGAATTATTCTCGACAATACACACAGTGGCTTCTGCGTAGGATGCTTCCCACACGATTTCTCCCATTTGGCAATCGCAGGAAGCGTCCACACATCACGCATCTGAGTACCCCCGTTTATCTCCTTCATCAACTCATAATTGAAGTAGTGAGCGACTTTCTGCTCCTTTCGAGCCCAAAGGATATATTCAGCAGAGTACATGAAATACCGGCACGAAAGGTTTGGTGGGGGATTGGTCTTCACCCAAGTAATGCAATTCAAAATCTTGAATCCAAGTTCCGTCAGGCATCGGGCGATAGAAAAGATATTGTGATATGTCCCGCTTACCCAGATTGTACCGTTGCTCTTTAACTTCTCTCGGCAAGCCGAAAGCCAAGCCTTGTCGAACCGGTAGTCTTCTTCAAATCCCTTAGATTTATCCCACTCGCCTTTATTCACAGACACCATCTTCCCACTCTGAACGCTGATGCCCCCATTAGACAGATGGTATGGCGGATCAGCGAAAATCATATCAAACTTGAACTCAAATTGAGACAAAAGTTCGATACAATTCCCTTTAGCCAAAGTGAAATCCTTATTCCCGGACTTGAAGAAAGGGGTAATCATACACGAATCAGATTTGAAATAACACCATCCTCCAAATCCTTGATATTATAGAGATTCTCAAGGACATCGAAAGTCTCTTTCAAATTGTTCCGGGCATTTATCCAGCCTTGACCGTCAGTGAACCACACAAACTTGAAGAAGTCCAAGTCCTTGGTCTCCAATGTTATTGTCTTATAACTCCGTGCGGTCTCATTCAGTTTGGAACCAGGGCTGGAATAGAAGTTAGTCTCGATGCCATAAATCATATTCGGACATTTGATGACGAAATCAAATCTCTTTTCTGCGCTTCCGTTATTGGAGATTGAAGACAAATCTACATTCCACTTTTACTCAATCTCGTGAATATACATTTCCTTGAAATAGGTCTCACCCTTTACAAGGCCAGCTTTAATGAGATAACTTTCAACAAGATCTTCCATCAAATGACCACCACGATTCTTGCGTCCGTTAGAATCAAGTCCAGTCTCGACACCAGTCACATAGTCCACCAGATTATTAATCAAATGATTCTCCATAAGATCGAACAATCCAGTCTTTCTCATAAAGACCTTATACTGAGATGTTGGATAGTTTCTCGCCACGAAATTGTAGCAGAATGCTCCTTCCTCATCCATCGCGAAAA
>DJPX01000025.1 GCA_002438635.1 Bacteroidales bacterium UBA6401
CAGCTTAGGCTGCGGAATTTAGGAGATCCTAGAGCAAGGGTTTGTTTAGTTTTTTGCTTGCACTTTTTAATTTATATGAGTTTAAGAAAGATATGTTTTTATACTATATGTGTTCTCGCGTTTTCGTCGTGTGATTCGATACAGTCTTTAATTCACGATGACGAAGTCGTGGCGAAGGTGGGGAAACATAAATTGTATAAATCTGAATTGAAAAAATACATACCGGCCGGAGTGTCAGCAGCCGATAGTACGAATCTTGCGCTTCAGTATATTAACTCATGGGCTTCTGGTCAGATTTATAGCGATATGGCGCAGAGCCAGCTCTCAAAAGCAGATCAAGATGTTACGGCAGAATTGGAGTCGTATAGGCGTTCACTATTGCGATTTCGCTATGAACAGCAATTCGTTAATGAACGTCTCGACACTCTTATAACAGAGGACCAGATGTATGATTTTTACCAGGCACATAAGGACCTTTTTGAATTGGAACGACCGATTCTTAAAGTGCGCTATCTTGATATACTGAAAACCTCCGAGCAAAAGGATTATCTAATAAAGAAGATGTCTTCGAATAGGCCTTCGGATGTCATTGAGGTAGATAGTCTTGCGAGGATGTGTGCTATTCGCTATTTTGATAATTCTCAAAGCTGGATGGATGCCTCCACCCTTGCGCGAGAATTTAATACTGATTATGTTACTATGCTTTCCCGCTTGAAAAACAATTATATATCTTTTGATAACGCGGACATGTCGGATGTAAAGACTGCTTATGTGAGAGACATAAAGCGAAAAGGCGTAGCCCCGTATGAATATTGTGTAGAGCGAATTAGGGAGTATATACTTAGTGAAAGGAAGCGAGAGTTGCTAATCGCTTTGGAACAAAGCTTGCTTGATGAGGCTTCGGACAGGGGCCAATTTATAATTTATTAAATATGAAAAGGATTTTTTCGATATTTATCCTGCTTGCCTTATGCGTGAGTGTGAATGCGCAGAAGTACGAAGGACTAGCAGATAAAACTGTAGCGGTGATTGGTGGTGAATTTGTTATGCTTTCTGATATAGAGCAGGAGGTACGAATGATGCGTACCCGTGGCTATTCTTCTGATAAAGCTCTCAGGTGTGACATACTGGAACAGATATTGGCCAGTAAATTAATATTATCGCAAGCAAGGATAGACTCTTTGAAAGTGAATCAAGAGATGGTCGCTGCCAATCTAAATGACCGTATGAACAGCCTGTTGAACGATCTCGGAGGAGAAGAGGCGGTCGAAGCCTATTTTGGAAAATCAGTCAGTAAACTGCGAGAGGAGTGGAATCGTCAATTGGAAGAGATGTCTCTTACTCAGCAGGAACAGCAAGAAATAGCCAAGAAGATACCGGAGATTACACCTTTTGATGTTAAACGATATGTAGATACTACACTTGTGGAAAATTTGCCCGAAATTCCGGCCCAATATCAGATGAGCCAGATATGTGTGTATCCAGATCGTGAAGCTGCCAAATTGGCCGCAAAAGAGAAATTGCTTGGCATTCGGGAAAGAGTAGTTGCAGGAGAAAGATTTTCAACATTGGCCCGTTTATACTCGCAAGACCCGAGCAATGCTCGCTTGGGCGGGGATTTGGGTATGGCGAACAAATCGGTATTCTGGACGTCTTTTTCCGATGCTGCTATGGCTTTGAAACCTGGCATGGTTTCGAATATTGTAGAGACTCCAGATGGATTCCATATTATCGAGATGATTAGTAAGAAAGGTGATATGTTCCACGCACGCCATATTTTGATAAAGCCAGAATACACGACGGCAGATATGGAAAAGGGGTATGCAAAATTGGATAGTCTAAAACACGAGATTGAGTCTAAACAAATTACTTTTGAGCAAGCTGCCAGACGATATAGCGAGGATAATGCCACTAGGACAAATGGGGGGCAGATGGCTGATCCTAACACCGGATCTTCTTATTTCGAAATAGACCAGATGAAACCAGCTGATTTTAAGGCTATCTCCGGACTGAAAGAAGGGGAGATTTCTGCTCCTTTTACTTCAACCGATAACGAGGGCCGTGGGGCTTTTTCAATAGACGGAGGGAATCTGGTTTATAAAATTATACGATTGGATAAGGTAATACCTGCTCATATCGCGACTTTGGATAAGGATTATGACGTTTTGTATTCGCGCGTTACGAATATAAAGCAGAATGAGGCTATAAATGATTTTATCTCCCAGAAGATAAAAGAAACTTATATCGTGATAGATCCTATGTTTTCTGATTGTGAATTCTCGCGCGACGGATGGTCGGAAAAAATAAGAAAATAGGGATAGTTATCACCTGTCTGGTAGGTCTTTCCGCGTTTCTTTTTGCTCATCCGGCGCAGGATGAGGAAGAGAATTATGTCCGCTTAGTCAAGGCTCAGTCTGTCAATCTTATAACGGATGATGAAGGTAAGTCTTTAAGAAAAGCTGTTGAGGCGACCTTTTTACATAACGGGACACTTTTAATATGCGATACGGCATATTGGAGAGTTGACGACAATATAATAAACGCTCTCGGACACGTTTGTCTTACACAAGAAGGAACGGAACTGACAAGTGACAAGCTAGATTATTTTGTAGATAAAAACCTAGCTCAATTCCGAGGTAGCTTAGTTCAGCTTCGAGACAAGGAAAATAATATACTGAGAACACACTATTTGGATTATAATACGGCAGATAGCGTAGCGGTGTTCTTTAACGGAGCCTCTATGAAGGATAAAGATGGACAAATTATTGAAAGTTTAGATGGTTCCTATAGATCGAAAGAAAAAGTATTCTTGTTTGAAAAGTCTGTCAATATGTTCACAGATTCGGTCTTTATAAAGACGCGAAGCTTGGATTATCATACAGACTCTCAAAGGGCTGATTTTAATTCATACATAGATTTTTGGAAAGACGACAATATGCTATCGGCAGGAGGTGGCTGGTATGATAGAGGAGTTGAAAAATTCTTTTTCAGTAAAAATGTTCATGCCACTACTCCAGACTATGAAGCATGGTGTGATACACTGATTTTCTATAAAAACGAGAATAATGTTTTGATGCGTGGGGATGTGCAACTTCAAGATAGTGTGCGTAATACCACGGCAGTGTCGCGTTACCTTTTCTACGAAGACAGCTTATCCACAGTAACTTTAAGGAAGGACGCCGCTGTAGCCATAGTAACGGAAGATAATCTTTCTCAAAGAGATACACTATATTTTGGCGCCGACACATTGGTCTATTATTCTATGAGATATTGCGATATACCTCAGTCAGAATTGGCCAATTCTGCCTCCCGCCGCTCCGAGATAATGACCGATCCGGTGGGTGAGTACAGAAAGAAGGCAGCACAAGCGGCAGCGCAGGCAGCTGAGGAAGCAAAAAAGAAGGCAGCAGGTACAAGGCCCGGTTTGAAGCCCCAGACCCCGGCAGCAGATTCTATAACTGCACCATTAGGTAAGCCAATAGATACTACCGCTGTACCCATTCCGGCGAAAGACACTTTAGCCACGCCTATATCAGAGGCAGATTCTATTAGAACAGAGGCTATTGCGGATTCCACTGCTACAGAGGCCATATCGGATTCATTGGCCTCGACGACAGATACTACCATTATAGAATCATCTTCACCGACAGACTCTTTGGCCGTTGAAGAAGAGGTGTCCGCACTTGATTCAGCGCAGGTGGAGGTCGTTGATACCACCAAATATGGATTCGCCTTTGCACAGGGGAATGTGAAGATATTCCGTAAAGACATACAAGTCAGGTGCGATTCGATGCGTTATGCCGATCTGGATAGTATTGCGAGGTTCTATAAAAACCCCATCATTTGGAATGAAGGGAATAGGCAGTATTATTCCGATTCCTTGTCTGTACTTATAAGAAACGGACATGCCGACAGGGCATCTCTAACTTCAAACGCATTTGTTATCACTCAGGAAGATTCTCTTCTTTTCGACCAGATAAGGAGTTCGGAAATAATGGCATTTTTCGATTCCACCTCCGCACTTAAGCGTTTCGACGCGTTGGGAGATGCGCTCGCAGTTTTTTTCTTACGAGAGAACGATCACCTCTCCACTGTAAATAAGGTGGAGAGCAAGATGCTTTCCGGTAATTTTGTAGATGGAACTATAGACAGGATATATTATTATGATTCGCCTAAAAATGATGCTTATCCTATAGTCCAGTTCCCTGAAGAAGAAAGAGTTCTAAAAGGGTTTAAGTGGACCCCACAGCTGCGTCCTAAAGGAAAATCGGACATCACATCATTGACTATCAGGCGATCACAACGAGCAGAATATGAATCAAGGCCTAAGACGGAATTTAAACAAACTGACAAGTATTTTCCGGGCTACATAAAGAGTGTTTATGCCTCAATAGAGGCCGATAAAAAGGCTAAGGAAAAAGCTCGCTTGGAAAAAGAACGCGCGCAAGAGGCTCTTCTTGAGACGACTGATGTCATAGATTCTACATCGGTAATAAAGGATAGTCTTGCGACGGCAATAGATTCCGCACAGGTGGCAGTCTCTGATTCTGTCGCAACAATGGCTGATTCGCTTGCGGTATCGGACGCTAAAGATACTACTGTAAAAAAGACTTTCTTTCAGAAGATAAAGGATAAATTTGCCCAATGGCGGGAAGCGCGTGAACGCAGATGGGCACGACTTGACGAGCGGGACGCGAAGCGAGAAGCCCAGAAGAAAGAGAAAGCTTTGCGAAAGAAAAGGGAGAAGACTCGTAAAGAATTGATAGAGCGTCAAAAGCAACAAAAGCGCGAGAAGGAAATTCTCGACAGATACATAGAATATTACGAAAAACAAAAATTAAAAGAAGATGGAAAAGATAGTAGATAGATTCTTGCGGTATGTATCTATAGATACTCAGTCAAACGAAGAATCCTCAAGTCAGCCCAGTACAGAAAAGCAACTAAACTTATTACGTCTGCTAAAAGACGAATTATTAGCTATGGGCGTAGAAGCAGAACTTGATGCAAATGGCTATGTTATGGCGCATATTCCTTCTAATGTGCCAGGCGCCAATATACCGGCTATCGGTTTCATAGCTCATGTAGATACATCCCCTGATGCGAGCGGGGCCAATGTTAACCCACAGATTATACATGATTACGACGGCTCGCCTATTGCTCTTAGGGGAGTAGAAGGCTTGTATCTAGACCCTAAGGATTTCCCGGAATTATTGGCTCATAAGTCGGAAGATATAATTACTACCGATGGAACTACACTTTTAGGAGCGGATGACAAGGCCGGTGTCGCAGAGATTATGAATGCTGTTCAATACTTAACCGAAAATCCAGAATTCAAGCACGGCCCTATTTGTATTGGCTTTACACCAGACGAGGAGATAGGAAGGGGAGTGGTTAAATTCGATGTTAAGAAATTTGCCGCGGACTATGCTTACACTATGGATGGAGGCGAAGTTGGAGAACTTGAATTTGAGAATTTTAATGCCGCTGCAGCTACTGTCACTATACAAGGCCGAAATGTTCACCCGGGATATGCAAAAGGAAAAATGAAGAATGCTATACTCATTGGGATGGAACTTAACTCACTACTTCCTGTTGAGCAGCGCCCGGAATATACATCTGATTACGAAGGGTTCTTTCACATTATTTCTTATAAGGGAACGGTCGAAAACTGCACTTTTTCGTATATCTTGAGAGAACACGATTTAAAGAAGCACGAGGCTCAAAAGGCACTTTTGCGCACATGCGTGGATTTTATTAACGCTAAATATGGTGAAGGTACGGCATCTGTAGATATACGCCATCAATACTATAACATGCGTGAGCAGGTGGAGCCTCATTATCATATAATCGAAAAGGCTATTAAAGCCATGGAAATGGAGGGTATAAAACCAAAAGTGCAGCCTATAAGAGGCGGCACTGATGGGGCAAATCTTTCTTTTATGGGCTTGCCTTGCCCTAATATTTTCGCTGGTGGCCTTAATTTTCACGGGAAATATGAATGGATCCCGATCCAATCAATGGAGAAAGCTAGCAAAGTGATATTAAATATTATCAGTCTCTTTGCTCTTTAGCCTTTTCTCCCAGTCCCAAGCGCTTTTTAGCGTATCCTCGATAGAACGACATGCTTTCCAGCCGAGTTCTTGCTCGGCATAGGAAGGGTCGCACCATACGGCCGTTACATCACCTGGTCTACGAGGGGCAAATTTATAATTAACCTTCACGCCATTGACTTGCTCGAAAGTGTTGACAAGTTCCAACACTGAGAGCGGTCTTCCGGTACCAATGTTGAATATCTCGTAGTTCTTTTTCATGCTATCGTCCAGCATTCTTCCTACAGCGTATACGTGGGCTTGTGCTAGGTCGACAATGTCGATGTAGTCCCTAAGGCAGGTTCCATCTGGAGTAGGATAATCGTGCCCGAATATGCTAAGGCATTCGCGTTTGCCTATGGCTGTTTGAGTAATATAAGGGACAAGATTTTGAGGAACTCCGCGAGGAAGTTCTCCTATAAGGGCAGATGGGTGCGCTCCGATAGGGTTAAAGTAACGAAGTGAAATACCTTTTATTTGAGGATAAGCCTTAACGCAATCCCTTAGAAAGTCCTCGCATATTTGTTTTGTGTTTCCATAAGGGGAAGTGCTTGGCTTTCTTTCAGATTTCTCGCTTACAGGTAACTGATCCGGCTCTCCATATACTGTGGCGGAAGAGGAGAAGAGGACATTACATCCGTGTTCCTTCGCTACTGTAAGAATATTTAAAAAAGAGTCTAGATTATTAGTGTAATACTTCAAAGGCTCAGCCACTGATTCACCCACTGCTTTAAATCCGGCGAAGTGAATGACGGCATCAATCTGGTAAGTGTTAAAAAGTTTTCTAACTTCTGCAAGATTGCAAAAGTCCATTTCGACTAAAGGAAAATCTTTGTCAGCGATCTGGCAGACACCTTCATAATTGGTTCTATCACAATTAGAAAAATTGTCTGCAATCAAGACATCATACCCGGCAGCATCCAGTTCTACTGTAACGTGACTGCCAATGTACCCGGCACCGCCGGATACAAGTACCATTTTCTTTTTCATTTTACTTTTCTATTATAATTGCAAATCCTCCACCAGGGGCGGAATGTATATTCATCGTAGTCGTTGAATTAACTTCTATTGTTTCTATCGTATGGTCACTCGCCGTAACATCAGCGTTGATGCCATCTTTGTATAATGTGGCTTTCCAAGTACCTTCCGGGAGGAAACTAAATGAGATAAGATCGTCACGCTCTTTCCAATTGGTTAATCCTCCGATATAGTATTTACTGTCTTTCTCCCTTAGCGTTATTATATTCTCTCCTATAGTACCACTTAGTATGGAAGTGCTTTGGAATGTTGTCGGTATGGAAGTTATGAAATCCGTTGTGGCCTTATCCTCCTCGTATGCTGAAGGAGAGTCACATAGCATTGTCAGCGGAGCATCGTAAACGACATAAAGTGCGACCTGATGGGCACGCGTCCCTTGGCTCATAGGTCTTATAAAGACGGGCCGGAACTCATTTTTGCTTGCATTTCTCATCGCTCCTGGAGTGTAATCCATAGGCCCAGCGACCATGCGCAAGTAAGGAATCAACACGTCATTTAGAGGCATATCGGCATTCTCTATACTAGTCCATTTTAGTTGCTCGAGCCCGAATACTCCCTCGAAATTTAGTATGTTAGGGTAGGTCCTATTAAGGCCGGTAGGCTTGTATATGCCATGCAAATCCAGTACGAGATGGTGATTGGCTGTTATTTCGGCCAATTCGTATATCTGTTTCACTGTCCTCTGGTCTTGCGCGTCGAAGAAGTCCACTTTGAAACCGCCTATTCCCAGGTCAGCATAATGAGAGCATATTTCTTCCGCACGATTATAAAGAAGTGAACTGGTGCACCACAATATCAGCTTCACATTTGACTCCTGAGCGTACCCACAAAGATATTTAATGTCTATATTGTCGGAGGGCGTCATAGGATCAAGATTTTTATACCAACCTTCATCGAGAATGACATACTCTAACCCATTGGCCGCGGCGAAATCTATATGATGCTTATAAGTTTCGGTATTAATTCCAGATTTGAATGGGACATTATACAATATGTTTGCGTTCCACCAGTCCCACGCACTCTGCCCTGGGCTAATCCATTCTATTTCATCTATTCGACTCGCAGAAGCTGTTTGATATACCATATTATTTATAGGCAGATCGGAATCTTTTTCTGAATATGCAATAATTCTCCACGGAAAACTTCGAGAGCCGGAGGTTTCGGCTATTATATTGGAGTAAGCAGAAGGTCTTTCGACCCCTTTATCCGATGTTGTGAATTGAGCCGGTACGGGAGGGAACACGGCACTGAATCCTTTTTCGTTCAGTTTGACGAACATGCCGGGGTAGTCTTCTACATCCGATTCAGTAAGTAAGATGTTTCCCCACTGCTCGCCACGAACTATAACAGGAAGGAATGCTAATCTATCTTTGTCTTTTTCGGAAATCTCTCCCAGATTTAGAAATGAGTATTGATTCTCAAAACTGGACTCATAAGGGTCAGATGATGAATTTAATTTCCAAGGAACGATGGCTTGATATGCTCCGGTAAAGTTAAATTGTACATCTTCTCCGATCACTTTTACATTTTCGGGAAAAGAAGTGACGAATCTATATGCTATTCCATCATTATATGCCCTGACTTGTAGCGTATAATTCCCCTCAAATCTTAAACTTAAATAGTTATATGAAGCCTGAAAAGAACTCTGCCTATAAAATGGAGCATTGATATTTTCCGTTCTGGTTCCGCGGGTGTCTTTTCTTATCGTTGCATTGTCTCCCAAAGTGGTGCTATCGGATAGATGCATAGCGATCTTGCAGTCTTCCATTACTTTAACATCTTTTATGTAAATGGACATAGATGTGCTCCCATCCACCTTCACTACGGCAGAGATATTACCGGAAGGACTAGAAACAGTGTAATCTTTAGCATTTAAGCTTAAAGAAACTACAAGAAAAATAAAAAAGGCCGAGATAGACTTCTTCATTTAATTAATCTTTTTTCAATGATGCTTTAATCATATAAACTACTAACAAAATCAGTGGGACGATGGCCACTGCCTCTGCGCCACTGCATAGAGCACCATCCTTGCAGGTATTCCACTTATGCATAAATAGATCTGCTCCGGCAAATTTGATTATAGCGGAAACGACACCCATCAGTGCTCCTCCAGCGATAAATCCAGATGCAATAAGTGTTCCCTTCTTCACCCTGTCATCATTGATTTTTTTATCTTTACTTCTACTGCCGACCCACCATGAAATGGCTCCACCAAGTAGAAGTGGCAGGTTAAGGTCGATAGGGATGAACATTCCCAGACAGAAGGCCAATGTTGGTACTTTGCAGAAGTTGAGAATCAATGCGATAGCAGCGCCGATCCCGTAAAGTAGCCAAGGAGCATTTCCGCCGCTCATCATAGGTTGAATGACGGCCGCCATAGCATTGGCCTGAGGAGCTACAAGCGCACCTTCTCCAGTGAATCCGTAGGTTTTGTTAAGTACCAACATAACACCACCTACCGTTGCGGCTGCTACAAGGGTGCCGACGAACTTCCAAGTTTCCTGTTTTGCTGGACTTGTCCCGGTCCAATATCCTATCTTTAAATCGGTAACGAATCCTCCAGCCATAGAAAGAGCCGTACATACCACGCCACCTATTATCATCGCCGCTGCCATTCCCTTATCCCCCTTAAGGCCGACGGCTACTAGAACCAAAGCGGTGATAATCAAGGTCATTATGGTCATACCACTCACTGGGTTAGACCCCACTATGGCGATAGCATTGGCCGCAACTGTTGTAAAGAGAAAAGATATTATGGCAACGATTAGCAAGCCGATAAGAGCCTGCCATATATTAGAGACAACACCACCAAAGGCGAAAAATCCAAAAATAGCGATCAAGGTCAGAATTACTCCGGTGACTACTATTTTCATAGATATATCTTCTGATGCCTCTTTCTTCACGCCTTTGTTTGAGAATTCTCCTACGGCCAATCCAACAGCATTTTTAATAACGCCGGCACTTTTTATAATGCCAATTATCCCGGCTGTGGCAATGCCGCCTATGCCAATATGTCTTGCATACTCTCTAAATATCTGGTCAGCAGACATCTCGCTTATGGTTTGTGTGATTCCCGTTCCCATAAGGTCGATAACCTGTCCGCCAAATAGCAAATTCATCCCAGGAATAAGGACCAGCCATACCAGTAAAGATCCCAGGCAGATGATAAAAGCGTATTTTAGACCCACGATATATCCTAGGCCAAGTACTGCGGCACCAGTATTTAGCTTCAAGACCACCTTGGCCTTGTCTGCGACAATTTGTCCCACGTGAGTAAATGTCGTACTGATGGTTTCTGCCCATGCGCCGAAAGTGGAGATGATAAAATCATATAAACCACCGATTATACCGGCACTTACAAGCGTTTTTGTACTATTGCCACCCTCTTCACCACTCATCAAGACTTGCGTGGTGGCAGTAGCTTCAGGGAAAGGATATTTTCCATCCATTTCCTTCACGAAATATTTCCTAAATGGGATAAGGAATAGAATTCCTAAGAATCCACCTAAAAGAGAGGATAGAAACATCTGAGTGAAATTCACATCCAGACCTAATATATATATAGCAGGAAGAGTGAAGATAGCACCGGCTACTATTACGCCCGAACAGGATCCTATGCTTTGGATGATTACATTCTGGGCCAATCCATTTTTCTTCTTCAGTGCCCCTGTCATACCGACTGCTATTATAGATATAGGTATGGCAGCTTCAAACACTTGTCCTACCTTTAGACCTAAATACGCTGCGGCTGCAGAAAAAATGACTGTCATAAGCAGTCCTATGCCTACGGAATAGGCGGTAATCTCTTTTCTCTCTTTCATCGTTTGTTAGTTTTCTCTAAAAATCTTACAAAGATAGCATTTTCCATAATAAATAACTTTCTAAGCATCCCCACTATATAATAAACTTGAGCAAATCTAAACCAGAAAAGCACAAATGAAATATTTAATAAAGATTTCTTATAGTTTAAGGATAAACAGGCAGTTATGTGAAGTGACGATATGCAAGGGTCGGAAAAATTATTAAAAGATTAATTTTTTTTGAAAATAAATTTGCAGAATAAAAAATAATGCTTACCTTTGCAATCCCTTTCGCGGTGAGCGGATGGGAACAACAAAGTTCTTTGAATTATTGAGAGAGATAACGAGGTAAAGAAAGAAGAAAAAGATTAGTCTAATATTAAAAAACGCAACGAGTTTTTTCGTAAGTTGAAGAATATGGGACTACAATTTCAAGGCAAGAGTTATTGAGACTAAGCATCGAGAGATGCGAAGAGGAGATGATTCACGAAAGAGAAAGAGAAGAAGAGCGAACGGAGGATGCCTAGGCTTCTAGAGGCGAAGAAGGACGTGGTAAGCTGCGAAAAGCTCCGGGGATTTGCAAACAGGAAGTAATCCGGAGATATCCGAATCGGGGAACCGTCGTGATTGAAGGTCACGAGCACTCTACGGAGTGAGCCAACCCAGGGAACTGAAACATCTTAGTACCTGGAGGAAGAGAAAGAAAAATCGATTCCCAAAGTAGTGGCGATCGAAATGGGAAGAGCCTAAACCGGTGTCGTTACGGCGATGTCGGGGTTGTAGGAGTATACATAAAGATATATTATTGAACCAGAACATGCTGGAAAGTATGACCAGAGAGGGTGAAAGTCCTGTACGGGTAAGGATAATATATTGAGTATGCCACCTGAGTAGGGCGGGACACGTGGAATCCTGTCTGAATCTGCGACGACCATGTCGCAAGGCTAAATACTACTAGAAGACCGATAGTGGACCAGTACTGTGAAGGAAAGGTGGGAAGAACCCCGAACAGGGGAGTGAAAGAGAACCTGAAACCGTTCGTTTACAAGCGGTCGGAGCCCGAGAGGGCGACGGCGTGCCTTTTGGATAATGAGCCTACGAGTTACTTCATACCAGCGAGGTTAAGACCTTAAGGGTTGTGAGCCGAAGCGAGAGCGAGTCTGAAAAGGGCGGCTAGTTGGTATGAGTAGACGCGAAACCTAGTGATCTACCCTTGACCAGGTTGAAGGTGCCGTAACAGGCACTGGAGGACCGAACCAGTTTCCGTTGAAAAGGGCTTGGATGAGTTGAGGGTAGGAGTGAAAGGCCAATCAAACTGGGAGATAGCTCGTACTCCCCGAAATGTCTTTAGGGACAGCCTTTGTTATGATTGCATGAGGTAGAGCTACTGATAGGAAGCGAGGGCTTCATCGCCTATCAATTCCTGACAAACTCCGAATGCGTGCAATTTAGAGACAAGGAGTGAGTCGTCGGGTGCTAATATCCGTCGGCAAAAGGGTAAGAGCCCAGACCAACAGCTAAGGCCCCCAAGCGCAGTTTAAGTTGAGACAGAACGAAGTGACATCGCAGTGACAGCTAGGATGTTAGCTTGGAAGCAGCTATTCATTCAAAGAGTGCGTAACAGCTCACTAGTCGAGCGGCGTTGCGTGGATGATGAGCGGGCATCAAGACTGCCGCCGAAGCTTTGGACACATACGAGAGTGTGTGTGGTAGGGGAGCATTCTATTCAGCGTTGAAGGTATATCTGTGAGGAATACTGGAGCGTATAGAAAAGCAAATGTAGGCATAAGTAACGATAATGAATATAGAAATATTCACACCGAAAACCCCAGGTTTCCTGAACAACGTTAAACGGATCAGGGTTAGTCGGGGACTAAGTCGAACCCGAGAGGGGAAGATGATGACAAACTGGTTAATAATCCAGTACTCGCTATACAGGATAGCAAGAGACCGAGGAGTGACACTGCCGCCATCTGACGGAATAGATGGTTAAAGACCGTAGGGAGACTGAAAGTCGACAGTATCGAGAGGATTCGTCTGATCGAACAGCGCAGGTAAGCAGACTTGCAAGAAAATCTTGAGATCGCGTAGCGTATAGCGACCCGTACCGTAAACCGACACAGGTGGGTGAGGAGAGGATCCTCAGGTGCTCGAGTGAATCATGGCTAAGGAACTAGGCAAATTGACTGCGTAACTTCGGGATAAGCAGACCCTACGCAAGTAGGGCGCAGAGAAATGGTCCAGGCGACTGTTTACCAAAAACACATGGCTATGCTAAATCGTTAAGATGACGAATATGGCCTGACACCTGCCCGGTGCTGGAAGGTTAAGAGGGGGACTTAGGGCGCAAGCCCAAAGGTTTGAATCGAAGCCCCAGTAAACGGCGGCCGTAACTATAACGGTCCTAAGGTAGCGAAATTCCTTGTC
>DJPX01000004.1 GCA_002438635.1 Bacteroidales bacterium UBA6401
GAAGTTAGTTATGATTGGGTTTTTAATAAAATTGCATTGTCTAATAATACTATAATTGAAAATGATTATTATTATTATGATAAAAACTTAGACAAATGCCACAAAATTATTAATATCGAGAAGGATACGCTTTATATTTTTAATGAGTTTTCAAAACCTAACTTCGCAATTAATTTGATTAAATTACAGAACGGAGAATTTAATGTATCATATTTATTGGGGGTTGGAAGAGATGACGATGCTGAAAAAATAAAAAACCTTACTTGGTGATTTTCTGTCGGGCAGGCGAGAAAGTCTGCCCAACTTTTTGTATCTTGCGAACGGAACGAAAACTAGTTCTTTGCGGGCTACATTGAGAAGGTAATGTGGTCCCCCTAAAAATCACTTTGAAAGCGAGAATGACAAAAGCCACGCAATAACGGATATGATATGAATTGTCATGCCATCCACTATCACATCGCGCATATCCAAAAAAGATAGCAACTTACTCCTGACCTTCCCTGAGAATAGTTGACAATTTTGATTATGAACTTGTTCTGGTGTCTGCTAGCCAATGCTCATATACGGTCGCTGCGTGTTGTAGAAGTCAATGATACGGCAAAGTTCCAACTTGCAGACTTTTCTGGTCGGGATGGTGGATAAGCCTGCTGGCAGTCTCGTCATCAATCGTATCAAATGTCATCCTAATCAACTTTGGTGTAAAACACACAAAAAAGGGATCGAACTTATAAAAGTCCAATCCCTTTTCTAATTTTAAAGATTGCTTAGTCAGAAAGTGAGAAACGCTTGAAAGCGACAATCTTCGCATCCTTATCAGCTGCAGCAAGCGCTGCCTTTACGCTGATATGATCGTCACTCATTTGATACTCTTGCTCTTCAAGAGTTTGTTCTTTGAAGAACTTCTGAAGACGACCATTGGCGATATTCTGAATCATCTGCTCATTTAGATTAGCAGACTTCTCTTCAGAGACAGTCTTGATAATCTCACGTGCTTGCTGTGCCTGTTCAGGAGTAAGCCATCCCTTAGCAGTATTCGACTCGATATGCTCTTCACTATCAACATGCGCAGGATTAATGCCAGCTTTCTTGAGTGCAGCCTCAACGGCTTTCTGGATCATCTCCTCACGAGTCTTTTGAACTGCAACGGCGAGTTCATTCTCTACCACTTCTTTAGGACAATCTGCAGCGCTAATTGCAACAGGATTCATAGATGCTACCTGCATCACGATCCCCTTTGCAAGATCTGCCGGGATTTCCTTATTGAAACCTACCAATGCGCCCAATTTCCCATTAAGTGCATGAACATAAGCAGCCACAAAAGGAGCTTCGATAATCGCATAATAACAAAGTACATGCTTTTCTCCAGTCTTTCCCGTCTGAGCTTCAACGGCTTCTTCTACGGTATAGCCATCAGCCATCTTGCAAGCCTTTAGTGCCTCAAGATCTGAAGGCGCGTTAGCTATAGCCACATCAGCGATAGCTTCTGCAAGATTTTGAAAATCAGCATTACGTGATACAAAGTCAGTCTCGCAACCAAGGCATACAAGAATAGCTTTATTACCTGATATACGAGTCTTTACCGCACCTTCTGTAGTCTCGCGGTCTGCTCTTTTAGCTGCCACGAGCTTACCTTTTTCACGTATGATGCCAATAGCCTTATTGAAGTCGCCTTCAGCTTCTTCAAGAGCCTTCTTACAGTCCATCATACCAGCTGAAGTCATCTTACGCAACTTCATTACATCTGCTGCTGTAATTGCCATAATGTTGTATATTCTAATAATTAAACAAATGGATTATTCTGCTGCAGGAGCATTTACCTCTTCCTTTGCCTCTGCCTTGGCACCCTTGCGGGAGCGAAGTTTACGCTCAGATGGTTTTCCTACTACTTCTTTTGCCTCTGCCTCTGCTTCCTTCTCCTTTTCGAGTTTACGCTCATTAAGACCTTCCTGAATAGCTCCGCAAAGTGCATCAAGAACAACCTCGATACTCTTTGTAGCGTCATCATTAGCCGGAATCACATAATCAATAGGGCTAGGATCGCAACATGTATCAACCATTGCGAATACCGGAATATTAAGACGGTTAGCCTCTTTTACAGCGTTAGCTTCCTTCTGAACATCAACCACAAAAAGAGCGGATGGAAGACGACTCATATCTCTAATAGAGCCAAGGTTCTTCTCTAATTTTGCTCTCTGGCGGTCAATCTGAAGGCGCTCACGTTTAGCGAGTTTCTCGTATGTACCATCCTCTTTCATCTTATCGATGGTGCTCATCTTTTTGATGGCCTTACGGATAGTAGGGAAATTGGTAAGCATACCACCGGCCCAACGCTCGGTGATAGAAGGCATACCTACTGAAGCAGCTTTTTCAGCGATAATCTCCTTAGCCTGCTTCTTAGTAGCTACGAAAAGGATTTTGCGGCCGGACTTGGCCAATTCCTTCATTGCATCCGCAGCTTCGTCTATTTTAACGACTGTCTTGTGCAGGTCGATGATGTGAATACCATTCTTCTGGTCGAAGATGTATGGCGCCATCTTAGGATTCCACTTACGGGCAAGGTGTCCGAAGTGTACGCCTGCATCAAGCAATTCTTGGAAATTTGTTCTGGACATAATGTCTTTAAATTAATTTTTCTCTTTTCTTCAATCCTCGAGTAGTGACCCTAGGCCAATCTCGAAAATTTTCCGCAGCGCGGCAACCTCCACATTGGGGATAGTTTTAAAACCGCAACTGTGCGTTAATAACAGTATAATAACTAACGTTTACTGAACTGGAAGCGTCTGCGTGCGCCTGGCTGACCAGGTTTCTTACGCTCAACCTCACGAGAATCGCGGGTGAGAAGGCCTGCGGCCTTAAGTGCAGAACGATAAGCTTCCTTATCAATCTCACAAAGTGCACGAGCGATACCGAGACGAACAGCTTCTGCCTGACCCTTTGTGCCTCCTCCTATAAGAGTGACCTTAGTGTCGAACTTACCTGCTGTTTCAGTTACGGCAAATGCTTGCATTACAATATAGCGAAGAGTCTCCTCTTTGAAGTAATCTTCAAGAGGGCGTCCGTTAATAGTGATGTTACCTGCACCATTTGAGAGATAAACGCGAGCTATAGCTGTCTTACGTCTTCCAAGGGCGTGTGTCTGTTCCATTTGCTCTGTTTAAATTTCGTTCAACTTAATTTCTGTAGGGTTTTGTGCTTGGTGAGGATGCTCAGGACCTGCATAAATGTAGAGGTTCCCAAGTACTTTATCTCCAAGACGATTCTTAGGGAGCATACCCTTCACCGCTCTCCTAATGAGTTCCGTCGGTCTTTTAGCCAAAATCTCAGCTGGAGTGCTGTATCGCTGTCCACCGGGATATCCAGTGTAGCGAACATACACACGATCAGTCATCTTTTTTCCTTTAAGAGCTACCTTTTCCGCGTTAATTACGATTACATTATCACCACAATCAACGTTAGGCGTAAATCCAGGCTTATTCTTACCACGAAGGATAAGAGCCACCCTGGATGAAAGACGACCAAGTGCGAGATCTGTCGCGTCAATGACCAACCACTTCTTTTCCACAGTCGCCTTGTTCAGCGATACTGTCTTGTAGCTAAGTGTGTCCATTGTCTTGATACTTTTAATGATTAATACTTAAATAAAATTGCGATCCCTCCTTTCAAAGGGGTCGCAAAGATAACTAATTATTCTGAAATAACAAAAACTTTCTATACGGCCAGGATATCTTTCTCTTTCGCACTTACAAGCTCATCAACTTCCTTCACTCTCTTATCCGTGAGTTTTTGAATTTCGACCTCTCCTTCCTTCTGAACATCTTCACTCAAACTATCGTTCTTAAGCGCTTTTTTGAAAGCATCCAACGCATCTCTACGAGCATTACGAACGACTATTTTCGCATTTTCCCCTTCAGCTTTCGCATTTTTACAAAGTTCTTTACGACGCTCTTCGGTAAGAGCGGGCACTGTACAGCGTATGGTTTCTCCATTATTTGAAGGAGTTAGGCCAATATTGGCATCAATAATCGCCTTCTCTATCGCAGGGATAAGGGAGCGTTCCCACGGCTGAATGGCAAGCGTCTTAGCATCTGGGGCAGTAACCGAACCTACTTGCGGTATCGGCGTAGGAGTACCATAGTAGTTTACGAGTACTTTATTGAATACTTGCGTATTCGCTTTCCCTACCCTATAATTTTTAAGGCTCTCTTCGAGATAAACCACAGCATCATGCATTTTAGCATCGGCTGTAGAGATAATCTGTTTTGCGTTTTCTGTAAGCATATCTTTATTTGTTAAGCATGTACAATCGTTCCTACCTTTTCGCCTTCGAGAAGCCTTTGCAATGCCCCCTCCTCATCTATATCAAAAACTACAATGGGGACATTTCCCTGCTCGCATAGTGCAAATGCCGTAGCATCCATTACTTTAAGGTGATCTGAAAGAGCCTTGTCAAATGTGAGTTCATCGTATTTTGTGGCATTGGGGTCTTTTTCCGGATCAGCCGTATAAACGCCATCCACCCTCGTGCCCTTAAGGAGTGCATCTGCTTTAAGTTCAAGCGCTCGCAAGGCCGCTCCGCTATCTGTTGTAAAAAATGGGTTTCCTGTTCCGCCTGCGATAAGCGCCACTCCACCCTCTTCCATAAGTCCAAGTGCAGCATCACGCACATAATATCTTGCTATCGGCTCCATCGGGGTAGCTGTGAACACTTCGGCGCGAACGCCTAGGGCGCGGATGAATTGGCATAAAGCCATGGAATTAATCACAGTGGCAAGCATACCCATCTTGTCGCCATCCACACGATCAAAACCCTTACCAGTGCCCTGAAGCCCACGGAAGATATTTCCGCCACCATTCACAATGGCGACTTGATGTCCGGCGCGAACGGCACTCACCACTTCTTGCGCATATTTGGCGATACGGCCTTCGTCAAGCCCCTTACCAGAAGGACCTCCGAGACTTTCACCACTCAATTTTAAAAGAACTCTCTTATACATAGTTTACAAAAGTAAGCATTTTTTACAATATTCTAAGCCAAAACTCACAATCCCACATCCTCGGGATTGATGATGAATGTATAAATGTAACTAATATGAATTACGTTCCAATTACACGTGTGACGAACTCTAATTTCACTATCCGAAAGACGATATAACTGTTTCCCATCTTCATTTCGTTCCGTAAAAGTCCACTTCTTTAGAAATTTTCGCTCTCCATCAATTATAGCATAAACTGATATGTCTTTAAATTTATACCCGCTCTTTTCAAAATATCTTTCTAATGACACCTTCTCAAAATCACTTGATGATTCTGGAAAAATAAAAAAACAACTATTTTCCTCGATCTTCCCATTTCTTTCTAAACTCTAATTTAGGAGTTTTCCCTCCATTATACATATAAAGGTTTTTATGCAAATCATTAATATGACTCGCTCCATTCAGAGCTCTTGACATAGCAGATGGAGCAATTACATCTTCTATCAAAAGATTTGATAAATGACTCTTCATAAGACAATTGTTATTAGTTTTATAATTAAAAATTACAACCCTACATTCTCAGGGTTAATGGTAAAAATGTATGTATAAAGAACCTTCTTATAAAAAAAATCATTAACATAATATATTTCTAAGTCACTATCCAGAAGCCTAAATAATTGTCGTCCACCATATTTTCTTTCTTCATAAGTCCACTTTTTTAAAAATTTTTCACTATCGCCTACGACCTCATAGATGGAAACATCATTACATAATTTACCACCTTCATTAATTAGATCTTCCAATGTAAACCCATCCATATTATTTCGCTTTGGAGTATTAAATATGTCTAACCATTTATCGTTTTCTAGTTTTTTAAAATATTTACCATCTTTAAATATAGCCAAATCCCTATTGGTATTATTTACCAAAACTAATTCAGCCGCATAAAGATAACGGATTTCCCTTGGATTACAACTATTTAGTAATAGCAGCAGAAAGATGACACTCATTTTTTTCCATCCCATTTTTCATCCCCCCCATTTTCTTGTTATAAATTCCCAATTAAGCCAAGGAGTTTTCCCTCCATTATACATATAAAGGTTTTTATGCAAATCATTAATATGACTCGCTCCATTCAAAGCACTTGACATGGCAGATGGAGCAATTACATCTTCTATCAAAAGATTTGATAAATGACTCTTCATAAGACAATTGTTATTAGTTTTATAATTAAAAATTACAACCCTACATCCTCGGGATTGATGGTGAATGTATAGGTGAAACGAATATAAACATGTCCCTCTGAATAAAACCTTCCATTAGTGAAATGTGATCCTTTCTCATCTTCCGTTTCAACTTCAGTATCACTATCTGTAAGCCTGTATAATTGCTTCCCTTTTTGTTCGCGTTCACCATAGGTCCATTTTTTCAAGAATACAGGTAAAATCCCATCCGTCACATCATAAATTGATATTTCTTCCACATACTCTCCGAGCAAATCTCCATCTTCCCGAATAAGTTCCTCCAAATCAATAAATTCATATTCGTTCATTTTTTCAAACAACACGAATGTTTCTTGATCGCGAAAAGTCCCCAAATATGTTTCCTCCTTAAATACCTCAATAGTCCGTCCAGTATTATTTACGACAACCATCCGCGCAAAATATTCTATATCCTTGCTATGATAGCAGGAGACACACATCAAAATCCAAACGAATATGCACAATATCTTTTTCATAAAGCCATGGTTATTAGTCGTTCAAATATACAACATTAATTAATATTCGACCAAAAGTCTAAAGCCCTACTTTCACATATATGGTTCGGCACTACGGATTTCTTAAGTACTCCTCCAGAAAATCCAATCCCTTCTCCAATGCCTCAGCAGTAGGGCGATGCCCCGATGCATGATTAAAAAAGCCTAGGCGCTGCGTATATTTCTCATATCCCTTTGCCTTTAACATAGCCTCATAACTACGCTCATCATCCGCCTCACCGGCGATAAGGAAAAATGGTTTTCCCCCACTCATAGAGAGAACCACAGTATTATCAATCCCTTTCTCCTTTAAAATCTCCAGTTTATCTCCCCAATACCAACATTTTTCCCAATTGGTCTGTTCCCATAAAAAGCCAAAGTCGCTTGCCAAAATCACCTTAATCCTTGGATCAAGACATCCGGTATAAAACGCCATCTTCCCCCCAAGCGAATGCCCAGCTATGCCGATTTTATCCCTATCTATACGAGGGTCTGCCTCCAACATATCTACAAGAAGACGGGTGTCATAGACCAATTTACCCACCCCACACCATTGCGGGTAATCTTTTAGAAGCGCCTGTCCTGCATCTTCCCATCTGGTAAAATCATCCCTATCCTTATCGCTTTTGATATAAGTTAGATGATAACTTTCCGCACTAATTGAAGCTATCCCTCTTTCTGCCAATTTCGCCATTATCTCTATACCATAATACTTCGGGAGACTCTCGCCAGTTCTCGGATCTATGCCAATCATCGCTTCGGGAAAGTAGAACGGAACTACCACAGCGGGCACCTTCCCGGAACAATTCTTGGGAAAAACCATCATCACCCGCTGCGATGTCCATGGTCCATTAGATTGCTGATAATATTCAATATTATATAAATCAAGCGAATACTTATTCCCATTTACAATCTCCCCAGTGCTAATATATCCATCGTGTGGATATATATATTTCTTTACCAAATTCTCTTTACTATTCGGATGAATACACGAACTACAATATAAAGCAAATGTGATAGCAACAACGATTATTCTCAATAATTTCATATCCTAAACTTATTTAAGTAACCTTCAAAATGTTTATCAACATCAAATATATTATTTAAATTCCATGTTTTAGCAATACTTGGTCTCAATAGCTTTATAAACCCTAGTCTCCAAAGAGCATAGAGTAGGTAAAAAACAAAAATTATAAAACTTGAGATATTTGAGTTATATTTGTACGATTTAACGAAATAAATAAAAAAGACACAGATATGTTCATGCTTAACTCTTCCATTGGCAAGAAATTCGTGCAAGCTATAAGCGGTGCATTCCTTATTCTTTTCTTGCTCCTTCACGTAACCATCAATTTCTTTTCTGTAATCGACTCCTTCACTGGCAAGTACGGGGTCGTTGCTGCAGATGACAAGTTATTTTCTGCAGGTGACGGACTATTCAAATTAGGTTGTGACTTCATGTCCACTCCCGTTATCAGCATTATGGTTCCAATTCTTGCTTTAGGGTTTCTTATCCACATAATATGGGGCTGCTGGTTAACCGCTAAGAACGTATCTGCACGCGGTGGACTGAAACGCTATGAAGTTAAATCAAAAGCCGCTGCCGATTCGTGGTCTTCAAGGAACATGTTTGTTCTCGGAATCGTCGTTTTAGGATTCATAGCCTTCCACCTTACCCACTTCTGGGCTAAAATGCAGTTACCGGAACTTTTCGGAATCGGTACCTACGAAGATAATCCTTATATCCTTTTGAGTTTCACTTTCGGCAAATGGTGGATATTGGCCCTTTATATCGTTTGGTTCATAGCATTGTGGTTCCACCTGACACACGGATTCTGGAGTATGTTCCAAACCATAGGATGGAACAATTCCATCTGGTTTAAAAGGCTGAAAGTTATAGGTTGCATAGTTTCTACCTTGATCGTAGTCGCTTTCATTGCTGTCGCAATTAATGCAGCCATTCAGGCTCCGGCAATATTGGCTAGTCTTTAAATAGAACTTCCGATGAAGATCGGAGACATCGATTTAGGCAGTCGCCCTCTGTTATTGGCACCTATGGAAGATGTTACAGACGCATCGTTCCGTATTTTGTGCAGAGAACAGGGGGCGGCAGCAGTATATACCGAGTTCGTGCCAAGTGATGGTTTAATAAGGGACGCGGATAAAGCTATCGCTAAAATGCGAACCCTTGATGAAGAAGCCCCTGTAGGCATTCAGATCTATGGGCACATAATGGAATCTATGGTAGAGGCTGCAAAGATGGCTGACAATGCGGCAGAAATAGCAGGAGGACACGGAGCGGACATCATAGATATCAACTTCGGCTGCCCTGTATCCAAAATCGCAGGCAGAGGTGCAGGATCAGGAATGATGCGTGAACCGGACAAATTGGTCGCCATCACAAAAGCTGTAGTAGATGCAGTTAAGAAGCCTGTAACTGTAAAAACGCGACTCGGATGGGATGAGAATTCGAAAATCATAGTTGAATTGGCTGAACGGCTACAAGATGTCGGAATTCAAGCTCTAACCATACATGGTCGTACTAGATGCCAACTATACAAAGGAGAAGCCGATTGGTCCTTAATTGGAGAAGTCAAGAATAATCCACGAATGCATATTCCCATTATAGGTAATGGAGACATTACCGATGCACATAAGGCAAAGGAGGCCTTCGATCGCTATGGAGTGGATGGGATAATGATAGGAAGGGCCACATTCGGTCATCCTTGGATATTCAAAGAAATAAGGCATTACCTTGACACTGGAGAAGAACTTCCAGACTTAAGCATAAGCGAAAAAGTAGATTTGGCCAAAAGGCACCTTGCACTATCACTTGACTTAAAAAGCGAACCTCGTGGGATTTTCGAGATGAGAAGGCACCTGTCGTGCTACTTTAAAGGGCTGCCAGATTTCAAAGAAACCCGCATAAGAATGGTAACAACCTTAGATGTAAATGAATTATATTCTATATTAGACGGAATAAAAGACAAATATGCTGTATAAACTGATTCTAAAATTAAGGGATGCCGCATATCGTAGTGGTAGAAAAAAAAGTTTCCGAGCCGCTCTCCCTACTGTCTGTGTAGGTAATGTTACCGTGGGAGGCACCGGGAAAACTCCTCACACGGAGATGCTTTTAAGAATGCTCCGGCAAGAAAACGGAGTAGCCGTACTTTCAAGAGGATACGGCAGAAAAACCAAAGGATTTCTTGTAGTAAAGCCTAATGGTTCATCACGGGATTTCGGAGATGAGCCGTTACAGATAGCACGTAAATTCCCAGATAGACTCGTGGCTGTGGATAGAGACAGAATAGAAGGGTGCGAAAAATTAAAAGAATTTGGTGCCAAATTAGTTATTCTCGACGATGCCTTTCAATATCGTAAATTAAAAGCAGATCTAGACATAGTATTAGTCAATTACGCCAGACCTGTCTTTAATGATAGTTTACTACCATGGGGAAGGCTGAGGGACCTCCCTGAGCGCATTTTCGACGCCGATATCATCATAGTCAGCAAATGCCCCGCAGATATAACAGATGACGAAAAATCCAGTTTCATTAAAAAACTACGACTTAAAGACTACAACTCTCACACTTGCGATGCCTTTTGCGCTGATGGCAAAAAAATCAAGGTACTATTTTCGAACATAAAATATCTTAATCCCGTAATGGTTTTCCCAGAAGGAGATCCACGCTTTATATATTCACAAAGGATAATGTATTTAAGTGGAATAGCCGATGGCAAACGCCTTGAAGACGAACTTTTAAGTAAATACAAAATACTGAAATTCTTCGAATTCGGTGACCACCACGATTTTAGCAAAGGAGAATTGGCACGAGTAGAAAAAGCCTTACGAAAAGCTAAAGCCTGCGCCCTCGCAACGACAGAAAAAGACGCACAGAGGCTACTCTCACTTGATTATGTCAGTTCCTATCTTAAAGAGCGATTATTTATGGTCCCGATAGAAGCCAACCTTTCCACTCCATCTGAAAAGGAAACACTTCTTTGTGTATTGAACAAGTTAAAATAAAGATTAGTCACTCGGTTCTAGCCATTGGGCCAATCCTGTGTCCAAGCGCGCTACATCTTTAGTTAGACCCTCCATTTCATATCCACCGAAAATTCTCTTAAAATAGATAGTATCCTCGCACATTTTCACGATACGATCAACTACTGAAGCCCTGCGATAGACTAAGTCCGCACCTACCTTCTTTACTAACACATACTTACGCGACTTCATAAACTCCGCTATTTTTTCCTCTGCTTGAGTATCATCACCTGGGACAGGAACATTACGCTTTGTAAACCCTATCTTAGGATACACAGCCGCAAAAACTGCCACTATAACAGCCATTTGAGGTATAGACTTCCATCCGTTTACAAAAAGGAGGTCAATATTCTTTGGTACTAGACCCAAAAGGCATAATACAAGGATAAACAATACTAATATAAAAGAAAGGTAAACAAAGTATTTGAGAGAACGCACTAAATATTTCATCATTCACTATTTTTAACAAATATACGCTTTTTGAGCATAAAATTTGTAACTTTGGACGACTTTTGTAATCTAAAAACATTTTAATATGGAAAAGGAAGATCCTATCGCAAGAATTGACAGACAGAGGGCCGAGAAGAAAGGGTCCAAAAACATCGTTGCCATCTTGGGCGTTATTACCGGTGTGCTCGCTATTGCACTTGCTGTCATAGCTATCCGAGACTATAAGATGGTTCAAGAACTTGAACAAGATAAATTCGATTTGGAACAACGCATCATAGTTCTAAAGTCGGACTTCGACAACCTACAATCAGACTACGACTTTATAAATACACAGTTAGACTCTTCCCGCGAGGAAGTGGCACTTCTCGTAGACCGAATTAAGAAAACCGAGGCTACCAATAGAAAGAAGATGAGGCAATATGAAAAAGAGCTCGGGACGCTGCGTAGCATCATGAAAAGTTATGTCGTTCAGATAGACTCACTTAATACCGCAAACCGCAGGCTTGCCGACGAACTTTCAAACTCTCGTCAGGAATTGGCAAAGGCCACAGGAGAAAATAAAGCACTTAACGCCAAGGTGGAAAATCTATCTTCTAAGGTTGCTACCGGCTCTATCGTAAAAGCAAGAGCGCTTAGTGTAAAAGCCTATAATGGCTCGAACAAGGTTACGGATCGAAGCAGTAGGGTAAAAAGACTTGCAGTATCACTCTCTTTGGTGGAGAACGAATTGGCAAAAAAAGGCCCTATGAGAGTTTATGTAAGAGTGAAAGACCCAGATGGAAACCTTCTTCTTGACGGGGAAGGAGCATCCTTTAAGTTAAATGGCGAAGCCGTAGCTGCAAGTGCATCTCGTGAAGTAGATTACCAAGGAAGCGAAGTAGATATGATTATCTATGTAAATAATATCGCTGATTTCACAAAGGGCATCTACACTGTCGATGTTTACACTGACAAATCTCAACTCGGTAGCGCGGAACTGATGCTTAGATAATGATATACATACACGTTCCTTTCTGTAAAAGTTTTTGCGTCTATTGTGATTTTTATTCCGAGTTGACTTGTCGGTCTTCGGAATCATTTAAAAACTATGAAACGCGACTATTGTCTGAAATAAAGGAACGCCGCGAACAGATTCTAAAAACAAAGAGAGTCAATACTTTATATATAGGAGGAGGCACCCCATCGGTGATGCCTCTTTCTTTTTTTGACTCTATTCTTAAAGCCCTTCCATTAAAGAACTTTACTGAATTTACCATTGAGGTGAATCCCGATGATATAGTGCACCGAGGTCATAGTTTTGCTGAAGGCCTTAAAAAGTTAGGTGTAAACAGAGTCAGTATGGGTGTTCAGTCGCTTGACGATGGATTACTTAGATGGATGGGACGACGTCACGATTCAGCGTCTGCGATAAAAGCATTCAATATTCTACGTGAAAGCGGATTTGACAACATAAGCATGGATCTCATCTTCGGAATTAATGGACTAAATGACCATAGCTTACTTGATACTTTATCTACATTCACCAAATTAAAACCTGAACACATTTCCGCCTACCAACTATCCATAGAAGAAGGCTCTACGCTCGAAAAGTTAATTGCAGAAGGAAAATACACCCCGATGGAGGACGAACTCTGTGCCAATCAGTATTCTCTTATATGCCAATGCCTTCGTGACGCTGGCTATTCTCACTATGAAATATCTAACTGGGCACTGCCAGGCAAAGAATCAGTACACAATAGCGCCTATTGGACACGCGAGCCCTATGTGGGTTTAGGGCCGGGAGCGCACTCCTTTTCCATTGGCCCGGATGGGACTCAATCAAGAAGTTGGAATAGCATAGGTGGAGTTAGTGATTGGCATAGTGAAAGAGAAATTCTTAGCAAAAAAGAAATTAAAGAGGAGATTATCATGCTAGGAATGAGAAAAAAAGATGGTATAATATACGAAGGAAGGCACCTGTCTATACCTGAAGACAAATGGTTTATCGCCGACAGTATAATCGAAGACGCAATCTAACGATCATCAAGAACTGCCATTTCACACACCGCACAATCAAACTGCAGTGGGAATTTTCGTCCATTATTTACAAGGAAAAGTCGTCTTTTATCCGACTTGTTATTTTTTAAGCAACAGCCTAATTCCGCTCTAAGACAATACTTTGAACGCATCAACTCACCAGAGCGACGCCCTATTTCATACTTAATAGGATTGCGACTTGACACATTTAGCATCTTGGCTCCCAGGCATTTTTTTCTATCTAAGAGTTCAGCAAGTTGTCTTCGCACCCCATTTAGAGTAGATGCAGATAAATGGGCTAGCTCTCCCTGTACAAATGCCAATTCAAAAGCATAGTCAGAGCTATGCTTACCGATTTGTGTCTTGTATACGCCTTCCTCCCTTTCCTGATTCAAGGCTTTTTCACAATCGCCCACATTTACCTCAACTTCTCGCCCGTCTTCACTTAGAGCGCAAAAAGCCACATCAAGCAATCCTTTGGAACTTACACTCGACTTATATGAAACTGCAACCGGGATAAATCTATGACATTTATTTTCATTTAATTGAGCTTCAAAGGCGGCGCTGTAGTTACGGTATAATTTAGTGCCGGGATTCAATCCATTCACATAATGGCTTCGTATATTACTACCCTTGCAGACATCGCCTCTAAATCCAATTATTTCACTACCACGCACAAATGCAAATCCATCACCATTATGCAAATCTCTCACCGCATCCTTTATGGTTATATCCATTCCACCCAAGACCTCGCTTCTTTTTATCGACTTCACTTCGCCAACATATTCCCCCATTGATTTAGGTGCTGTAAAATTAGCCCAAGAATGAGTAGTGTCAAAAAAAAGTGAAGTATACGAGCGATTGAAGGTCTTTGACAAAGACGGAGTAAACCCACCCTCAACATGCCCAACCGATGAACGGGCATAGTCTAGTGGTCTTCTGGATATAATTTCGTCCAACCTTTGTGAATACTCTCTTACCACATTACTCACATAAGCAACATTTTTCAACCTTCCTTCTATTTTAAAAGATGTCACTCCAGCATCAAGGAGACTCTCCAGATTATCCGATAAGTTCAGATCCTTCAGAGAAAGATAGGCCTTATCCTTTCCGAGTACCTTTCCCGTTTCATCCACAAGATCATATAGATTACGGCACGCCTGAATACATTCGCCACGATCTGCACTGCGTCCTGTAAGTCTTTCAGACATAGCACAAACGCCAGAATAGCAAACACATAATGCTCCGTGAACAAAGCACTCCACTTCACAATTTACCGATGCACATATCCTTCTCACTTCAGAAAGAGCTAACTGTCTTTCCAGTACAATACGGCTGCATCCGGCTTTCTCGAATAGCTGAGCCCTCTCTATGTCTTTTATAAAACACTGGGTAGATGCATGAAATGGTATATGTATATCTTTATAAAGGCATAATCTAGGATCACGAATTATGAAAGCATCCACTCCTACATCCTGGCAGTCGAGCATCTGCTGATGAACCCTTTCCAATTCCTCGTCCTTAAGCAGAATATTAAAAGTAACGAAAACTCTTACTCTAAATTTTGAAGCATATTTACACAAACGTGCTATTTCCGAAATTGGATTTCCTGCATCCTTTCTAGCGCCAAATTCCGGACCTGCAATATATACAGCATCGGCACCGCAGTCTATTGCCGCGATGCCGATGTCTGCATTTCTCGCCGGAGCAAGAAGTTCGACATAACGCATGTCTACTACTCTGTCTTTCCGCCCTTCTTCAGAGCTTCCACCACTTGACGAACAGCCTGAGAATTACTAGCTGCCGGCTTTAACTCAAGGTATTTTTCAAATAAACTTATAGCCTCGGTATTATTTTTCAAAGCCTGCGCTGCAATACCACCTAGATAATATGCATTAGCCTCTGTCTCATCATAAGAAATAGCCTTCTTAGCGTTTTCAAGTGCTTGAGCATAATTCTTAGCTCCGCTAGCGGTTTTCGCTTCCTTTACATACAGATTAGCGAGTTGCCTTTTTGCAGCCTTTTCTTGTCCATTAGCCATGGCCAATTCCAACGCACTCTTAGCCTTTTCAACATCATTTGTAGAAAGTAACAATTGGCCCTTTAAAAGAGCAGCCTTCCCGTTATTAGGATCAAGAGCAAGCACCTCGTCAAATGCTTTCAATGCTGTAGCATAGTCCTTAGCCTTAATAGCCTTGTTTCCTTTCTGCATATAGAACTGAGGCTTCATCTTATTGAACTTCTCGACATCTGATGTTAAACCCATTGACTCACAGAGAGCTGAGAGTTCAGTTAATTTAGCCACGGCTCCATCATAATCGCCTGACTCCGCCTTATCTTTCGCGAGAAGAATACCTAATTTAGGAATATATGTTTCACAATCCGCAACTATCTCTGCGCCATCTTCACCACACTGTTTTGCAACCTCATGCGCCTTCTTGAAATTATTAAGGGCAGCATCGAGATCACCATTTGAGTAGAATCCTACTGCATTATTATAGTAATCAGTCGCTTGATTTACGTCTTGTGCACTAACTGCCACTGCTGCAAACAATGAGCAAAAAAAGATAAAAAACTTCTTCATATTCTATATTAATTAACCTTCAATTCCTTATACCAAAACTAGAACCGCAAAAATAATAAAAATTCCACAAATTCCCAATTGCAAGAAAACCTGAACTTTCATTTAATTTTTTGGTATGAAAGTATTATTTCATACCTTAGTCAAATAATTCAAAACCACATTGATATGCGATACTATATTATCATCTTGAATTTAGTTTGTTTCATTCAGACTGGTCTATTGCACTATAGCAGCGACCGCTAATGTGGTAGAATACACCTACGTCGATGCGGGGAATAGGATAGAGAAAAAATGTTAGTTGATTTATATCTGGTTATTACTTAACGGGCTTCGTCTTTTCCCTAAGCCAGCTTCGAACCGGCTCATCAAGAAAAGTCCCTATACTCTCGTACACCCTTCGATTATAATTATCAAGCCATTCTATCTCCCATTCATCCAATAAAGAAAGGTTCAGTATAGAAGTATCAAAATGACACATAGTAAGCGGTTCAAACTTTAAAAAATGGCCAAATTCGCTTTCGCCTGCATCGGCTATAAGATACAAATTTTCGTGACGCACTCCGAACATACCCTCACGATAAACCCCTGGCTCTATAGATATTATCATACCCGAGAAAAGCCCAGCACCGCTTAAATTCTGACGAATCTGCGCAGGGCCTTCATGCACGCCTAAAAAATAACCGACTCCGTGACCTGTTCCATGTCCGAAATCCACCCTATACTTCCATAAAGCCTCTCTTGCCACCGCATCAAGTCTACATCCAGGAATTCCAGAAGGAAAAACAGACGAGGCTAAATCTATATGAGCCTTTAAAACCAATGTATAATCCCTTTTCTCCAATTCAGTACAGACGCCCAGCGGTATCGTTCGAGTGATATCCGTAGTGCCACGTAAAAATTGGCCTCCGGAATCATTAAGATACATCCCGGAAGGCATAAGAAGAGGGGCATTTTGAGATGGCGTATGATAATGAGGAAGAGCCGCACCGGCACCATAAGCCGAAATGGTTTCAAAACTATTCTCTACATAATCATCTATCTGCCTTCTGAACTCTGCAAGTTTTAGGGCCGCATCCCATTCGCTTACCCTGCTACCATCATTCACTTTATTCTCCAGCCAATACAAGAAATTCTCCATAGCCACGCCATCGCGTAGATGTGTCTCCCGCATATTATCTATTTCGACCGGATTCTTTATGGCTTTACGGGTTTGGATCGGACTTGGGGCAAAATATTTTTTACACTTAATCGCTGAAAATATTTCTATATTAAGCGTTTGCCGATCTACCCATATTAGAGCATCTTCTAAAGAACTTATTTCTATTGACACTTCGTTATAAGGAAGGCATCTTATCCCTTTCGATGTCAAAAGTTCTATAGTGGCAGAAGTCTTGTCATCTTCTATTTCATCCTTCAAAGCGAACCACTTCACACCATCCCTGCCGACTAAAAGATATGAAATCACTACCGGAGTATATTCTATATCACTTGCCCTAACATTCAATAGCCATGCGATCTCATCTAGTGCTGATATAATAATGTAATCGCACTCCTTCTCAGACAATGTTTCCATTAGCCAATCCAGTTTCTCCTCCACACTCTCACCCGGATTAATGCTATAAATAGGTGTTTGAGCAATACCCGGCCGATCTTCCCAAAGTGGGGTAAGCATATCTGGAATGCACACTACATCAAAACGCGCTATCAACGATTTGTAATTCTCGACCGAAGTACAAAAAGAATCCACACCTACTCGCGCGCCTTCACCTTGACTGGCCAATAGCCACTCATCAACACTCACAGATCCCGGAATACGTGCTTTTTGAAGCTTGATCCCCGTACCATCCAGTTGACTTTCAGCCTGTATGAAATACCTGCTATCCGTCCACAAATAGGCCTCATCCATAGTAACTACCACATCCCCGGCCTCTCCAGTAAATCCTGTAAGCCATTCTACTTGTTTCCATCGAAGTGCCGGATATTCACTAAGGTGAGGGTCTGCGTTATAAATTACTACGGCATCTAAATCTCGCGCACGCATAAATGCGCGTAAATGCTCTATTCGCTCTGCGTACCTATTCATATAATATATGTTTTGCAGCCTGCTCCAAGGCTTCATAAAATTCCTTACCAAAGGCTTGGGTCAAAGGTCCTTTCAAAAACTGATAAACCCTGATGCCCTGCTCTCTACCCTTTCTAAAGGCATCCTTACATATACGCTGACGATGTAAATTCAAGCCCTTTCTACCACCTCCCAGTTCCACTACTCGAATAGGATACAAGCTGCACGAAATCGGTTTCGTTAGATGACAGCACTCTATGGCACAAAGACATGAACCATCCGGCAGAAAGTGCGTATATGCACATTCCGAAGTATCACCATCAACAAGTGGAGTAACAATATCACCATCTCTGTCTATTGTAAAAAAGCCATTTTTTCTAATGGACTCGCGGCCTTTTTCACTCATAAGTGTAGAATATTGTGAATAACCTGCTTCCAGCCCTTCTATTTCACTTTCGCTGACAGGAGCCCCCGAATCGCCTTCTATACAACATGCGCCTTTGCACTTATTATAATCGCAGGCAAAATACTCGCAGATGACATCCTCCGATACAAGGATATCGCCTATTTCCACTATTGTCCCAAATCTATCGTTTAGCATTATTTTACTATATATTCTACAATTCCGGAAGAAATAATCTCCTCCAAAATCCACCTTAAGTCATCTATCACTATCCCATCCAACACCTTTTGATAGTTTGAAGTTAAATCACGCCCATTAGAATAGCGACTTAATGCATACTCCATCATACCGGAAGATGATGACAAAGCGTAGGCTATTGACTTACTTACAATATCCTTATAACTTGCAAATTCTTCATCGGAGATGATGATGTACTGCATTTTAGAAAAAACCTCTCTAACCTCTTTTATGGCATCCATAGGATCTTGAACACTTACATCCTCGGGCAATCCATCCTGAGAGCATGGTCGAAGTGTAATATAAAAGGAGAACCTCTCCACAGGAAAGATATCCAGCCGGCCACTAACCTGTGCGTACATCCCCACAGGGTAAAGACTCTTGGCAAACTGCCTGCTAATGGCTTCCTTAGCCAATAAAAAGGTTAGATAGTTTTCAATCGTGACAGGTATTAACCCCATCGCAGACATATTCACACTCGGATCATTCCCGTTTACAATATATGTAGTGCGACCGCTATAAAAGTCATAATGAACTTTCTCTCGTAAAGCGTATGGTCCGGAAGTATTAAAATTCCCAAGATAATGCGTCAGTGAGGAAAGCATATCCTCCTCTGTAACATTACCTATGAATATGAATACACCATCGCTCATGTTGGAAAACCTCATATTAAAAAACTGGTCTGCCCTATCTACCAATCCATCTTTTATATTGTATGCCGAACTATTATTACGATATTCATATCCAGGGCACATCAAACTATCCATAACAGCATAAATAGATGGAAGTTCTTCGTCCGAGCGTAATCTTTGACATTTCCTGTAAAATTCAAAGGCTTTCTCATCAGGATAGCGATCATAGGCCACTTTAACAAGAGTCTTTAAGACAGTTTCCAACTCGTCGGAGTCGGCACTACCTCCTATCACCATGTTCTCCAATGATACATCCTCGTGAATATCTACGCCTTTCATTCTAAGCATCTGCTTGAATTCGTAACCTTCTATACCGGCATATCTATTCAACTCAAACATATCCGATAGGAACCTACTTTCTGCAGGATAAAGATTTACCATAGAGGAAGCGCCCCCTCTTAGCGCTACGCTGAAATTAAACCCTTCCACATTAGGCAAATATTTGTACACTACCCTTACACCATTACTAAAAATCCAATACTTTCCCCCTGTCAAAGGATCAGTAGTCGAATTGGCCAATTTAACCGACTTCGTCGCCACCTTCAATGCTGCATTGACATCCGGAAAAGTCTGTCTTTTATACTCAAATTCCACAAATTCAGGATATTCCTTACCCAAAAAAGCAGAAACATAGTTATTAAATAATTCCAATTCTCGTTTATCCGATATACGTCTGTGCGAGAAAAAATTCTTTATCGTCTCTTCCGAAGCCATGTTACTTCCTGTCAAGATAGAAGATATACTCTTTTCAACATAAAAAGAATTAGGTTTCCCCAACTTTAGCCCATTTGCTATAATCTCTGGCAAAGCCAAATTCTTCGCATATGTTAACTCCTCTATACTCGCACCACCATTAGCAAGATCAGAAAGAGCCATATTTATTAGGCTCTTAGCCCTATCATCACAGTCTTTACTAAAAACAATTTCTATTTCGTTTTTATCCCTTTCTATAAAAAATGGTATTCCCTCCTGTCTAAACGAGATATTCACCCTATCACAAAGTATATTTCTTAACTGAAGATAAAGATACTCCGAAACAAGTGGGATCGCTGTCCCAGCCTGTTCCCTACTAGCTGAGCCTTGCTGAAATGAAAAAACCACACGCCCTTTTTCCGTATCCTTTCTAAACACAGAGCCGTCGCGTGGAATAGAACTTTCATATTCACGCTCCTGAATATGTGGAATAACCAAGCTGAGTGTACCAAACCTCTCGACAAACTCACCCTTGTCAATATCACCACACGCAATTATAGTCTGCGGACCATCAGATAGTTGCATCAAATCTAACATCATTAAAAATGTACTATCCGCTGTCATTCTATCCTTTAGATTGATGTCAGGAAACCTGAAAACCCTAGCCCCATCATAGTAAGACACCACTCCATCTTCAGTATACGGGACACCATTTCGGGAAAGGAACTCCTCTGCATTTATATGTTCAAGACACGCGAAACTCCGCCTTGTATCTTCTGTCGTAAAATCTCCTATCTGTAACAGTGCGAAATCAGCTCGCCCAGCCACGGGAGAATTGGCTACGAAATAGTATTCTATCCCATTAGGAAAGGCACCTATCTGCACCTCTTCGGCACGCTTCAACTTGGGAATCGACTGACCCCATACTTGCAATGGCACAATTAGAGCCACGATAGAGACAACGAATACAAGCCTATATCTCATAATATCATTATCGGATTTGTATTCAGTTCCGTGGGCTCCACTCTTAAGTTAGGGCAACTATTTTTTAGAAGCTCGGAAAGTAATTCTATTGTGAATTTTTCGCTCTCGTAATGGCCTAGCGAAGCTATCATCATATCCCCTGCCTCGAAGTAGTCATGATAGTGAAATTCGCCCGTAATAAAACAGTCCGCATGGCACCTCTTAGCATCTTCCATCAAAAAGCTCCCGGCTCCTCCACATACCGCTACTCGAGATATGCTTTTTTTAGCAGTAGAAGAATACCTTAAGGCACTCACTCCGAAAAGACCCTTTATCCATGATAAGAAATCCTCCACTTTCTGTGGCTCAGAGAGTTCACCAACAACTCCACTTCCGGCATCTTTCCCCGCAACGACAGATAACCATTCTATATTTCTTAGCCCTATTTTTTCTGCCAATTTAAAATTAACACCTCCACGGGCATTATCTAAATTAGTATGTGCAGAATACAATGAAATCCCTAGTGTAATAGCCTCGCGTACACATCGCTGCTGATAAGTAAAATCACCTACACATTTAAGAGCTCGGAATATCAATGGATGATGCGATATCACTAGATTACACTTTTTTCTGCTTGCCTCTCTTATTATATCCTCTGTAATATCCAAGCACACCAAAACCCCTTCCACTTCATCGTGTTCAATCCCGACTTGAAGTCCGGCATTATCATAACTCTCTTGAAGTTCCAACGGAGCAAGAGCCTCTATTATGTCTTCTATATCTCGCACTTTCATATCGTGCGAATATACGAAAAAGAACGCTAATTTCAGCTTCTCAGTCCAAAGCGAACTTAATGACGACATCCCCAAAACGTCCCGTCACCACATCTTCCGACTGGAAGAAACTGGATGAAAGCTGCCCTCGCCATACTATATCGTCATTAGTCTTGTATGGAATATCGACATCGAACCCATAACTTTTAGATTTAATCTTTACCGTTGCCGAGCACTTCCAAGAAGTACTGGTTCCACCATCGTCTTCGCTTACTAAAAAAGCAAGATTTTCTAACTGATTTGTGAAATTAGTCATAATGATGGCATTATACTCTCTTTCCTCTTTTAGATATTTGCGCTTCACCACTACCATAAAATCGGTAACACTCGGCGAATACAATTTTAATTCGGCTTCGGTGCTTGCACTAAATCCATTGACACTGCCACATTTTACGAAAAATTCCGACGCACCTTGAAACCACGAATCGTAATGCCGTAACATCGTAAAACTCTTCATCCTTAGTACTCGATTCATAGCCTTCACCTCCGCATTCCCAACTTCCGCCGATGGTATGTAAAGCGGTAACGGAGTATTTTCCGCATCCGTATTGGAGTTAATAACCCAGACTGGTTCGTTCATAGCTATCTGTTCATCCACATAAATAGTTTCCACTCGTCTATTACCACTTTCATCCACAATCAACTTATAACCATAGTTATATGACGAACCATATCCTGGATCGTATGTTATTATAGGTAATTTTTCTCCATCCCAGTCCTCTGAATAGGGCCAATATATCTGCAGATCCGACTCTTCCAATTCTTCTAAAAATTCATCAGGCGAAAAGGAAATAGACTTAGTTTCAGAGGCAGAATAAAGATACTCACGCAACATTTCTCGTAGTGGCCTTTGATATACGCCAGATTTAGTGACATCATTTTCACCCACCCCACATCCGGGAGCCTTAAAAAGCTGTCGCATAGTGTATTCTTCGTCATACCCTCTAGTAGAAGACGACTCTACAGCCGTAAACACCTCTTGCATCTGATGGTTTTCAATATCCAATGCAGCAAAAACCCGAGCCACTTGATCCAGCCCGAAACTGAACGTCTGCGTGGAATTATCTGGATCCGGAACAAGCAAGTAATTAGAATGTGACCCGGATTTACTGCATGATGGCAGAATTAAAAGAAAAGTGAAAATCATCCTGCCGAAGTTTATCATAGTTTTTCTCATCACAACATGTTTTTTTTCTACATGCAAAGTGAATAAAATTTATCCGTGTAAAAAAGCGTTTACACGGATAAATTATATATTATTAATTATCAATACTTTTAAGATGCGTTTTTAAATGTTACGAAACGCATTTTTGCATAGTAGTCTTTAATAATGCTTACATTTTTCAGGCCTTCCTTCACGAAAACCTCAGCTGTTTGTTCTCCTAAAGACTCATTTATCTCCACTATTCCTTCTCCGCCATTCTTTAACAAAAAGCGTGAACATCGAGCTATAGCCTTATAAAAAACCAAAGGATCATCATCCCCCACAAACAATGCTATTGAGGGCTCATAATTCAATACATTGGCCCGCATAAATGACTTTTCACTCTCCATTATATACGGGGGATTGCTTAAAAGCAAGTCATATTTACCCAGACCTCGCATAAAAGACTCATTAAGCACATCGCCCTGCATAAACTTGGGCGTATGTTCGACTATAAACTGGCTTTCCGCGACTTTTAGTGCATCTGTACTTATATCTACAGCCACGACCTCAAAATCAGACCTTTCAAGAGCCATAGTCCATGCTATTACTCCACTTCCGGTGCATAGATCCAAAACCCGTGAATGTTTCGAAGAGTCCAGTTTCAAGGCCATATCCACCATTTGTTCAGTTTCCGGTCTTGGGATCAATACGCTTGAGTCCACGCGATAGCGTCTCCCGTAAAATTCGCTCCACCCTAAAACATACTGTATAGGCTCACCCTTTAACAACCTTTTCATATCATCGTCTAAAGGGATAGGCATCTGCAAAGGATAACGGAGCACCAACTCCCATTGTTTAAGTCCTAGTCTTGAGCAAAGTAACAACGTAACTATATTTCGCGCTTCCTCAAGGGGATAAAGTGAGTGAAGAGCAATTACCGACTTGTCTATAAAATCTTTTATGCTCACTACTTCCCTGAAGCAAAGATGTTACCCCCGAAATCCACTATCTTAAACGAAGCTTCCCTTGCCCTTTCAAAAGATCGTGCTATAAGATCGTCTATTACCTTTGAAAATGACACACCGGAATATTCCCACAGATAAGAGGAAAGTGAACCTGGAATAGTGTTTATCTCATTAACATATACTCTACCATTCTCTTGGTCTATCATTAAATCTACACGGGCAAGTCCCTCACAGCCAAGTATTTTAAAGGTCTTGACTGCGTAATCTTGAACTAGTTCCGTGGTGGTTTGAGGGATATTGGCCGGCAATTCTCTTTTTAGAGAAGTCATTCCTTTGCTACCAGAAAATTTGGTTCCGCATTTGGAACCTTTCGCTCCCTTCGCTCCTTTTGCGCCACCTCCCTGATATTTATCAGAGTAGCTCAAAATCTCCCCACTTCGCAATGGAACTTCGCACACTGATGGTTCGCAGTGGTAATAGTCGCCGCGAACTGAGCAATTAACTTCTTTCAAACTTGAAAGCATGTGCTCTACTATTATTCGAGTTGTAAACTGAGCCGCATTATCTATCGCATCCTCCAATTCCGCCTGGTTGTGCGCCGGCGAAATACCCACGCTGGAGCCAGAATTGGCAGGCTTTACTATGAGTGGGTATTTAAGGCCTTTCTCTACTTTTTCTATAACTCCTTTTCTATTCTCGTCCCATTCCTTATCTGTAAACCAAACAAAATCCACTACCGATATACCGCTGTCCCGCAAAATCTGTTTCATGGCTATCTTATCCATACCATTTGCAGACGAGAAAGTATTGCATCCGGCATAAGGAATCCCTATCGTTTCCAAAACACCTTGCAGAGTCCCGTCCTCACAGTTAGTCCCATGAAGAGTAGGCAGTATAGTATCTATCTTAGCAATAACTTTCTGCATACCTAAAAATCCGCGAGCAGAATATAGGTTTTTATCGCCATATATGGATTTAAAATACACTTCGGTACAACTTTTTAATAAAGACGGCATATCCTTATACCTTTTTAAATCCAAAAGATTTTTGCCTGTGTACCATTTTCCTGACTTGGAGATATAAATAGGGACAATGTTATATTTCTCCCTATCCATCGATTCTATGACCTGAGAAGCCGTCACTACCGATATTTCATTCTCAACTGATCGTCCTCCGAAAAGGACACCTACTGTAATTTTCATATTCTTTTCCCCATATTTCTTATTCAAACATATCTGGCAAATCGTTTTCATAAAGCACTATAGAATCGGGGGTCATCCATTTGGACGCCGCTTTTAGGGCCAATGCCAAATTATCCGCACATACTATGCGCCCATCTGCCAATCCTGACTTTTTCGCTCCCTTCAATATAGCTTCCCTATTGATTTTATTTACTATCACCAATACATCAGCACATATAGCCGCTTTTGCACCTAGCCGCTCACATTCAGCATATTGCCTATCACCCATCTCTACAAACCCAGGAGTAATCACCACGCGATATGCCCCCTCAGGTACAGGCATAGAATGAAGCACGTCTAAAGCCATTGACGCACCCTGTGGATTAGAGTTATATGCGTCATCTATAATTACCAAACGTCCCTTTCTACTTATGCTCATCCTATGCTCTACAGGTTGAATCTTTAGTACAGCACGTTTTATATGTTCCGTATCAACCCCCAGATATTTTCCAACCATAATTGCTGCACATAAATTGAGCACATTACTATCTCCCAAAAGATGAGTCTGATAGTGCTGCATCCCATCAAGATCTATAAAATCAAACTCCATCCCGGCAGATGTGTATGAAATATTGGCTGCACGAGCACTGCATCTATGAGCATCTATGCCGTAGCTATCTACCCTACAGTGCATAGGGATGTTTTCATACTCTGCAATCCCTTTAGACTCAGCATTAATCACGGCATACCCATTGGCAGGAAGCGATTCTACAAGCTCGAACTTGGTTTTCTGAATATTGGCCAATGTCTTGAATGTCTCAAGGTGCATCTCCCCCACTGCGGTTACAATGCCTATGCTTGGATGAACCAAATCACAAATTTCCTTTATATCCCCTGGCTGCTTTGCTCCCATCTCGACTATAAACACTTGATGGAAAGGTTCCAAGCGCTCCCTTATAGTTCGCACAACACCCATAGTGGTGTTAAAATTACCTGGAGTCATCAACACATTGTACTTCTCGCTTAATATCCTATATAGGAAATTCTTTGTGCTTGTCTTGCCATAACTCCCAGTGATACCTATTATTATCAATCCCTTATGGGCGGATAATTTTTTCTTTGCATCATTCAAGTACCATCTTGCTATTAACCTTTCCAAAGGAGTTAGAAATAGTGCCGATAGCATTAACACAAAACTTGATAAAACAGCTCCTGCTAAAGCAGCCCAAGGGCTTATGATACACAGAATTCCTTCAAAAAGTAACTCCACGACAAAAAGCCGCCTCATTCGCCGGGTAAATGTAAATTTAACCTTGGCTTTTCTAAACACCTCAGGTAAAGGATGTCGCTTAAACCATCTCCAATAACGCTCTATCCTATACGAATTCTGCTGGAACATATCCATATAATAAAATATGGATAATAAAAAAAACGCCGCAGATACTATGTAAACAATGCCCAACATTACACTAAAAAAGTATGTATCATCGACCTAAAAAGAGACGGATCATCTAAAAAGGAAAAATGCGAACCACCCTTGACCATGACTAGTCCAGAATCCGGTATCATCCTCTCCATAATACGGGCATCTCGTAATGGCGTAGCGCTGTCGTTTTCTCCCCAGAAAAGTAGCACTGGAGCCTTAATCTTAGGAAGATACATCCGAAGATCTTGGCCAACGCATTTACTTAATATAGCTTTCATCCGATCCGAAGCATTTCTATAATCCGAAGAGCCACGGTTACAACGCATCTTTTCATAGGCATCGCGTTTTTTTACCACCTTCAAAAGCCACCACTTGGCCAGTTTGTAAGAATATACCTTTAAGTAGTACCTTGGACCTCTTCTGGGTTTGATTCCAGCAGCATCGGCAAAAAGCATCCTCCTTACCTTATTCCGAGAAGCAAAGACTATTGCCACTCTTCCTCCAAAGGAATGGCACAAAATCGAAGGCTCCACGATATTCAACTCCATGCATAGAGCTTCCACCATAAGAGTGTAATCTTCTACACCCCATACGGATAATGGTTCTTGAGATAATCCGAAGCCAGGGAAATCTAAAGATATCACACGATGCTTGGCTAACAAATCGGGCATAAAAGAATCGAAAATCTTATGCGTACATCCCCAGCCGTGAAGTAATAACAAGTCGGCGCCGACACCTTGCACTTCATAGTAAACCTTTATGCCCTCGTATTCGAAATACATAACTACAATTTATGAAGATTATCGCCTAATTAAAGAAATCTTCCGAACTATCTCGCTTTCCGAAAAATTCTTCCGCATTATCTTCGGTCTCTATATCACCTCCCGTACAACTCAAATCAAGGGTCATGCCCACCGGAGCGTCAAAAGTATCTAATTCGCTAATATCCAGATAAGGGTCTTTTAGACATTTCTGCATAAAAATACCCCATACCGGCAGAGCCATATTAGAACCACTTCCTAATGCCAACTCTTTAAAATGCACCATTCTATCTTCTCCTCCTACCCATACTCCAGCCGTAATTTTAGGGGTATAGCCTATAAACCATCCATCAGAGTTGTCGTTAGTCGTACCTGTTTTCCCACCTATTTCACCTTTTAGCTTATACCTGTTTCTTAACCGTACACCTGTACCATGGTTAATTACACCTTCCATCAGGTTTACCATAAGATAAGCAGTGCGATCACTTATAGCTTCCGTATGCTTATTGGTGAATTCTGTAATTAGATTTCCTTCATTATCCTCTATCCTTGTTACGAAAAGCGGCGCAGCATAAACACCTTTTGAAGGGAAGGTATTAAAAGCAGATACCATCTCACATAGCGTAAGATCAGCCGGCCCTACGCATAACGAATACACCTCGTCAAAGTGGCTCACTATTCCCATCTTTCGCATCATCTTTCCCATGGCGGCAGGCCCAAACTGTTTCATAAGGTAGGCCGAAATATTGTTCGAACTATGTGTAAGCCCCCATTTAAGAGTCACTGTCCTCCCTATATAATCGGCTCTGTCCGTACTTCTCGGAGTCCAAGTCTCGTCATTAACCTTAAAGGTCTGCGGCATATTAACCACCTTATCACACGGAGTCATACCTTCTTGCATAGCAAGTGTATAGAGAAAAGGTTTAATGGTACTTCCCACCTGTCGTTTCCCTTGACGGACATTATCATATTTGAAATACTTATATGATGGACCTCCCACATAAGCCCTTACCTCTCCCGTTCCCGGTTCAATAGCCATAAAAGACGCGCGCAAAATTGATTTACAATATTTTATGGAATCGTTAGGTGTCATAACCGTGTCCACATAGCCCTTATCATTCCACGCGAAAACTCTCATTTCTACAGGCTTGTCGAACTGGGCTAGAATTTCTTTTTCGGAAAGACCTTCCTTGCGGCCCACGCGATAACGCTCACTCCATTTTCTGGCTTGTCGCATTATAGTATTATACGTGGAAGTGTCTATATCATTAGGATAAGGAGGACGTCGTCGGGTACGTATCTCTTTAGTGAAAAGAGGCTGCAGATTTTTAGAAAGTTGTTCCCGCACGGCTTCTTCAGCGTAACGCTGCATACGAGAATTGAGCGTTACATATATCTTCAATCCGTCTCTATCAAGATTATACTTTTCTCCATTAGGCTTTTTGTGCTTGTTAAGCCAACCATAGAATTCATCCTGAGCCCATCTTATGGTATCTGCAATATATTCATCTTCATAAAGATAACGGTTTCGTTTCGGTTTCGATGCACTCATCTCCCGCCTAATCATATCTCTAAAATATGGGGCTAATCCTGAATTATGATCCTGCACGCTATAATGTAGTTCGATAGGACTGCTTTGAGCCAACACTTTATCTGCATCGGAGATAAAGCCAGCCTTGTTCATCTGAGCTATCACAAAGTCTCTACGACCTTTTGCAGCCTCAGGATGAAGCGCAGCATTATAACGGGTAGGCTTATTAACAGCTCCGACCAGCAAGGCTGCTTCTTGAATATTTAACTCTGAAGGCTCCTTATCAAAAAAAGTTTCACTAGCCGCCTTTATTCCATAAGCACCGCTTCCATAGAATATGGAATTAAGATACATAGCTACTATTTCTTCCTTAGTATAATTACGCTCCAACTTTACAGCTGTAACCCATTCCTTCAACTTAATCCAGACCAACGAAACATATTTTGCCCCAGGGAATCCGGTAAGCAATTCCTGACGAGGATAAAGAGTCTTGGCGAGCTGTTGCGTTATAGTACTTCCTCCACCCTGACTAGAATCCCTTAAAAGCAGCGTTTTAAAAAGTACCCTTCCCAGACTTTGAAAATCTATACCACAATGACTATAAAACCTCGCATCTTCCGTAGCTATGGCAGCATTGATCACATTTGGAGAAATGTCATCATAAGATACGTATGTCCTATTTTCTATGTGAAATGTACTGATCACCACCCCATCTGAGGAAATCAGACGAGTCGCTAAATTATTATTAGGATGCTCCAATTCCTCAAATGAAGGAATCTGAGCGAACTTCACCACCGAAATTATGAGAACCGTCATCACCAAAAAAGGCAATGTGAAAAGTACCCAAAACCATATAGTAATCTTTTTTCGCGTCCTTTCTTTCATAATAGGCACAAAAATACTCATTTAATTTTGAAAATTCCTTTATTTGTGATAATCTTTGCATTATGAAATTGGTAATAGTCGAATCCCCGCATAAGGCGGAAACAATTCAAAAATATTTAGGAAAGGATTATAAAGTAGTCTCTTCCAAGGGGCACATTCGCGATCTTCAAGAAAAAGAATTAAGTGTGGATGTAAACAACGGATTTACGCCAGAATATGTAATTCCCACAGATAAAAAGAAGATAGTCAGCGAATTAAAAGAATTGGCAAAGAAAGCGGACATGGTTTATCTTGCATCCGATGAAGACCGTGAAGGAGAAGCTATATCGTGGCACCTGATGGAAACTCTGGGGCTCGATCCGGAAAAGACACAACGTATAACTTTCCACGAAATTACGAAAAATGCCATTCTAGAGGCACTGAAACACCCTCGAAAAGTCAATATGAATTTAGTTGACGCCCAGCAAGCCAGAAGAGTATTGGATAGACTAGTCGGATACGAACTTTCCCCGGTACTATGGAGAAAAATCAAAAGAGGTCTGTCCGCAGGACGAGTACAATCAGTGGCCCTCAGGCTGGTTACAGATAAGGAAAGGGAGATATTGGCATTCCACCCTCAAGCATACTATAAGGTTGACGGACTTTTCAAAGTAGGCAAAAATAAAGTAAAAGGAAGTCTTGAAGAGAAATTCAAAACTCAGGACGATGCCGAAAAATTTCTCGAAGACAGTATTGGAGCTACATACACTGTCGCCTCCATCGAGAAAAAGGAGGGTATAAGGATGCCGGCGGCACCTTTCACCACCTCTACCTTACAACAAGAGGCTGGTAGAAAACTTAAATATTCCGTTAGCCAGACTATGCGCATTGCCCAAACCCTCTATGAAAGAGGTCTCATCACCTATATGCGTACCGACTCCACTAACCTTTCTTCGCTAGCAATAAATACGGCCAAGGATTATATTACAGAGCATTACGGCCCTGCTTATTCTCACCCTCGCCAGTTCAAGACTCATACTAAAGGGGCACAGGAGGCACATGAAGCAATAAGACCGACCTTTATCGAAAATACCTCTATAGAAGGCAACGCCCAAGAACAAAAACTCTACACCCTTATATGGAAACGCACCGTAGCATGTCAAATGGCCGAAGCCAAACTCCTAAATACCAATATAAAAGTCGGGCTTGACAAGAGAGCAGAGCATTACATCCTACAGTCCAGTGAAATCCTTTTCGACGGATTCCTAAAACTCTACATCGAGGGACACGATGACGAAGAGGATGAGAACGAGTTAAGCCTCCTGCCTCCTATGAATGTAGGCGATACCCTAGCGGCTGTATCCATTGAGGCCAATTGCAAATTCACTCAAGCTCCCCATCGTTTCTCCGAGCCTTCGCTTGTAAAAAAATTGGAAGAATTAGGGATTGGCCGACCATCTACATACGCTCCTACCATTAGCACACTCACCACCGGCCGTGGATACCTAGTAAAAGGAGATAAAACAGGAGAGAGCGTGATGGTAACTAACCTTAAATTAATAGCTGGCGTTATTAGCAAAGAAGAAAAGGAAGAAGTCATAGGAGCAGAAAAGGGCAGGTTACTTCCAACCGAGATTGGTATGGTCGTGAGCGACTATCTTGTGGGAAACTTCTCTGATATCCTTAATTATGGGTTTACCGCGGGAGTAGAAAACGACTTCGATAAGATAGCAGAAGGAGATCTTGATTGGCACAAATGTATAGGATCTTTCTACACTCCATTTCACGAAGAAGTAGATAAAGCACTTAATGACAAGCAATACCATAAAGTTGAAAGGGAACTTGGCATAGATCCTTCAGACGGAAAGAAAGTAGTAGCAAAATTAGGCCAATTCGGTCCTTATGTGCAAAAAGGCGACGATTCCGAAAAAATATATGCCAGTCTAGGTAAAGGACAACTGATAGAAAGTATAACACTTGAAGATGCTTTAAAACTATTCTCTCTGCCTAGAAAAATGGGAGAATTCGAAGGAAACGAAATAGTTCTAAAGAAAGGTAAATTCGGGGCCTATATGCAATACGGAACACGCAACATATCCCTGCCGAAGGGCGATGATCCGCTTAAATTGACACTTCAGGACTGTATTGACATCATACAAAAAACTCCTGCTAAAACCGCTATCCATGAGTGGGGAAATATCAGTGTACTGAATGGTCCGTTTGGTCCATACATTAAAGCTGAAGGTAAAAACTATAAACTACCTAAAGGCACTGACCCTGCGCTACTCACTGAAGATCAGTGTAAAGAGATAATCAACACCCAATCACCAACCCAAAAAAGAAAATCTAAAAAATGAATGAACACTACAAACTAGATGAGATGGATAGGATAATCCTTGCCAATCTCATTAACGATGCCAGAAAACCTTATTTGGAAATTGCACGTGAATGCAAAGTTTCAGGTGCCGCTATACACCAAAGAGTGAAAAAACTAGAGGAAGCGGGGATCATCCTCGGATCATCCACTTTGATAAAACCTATATCAATAGGTTACTCAATATGCGCTTTTATGTTTTTAAACCTTACCGAAAACAATAAATATCAAGAAGTTATAAAAGCACTGGAAGACATTCACGAAATCGTGGAATGCCACTTCATAACTGGACGTAGCGCTCTTCTTATAAAATTATACTGTGAAGACAATGCACATCTTATGGAAGTAGTGCTAAACACTGTTCAAAAAATTCCATACGTACAGTCTTCTGAAACTATGGTCTCACTTGATGAACCTATCAATAGGCAAATATGGGTTCATAAGCCTTGATAGACTTTTTCCAAGAATTCCAAATCTTCAGGAGTCGTAACTTTTATGTTATATCTCTCTCCAAGAATATAGATAAGAGGCGTTTTATCATCACTTACCACAGAAGCATCGTCTGTGTAGTCTGGCGAAAAACCTCTTTGATATGCTTTCTTTAGTACACTGGTGGGAAAAGCTTGTGGGGTCTGTGCTCCAAAAAGCAAATTCCGATTAGGCGCAGGAGCACCGCTTTCCACATATTCTCCATCCACCGTTGATTTAACAAGAGATTTTAAGGTATCGGTCACTGGAACTACGGGGACCACACTCTCCCCGTCCATAGCCCTAGATGCAATTTCCCTTATTAATGATTCACTGACCATAGGCCTTACACCATCGTGTACCAATACTATCCCATCGTCATCGCGAATATAAGAGAGCGCGTTTTTTACAGAGTGAAACCGAGTAATCCCGCCCTCTACAAGTATCTGTGGGTGCTCGAAATTAGCCTGCCTGCAGATGTCCTTCCACGTTTTGAAATGGATTTTCGGTAGCACCACCAGCACTTTTGCCTCAGGCAAAGCATCTACAAAACGCTGAACCGTATGTAGAAGAATCGGTTTTCCGGCCAATTCCAGAAACTGTTTCGGAGTTCGCGTGCGCATCCTCGTGCCGGAACCTCCGGCAACGAATATTATATAGATATTTTTTGACATTCGACATACAAAAATACTAACAAATTTATTTATTTTTGTAAAGAATCATTCTTTCAATGACGTAGACAATAGTTTGTGTGTGGGATTAAGTTTCGCTGTACGCACAAACTATCATATAATTAAACAATTATTGACATGCGAAACTTAAGTAATGTAACAACAGAAAAATCGATATGGCATTCGGATTTCTTAATCAAGAATTAGCAATAGATCTCGGCACAGCTAACACCATTATCTATCAAAATGGGGTTATAGTATTGGACGAGCCGAGCATAGTGGCAGTAGATGTAGCCACAGGAAAATGCCTTGCAATAGGAAGCGAGGCGAAGAAAATGCACGAGCGCATTAACCCTACACTTAAAACCATACGCCCACTAAAAGATGGAGTAATTGCCGATTTCAACGCTGCAGAGATGATGATACGTGGGTTTATCCGTCAAGTAAGCAAAAGGAAGAACAGTTTGTTTTCTCCCAATTTAAAAGTCGTAATTGGCATTCCATCAGGAAGTACGGAAGTGGAGATTCGTGCAGTACGCGACTCCACAGAGCATGCCGGGGGAAGGGATGTCTATCTAATTTTCGAGCCTATGGCTGCAGCCTTAGGAATCGGCCTTGATGTAGAAGCACCTAAAGGACACATGGTGGTCGACATAGGCGGTGGCACCACAGAAATAGCCGTCATTTCGCTAGGAGGTTTAGTACAACAAGATAGCATAAGAGTAGCCGGCGATGTATTTACTAACGACATCCAATATTACCTGCGCCAGCAACATAACATCAAAGTAGGAGAGAGTACGGCGGAAAAAATAAAATGGGCAGTTGGCTCCGTTCTTCCAGAACTCGAAGACGAGCCAGAACCATACGTAGTCAATGGCCCTAACATAATGACAGCCCATCCTGTAGAGGCTACCATAACCTATCAGGAAATTGCTCACTGTCTGGATAAAAGCATAGCTAAAATAGAAACATCCATAATGCATGTGCTTGAAATGACGCCACCTGAATTATACTCCGACATCATCGAAAACGGAATCTATCTTTCTGGCGGTGGCGCGCTGCTAAGAGGATTGGCCAAAAGACTTACGGATAAAGTGAACATTAAGTTCATAGTAGCTGAGGATCCACTTCACGCTGTAGCCAGAGGGACCTGCAAAGCCATCAAAAACACTGATAGATATAAATTTTTGATGAGGTAAAATGGCAGTCCCCGGCAAGGCAAGAAAGACTATTGTCACAGCAGCAATCTTCATCGTTTTGGAGCTTGCTGCTGTTGCTATACTGCGGGCCTCAAATTCTATTCAAAGCGTATGGCTTAATAGACTTTCACTTGAGATAAAAGCATGGGTATGGGGCAAGAGTGATGCCGTAAAAAGTTACTTTGCCCTAAAAAACAAAAATTTATATCTCGAAGAAGAGAACATTAAACTCTCCGAGGAACTAAGAAAATACCAACAGCTGAAAATTGGCACGCCTGTAGATACTATAGATACAGACATATTCGATTATATCGGGGCGCAAATAATAAAACTTAGTTTCAACCACCAGAAAAATTACTTCATTCTGGACAAAGGCTCTGAAGACGGAGTGGAAGCCAATATGGGGGTAATAAGTTCGAACGGGATAATTGGCATAATCGATGCTGTGTCGGCTCACCTATCCCACGGCAGAACCATTATGAATCCCGGAATCGGGCTCAGCGCACGTGTGGGACGAAACGGATTGGCCGGCACTATGGTATGGGACGGAATTAGCACTAACAAGGCACTTCTGCGTGGCATACCCCTATACTTTGAAGTATCCAAATCTGATACTATTTGGACAAGTGGTTACTCAGAATTATTTCCGCGCGGCATCGCCCTAGGGATAGTGGAGGAAACCACTACTAAAAATGGTGCGACAAAGGATGTGGTCATCGATTTATTTCAGGATATTAGATCCGTAAATTATGTGTATATAGTAAAGCCTAAGTATTCTACGGAATTGGAATATTTGAAAACAAAGGAGAACTAGCGATGAGTAAATCATACTATATGTTAGTATTCATAGCGCTCTGCATAATTCAGGTATTGTTGAACAATTATCTTAATGTGTCACAATATCTGCTTCTCTCCCTTATGCCATTGGCTTTGATGTCTATTCCATTAAATCGCTCCACAATCTCCTGCCTGCTTATTGCTTTTTTCACCGGACTTGCCGTGGATGTTATTTCCACTCCTTCTATGGGGAGCACAAGCATAGCGCTATTAGTATGCGCACTGATAAAAAACTTCGTTTTTCAATTCGTCTATGGCGACGAAATATTTTCTCTTAGAGATAGTTCACCTCTAGTGTACACTTCTGGAAAGGAAAGGATAATTTCTACAGGAATAATGTGTGGAGCATACTTCCTTTTCTATATAATTATAGATAGCGCCGGGACTATGTCCTTTACCTTTAACCTATTACGATGGTTATATTCAACTATTGCCAGCACCATACTCTGCTGTTTATGCGCTGTGATGCTATTTAGGAGGAATTAACAATGTCTGATTCCTCACGTTACACTAAAATCGTACTCGGGCTTATCTTTGCGGCTTTAATTCTGGTAGCTAGATTATTTTATATTCAGATAATCGACTCCAGATATAAAACCGACGCGCTTAACAACTCCATTTTCAAGGAGATAATATATCCACCACGAGGCATTATCCGCGACAGGAACTCTCTCATACTTGTGGGGAATAAAACCTGCTACGATATTATGGTTACTCCACGGGAGATAACAACTCTGGACACTATGGCTTTATGTTCAGTGCTGGGTATAGAACAAGACTTTCTAAAAGAAAAACTTGATTACTACAGAACTTATCGGACCAAGATAGGGTACAAAACACTGCCGTTTCTTCAGAATGTGGATGAAATGGTATATGTGCATTTCGCGGAGATGCAATATTGGTTTCCCGGTTTTCATGCACAACTACGAAATACTCGCGACTACCCATTCAACGCAGGGGGTAACCTTTTAGGGTATGTGGGCGAAGTAGATGCTGAGTATATAAAAAATCATCCCGAATACAAAAGCGGAGATTACGCCGGGCTAACAGGATTGGAGGCAACCAGGGAAAAAGATTTACGTGGAGAGAAAGGATATAGCATATTTCTTAGGGATTCGCGAAACCGGGTTCTTACCGCTTTCGACGAAGGAAAAGATGACCTTCACGCTGTGCCGGGAAAAGATGTGACCACCACTATAGATGCTCATCTTCAACAATATGGCCAATCACTTATGCAAAATAAGCGCGGAAGCCTCATTGCAATAGAGCCATCTACCGGGGAAATACTTGCACTTGTTACAAGTCCTGGTATTGATGTTCAAGACCTTAGCGATATTGGAAACAGATACAAAGCGCTTGCTTCTAATCCGGACAAGCCTCTATTCAACCGTCCGGTTCAAGCCTCCTATCCTCCCGGCTCCGTGTTTAAACTAGTAAACGGACTAATCGGGCTACAAGAGGGGGTACTTAAAATTGGAGATATGCATCCTTGCAATATGGGATTTTACTACACTCCTAGCAGAAAGCTCGGATGCCATAGACATCGTTCGCCACTTAATTTCACGGACGCCATAATGACTTCTTGCAATAGTTACTTCTGCTTTGTCTTTAAGGATATTTTGGAAAATCCTAAATACCCATCGACAGCTGAAGCGTTCGACGCATGGAGGGATTATGTGTGTAGTTTTGGTTTCGGAGCGCCACTAGGGAGCGATGTGCCTGGGGAATTGGGCGGAACTATCCCCAAGTCAAGCTTATACGATAAATTCTATGGTAAGGATCATTGGAAATTCTCCTCGGTAGTTTCCCTTTCGATAGGCCAAGGGGAGATAGGGGCGACACCTCTGCAAATTGCTAACCTGTGTGCCGCCATTGCCAATCGGGGTTATTACATTACGCCTCATATCATAAAGGATGGGGAGCAAGTCAGGATAGATTCGAAATTTAAGGAGAGACATTACACGAAGGTGGATTCCGTTTATTTTGAAGATGTGATTGACGGTATGTGGAAAGCCGTGAATGCCGGGGTAGGTGCGGGCGGTACCGCGGCTCTGGCCGCCATCGAGGGACTCGATGTGTGCGGGAAGACCGGCACAGCCGAGAACCCGCACGGTGCCGACCACTCGATCTTTATCTGCTTCGCCCCACGTGAAAATCCACAAATAGCCGTTGCGGCATATATTGAAAATGCCGGCTTCGGTGCGCGCTGGGCTTGTCCCTTATCTTCTCTTATAATAGAAAAATATCTTAACAAAGAGATAGCTCCATCCAGGCTCTGGTTAGAAAATTATGTTCGTGATGCTAATCTAATGAATGTAGAATAATGACAGGTAAAAACATAAATAGAGGCATAGGGCAAACCATTGAATGGAAGATTATTATCTGCTACTTACTTCTTGTCTCCATAGGAATAGTCAGCATTTATGCAGCCGGACACACTGCGGAAGGAAATCTTCCATTACTCAGCCTTGACACCAGAGCCGGGAAACAACTGCTCTGGGCTAGCATCTCCATAATAGTCGGTCTTGTAATCCTCTTTCTGATAAAACCCTACCTATGGGAGGTAATTTCCACCCCTTCATATCTTCTTATATTAGTTTTACTATTTTTAACTATACTCTTGGGTAGTGAGGTTAATGGTTCCAAATCTTGGTTCAAATTGGGCCCCGTAAGTTTTCAACCTTGCGAACTATCAAAAATCACCACCTCCTTGCTACTTGCCCATTTTCTGAGAGGCCATGGTTTTAATGTCAAAAATTGGCGGGACATAATAAGCACCGCCGCTATACTCGGACTGCCGGTACTGTTGATATTGGCAGAAAAAGAAACTGGTACGGTACTGGTATATCTTGGCTATGTGTTCGTCCTCTATAGGGAGGGTTTATCCGGCTGGTGGATAGCTTTTTTCGCTATAATAGCGGCGTTATTCATAATGTCTATCATGTTCTCTCCATGGATTCCGCTCGCCGCTTTGATAGTAATTCTTTCGACTTATTACCTTATTCTTAGAAAACACGGAACCAACTCCTTTAAAAAAAGGCGTCAACTAAGACTCACCACATTTTTAGTTGCCATAATAGGCTCCATTACCATCTTTTCCACAGATTTCATATTCAATAATGTGTTAAAACCACATCAAAAGCTGCGCATTGAAGTCCTACTCGGAATGAAAGAGGATCCTATGGGTGCCGGATATAATGTAAATCAGTCACTTATCGCCATAGGCTCAGGTGGATTTAGTGGGAAAGGATATCTTCAAGGCACTCAAACCACCTTCGGTTTCGTCCCAGAGCAGAGTACCGACTTTATATTCTGCACTATTGGTGAAGAGTTCGGATTCGTGGGATGTTTAATTCTCATCGCCCTGTTCGTCTTCCTTATATGGCAAATTCTCAAAATTTCGGAAGAAAGTCGTGAACCTTTTACCCGCATCTATGGTTACTGCATAGCTGCTTGTTTCTTTATGCATCTTGTTATCAATATAGGTATGACTATCAAGCTAATGCCTGTTATCGGAATTCCTTTACCATTCATTAGCTATGGTGGGACATCGCTACTTTCTTTCTCTACTATGCTCTTTATTTTCCTTTCTTTAGTAAAACAAGAGAGGCGTTATTTTTAGATTTAACTTTTTATTATTAAATTTGTCGAAATGTAAGTGTTGCCTTGGTGGTGGAATGGTAGACACGAGGGACTTAAAATCCCTTGGCCAGAAATGGCTGTACGAGTTCGAGTCTCGTCCGAGGCACTTCTTTTAACATACATTATGAAACGATTATTTTTTACTATCGCTCTCTTAGTGATGTCTTCTATTGGAGCTTTCGCTCAGGATGTTCTCGGAAAATGGAAATTAGATGATGGCAGTGCCATTGTAGAAGTGTATCAGGAAGGTGACCACTATAATGGTCGAATAGTATGGCTCGCCGAGCCTACAGACCCCAATGGCGTTCCATACACTGATGTGATGAACCCTGATCCAGCATTACGCACACGAAAGATTATGGGACTTAATATGCTCCACGACCTCAAGAAAAAAGGCGATAAATATGGTGATGGTAAAATATATGACCCTAACGATGGTAAGACCTATTTTTGTTCTATGAAAGTCGATGGAGACGTTCTAAAAGTCCATGGTTCCCTAGACAAAAAGGGATGGATAGGAAGAACGATGGATTGGCATCGCGTTAAGGAGTAGATTCGATATTGATTAGCATTTGGGTCTTTCTTACGGCACCAAATACTCCATATCCCCCTTCTATATTGGAATAAGCAAAATTAGGAGGGCTTAAACCTAACATCCCCAGATAGTTATTATCTTGATTATATAAAGCGTTTAGATAACCATAGGCCGAGTCGGAAAGGGAATATACCGCTAACTTATACTCCCATCCCCCATTGTTTGAGGAAAAAGAAAAGCCGCCGTTTTCCAACTCCTCTCCCCTAAGAAGAACCATCTTATACGAATGGTAGTATGTCTCCCAACTTACTGTCTTTAAGGATGTAGTGAGCATCTCCAATAGGCTCATACCATCTGTGTCACTATATATGTCGGCAAATTCCCAAGTGCCTTCGAATGTCCCGCCTTCGCCCTCTGTTTTATAATATAGGGCAAAAGCATAGTTTGACGCCCCCGATAAATTCAGTTTCCACAAAATCCTATCCGACAGAATTTCGTACCTTACATCCACAACGGGCTTGGCGGGAACTTCCGTATAGGCAGTAATATCCTTCATCCCCTCTGCCTTCATCTTTAAAGACATCTCAGATATTTTATCATCTATTTCCGGGTACTGATAGAATGGCTGTCCTTCAGTTTTATACATAGACACTTCACTACCATCGAAAGATAAGATTTTCCACTGCAATAGGTAGTCCTCCCCATTCTGTCTTGTACTGCCAATGGGAGTGGTCTTCATAACCTTCATGTAGGACAAATCATCTTCCAGACCAGCTATGGATTCCACGTACAATTTTGAAGACTCATCAGAAGATTTAACATCGAACTGGTACTCACAAGAAACGCAAAGCACAAATAGAACAATATAGAAAACTACTCTTCTCATAACTAAAACCTCCACATATAACTTATACTAGGTATAATAGGAACTATCCCGTATGCACTTCCAACTATCTTATCATTAGCTACATCCACAGTCCCGAAAAAAGCATTCAAGCGGTTATATGCATTATACACGCTTACATTGAGAGTACGGCTCTTTCCATCCGCCAATCTTTTATGCCAATTTAATCCGACATCCAACCTATGGTAATCTGGCAAAAGATAATTATTAGGCATACTATAAATATATGTTGGAGACTCATTAGAGACATCCTCCTCGGCGGTACTCCATACCACTGAACTTGGGGCAGTAAAACGATTGCCCGTATGATAGGTCCAACAGGCATAAACCTCAAAATTCCGGCTAAATCGATAATTTGCACTAAGCGTTAACTTATGCCTATTGTCGTTCCTATCTGGAAACCACGTATAATAATATGACGGGAAATATCGTTCACTACGAGAAAGAGTATAATACAATGCACCAGAGAATTTCTGCGCAAAGTATTCAATAGACAATTCCGCGCCATACGACCTTCCACGTCCTTCCAGATAGTCCATCTCCCATCTTTCCATGCTTGGAAGTAAAGTGTTAGTCCCATTATATTCGTACAAATGGTTCATCTTCTTGTAGAAAGCCTCCACATCCACCATCAACTCACTCGAAGGGCGAAAAGTGGCACCAAGGACGAATTGGCCCGAAGACATAGGCTTCACCTTAGAGGTGGAAGGCATCCACAAATTAGACGGCAAATCCATATAGCACGCTGATACCAGATGTGAAAATTGGCTCATCCGGGCATAAGAAGTCTTTAATGTAAACTTGTCGTTTACATCGTATTTAAGGGCCAATCGAGGCTCCAAACTATTATAAAATCTTTCCCTTACAAAGTATGCCGACTCTCTAAGTCCGAAATTCGCAACTAACCGATCCATCAGGCTGATCTCATCTTCAATATAAAGACCCACTTCTGCGCCCAAATACTCTATTGAATTGGCATTGTGAAGTTCATCATACTTTATTGTATTCATCTTCAATTCCATATCCAACTTACGATACGGATCGTATATATGACCTACCGCATTGATGCCTGTACGAATATGATGCCCATCCAGCCCATCGAAAAGCCAATCAGAAGAAACTCCTATATCGTGTATCCTCGATAAATCGCATTCGTTTAAACTTATCTCCGTTTTCTGTGCAGGCTCGTCCTCCGATGTCGATATTTCCTTTACATACGTATCCATAGTAATGTCTGACGTGTAATTCGTGTAATACAATTTCGTGTCCGTTGACCATCCATTTTGTGGCCAAAACTTCTCGTAACGAAAAGAGGATAGTATGTTTCCCCATTTTAAACGCGCTTGTAACCTTGATTCTGAGTCGGAATCAGTTTCCGAACTCATATATCCCTTTGCAGAAAGAACATCATGTCCATAGTAAGCCGAAAAGCTCAATTTGCCCGTTTCTCCAAGAAGATGTGTTAACTTTAAGTTTACATCACCGAAATCATAATGCGTGTAATTCATAATGTCCTCCATATTTTCCGAATTACTGCGCATTCGAACAACCCCCATAGCTAAGGATTTAATTATATCCAGCCAAGTACGTCTAATTCCGACATTTATACTTGTCTTATCTTTTATGATCGGGCCCTCAAGTTGAATGCGCCCATCTATCAAGCCTAATGATGCAGAGCCCTTCCACTTTGTGAAATTCCCCGTCTTGACACCCACATCCACCACAGACGAAAGCCTTCCACCATACCTTGCAGGAAATCCTCCCTTATAAAAATCCACATTTTCAGTAACATCCGTATTAAAAGAAGAAAATAATCCTATCACGTGACTTACCTGATATAGAGGTACTCCATCGAGAAGAAATAAATTATCCGATCCGTCTCCACCTCGGACATAAAGACCACTGGAAAGTTCAGTTCCACTAGCCACACCAGGAAACATTTGAAGCGTCTTTATCAAATCCGGACTTCCCAAAACTGCAAAGCCCCTCTTGATTTTAACCGTATCAAGTTTCTGCATACTCGTTTGAGTCCTAGCAGCTAACTTTTCCTTATTTGTTTGCACTATAGCGGCCGAAAGTGTATCCACTTTTTCCTGCGCGCTTATACTTACCCAAGAGCCTAGCGCACATAATATCAAGACTATAACCCACTTTTTCATATTACTCCCAGTTCTTCTTTTAAATGTCTTAGAAGATCAAAAGCCTGAAGTGGAGTCATATTATTCAAATCTGCCTCTGACAATTGATCTCTTATAGAAGAAAGTGCAGGATCATCAAGCTGAAAAAGAGAAAGTTGCATTTCAGAAGGCTCGTTTTTTAAAGCATTTGAAGCAGCTCCCATTTCAAGATTATGCAGAGTTCTCTCAGCCACTTCTATTACCTCTTTAGGCATTCCGGCCATTCTAGCCACATGAATTCCAAAACTATGAGCCACACCTCCTGGGAGCAATTTACGCAAGAATACTATATTTTTTCCTTCCTCTTTTACGGCTACATGATAGTTAAATACTCGAGGTAGCAAATCCGCCAAATCATTAAGTTCGTGATAATGAGTAGCAAACAATGTCTTGGCTCCTTTTCCATATTTATAGATATATTCTACTATGCCACGCGCTATTGACATGCCATCATAAGTGGAAGTACCTCGCCCTATCTCATCCAAAAGCACAAGTGAACGGGCACTTAGATTATGTAAAATCATGGAAGTCTCCAACATCTCCACCATAAAAGTAGACTCTCCTTTGGATATATTGTCACTCGCACCCACACGTGTGAATATCTTATCGAAAACTCCGAAATGAGCGCTTTGAGCTGGTACAAATGACCCTATTTGCCCCATAAGCACGATGAGGGCACTCTGCCGCAAAAGAGCAGACTTACCAGACATATTTGGCCCGGTTAAAATCATTATCTGTTCCTTTTTACTATCAAGGTGCAGATCATTTGGCACATATTCCTGGCCAATCGGCATATTACACTCTATCACAGGGTGTCGCCCAGCCTTAATGTCCAACACCGCCGAGTCATCAAGCCACGGACGGCAATAATTTTTTTCTAGAGCCTGTTGCGCAAAACCCTGAAGTACATCTATTTGAGCTACCACGCCGCAGTTACGTTGTATGGTTTTTATATATTTTCCAATGTATGAAACCAAATCGGAGTATATCTTGGATTCCAATTCATATATTCTGCCTTCTGCTCCTAGGATCTTTTCTTCATAATTTTTAAGTTCTTCTGTTATGTATCTTTCGGCATTCACAAGAGTCTGTTTTCGAATCCACTCCGATGGCACTTTATCCTTAGAGGAATTCCGTACTTCTATATAGTACCCAAAAACATTGTTATATCCTATCTTTAAGGAGCTTATCCCTGTTCGCTCTGCTTCGGTGCGCTGAAGCTCCATCAAATAGTCTTTTCCTCCTTTGGATATAACTCTTAGCTCGTCCAACTCTGCATCTACCCCAGAAGCTATTACCTCCCCTTTACCGACTTGTGCAGCAGGACTATCTATTAGTGTGCTATCGATTCTTTGTATCAAAGATTCGCATCCATCCATGTTTTTGCCAAGAGATACCAAGGCTTCCACTTGTGAAGTATTGGCCAATCGGGCTATCGGTGCCATCTGTTTTAGGGAACGAGACAAAGATTTCATCTCTCGCGGTTGGATTTTGCCCGTGGCGGAGCGCGACATTATACGCTCCAAATCCCCTACCTCCTGCAGATACGATTGGCATTCCGATAACGCACCATCATTATCCATAAAGAATTGGACAATATCGTAACGGGCATTTAGTTTAGGAATTGAAAAAATGGGCATGGTAAGCCATGAGCGCAAAAGTCTTGATCCCATAGGGGTAAGGCACCTGTCTATACACTCCACAAGGCTTGCGCCGTCTTTCCCCGCCGAAGAAGAAAAGACTTCAAGATTACGGAATGTGAATTGATCCATCCACACGAATTTTCCTTCATCAATACGGGATATGCTGCATATATTTTTAAGTCCTACATGCTGGGTCTGTTCTAGATAAAAAAGCAATGCCCCAGCTGCACACAAAGCCAAAGGGAAAGACTCTACTCCAAATCCCTTAAGACTCTTGACATCAAATTGTCTGCATAGTTTTTCATAATCCGAGTCATACACAAAAGCCCATTCATCTATACATGAGATGTAATAGTCCGGGAATTTTTCACAGACAGATGTCCTTAATTCGCGTTTTACTACCAATTCTTTAGCTTTAAAAGAATTAAGCAGTGCCGATATATACTCTATGCTTCCCTGAGCCACTTGAAAAGTACCTGTAGACACATCGAGAAAAGCCGCCCCACAAAGATTATTGTCAAAATCCAATCCCACCAAGAAATTATGCTCCTTCTGGTCGAGCATACCTTCCCCAAAGGCGATTCCAGGAGTCAAAATCTCAGTAACACCGCGCTTTACAAGTTTAGTCTTAACGAGAGCCGGATCTTCAAGCTGATCACATATCGCAACTTTATATCCAGCTCTTATCAGTTTCTGAAGATAGGTCTCTATTGCATGGTGCGGAAACCCCGCCATGGGAGTAGGCTCTTTATCCCCATTGGAACGCTTAGTAAGTACCAAGCCAAGCACCTTGCTGGCTATAAGAGCATCATCCGAATAGGTTTCATAAAAATCGCCAACGCGATAAAGAAGCATGGCCTCCGGATGCTGTGCCTTTACCGCAAAATACTGTTTCAGCAAGGGGGTATCTTCAGTCTTCTTTCCCATAGTTAAGCCTGTTTTGCCACTTTTTCTGCTAATTCTTTAAATGCCTCTGCATCAGGTCCATCACTGAGGGCTATCGGTTCTCCGCTATCAGCTCGCTGCATTACGCTTTGCACTAGTGGAATCTGCTGCAAAAGATCTAGTCCACATTCTCTTGCCATATTCACACCACCATCTCTTCCAAACAAATAATACTTTTCGTCCGGGTGCTGCGCCGGAGTGAACCACGACATATTCTCTACCAATCCCAATATGCGTCTATGAACATTCTCATTTTGAAACATATTAATGCCTTTCAGTACATCGGCCAATGCCACCTTTTGAGGTGTAGTAACGATAATAGCGCTCTCCATAGGAATATCCCCAACCAATGTTATATGAATATCACCCGTTCCTGGAGGCATGTCTATAAGAAGAAAGTCAAGCTCCCCCCATTTAACCTGCAAAATCATCTGTTTCAACGCATTGCACGCCATAGGGCCGCGCCAGATAAGGGCCTGTCCTTCTGAAGCGAAGTATCCGATTGACATCCACTTCACTCCGTATTTTTCAATCGGAAGTATGAGTGTCTGCCCGTTTTCCTCCACAGCATCGGGCTGAATGTCTTCTGTACCTGTCATAGTCGGAACGCTTGGCCCGTATACATCGGCATCGGCCAATCCCACTTTATACCCTAAACGGGAAAGTGCTATTGCAAGATTAACCGCCACTGTGCTTTTTCCTACACCTCCTTTTCCTGAGGCAATACCTATAATATGTTTAACCTGCTTTAACTGAGCATCATCCAACTCCTGTGGCTTTTTCTTCGCAGCTGCTTCCTCCACGACTATAGCCTTTACTTCTGTATTCATACCTGGGAATGCCCTAATCAAAGCAGCCCGGGTCGCTCCCACCAAATACTCTGTGAGTGGGTCTCTTCGTTTAGGAAAACCTAGCACCACTTCTATATGGGCATCGTCACATTTCACCTCGTGAACCATCCCCAAATCCACTATATTTCTACTTCCCCTGCCTGGATGAATAACTTCCTGTAAAACCTGCAATATCTGTTTTCTATCCATACTAAATCTCTATTTGTAAAGTCAAAAGTGTAAATTTACACATTTTTAGTAACTATACCGCTAAAATAATGTCGGCTCCAATTCCTTCGGATGAAAACTCTTTCTGTGATATGGCGTATAGCCATAACGCTTAATCGCCTCTATATGTTCCGCAGTGGGATATCCCATATTATGTTCCCATCCATATTGTGGACATTCTCGGGCCAATTCTCGCATCCTGTCATCCCTATATGTCTTAGCCAAAACAGATGCTGCCGCTATGCTTGCATAAGTGGCATCTCCGTGTACAACAGTGCGATATGGAATATCTTCAAAGGCCTTGAATCTATTTCCATCCACCAGAATCATCTCTGGTCTTGTGGTTAATCTTGCTAGAGCCCTATGCATTCCCTCCACAGATGCCCATAAAATATTCAGTCTGTCTATATCTTCTGCGCTCACCTCTTCAACCGCCCACGCAAGAGCGTTTTGTTCAATTATCGGCCTAAGCTCATAACGAGCCTTTTCACTCATTTTCTTCGAATCGTTTAACAAAGGATGATAAAAGCCTTCCGGCAATATCACAGCTGCAGCATATACAGGACCGGCAAGTGGTCCGCGCCCTGCCTCGTCGCACCCAGCCTCCAGAACACCCTTTTGCATATATGGTCTTAAAAAAGACGAATTCTCCATAGCCTATTCTATTATTTAATTCATTATTTGCCATAGCACACGAAGATACGAAAATTTTAGAGTTGTTTTGAGGGCTTAAATAATGTAAAAAAAAGCATTTCAATCGTCTATTATATGTGAGTGAACTTTACTCCGCTTAGCTAATTACGAAAACAAACCACAGAAAATGAAAACTAAAAAAAACCCTTCTCCTATAAAATGGGTACCTACCCTATACTTTGCCATGGGTCTTCCATTCGTAGTCTTAAATATGGTCTGCGCCGTGATGTATAAAGATCTTGGCATTTCCGATGCTAAAATAGCCTTCTGGACCTCTCTTATAATGTGGCCATGGACTATAAAATTTTTATGGAGCCCTATTCTAGAACTATTTAAAACACGTAAGTTCTTTGTCGTCCTAACGCAGATAGTCTCAGGCGTTTTGTTCGGTCTGGTAGCATTGGCCCTTAACCTACCCTCCTTTTTCGCCATAAGTATAGCACTGCTATCTGTAGTGGCCTTTAGTGGAGCCACTCATGACATAGTAGCAGATGGAACATACATGTCAGAATTGAATAAAGAAGAGCAGGCACGATGGATCGGGTGGCAAGGAGCATTTTACAATATTGCCAAACTCGCAGCTACCGGAGGTCTAGTTTGGCTTGCCGGATGGTTAAGCGACAAATATGACTCTCCGGTCAGGGCTTGGACCATCGTTTTTTCCATCCTTGGAGTCTTGATGCTATGCTTCGGGCTTTATCATTGGAAGGTTCTTCCATGCACCCAACAGCCACGTACCCTTTCAAAAGCTAATACATTCGGAAATGGGCTTAAAGAAGTGTTTGCAGATTTTTTCCAAAAGAAACACATCTGGTACTATATAGCATTCATAATAATCTATCGCTTAGGGGAAGGCTTTGTTATGAAGATCGTTCCTCTGTTTTTGAAAGCCGACACAGCCTCTGGCGGGCTTGGCCTTAGTAATCAACAGATAGGCATTTGGTATGGTACATTCGGGGCAGCAGCATTTGTACTCGGGTCATTACTTGCAGGCTACTATATTGCATCACGCGGTTTAAAGCGCACCTTATTTTCACTATGTTGCGTCTTCAATATCCCTTTTATAGTTTACGCCTTACTCGCTTGGTTTCAACCGGAGTCAATGTGGCTAATAGGTGGAGGTATCGCTTTGGAATATTTCGGTTATGGCTTCGGATTTGTAGGATTGACCTTATTTATGATGCAACAAGTCGCACCGGGCAAACACCAGACAGCACACTACGCCATCGCTTCCGGGATAATGAATCTGTCCGTTATGCTTACGGGCGCCGTTTCCGGATTTCTTAGCGACGCTCTAGGCTATAAAGTCTTCTTCCTTGCAGTGATGTTTGCTACTATTCCTGCTTTCGTTATGTCTAAACGTATTCCTTTCTCACATCCTGATGGAAAATAAATCAGCATATAAAACGTTAATTTTAATATACACAAACTAATGAAGAATAAAAACTTATGGATTGCCGGAGAGGCTCTTCCCGATATGCCTTGGCAAGAAAGATCACAAGACTGCAAACAAGTAATGTGGAGATACGAGAATAACCCCATTATCGGGCGACACGAATTAAGCACATCCAACTCCATATTCAATTCCGCGGTCGTGCCTTTTAAAAAAGGCCAATATAACTATGCCGGGGTGTTTCGCTGCGACGACACTAACCGGCGAATGAGACTTCACGTCGGCTTTTCAGTTGATGGGCTAAAATGGGACATTCGTGAGGACGATGTAACTTTTACCGAAGCGGATCCGGAAGTGGGCACGTGGGTCTATGGATATGATCCACGCGTGTGTAAGATTGAAGATAAATACTATGTAACATGGTGCAATGGCTATTATGGCCCTACAATAGGCGTAGCGTGGACAACAGATTTCGAAACATTCCACCAGGAAGAAAATGCCTTCCTTCCATATAACAGAAATGGTGTTCTTTTCCCACGAAAAATAAACGGGCGTTTCGCAATGCTTTCACGCCCTAGCGACACTGGACATACGGCTTTTGGTGACATTTTTTATTCAGAATCTCCGGATCTTGAATTTTGGGGACACCATCGCCACGTTATGTCACCTGCCGCCTTTGAAAAAAGTGCTTGGCAATGTATGAAAATAGGAGCAGGTCCTATCCCGATTGAAACCTCTGAAGGATGGTTACTCATCTACCACGGAGTACTTCACTCTTGTAATGGATATGTCTATGCCTTCGGCTCTGCTCTTCTGGATCTTGAAAAGCCTTGGAAAGTAATTGCAAGAAGCGGCCCGTATCTAATTTCTCCACAGGAGCCATACGAGTGTATGGGAGATGTTCCTAATGTAACCTTCCCTTGTGCTTCCTTGCACGACCCGCAAACAGGAAGAATCGCTGTATACTATGGATGTGCGGACTCTGTTACCGGAATAGCTTTCGGATACATAGATGAGATAATCGAGTTTACAAAAAACAATTCCATAATTTAGAGGTGTTTTATTTAAGTGTATGAAACCAGCGCTATCCCTTGTCTCATTCTGCACGGCTACGCTTTCTCTTGTTGCCTCTATCTGTCCAAGTCGAGCAGAAAACTACACCTCTTATGTAAACCCGTTCATAGGCACGACAAATTTCGGAGCTACGAACCCTGGGGCCATTTGCCCTAATGGAATGATGTCTGTCGTTCCGTTTAATGTAATGGGCTCCGAAGATAATCTCTATGATAAAGACGCACGATGGTGGTCGACCCCATACGAACGGCACAATAGTTTTTTTACGGGCTTTGCACATGGTGCTCTAAGTGGAGTAGGATGCCCTGATCTGGGATCTCTGCTAACTATGGCCACTACAGGAGAACTGGATGTCGACTACCATAATTATGGCTCGAACTATAGCAACGAGCAAGCCACACCCGGATACTATTCCCTTTCCCTTGGCAAATACGGAATACTTGCTGAGGCCACTGCCACAGAAAGAACCTCCATCGAAAGATATACCTTTCCAAAAGGGCAGGGAAATATCCTGATTAATCTTGGCGAAGGACTTACGAATGAGTCTGGTGCTATGGTTCGCAAAGTAAGTGATACCGAAATCGAGGGAATGAAACTATTTGGCACTTTCGGATATACTCCGCAAGCCGTTTTCCCCGTCTATTTTGTTATGCGAGTAAGCAGATTGCCTTCCGACTCGGGATATTGGAAAAAACAGCCTCCAAAATACGGAGTAGAAGCCCAGTGGGACAAAGATAGTGGCAAATATAAACTCTACCATAGTTACGGCCGCGAACTTGCTGGAGATGATGTAGGTTATTGGTTTAGTTTTAATAATCTTTTAGAAGGGGAGCAGATTGAAGTTAGAATGGGTATTTCTTATGTAAGCATAGAAAATGCCCGCTTAAATCTCGAAACAGAACAACACTTTTCTGATAATGGTCGTGCTTTATCTTTTGATGAAGTCCGCAAGGCGGCGTCAGAGAAATGGAATTCACTCTTGGGAAGAATCCGAATTCAAGGTGGCACTCATCAGCAACGCATCGTATTCTATACTGCACTTTATCATGCGCTTATACATCCAAATATTCTTAATGATGTCAATGGTGAATATCCTATAATGGAACATAGTGGGAAGACAGGCCATACTGATAAGACTCGATATACGGTTTTTTCTCTATGGGATACATATCGGAACCTACACCAGTTGCTCACTCTCGTCTATCCGGAAAAACAAATAGATATGCTCCGTTCAATGGTGGGGATGTACGAAGAATGGGGTTGGCTTCCAAAATGGGAACTCTATGGAAGGGAAACTTTCGTTATGGAGGGAGACCCGGCGGTACCGGTAATTGTGGATAGTTGGATGAAAGGTCTAAGAGACTTTGATATAGAAAAGGCTTACGAGGCTATGTGTAAATCCGCTTTCACAAATGGAGAGAATAATCCACTTCGACCAGACAATGACCCATATATGAGTAGAGGTTACATTCCACTTGGATTCTACTCAGCCGACCTATCTGGGGACAACTCTGTGGCACACTCCCTCGAATACTATGTGGCAGACAACGCACTTGCCCTTCTTGCCGACTCCCTCGGACACCACGACAAGGCACAAGTCCTTAAAAAGCGTTCTCTTGGATATCATAACTACTATGACCACGAATATGGATGTTTTCGTCCCATTCAGCCAGATGGCCAATTTCTCTCACCTTTCAACCCGCGTCAAGGCGAAAATTTCGAACCGGTGCCCGGCTTTCACGAGGGTTCGGCTTGGAACTACACATTTTATGTTCCACACGACATCCCCGGCCTTGCAAAACTTATGGGCGGAAAACGCCAATTCATTTCAAAACTTCAAAAGATCTTTGATGAAGGCCTTTATGATCCTGCCAATGAGCCGGACATAGCATATCCATACCTATTCAGCCGATTTAGAGGAGAAGAGTGGAGAACTTGGAAGCTTACCTCGACACTTCTGGCAAAACATTTTCGGAATGCGCCAGATGGCATCCCAGGAAACGATGACACCGGTGTAATGTCAACATGGGCAATATTCACTATGCTTGGCTTCTATCCGGACTGTCCGGGAGAACCATATTACACACTGACCATCCCCACATTCGATCGCGCAGAGATTGACACCGAGTATGGAACCATAGTAATCGAAAAACCTGATGGTCTAGATGGTTCGTCTGTCAAACGCACAGACAATGTACGTGTTCTGCTTGACGGACACCGATTAGGGAAACTAAGAATAAGCCACAAGGAACTCGTAGAGGGAAAATCAATCGTTTTCAAGAAATAAAAGAATATGACTTTATCAAAAACAATACTTCTCGCAACTGCCTTATCCATTATGGCAAGCTGCTGTACGACACACAATAAAGATTTCACACAATGGGTCGACACTAAAATAGGGACAGGAGGTCACGGGCATGTCTTTGTAGGAGCCAATGTTCCATTCGGAATGGTTCAACTTGGCCCTACCAGCATCCCACAGACTTGGGATTGGTGCTCTGGTTACCACGAATCTGATTCAACCATTATCGGATTTTCCCATACACACTTAAGTGGAACAGGTATAGGTGATCTATTTGATATTACAGTGATGCCACTCGTAGGGGATGTAACATACGCAAGAGGCACAGAAGACGACCCCGATTCTGGAATGTGGTCATACGGAGAGCGGAGTAAAGAAATTTCAAAACCAGGGTACTATAGTATTCCTCTTTTACGATATGGAATAAAGGCAGAACTTACCGCCACAAGTAGAGTAGGAATGCATCGTTATACGTTTCCTACGTCTGATAACGCCGCAATAGTATTCGACCTTTCAAATGGAGGCTGCTGGGACAAAGCTACTGAAACCTTTATACAAATAGAAAATGAAAGGCGTATTTCCGGATGGAGATTCTCCACTGGATGGGCCAAGAATCAAAAAGTGTTTTTCGTAGCTGAAACCTCCGAGCCTTTTATCCTTCCTGAACTAATTGATGCTAACGGGCAAAGAACTACGTTAGGTACGCAGGCAAGATTCTGCCGTCTGAACTTTTTAACGCAAGAAGGCGATCAAATACTTCTTAAAGTCGCCCTCTCCCCAGTAAGTATTGAAGGCGCTATCCTAAATCTCGAAACAGAACTTGATGGATGGGACTTTGAGAAGACTCGACTTTTAGCAAAAACTCAATGGAATAAAGAGCTGGGCAAAGCCCGCGTAACCCCTGCAAATGGAAACAACAACGAAGCATTGAAGTGTTTCTATACAGCATTATATCACACAATGATAGCACCTAGCGATTTCTGCGATGTGAATGGAGAATATCGTGGGGCCGATGGTGAAATCCACAAAGGAGCCAATTATACCACTCGCACTACCTTCTCCCTATGGGATACATATCGCGCACAAATGCCCCTAATGACACTGCTTCATAGAGAAAAAATGCCGGACATCATCAATACGATGCTCGCTATATGTGATGAACAAGGCAGACTTCCCGTTTGGCATCTCTGGGGTAACGAAACGGATTGTATGGTAGGTAATCCCGGTATTCCTGTCATCGCTGACGCAATCGTCAAAAACATTCCTGGATTTGATAGAAAAAAGGCGTTTAATGCCATTATAAAAACAAGCGAAGAAAAAGGACGTGGCGGCGAATTGCGCGACAAATATGGCTATATCCCTTGCGATCTTATGAATGAAGCAGTAGCCTACGATATGGAATATGCATTGGCCGATGGCGCTGCGGCACTAGCTGCCGAAGCCCTTGGAAAAACTCAGGAAGCCCAAAGGTTTAGAGAGAAGAGTCACTCGTGGAGGCATTATTTCGATAAAAAAAGCGGATTTGTCCGTGGTCTTGACAGTCATGGCGGATGGAGGACGCCATTTAATCCGTACGCATCGGAACATCGGGCCGATGACTACTGCGAAGGGAATGCTTGGCAATACACTTGGCTTGCCCCACACGATGTAAAAGGATTAGAAGAATGTTTCGGCGGTCGTGAAAAGATGCTTGCCAAACTAGATTCACTCTTCACTGTCAGCTCAGAAATAGATGGGGCTGTAAGTTCACCTGACATTTCCGGTCTAATTGGCCAATATGCCCACGGCAACGAGCCAAGCCACCATATCATCTACCTCTACACTATGCTTGGCCAGAGTCATAAAACCGCCGATTTAGTACATAGGGTACTATCTGAATTATATCACCCGCAACCAGATGGGCTCTCCGGGAATGAAGATGTCGGTCAGATGTCAGCATGGTATGCTCTTTCTTCTATGGGATTCTATGAAGTCGAGCCTGGCTCCGGAAGGTATTGGTTCGGCACCCCTGCATTTAAAGAATTACGCATCGATCTAGCTGCACAAGGAGTTAAAGCTGAAAAAACGAACTTCACCATAAAGGCAAATGGCCTTAGCGAAACTAAACGCTACATTCGTAGCGCTAGGTTGAATGGAACTCTGCTTGATAGACCTTACGTAACATATAGCGAAATAATGTCGGGAGGAGAACTCACATTCGAAATGGAATAGCGATTGCGCACGGTGATACGGCCTGTGTGCAAAAGAAAAGGGGCTTGACTAATTTTAGTCAGCCCCATTTTCATTACTATCTAAATTTTTCATCGAGCAAGGCAGCTCGTTTCTCGGTCAAATTTTTCATCCTCTCTATCTCCAGTTCATAAGTCTGGGCAGGCATATTGGCCTCATCACTATACTGATAATAGAACTTCCATACAGAGAAATTGGCCTCTATGGCTTTGTGCATCTGTTTAGGCTTTTCTTCTAGTTCGGAAAGCACTTTCGCTTTTAGTTCGGCTTTTTTTGAAGCCCATCTTTGCCCTACGAATTTCCTAAAATCTGCATCTTGCCAGAAACGATGGAACCAATCCGGATTAATATATGGTGGCATATAAAACCCTCCGTATATCATCAATTGGGTCAACGTATCCCCATGCGGAGTGCGTTTATCGTTATTCCACCCCTTGTCGAGATCCCAGATTGGCCCGAAATATATTTTATCGACTCCACGACGCTTGTAAAAATAAGTACTGGTATACCCGTCCATATCCCCTGCAAATTCCTTTATAATAATGAAATCTGCAAGAGAACATTCATCGAAATACTTTCTCCATCCATTTGTAGGATCTTTAAAATCAGATGAATATAACACTTTTTCAGCCTTATCTATGAAATCCTCCATGTACTGGTATTGCGCTATATCCATATCATCATCTTTAGGATACTTATGGTCCATATAAATCCCATGGCTAGAAGTAAATGCCACAGGGTATCCTTCATCGTTATGTATGTTCGTTTCTATCAAATGTCCTCCTGTAATCTTTTCAGCATCGGCACCATCATCTTTCTCGAGTTTATCAAGGCCAATCCTTCCCTTCGACACTTCCATGTGGTCGGACATCTGATAAACACCATGGAATTCATTTCCCATATACACGTTCACGAATTGTGAACAAGGAGTAAATGTAAGAGTATGTTCATCGTGAAAAGTATCACCGGAACTGAACAAGATACGTGACATCTCAAATGCAAGATGATTTCGAAGCAAAGACTTGTCCATATCGTGAGCAAGTATCACCCACGACTTTGCCTTGGCATGATTTAGTCCTATAGGGCTAAACTTTTCTGGAAATTTTATGCGATAAGGCTTTTTAGGAAGTCCCCAAGTGGAGTTTCCTCGTCCTCGTATTTCTACTTCTTCATTACTTTGAGATGACCACATACCTTCTTGTGAGCCCGGGCGATAAAGGTCAAGTTTTGTCTTTTTATACGTCTCTTTAGATGTTATTTCAGACGCAGGGATATGGATGCGCATAACAGGGAGTTCAGTGTTAATCTGAGGACAGTTAAAACTTAACTTATATATATTTTCTTCCCCATTTTCCGCCTTTACCACAATTTCGAAATCATCCGCAAAAGATATAGCACTTTCTCCTGACACTATGCTTTGACCATTCACGCTAACGGACTGCCCGTCTGTTTCGAAAGTAGGGACAAGCATTTGTGGCTCCTGCTTATCTATCCACTTTAGATACATTGCGCTGTAAGTCTTAGTCTTTTCGTCCAAAGTGAATGCTACATCCTTTTCAAGCCCATTGGCATCTGCCTTGATAACAAAAGAAACTAAACTATTAGTTCCGCTTTTCTTTCTTTCCTGAGTTATATTTAGGATCTGGCTTTCACATTCTGGCGCACTGATAGTTATAATAGCACTTCTATCTTCTCCACTTTCAAGAGCGTCTATAGTAAGCACAAGATCATATTCATCTATATCAGATGCTACGGCCTCTGATTTTCCCTTCACATGGCTTGAACATAGAACGGACACCCACGAAGCAGATGACTCAACAGAAGGTCTTCTATTAGTCGAGAACTGATATGTATAAACCCCACCTTCCGCAGAGACGATTAGTGGCTCTGCCTTAAAGACAAGAACAGGGTCCGACTTAGGCTTATCCATCTCTCCTCCCGGGCTCGGCGTCGGAACCACAGTTTCAGGCTTACGGCAAGCAAACACTGCCACTGCAGCACATATCCCACATAAGACGCGTTTTATATTATAATTCATAGTTTTAATTACATAAAAAGAGCCGGCCTTGATTACTCCCGACCGGCCCAATTTCCATTATACCTTAAACATTATTCCTCAGGAAGAGCGACTTCAACGAACTTGATACCATTATCTCCCTTATTCGTACCATCCTGTGTTCTAACGCCTGTCTCACCATAAAGCGCATTACCATTTCCTGTAGCATCTTCGATGCTTGTGCCTTCGCCCTTAGTGAATTTCCAATAAGAGTAAAGACCTTCTGACTTAGGATCTACCGTGTAGAAATGATCAGCAGCCTTAAGATCTTCTGCAGTAAGGACTTTCTTCCAGATACGGATTTCTGTCATGTAACCATTCAAAGAACGATTAGGATCGTATGAATATCCCATCCAGAAAGCACGATCTCCATAAGCTTCGTAACTCCAGTCTGGAGTAAAGTCTACAGAAGGATAGTAAAATTGTGTTTCACCCTTAAGTTCTCCATTTACATATATTTTTACATACGCATAATAATCAGACTCCAGTGAATATGTGCATGCTACATGATACCAAGTATCTGTTTCAAAATAGAACGGAACAGCGTAATTACCCGACCTTGTAGCTAATTGTAATTGATTCTTCTTAGCAGAATCGCCAAAACGAAGAAGGAATTTCCCCTCTATACCCATAAGAGTAGAGATATCATGCTTAAACTCGTTAGCTTTAAACAAACACTCTAATGTTACCTTTTCAGCATAACCTAGTTTTTCAATGGTAGTGCTCTCCCATTTAGGGAATAGACGGTTTTCATTCATATCGGCAGCCCAAGAAACCAATGTCTCCTGCTGAGTTACCCTTACTATTGCTGTAAGTGGAGTTTCCCCTTCAGCGGCGTCAGTCTGAGTAAAGACGATGTCTGCAGAACGCTTGGTTGTACCTGCTTTTACATCGAACTTCTCTTTACCATTTTCAAGGCCCTTATACTCTATCCAATCCTTACCTTCAGCCGCAACTTCTACCTTGTAAGCTACATTGGTGATAAGTTCTACTTCGATAGTCTCACCTGCAGGCTTAGCACTTATCTTATCCTTCACAGCTTCAAGACGATGCTGAGCTTCCTGAGTAAGAGTTACACTTACAGGATCCACTCCCTCGCCGGAAATAGTAATGGTTGCGGTTCTATCTTCCAATGCCGTAAGAGCAGCATAGTCAAATGCGAATTTAGCCTCACCCTCTTTTTCGCCCTCAAGAGTAACTCTGTAAGTTAACCAGTCAGCAGCACCTTCACTGAGCGTAGCAGTAAGCTGACGATAGAAAATAGAAGATTCAACGATAAGTTCATAACGGCCTTCGTTATAATCTACTATCACATTGGCTGGGGACACTAAATTAAGATGATCTGGAACCACCTCCTTAGGAAGGGAGGTCAAAACATAAGTTTCTTCTGCCTTTCCACACTTAAATGTGTACTCTGCGACAAGTTTCTTATCTGTTGTATTCTCGCTTACATTAAATTCCACAATATCACCATCTACACCACTCTCCTTCGATGCCACAACCCAGCTACTGTAATCAGCCTTACTGGTCATAGTCCACTCTGCAGAACTAGACACGAGAACCTTTGCCACGCCGCCCTCTGCAGCTACATCCCCGGTTTTAGGAGTAACTGAGATCTTATCCGATGTAGGCGGAGCTACGATCACATCTTTAGGCTCCTGACAACCCCACAATGCGAGTGCAGTTGCAACTGCCATAATTAATTTTTTCATATTGTCTATTGTTTTATGTTATTATTATTCTAAAGTTGACGAGGAATCGGATTATATTTTCCTTCACCTATCTTATCCCATACCTGTGTAGGGGTCTTGAGATCTTGTCCATAAAGGCCTTTCGCTACATTTCTGAATTGCTCAAGTGAGTGAGTATAGTTACTCTTTATAGAACCGGTACCCGAAGGATCAAACGCAAACCACATGATCCATCCATAACCATCTTCCTTAATTTGAGCAGCATCACTTTCAGAGATAGTCTGACCATAGTTAAGCTGAATAGAATCTCCGGAACAATTAGCCTTTGTCAAATCTCCAAATGGCCTTGTAAACTGACCATAATTAGCCACCATGAAATCCAACCACTTAGATACCGGAACTTCTTCACCTGTTTCCTGATCCTTCATAGTACCAGGAACTGAAGAAAGATTACCATAAGCAAATGTAGAAACTTCTGTAGGCCAAGGGCATTCCTTAGCAAGTGCCTTCTTTAACTCATAGCAAAGTCTTCCACCAGCAGCGGAACTTGTGTTTGTAAACCACTTATTTCCAATTATAGGACTGCTTGAATACTCATCATCAAGGTTTACACCATCAAGTTTATAAGTCTTACAAGCCTCGGCAACTTCCTTAGCCCACTCGGCTGCTCCCCAGTCTGAAAGCTGGCAAAGTCCTGCTGCATCGTGATTACCGAGAAGTCCGAGATAAACCTTAATACCTTTCTTACGTAGTGGCTGAAGATATACATCAGATTCATCAAGAAGTGCCTGTACGTTAGGATTATTCTTAAGATAAACTACATCATCTGTAGTATTATAATTAATATTTGCTGCGAACAGAATAACTGCATCAAGGAATGGAGTACCATCTTCGAGCAAAAATTCCATAGCATTTAGTGGGTTACAGTCATTTACTTCAATATAAACGACATTCTTCACTTGCTTAGGATTAATTTTGGTAATTATTCCGTTTACACGGCAGTCAGATTGCTTTACAACGGCATTCTTTACATCTTTAAGGAAAAGAGGAATTAGATAAGATGGGCCAGGAGTAATGGTCGTAACGTCAAGTTTAACTTCCACTTCGTCAGACTCTGTCTTACCTGCAGGAATTACTATCTTTCCTTCAGCAGGAATATTAACTTTATCCATAGGGAAAAGTTCGGCCTCTGCCTCATTAAGGAAATTATATTCAACAAGATACGCTTCGTCATAGAAAAGTTGTACCTCTACATCATTGTCAACTGCTTCTGCAAGTGAAACGGTAAGTTTAAGAGAGAGTTCTGTGTCAGTTTTTGTGCTTAGGTTCAAATCTGACTTAGAATTCAGTTTTACCGCTACTCCTTTTCCTGGCTCTGGCGTATCTCCACCCTCAGCTGCCTCTTGGTAAACATTGATGGATACTGGCTGAGCCGGGTCAGCTGTGATTTTGATACGGCCTAAGTTAGCTGCCGCATTTTTGTTTTCTTTTACATTAACTTTCAGTTTATCGCCTTCTTTAGTAAGGACTATCCATTCATCTGCACTGAACTTCCAATCATCTACATTGGTTTCAACAGTAAGAATGACATCGGCATTATCCTTTGCCTTAAAGGACAGTGTCTCGCTTGGAGTCACTGAAAGTGTCGCTACGATCTCGTTAGGATCTTTTTTACAAGAAATGAGGGAGATGGACAATAAAGCGATGCCCGCCAAACCCTTAAAAATTCTTTTTAGCATAATAAAGGTTATTTAATTAATTGTTGGTTAATAAATTATATATTATTTCTTATTCTACAGGAAGTGAAACTGAATGCCATACTAAATCGTGATCTGCAGTAAGGTCATTACCATACTTCGACCAGTCTTTGATGATCTTCCCTTGTCCATCCGAAAATTTCCAATAAGCAAGAAGAGAGTCATCTATATCCTTAGCATACAATTTATAAAAATGATTAGGGCTATTAATTTCTTCGGCAGTAAGAACTCTATTCCACAAGCGAGCTTCAGCTATCATTCCATCAAGGAAACGATCCGCATCATAAGAATAGCCTACCCAGAAACAACGTGGTTTTCCATCATCTTCTTCTGAATGCGCAGCCCCGAAATTAACAGATTTAAATTCGACAGGGACCTGTACCCCATCTTTTGTTATTACTCCTATCTGTGAATGATCTGCTTCTGCACGAAGACGGCCATCGAGATAAACCTGAATATAGCCTTTATTAAAAGTAACGGCTATATGGTACCATCTATCTGTCTTGAGCTGTAAAGCTGCATCTGTAACATCCGCACGAAGAGTTGAACCACCCTCTACATCCTTATAGGCACAAGCTATTTGAATCTGGTTCTTAGGGATAGTTACATCACCTATTCTTACCAGAAAATGGTCTTCTACTCCCATAACCGTCTCAATATAACTTTCGTTATTAAATGCATGACAGTTTATAAGTGCCTCCATAGTAAAAGCTTCCAGGTTCTTCACTTCTTCGAAATTATCCCATACAGGCCATGCTCTATTACTTTTAAGATCACCTACACAGTTCACAAGCGAAGCTTTCTTTACCACATAATAAAGATGCTTTGAACTTTCAAGAACCTCCACCCCATCTGCTGAAACAGAGATAGGAAGAACATAAGTCTTACTATAATCTAACTTATCCAAATCCTTAAACACTATGTCCTCGGAATTACTTGAAATATCGCCTGCACGGATTACTAATTCAAGCCCTGTAATATCACAGTTCTCGTCTGGAAGAAGTTCCACTTGTGGATCGTAAAATGCCTCACGGTAAGTATCCAAAAGTTCAGAAGATTTTACCATGCTGGCATGCACATCTTTCTCGAGAGGTTGCGCTACCCCTATTACCACCTGCCTCGTTAGAGTTTTCACGCCCTCATCCGTAGCGACACGAACTTCGTCCCGATAAGAATCCGCCTTAACAAATAGTTTATTTTCAAAACTATCCGACTGTTTCATACATCCTGACAGTGCAATCACCGCTGCCACGAAGCCAACTATTGAATTATTAATTTTTTTCATAATCGTCCTTATTTTTCATCCTCTGATGGCACTACTTCAGAAGTAGAAGGGTTCATCGTGTTGATGGCAGTTCTAATATTCCAAAATGCTGAAGTCTTATTAAAATAATCATCGTACGCATTTGAAACCGCAAGCCCGAGCGGAGTGAATTTCTCGTTATTCTGCTCTTCAAGTACCCATTGTGCGGCCTCTACTGCAGAACGCCCAACCTGCTCCGGGTTATCCGTAGATGGTACCGTTACCTCCATTATTATACGATCAGTCGGAGCATCGCCCAAACGTGTAACTAAAACATTTAGTTTTTTCTCCTCTCCCGCAATTATAACCACGTGACTTATAGCCGCTAAAAACTCTTTATCAACTATATTACGGGCACTGCCACGGAAAACCAGTCTTAGCCCAGAAGTATTTTTATAAAATTCCATTATCGTGCTTATGTAGGTATCCTGTGACAATTGGTAAAAATGTGTAGAACGATTCCCAACATACGTTACCTGCAGCCCATGAAAACCATACTTAGTGCAATTCTCTAGTTGAGCCTGCGTCTTACTCTTGAAAAAGGAAACTATTTCCTCATCTGTAGCCGCCGGCCTGCCTTCATCAGCACGCTGATCTTCAAGAACACTCCATTCAGCATAAATAGGAGCATAGTCAACATTCAACAAAACCTCTGTGCCTTTACTTTCGCGAACTTGTTTAATCTCATCTGCAACGGATTTGTAGATTTCATCCCCATCCATAGTCACACAGATAAAATCCGCACTATCTGGCATAGCCATAAGATGCTGATTCTGACTCGATGGATGAGTCTCATATACTTTCATCGTCACAAACATCTGCTTGTGCTCCGACTTTTTATACTCACGTATTCCCTCGAGATACTTTTCATATCCTGATGGATCGAGTTGCTGTGGCGTTTTACGGTGGAAATCAAGATTCTGCGGTTGAGTCCACTTGTCACAAGAACTTGCAAGTGACAACACCACAAAGGTGAATAATATTGTTCTTATTACGCTTTTCATATTTCTCAATCTTTACTTTGACACTACTTCAGGATTACAATCCCACCATAGTCTTGTGCTCATCTTATCAGCACCTTTGAGATACTCTGACACTGCCACACTTACATTTTCTCCGTTATTAGAGTACTCAGCAAGAGGATAAACCATTCGGCGAGCGCCGAATTCATTATCCACTACTCCTGAACTCTTATTTCCGGCATCTGTTGCAGGGAAGAATTTCGGATAACCTGTGCGCCTGTGATCAGACCAAGCTTCTATGCCATTGTTGAAGTTGGCAATCCACTTTTGAATTATGATGCGTTCCTGCTTTTGTGCAGTCGTGGCTGCCTCATCCCATTTGACGGTAAGGCTCGAAAGTGGAGTAGCATAACTATTAAGACCTGCCGGGTCAGTATATGAAGAAGGCTTGTCGATATTGTTAGCAATGTATTCAGCATATCCGGACGCCCCATTTTGATCGAAAGACAATCTTATGCCTTCGTTGTAAAATTCCTCTGCCGTACCTGCTCCCATATCAAAACCGAAGACAGCCTTAGCTTCTGCTTTAAGAAAAGCTACCTCAGCAGCATTCATCCATACGATTGGATCCGAGGTAGACACATTAACACCCGAATATTTACGCCCTACACTATTTAGTGATGGTTTTTCCACACTAACGCGTATTCCGACATAGTCGATGCCTTCAAATTCTGACTTTATGAAATATTTGCTACGACGTGGGTCATTATACCCATTCATATAACATATAATGTCAGCAGCGGCATGAGTATCGCCACCGGTTACCGAACCTGATGGTTGATTATACTTTATCGCGGTGTATAAAGGGTTACCCTTTTCACCGAAAGCTACCGGCCGTAACATAGCGTTATCAGAATTATCAACCATACATCCTATTTCATGGTTCACCGCCTCCTCGGCCAATCTTTTTGCCTTCTCTTTATCTGCATAGACTATGCGCATAGCCATTCTCAATTTCAATGAATTGGCAAACTTACACCATTTTACCGCTGTTCCATCGAAAACCGGATCCGCCTTTGGAGATATGCTTGACAATCGATTTTCCGTAAGTGCCTTTATCGCAGCATCCAATTCTGCAAACATAGTATCATACACTTTTTCCTGTGAGTCATAGGGTACTGTTATCTTCCCACCCTGGCCAATTTGAGAATATGGAATAGGCCCATAAGTATCAGTAACACGAAGCATCGCCGTCACCTTTATTATATCACCTATCGCCAAAGTGACAGGATCATCCGTAATACTGCGAAGTTCTGAAAGATTCGAATATAGTGTCGGTATAACCTTATCACTAGCAAGCAATACCCTTGTCCAGTCATCGGTAGCATTAAAATTATCTATGGTCTTCTCAAAGGCTCCTGTAGTCGAATAATATCCACCCATCGGCCCACCAAGAAGACAATCCGTGAACTGCGCGGTATTTACATCAGTAGAAACCACTGCTCCACCCATAGCTGAGATGGCTGCCGATATTGCATACCCATCGGTAAGCGTCTGCTCCCTACTGACTTCGTACGGATTAGTATTTATCTCCAAATAATTTCCAGTACAAGAGAAGGTCAAAAAGCCAAGTACGGAAATCCCAGCGAAGAATTTCAATGACATATTTGTTTTCATTTTTACTCCTTTTTGAATTAGAATGTCATCCTTACATTAAAGCCAAAACTGCGAAGGGACGGCATCATAAAATGATCTATTCCCTGATAATAGTTACCCGTAGTGGCGACAGCCTCCGGATCAAACGGAGCCTTATTGTAAATCATCAATAAATTACGCCCGACAACGGACAATGTCAAATCGCAGATATTAGCAAGACGCTTTTTCGGTATTGTATATCCTATTGAAGCCTCTTGTAAGCGAACATTGGTTCCAGAATAAGTATATTCTTGAGGGAGTGGATTTGAACCTCCGACAGAGCTATACCACTTGTTAGCATCTACTAAATCGCCCCCGTTTATAACAACGCCACCATTATCACGGGCAATAGCGGAAGCCTCTGAAACGCCGTAATAATCAAGAATTGCTTGAGTAGATGAATAAACTATACCACCAAGTCTTGCTGTAAGCAGGAAGCCAAAATTGAAATTACCTACCCTAAAATCATTTCTCCACGACATATTGGCTTTCGGAAGAACGCTCCCAAGTTTTACATAGTCCTCACTGCTACTGAATGTCTGAGGAGTAACAGTTCCATCCTCATTAACTATGATATAGCCATTGGAATCGTACTGGAAATCAGCAAATGAATACAAATCTCCCAATGTACCACCTTCACGAAGTATGAAATGTGCAAGGCCAAGTCCGTTCATATCCAATTGAGTCACAGAGAATCTCTCCCCAGTAGTCGGATTCAATACATTATCAGCAAGAGAGACTATTCTATTTTGATTCATCGAGAAAGTATAACTTGAATTCCATGTGAATTCGTTCCAAGTCTTATCATATCCGAAAGTAATCTCAACGCCTCTATTCATAACATCTCCGGACTGGATATAGATTTCGGAAGACCCTGAGCCAGTTGAAATTTGCGGATTAAAGGTCTGATTCCTAGTATTTGTATGATAATATGTCGCGTCAAGGCTAAAACATCCCAAGAACTTCGTAGTAAGACCTACTTCATAAGAATCTGTAAGTTCCGGTTTTAGATCATACACCGGATATTGTGTCTGTGTATTCCAGCTCAATCCACTTGCATTCCATTGGTACATCGGATTAGCAATATAACGCTCAAATGCGGTACCTACTGAAGCATAAGAACCACGTATTTTGAGGTACTCTATAGCTTGTGGCATTGGCAAAATCTGTGAAAGAACTACCGAACCACCGACCGAAGGATAGAAGAACGATTTTCTATTTGAATGTGGTCCAGCTAGTTGTGATGGCCAATCATTACGCGCCGTAAGCGTTAAATAATACGCACCTTTATAGCCCAGTTCGGCAGATCCGAAAATAGACTGCGTCTGTTCACGCCATCCTTCTTGTAGTCTTGTGGTCTTAGTGGAATTACTAAGGTTCTGAACATTGAACACATTTGCCAATCCGGCCCTCTCTTCTGACATCTCTCCATCTGCAATAGGGCCACGGTTTTTGAGCGCATCGTAATACATATCGGAAATGGATGAACCGAGATTGACCTGAAGTCCCCAATCATCGCCAAAGCGCTTATTAACATTTACCAAAAAATCGGCATATATTTGACGATCAACCATATCCGTTATTCCATAAAGGCCATTCTGCGAACTTTCCGTAAGCTGTGTAAATGTCGAAGCATAGAACTTCTCTGTATATTTGGTCATAGACTGATCCATCTTCACGCGTCCTGACACATTCAGCCAATCGAGAATATCGTATGATAACTGAGCGTTCAGCATAAAACGATCTTTACGATTCTCTCGAAGGTTACGATAATTTATCCAATACGGATTTTGCATTGTCATTCCGGCATCACCAATTGGCCAGTATTGGGTAGAAAGCCTGCGTGTCACATCATAACGCTCATACATCTTAACTGCGTCCCAACTATTTCCACGAGGGAAAATATATGCACCCACCAATGGGTTATTATATGTTCCCTGGTTGGTCATATTGCGATCCTTCTGCAATATGTATCCGGCGCCAAGGTCCAAGTGCATCTTGTCCTCAAGAAAAGAGGTGGTATTACGAAAAGTAAAGTTGTAACGACGATACATGTTGTTCGGAACAATTCCCTCTGAATCTATCATTGAACCAGAAATGTACGTCTGATTTTTCTCGTTCCCCACAGACAAAGAAACGCTCTCATTATGAGTTACACCCGTCTGAAAATAATCCTTGGCTGGATCATAACCGGGATTATTGGCAGAGTTCATAAGCCTGCCCCAGCTACGAACATCAGAACCTATAGAAGAATTCAAATCTCCGGTTCCATAACGATTTTGGAAGCGAGGAAGAACGAATGGGGTCATTATCTCCACAGAAGATGAAGTGGTAGCAGATACCTTTCCGGCCTTACCTTTTTTAGTGGTTACGACAATGGCACCATTAGCAGCGTCCGAGCCATAAAGAGCGGCAGCTGCTGCACCCGTAAGCACTGAAATACTTTCAATATCCTCCGGGTTAATGTCTGCGATAGGATCCGTCGAGCCCTGAGAGGAGAATTGTGTACCTCCATCTCTTGCTGTTGTAAACATAGGGACGCCATCTATCACATAAAGCGCATTTGATGACTGGCTGATGGATTTCATACCACGCATCACTACTTTCGATGCACCACCGACACCAGATGATGAAGCATTGATATTAAGACCGGCCACTTTTCCATTTAAGGAATTGATGAAGTTCGCATCCTTTACTTTAGTAATCTCGTCTGATTTAACTTCTTGTACATTGTAGCTCAAGGCTTTTTGTTCACGTTTAATACCAAGAGCCGTTACCACGACGCCCTCGAGTTCCGTACTTTCCTCTCTTAACGTGATATTAAAAATCCTACGCTCTCCAATAGTGGGACGCTCAATTTCATAACCTAAAAAGTTGAACTCGAGTTGTGAGCCTAACTGCTCCGGAGCCACCTCTAACGAAAATTTTCCGTCAAGATCCGTGGTCGTTCCATTGGTAGTTCCTACCACGAATACGAAAACACCCGGAATAGCTACTCCGCCTTCATCCTTTACAATTCCAGAAAGTACAGCAGGCTTGCCTGTGCTTACCTCTTGTGATAGATAAATGTGGTGCCCTTCAATCTTATAAGAAACACCTACAGGTGTAAACAAAGCATCACATACCTTTCGTATACCTTCGTCTTTCACATTGATACTAACCCTTTTAGAAAGATCTACTGAGTTGATGAAGAACAGATACGAAGACTGTTCCTTAATAGAAGTAATTGCCTTTTCGAGCGTGACGTCCTTAAGTTCCAAGGTGATTTTAGAGTCATTTGCTTGTCCAGCCGCATAAGTCGCGACAGAAAGATGAAGCAAAATCAAGAAACTAAGCACGCTGCATAAGTTTTGCAGAATACGTCGTTTTTGCATAATTTTGTTAAAAATAATGGTTTATTTGTTATCAAAAGGCCATTCCGAAGCTTGTGGTGTTTATGGTTCATCCCACAAGCTTTTTTGTAACCCGTTTTAATGTATAATTATCGTTCCTGTGCTATAATCCTTAGTATAACTAAAATCCGCTACATTTCTTAAAGTATTCAAGGCGTAATCTATACCATCACTGATTCTTAACTCACCTTCCGAGTAGAACAACTGTGGCATTTCCTTCCTATCGATTACGATCTTAACTCCAAATGCGCGTTCTATATTACGCATAAGCATTCGGAAATCCATTCCCTCTATATTCAATATACCCTCTGTCCAGCGGTATTGGTCTTTCACCTTACGATTAGCATTCTTCAAAAGCGTATTTCCCTCTAAAGATACCGTCTCTCCTGGAGACATTGTAATCTCTTGAGATTCATTTCTCACCTTCACCGAACCATTTAAAAGAGCGACACTAAATACTTTCTCGCATTCATCTGCAATAACGTCGAACTCTGTTCCATATACTTGAATATCAGATGCAAATGTTTTAACCACAAATGGTCTTTGTGCAGCGTGCGACACTTCAAAACAAGCCTCTCCCGAAAGTATCACATCCCTGCGGTCATCGGCAAATCGAACCGGGTAACTAAGCTTTGCCCCTGAATTCAATTTCACCTTTGTCCCATCTTCCAATACTATATCCATTCTGTTTCCCGCAGGAACCTCGATGGTATTCATGGTCTGTGCAAGCACTTTATTTTGACGATTTTGCGCCACCCAATATGCGCCTCCACACACAAGCACTGCCGCAAGTACATTGGCAAATGCTAATGCGAATCTGCGACCAACAGTACTGGTATTTGAAGTGCGCGTATGCATTGGCCTACCCTCGATAGACTCCATAGACGCTGACATCATCCACTTTTCATAAAGCTTGGATGCCCTACGATAACGGCTTCTATTCCTATCACTCTCGACGATCCACGCTCCTATAATCCTTTTCTCCACTTCTGTAGCATCACCTGAAAAGTAGCGGAAAAGCATCTCGTCACTTATTATGTCTTTATTATCTTTCATCGAAAATTCTCGTCTTTCGTGCTTTATATGTAGTTTACAAAAAAAGTGTCACTCACACTCTCTAATATAAGAACGATACAAAAAACATTTTTGACATCTATAATTTTAATTTTTATGTAAGATTTCAAAACAGATTCTAACTTATGCAACTTATTTTTTAAAAGTTACTATCTTTGTTACATAATTATGCTTAACGAAAAGCCACATAAACTCACCATCGATGACATTCTACTTCTAAACGAGGAAAGACTGCGGTTCGTAAAAATCGCGCAAAGATATGTGGGGAAACGCGATATTGCCGAAGATATTTACCAAGATAGCATAGTCAAAATCCTCAACCGAAGAGATGAGATAGAAGTCAAAGATATCCGTGGCTACTTTTTAATAGCGATAAAGAACCGCTGTCTGGATTACCTTAAAAGCAGGATTGCTCGAGATTCCATACCCGCAGAACTGAAAGAGTTGGCCATCGAAGATATGAAGCTCCTCTCAGACTCAGGAGAAAACGACTATCCGCTATACGTAGATTTACCTATACTGCTTAGTAAAGTTAAAGAAAACCTTAGCGAGCTTTCATACGAAATATTCACCGCGAAAAAGCTGTCTCGAATGTCAGCTAAAGAAATCGCAATAGAATTCGGCGTTTCTGAACGCAAAGTCAATTTTGAAATTCAGCGCGCATCAAAACTCTTTCGAAAAGTATTTAAGGACTACTTCGTGCTGTTTGTGGTGGCTGTAATGACTTCTTCTTACTAAAAAATCCGATCCTTTTTCGAGGACCGGATTTTATCTATACATTGCGCTATTCTATTCGTCTTCAGTATCCTGAGCCGCATATTCTGCGAGGAGTTTAGCCTGCACATCACCAGGAACCGGCTGATAATCGGCAAATTCCATCGTGAATGTAGCTGAACCCGATGTCAATGAACTAAGAACCGTAGAATAACGATATAACTCAGCAAGCGGAACTCTAGCCTTAAGAACCGAGAACCCCTTATCGGTTCCTAGATCGCCTAATATACCGCGACGATTCTGCAAATCTGACATTACTGCTCCCTGATACTCTCCTGGAGTCATTATTTCAACATTATAAATAGGTTCCAGAATCTTCGGACCTGCATTACGGAACGCTTCTTTGAAGGCATTACGACCTGCAATTATAAATGCGATTTCTTTAGAATCCACTGGGTGCATCTTGCCATCATACACAAACACTCTAATATCACGAGCATAAGAGCCTGTAAGAGGACCCTCCACCATCTTGTCCTTTATACCTTTCAAGATAGCTGGCATAAAGCCCAAATCGATAGCACCACCGACGACACAATTATAGAATTCGAGCTTTCCACCCCAGTCAAGATCTACAGTCTCTGATGTTTTGACATTAAGTTGAGTATCTTTCCCGTCTATATTGAACTTAGTCTTCAACTCGCCTTCTGCAGGGCATACAAGAAGATGGACTTCACCAAACTGACCAGCTCCACCGGACTGTTTCTTATGACGATATTGCGCATTAGATATCTTAGTTATAGTCTCACGATAAGGCACCTTAGGGGCAAACAATTCGACATCTATACCGAATTCATTATTAATGCGCCATTTAACCATATTAATGTGCTGTTCTCCATTACCGCTTAATATCGTCTGACGAAGTTCCTTAGAGTATTCTACTACGACTGTAGGGTCCTGATTTGAAATCTTCTTCAAAGCATCGCCCAACTTCTGCTCGTCCTGTTGAACCTTGGCCTTTATAGCACAACGATATTTAGGAGCCGGGAATATTATCTTATCATAGATGATACCCGCACCGGGAGCACAAAGAGTAGTATTGGCTCTACCATTCTTAAGTTTCACCACGCATCCGAAATCTCCGGCGTGAAGATTCTGAACAGGCTCCCTCTTGTTTCCGGCTACAGCATAAATGGTCGAGAATTTCTCTTTGTTAAAAGTACGTGGATCTTCGTACTCTGACCCAGAACTTACTATACCGGACATTACTTTGAAATACGAAACCTCTCCTACGTGCGGTTCCACATCGTTTTGATATATAAATAGGGATGCCGGCTTATTCTCATCCACGTCAGGAGCTACAGCTACATTTTTCGTGAACTCCAATAGACGTTTTACGCCGATATCTTTCTTAGCACTCACGCACATTATAGGGAAGACTTCCCTATTTTTTATTCCTACGGCAAGACCTGCACGGATTTCATCCTCCGTGAGTGTCCCCATTTCGAAAAATTTCTCCATCAGAGTATCATCAAACTCTGCAGCCTTTTCAATAAGTTCCTGACGCGCTACTTCTGCTTCGTCTCTATACTCTTCTGGTATCTCTAAATCCTCACGCGTTCCGTTTTCGTCCTTGAAGTGATAATACTTCATAGTTAAAACATCCACGAAACCATCAAATCCAGCACCCACTTTAGTAGGGAACTGTATAGGGATGATATTATTTTTTCCTAATTCCTCTTTTATTGAAGAAAGTGTCATCTCCCAATCAGCCTTATCCCCATCGAGTTGATTTACAGCTATTACCAGAGGAATATTATATTTATCGGCATGGCGTAAAAGGCCTCGTGTACCTACCTCCACGCCCTGTTGCGCATTTATCACAAGAATACCATTTTCACATACTTTAAAAGCAGACACTGCGCCACCTATAAAATCGTCTGACCCTGGTGCATCAATGATATTTATCTTCTTGTTCATAAACTCTGCATATAGCGGAGTCGCATAAATGGATCTTTGATTAAGCTTTTCAAGTTCATTGTTATCTGAAACCGTGTTCTTATCCTCCACTGTTCCTCGTCTGTCGATAACCTTGCCCTCGAAAAGCATAGCTTCAGATAACGTGGTTTTACCCGACTTGGTCGCACCAAGCAGCACCACGTTTCTAATGTCATTTTTAGAATACTCTTTCATTTTATTATTAGTTTTTGTGTGTCCGAATTACAAATCTAAACTTTTTAAATAATAATTCCAATATTTGAATTCGCAAAGGGCATATCTTACCCGAAAAATTTCCTTAACCACCCCTGATCCACTTTTACAAGTCCACGGGCAGTCTCGACTATCTCGGGATTTCGAGACAGAATGCCCATTGCATCGGCATAGACATTCTGACCTATCTCTATCAAATGCATTTCGCCTTTTTCTGGGTAGGCAAAAACTATCTGTGCGTCAGAGCCTTCCATCTTATAGAATTTTAGTTGCACATCCTTGCTCATTTCTTGAAGAGTCACGAATTTACATATTTCCATAGCGACATCGTCAAGTCCAGCATCGAAGATCTTTATCTTCTCTATTAAATCGCCGACAGTCTCCACCTGCCTACACGTGTAGCCTTCCAATCCTGGAGAAGACATGGAAACACGGCTCAGTACGATTAAAATGTGCTGCGTGGGATCATTGTAAACAAAATCTTCACTATATAGATTCACTTGTCCGCAATAAGGGCAAGTGACTAAAAAGAAAGTGCCATCCAATATCTTTTCTTTAAGTTCGGGACGGCTCGCCACATTTACACTTTTAGGAAGTCCAGCATCAAAAAACTTCGCACATTTACTACATATCATAACTTAAAACAAGTTTACAAAACATTTTATCCTCCGTATTATATCCTACTTTCACACCCACCCGAAAATCGTATGGCAAGCAAAACATATTTCCGAGTACTGCATTTATATATGTACCTGCAGAATGTTGGTTCAAATAACCGTCAAAAAAATTTCGATCCGTCATCCTAAATCCCGACACATTATCATTACTGAATTCATAGAACGGAATTAACTCCATATTTCTTAAATAAAATAAAGGAGAAAGACCAGACCAATCTATTGGAATAGAAAAAGCATAGCGTATATTTACCCCCATTCTGTCAATCAAAGCCACATACTCCTGCGTTTCTATGCATTCTTGAAGATAAGACAGGTTCCAAGCAAAACCATGTGTTTTTTTAATTCCCGGCGTGTACCCATAAAGCGTCATTGCCGGCTTAAACCTATGCGTAGTAAAAGAATAGGAATCTTCTAAACTTATACCTATACCCCAACGAGGAAAAACATTACTATTACACTTCGGAAGCATAGTGTAAGCACGTATCCCTGCAGATATTGAACTATCCCACGACCGCGATTCACCTGTTTGCTTACTTTCTAAAGAAACCACCGGGATAATTCCTGTACTCCAGCCATTTCGTGATAAATTAAATGGAATGTAAGACCTTAGGTATCCATAAGAATAGTTGTCTACATACATCCCCTTTAATTCAATTATAGGATACAATCCTCTGTATTTCAAATTAAAGCCTAATCCCGGAAGTGGAAGCCCATTTTCATCTGCAAAGAATTTCAATCCCACATTTCCATAAAGCGTGCTTAGATTATTTTGAAAAAAGGCCGTTGCACCTAATCCGGCATTCATATATTGCTGTTCTGATGATATTGTCATCATCTCATCAGAATCCAAGAATAAAAATGGAATAAACGAATGGAATCGGAACGCATTCTTAAATTTTGAATAAGGACGCACTTCCCAAGTGGCATCGGAAAAATCGCCAATATGAACATCCGCCACAGCCCGGCTCAAAGAATCTGCCAGCACGTATGAATGCCTGACATTAAAGTTCACTTTTTTGTACGAAAGGCTTGATGTCGGAGTCTCACATACATTCCTTCCCATAGGGGACAAAACGGTAAAGTACAGTTTGTCTTCATTAAAAACAAAATCCTTTCCCCCCTGAGGCAAATTAGTCAACTGATATACTTCGCCACTCTTGGGATCAAGCGAGTATAATTCATTCACACCCGTGCGATCCGAAGTAAATAATAGCTTCCCATCCTTTGAAAATAGGTGATTGATTTTCACAGGACTCGATGCCAATATGGCCAGGCACCCGCGCTCAATATCACATAAGAATTGGCCCGAATCATCCATAGCACTCGCATACAAGTGACCATTGGCCCATACCGGCTCAAGCACCTGTACCCCAGATGGCGCATCATACACATTTATCTCAGAAAGTTTATGGCCAATGCGTTTGTAAACTCTTACTTTACATTCTCCATTTATCTCATTTTCCACTAATGCCAATCTGTCCTCTTCCCACGCAGGATTATATAAACGATGTCCTCCAATCTCTGTTCTAATCTTCCTCCCGTCATACGAGCGAAGTGCCGAAGTTGAATGCATTTCCCAGCGCAAATTAGGAACTTCTTCGGTCCAATACAACCTATCCCCACTGCTAGACAAACGCGATTCCGGACTGGCATAACATAAGCTTTCCACCTCCCCACTTTCCGGGTCTATCGAAACAAGCCTTGCATTATCCGCTATTCCTGTCCTTAAAGCATAGATTTGCCCATCCTTAACTGCCAATCCAGAATAAGACACATAGTATTTCTCATTTTCAGTCAATTGCGTATATTGCTGAAAAGGGGCGCGAGAACGGGTGTCCTCTTGCCAATGGCGCTGCATCCGTTTTGCAAATCCGGAAAAACGAGGTCTGAAGGTGTTATCAAAAAACTCTGTATGAGGGCCTGCACCCATACCGGCAACTGATAGATAACCTATTTTATAATAATCTGGGGTATAATACTTTTGAGAGCCGAAGCGCCACCTGTCAAAATCTCTTAAATCTCCATTTTCAAAACATACCCGAAAATACTCCAGAAAGTCCGCACTTCTTCCTCTTCCCGACTGTGTCAAAGCCGTTTCCGTCGCCACGGCATCCCCTTCCATAAACATAGAAGAGCACCACAACACCGATATTGGCCCAGAAAGAAGTTCACCGAAGACATACTCTGTCCATTTAAAATGGCGATTCTGCATAAACTGCATTTGCGCAACATGTCTATTTTCATGTATAGCCAGTAAAGTGTGCCACGGAACAGCCTCCGGGCTATACATAGACGGAGCGGCAAACATCTCCATCCGGCTTGGAGTCCACACCACAAATCCGTTCGAAATCGAGGAATAAGGATGTAGCACCACAGGCAGATTATCACCACCGCCATAGCCTACCGCATATCGGTATTTCTCCCACTGCCTTGCATAACAAAATGCAAGTGAGTCGCACCCCCTCGGATAAATAAACTTGTATGAATTCGTGTTGAATGTGCTCCATTTTATGCTTGTGCGTTCATTACCTTCCACATAGAACTGAGCATAAGAAGGAGAAAGAAAGCATATTATAGATAAAATCGTTATGATAAATCTTTTCATATTGCCGTAAATATATGAAAAATTTTGTTTATGTTTTGTGGTCATCTTCCTCTTACAACTTATTATGGACAAAGGCATGGTAAAGACAGATCGTACCGGAG
>DJPX01000026.1:0-1393 GCA_002438635.1 Bacteroidales bacterium UBA6401
AAAATAGAAGAATGAAGTTGTCGGGGTCGAACTAGAGAGATAGAGTATATACAAAGAAGAGTTTGATCCTGGCTCAGGATGAACGCTAGCGGCAGGCTTAACACATGCAAGTCGAGGGGCAGCGCGGGGCAGCAATGTTCTGGCGGCGACCGGCGGAAGGGTGCGTAACGCGTGAGCGACATGCCCGTAGCCTGGGGACAACCGGTGGAAACGCCGACTAATCCCCAATATGATATACGTTCACATGGATGGATATTGAAAGTTATGGCGGCTACGGATTGGCTCGCGTCCGATTAGTTAGTTGGCGGGGTAACGGCCCACCAAGGCGACGATCGGTAGGGGTTCTGAGAGGAAGGTCCCCCACAATGGAACTGAGACACGGTCCATACTCCTACGGGAGGCAGCAGTGAGGAATATTGGTCAATGGGCGGAAGCCTGAACCAGCCATGCCGCGTGCGGGAAGGAGGCCCTATGGGCTGTGAACCGCTTTTGCCTGGGGGCAATAAGGGCGTCGCGCACGTCCGACGAGAGTACCAGGTGAATAAGCATCGGCTAACTCCGTGCCAGCAGCCGCGGTAATACGGGGGATGCGAGCGTTATCCGGATTCATTGGGTTTAAAGGGTGCGTAGGCTGTGCGTCAAGTCAGGGGTGAAATTCTTCCGCTCAACGGGAGGGCTGCCCTTGATACTGTCGCGCTGGAGTGCGGATGCCGCCGGAGGAATGAGTGGTGTAGCGGTGAAATGCATAGATATCACTCAGAACACCGATTGCGAAGGCATCTGGCGAATCCGTAACTGACGCTGAGGCACGAAAGCGTGGGGATAGAACAGGATTAGATACCCTGGTATTCCACGCCGTAAACGATGATGGCTAACCGCTGGCGATAGAGTGTCAGTGGCCAAGCGAAAGCGATAAGCCATCCACCTGGGGAGTACGTCGGCAACGATGAAACTCAAAGGAATTGACGGGGGCCCGCACAAGCGGAGGAACATGTGGTTTAATTCGATGATACGCGAGGAACCTTACCCGGGCTCGAACGGCGCCTGAATTGATCAGAGATGGTCGAGTCTTCGGACAGGCGTCGAGGTGCTGCATGGTTGTCGTCAGCTCGTGCCGTGAGGTGTCGGCTCAAGTGCCATAACGAGCGCAACCCCTGCCGCCAGTTGCCATCAGGTTAAGCTGGGCACTCTGGCGGGACTGCCACCGCAAGGTGCGAGGAGGGGGGGGATGACGTCAAATCAGCACGGCCCTTACGTCCGGGGCGACACACGTGTTACAATGGCGGCTACAGAGGGAAGCTACCCCGTGAGGGGATGCGGAACCATAAAAGGTCGTCTCAGTTCGGACTGGAGTCTGCAACTCGACTCCACGAAGCTGGATTCGCTAGTAATC
>DJPX01000026.1:1472-70922 GCA_002438635.1 Bacteroidales bacterium UBA6401
TGGGGCTAAGTCGTAACAAGGTAGCCGTACCGGAAGGTGTGGCTGGAACACCTCCTTTTTGGAGCTTAACTTTTGACGCTAAGGCTCGCGGTTAAATGTGAACAAGGCACTTTTAAAGCCTTGTACTTATCTTCCTTTATATATAGGCTCGTAGCTCAGTTGGTTAGAGCGCCACACTGATAATGTGGAGGTCCGCGGTTCAACTCCGCGCGGGCCTACGTTATGGGGGTATAGCTCAGTTGGTAGAGCATCTGCTTTGCAAGCAGAGGGTCAAGAGTTCGAATCTCTTTATCTCCACCAGAGAAGAAGCACTTACAGAAATGTAGGTGCTTCTTTTTTGTATATAATCGATGGTGTAGGAGTATGACACAAAAAAGAAGATGACTATCAGTACTTCGACTTTTTAGTCACCCTCTTTCGATTATTTAGTAACGTGAAAAAAATAAGTTGCGTCAGATTAGAATGAGATTTTCGAGGATAGATTTCTTTTCGAAAAAGGAGTGTGCCGGTGGCACATAACTGATGAGAAAAGGAATATAGACCAAAAAGATTTTCTAAGATGATGCAGGTTATTTTTTGAAAGTTACTTAAAAGTTGTAATCCTAAAGATTTGGATTATCGTCTTTCCAGTTTTCTACAGGTGGAATGATTCCAAGAGTTATAATCTCGTCACGCATTTTACAAAGATGTTCATACGATGACCTGAGAGCTGCCATCTCCTCTGGCGTTCCCGTTGGCTCTGTGAAATGAACTCCACTAGCGTCAATGGTAGTAGGCATAGCCATCATCACATTTTTGAAACCACATTTGTCGCAATTTACATAGCAACCAGCAGGCAAGGTGAATTTCTCACCACCCATAGCGGCTTCTATCATTTTGATGGCGTTATATGCAGGACTTTGGAAGGATGAACGTCCACGAAGTTTGATTATTTCAGAGCCACCCTGTATTGTCTTTTGCTTTATTTCAGCCATTTTTTCTGCTGAAAGTCCCATTTCAGAAAGAGGCTTTCCGTTAATCTTAACTTGAGATGCAAATACTGCCATCTGCTCTCCGTGTCCACCATAAGTATGAGCTCCTGTTACGCTGCTCTGTGGTACTCCGAATTCCTGAGCAAGGTTACTCTGAAGACGAGTAGAATCAAGAGCTGCAAGAGAGGTTAACTGATTAGGCTTGAGCCCTGAATGTATAAGAGCCGTAAGTGCTGTAACATCTGCAGGATTGAAGATAACCACTACATGCTTTACATCTGGGCAGTACTTTTTGATGTAGTCACCGAATTGTGCTGCTATCTGACAGTTACCCTTTAAGAGGTCTTCGCGTGTCATACCTTCTTTACGAGGTGCGCCACCTGATGAAACGATGTATTTTGCATCGGTGAATGCCTCTTCAGGATTTACGGTCCAAGTGATGTTTGCACCATCGAATCCGCAATGATACATTTCTTCTGCTACGCCGTGAACACCTGGCTCGAATATATCATAAAGACAGATGTTAGGTGTAAGTCCCAGCATAAGGGCTGTTTGAGCCATATTGGAGCCGATCATTCCGCCGGCGCCTACTATGGTCAGTTTTTCGTTTGTTAAATACTTCATAATATCAAAAAATATTTGAGTTTATAAGCTTATTCAATTAATACTCATCATTCATCCCATCTCTTTGAGCCTTCGTTTACCTCTTTTAAAAAGACTCAAAGATAAAAGAAATCGCGTTTCTAATAAATGCCTTGAGTAATCGTTAAAAATTAATTGATAATCTTTATGGTCTTATTGCATTTATCATCGGTCGTGTGCTACATGACTGGCACATTTCTTCTTCTCAAAGCAACCTGTCCTTATAAATATTTCTAAATTTCTACCAATTCAATTTTTTAAAACTTACTGAAAAACAAATTTTCGGCAAATTTAGCAAAAATCAAGGAAATAACATTATATTTGCAGATGTCAAAAAAACTATATGGCACTATTTCTTACAAAGGATCTTGATGACCCCGCGCACTCGCGCGTAGGAGTCTGGAAAATTACAGAAAGCGAGGAAGAGCTTCGCTCTCTGACGTCCATACCCTCAGACGAACTTGAGGAGATTTCGTATATTAAAAGTGAATCACTTCGTAAGCAGCGGCTTGCGGTAAGGGCCTTGTTGGATGCTATGTTTGAAGATAAGGTGTATCTATCGCATCATGATAATGGTAAACCCTATATCGAGAATAATGCAATCAATATTAGCATCACTCATACTGATCGCTATGTAGCTGTGATACTTAACGATGAAGATGAAGTGGGGATAGACTGTGAATCTCTCGATAGGGATTTTACAGCAGTAGAGAGGAAAGCTTTATCAAAAGAGGAGCTGGAGGATCTCGACGATGAACAAAAAAATGAGCAACTAGCCATATATTGGTGTGCTAAAGAAGCCATTTTTAAGTTAACGTCGCAGTATGACGTGGACTTCATAGAACAGATACACATAGATGGCTTTAAATTCCGCGATGAAGGCGAATTGAGCGCTATTTTTACCGATAAGGATGGCTATGAACAGGAGTTGACGCTATATTATTTTACATTCGATAGACACGTTTTGGTTTGCGTCTCTGCGTAGTAACAAATCTGTTATAAGCATAACTCTATTTTAGAATAATTCAAAATATAATTATCTATAGGATAGCTAATTAACATAAAATAGCTATCCTGTGGAAAACTTTACTTGAACAGTTTTGTCTATTGTATCAAGTAAAATTCTATCTTTGTATTTGTCAACTCTCACGGGACGGGAGTTGTTTTTTTTCACCACAAATGTAAATCTATGATTAAGTATGTAATTAAAAGGGATGGCCGGAAGGTTGAGTTCAATAATCAGAAGATAGTTGCTGCCATACTGAAAGCCATGAATGTGACAGAGGACGGAGAGGATATAATCCTTGCCGCTAAGATAGCAGACACTATCTCCAGAAAACATTGTGAGGAGATGAGTGTAGAGGATATTCAGGATTGTGTAGAGATGGAGTTGATGAAAAGTCCTCGTAAAGAAGTCGCTAAACGCTATATAGCATATAGAAATCAGAGGAATCTGGCTCGTAAGGCTAAGACCACGGAGATTTTCCAAGAGATTATTGATGCTCAGGCTAATGATATTACTCGAGAGAATGCCAATATGAACGCAGACACGCCGGCAGGTATGATGATGAAGTTCGCATCTGAGGCTACAAAACCTTATGTTGATGAGTGTTTGCTTGCAGAAGATGTTCGTGAAGCTGTAGTGGGGGGATATATCCATATTCACGATAAGGATTATTATCCTACCAAGAGTCTTACTTGTCTTCAGCATCCACTTGATCTGGTGCTTGAGCATGGTTTAAAGGCGGGACATGGAGAAAGTCGCCCTGCAAAGCGTATCGAAACAGCGAGCGTGTTGGCTTGTATTTCTATGGAGACTGTACAGAATGAAATGCACGGAGGGCAGGCCATTCCAGCATTTGATTTTTATCTTGCTCCGTTTGTTCGTAAGACATTCCGTGAGGAACTTCGTAAATTAGGTGAGTATGATAATACCGACTATAGTTACCTAAACGATGTTGAACTGACAGATTATCTAAAGCGTGATCTGACTGGGCTTGTGGGAGATGAGAGAGTAATTCAACAATGCGTGAATCAGACGGTGTCACGAGTGCATCAGTCAATGGAAGCATTTGTTCATAATATGAACACTATTCACTCAAGAGGTGGTAATCAGGTGGTTTTCAGTTCTATAAATTATGGAACAGATACTTCTGCAGAGGGACGTTGCGTAATCAGGGAAATCCTTAACACTACTTATGAGGGTGTGGGAAATGGATCTACGGCTATCTTCCCTATTCAGATTTGGAAAAAGAAGAGGGGAGTCAGTTATCTTCCAGAAGATCCTAACTATGACCTTTATAAATATGCATGTAAGGTTACTGCGCGCAGGTTCTTTCCGAATTTTCTAAATCTAGATGCTACCTATAATCAAGATGCAGATTGGGACCCACAAGACCCTAAACGTTATGTTCATGAGGTTGCTACTATGGGGTGTCGAACAAGAGTGTTTGATAATAAATTCGGCCCCAGAACATCCATTGGCCGTGGAAATCTAAGTTTTACTACCATAAATATAGTAAGGCTTGCAATAGAGTGTATGGGCATAGAAAATAAGGAGGAGAGGATAGCTACATTTATGAGTAGGCTCGATTGGGCTTTGGATATTTCAGCCAAACAGTTAAATGACCGTTTTAATTTCCAGAAAACTGCACTTAAAAAACAGTTTCCACTGCTTATGAATGGGTTGTGGATGGGTTCGGAGAAGCTTGGCCCGAATGATACTATAGAAAGTGTTATAAATCAGGGGACTCTCTCCATTGGCTTTATTGGCCTGGCCGAATGTTTGATAGCGCTTATTGGCCATCATCATGGGGAAAGCGAGGAAGCTCAGGAATTGGGGTTGAGGATAGTAAAGCATATGCGCGAACGTATAAATGGATACTCTGAAAGTTATCAGCATAATTTCAGTCTTTTTGCTACTCCTGCGGAGGGACTTTCAGGTAAATTTACCCGAATGGATAAAAAGCAATTCGGAGTCATAAAGGGAGTTACGGATAAGGACTACTATACGAATTCGAGCCATATTCCTGTTTATTTTCATTGTACACCAGAGCACAAGGCTAAAATCGAGGGCCCTTATCATAAGTATGAGAACGCAGGACATATTTTCTATGTGGAAATAGATGGAGATGCTACTCATAATCCACAGGCTATAATGCATATAGTAGATCTTATAGACAAATATAACATTGGTTATGGTTCTGTAAATCATAACAGAAACAGATGCCTTGATTGTGGATATGAGGATGCATCGGAGGACTTGAAAGAATGTCCTCACTGTCATTCTACTAATATAGATACTTTACAGCGCATAACAGGCTATCTGGTAGGGACTACTAATAGATGGAATAGTGGGAAACTTGCCGAATTAAAGGATAGGGTGGTTCATAAATAGTGGAATCAGAATTAAAAATCTCAGTATTGGATATAGTGCAGCAGACTATGGCAGATGGCCCTGGTCTGCGCACTTCGATTTATTGTGCAGGATGCGAGCATCATTGCCCTGGGTGCCATAATCCTCAGTCGTGGAATATAAATAATGGCAAATGGATGAGTGTCGATGAATTATTTGACATAATAGTATCAGATACCATATCAAATGTTACATTTACTGGCGGCGACCCTTTTTATCAGGCTGAAGCATTTACCGCATTGGCCCGAAGAATAAAGACAGAAACGAATAAGAATATATGGTGCTGGACAGGCTTCACCATAGAGCAGATAAGGCAGGATCCGGAGAAAAACCGTCTTTTGGAGTATATCGATACTCTGGTCGACGGCCCTTTTATCCTCGAGCAAAGGGATGTGACCTTGTTGTTTAGAGGCTCGCCGAATCAGCGTATCATATATTTAACGCCACAGGAAGAGGACATTTGCCCAGGGGCTGTGGAACTTATAAAACTTCGTTAAAGAAGCCAAGGCTCCGGATTTTGAGAATTTGTGCCTTTCCATAGTTGGAAGTGGAGTTGAGTTTCTCCTCCGATGGTGTCGACGATTCCTAACACATCTCCGCAAGATACTTTATCGCCAGCTTTTACATTTACTTGTTTAAGTCTGCAGTAGAATGTATAGTATTCACCATGCTGAACAAGGACGCATTGGTTGTATCCTGGCATCACGACTACTTGACATACTATTCCGTTAAAGACAGCGTGCACTTGAGCATTCGATGCTGTGGAAATATTTATCCCATTATTGAATGGGAGGTCGATATTTTTATAAACGGGGTGTTTTTGTTTCCCGTATTTCCCTATGATTGTGCCATCAACAGGCCAAGGAAGTTTGCCTTTATTCGCGGCAAATTCCTTTGAAAGTTTGATATCTACTTGCTTTTGTGGGCTACTTTTAGATTTCTTGTTCTGTTGCGCAATCATTTGCGCAATCTTTTTATTCAGGGCGTTGATCTGCTGCTGTTTGTTCTTTTTCTCTTTAAGGTAGTGTGTTTTATTTTTTTGTAATTTGTTTATTATCTGCTGCTCTTTTTTCTCTGTTGACTTTAATTTTGACAACTCGGAATTTCTTTGAGACAACAGAGTGGCATTAATCTGTTTAAGCGAATCTAACTGAGCTATCTCAATATTAAGTTTTTCTTTTTTCTTGTTAATGGCATAGGCCTCGTCGCGAAGGTTATCGGAGGCTTCTCGTAGGTAGTTGAAACGCCGAACAACCTGTTGAATATTTTCTCCAGAAAGCACATAGAGGAATCGTAACTTAGGATCCCGACTAAGATAAGCACTTTTTATCAAGCTTTGATAGTACTTTAGATTATCATCTAATCGTGCTTGAGTTTGCTTGATTTCTTTAGATTTTGAGCGCATCTTTTGATTAATCGAAGCGAGTTCTCTCTCCGATTCGGACACCAGCGACTTGCTTACCGCGATTTTTCTTCTTGTTAAGGCCAATTGGGCCGTGGCGTCAGAACTTTTGCCTTCATTGGCCTTTAACTGCTTGTCTATCTCGGAAATTTCCTTTCTTAGGCGCTCGATTTCTTGCTTTTGGGCACTTTGCCCGTTGGAATATATGGATATGCCTAGTAGCAGCAGGATAATATAAAGCCTTCGTCTCATTTCGAATTATACATATTCATATAGAAATCTGCCAGGTCTTTTTCTCCTAAGGCTTCTAGAGTCTTAGAATAGTGGTATAAGGATTCTTTGCTGTTACTTCCACCATATACCATACATTTTTTAAAGTAGGATTTGGCTTTTTCGTAGTCTTTCTTTTGATATAGTATCCAACCGTAAGTATCTAGAAACGATGCGTTTTCCGGCTCCATTTTTACTGCCTTCATACTCATTTTTTCTGCTTTTTTTAGGTTTTTACCATCAAGGCATAGATTATATGCGTAATTGTTGAGAATGGTAGCATCGTTAGGACACAGCTTCAGTGCTTTATCGAAACATTGGTAGCTTTTTTTCTTTTCACCTAGTCTATAATATGAATCTGCCATCATAGAATAAAGGGCAGCCCTATCGGTGTTTACTTTAATATGGCTTAAGGCTTTTTCGTATATAGAAATTTTTTCTTTTTCATCAATAGAGAGATAAGATAGAGTTCCCCATCCCGTTAGTGTTTCAGGATAATATTCAGTGAGAGTTTCAAAATGTTTTTTCGCCAATTCGGGTCTGCTTGTGTATATCGCCCAATTTCCGGCTAATTTTATACAAGAAGAGTCTTTAGGATGAGTCGTTAAAAGTGTATCGACAAGAGAGTCAAGTCTTTTGCCATAAATGCGATACGATGTGCCATCTGTCAGCTCAAGCACATTCCATAGATAATCGGCTTTTTTGGTTGGCGGTAAATCTCTGTCTGTTAAAAAAATAGGTATAGTTACAAAATAGGCAGATAGGTTACCTTCCGTTCTATATATTTCTGATAATTCAAGTGCGGCTGGGGCATAAGTGGGATCTAGGGCGAGCGCCTGCTGAAGGTGAATGGTCGCGAGTGAATCTTTTTTTGCTTTTAACTCATTTTCAGCCAGAAGCATGAGGGTAAAAGGTGTATTGAACTTTTTAGGAAATCGTTTTATTAACTGTAAAGCGATTGAGTCGGCTTGTGCTTCCATTTCGGGGAATTGCGATATGGCGTTGTATAGAGTAAGGTAATAATTGTCATTAGTGGGATCTAATTTTACGGACCTTTGAAAGCACCCTATAGCTTTTTTATAGTTTCCCTCTACCCATAGGCATCGTCCCAGGTAGTACCATCCAGCATCGTTATCAGGCTCTGCTTTGACGAGCTTTTGAGCAAGTGGCTTTGCCTTAGAATAGTTGTCGTTGCTGATTAAAAGTGCGATATCCGTTATATGAATGTCAGCTGCATCTGCATTTGACCATACAGACAGTACTAGGAAAATAGATAATAAGAAGTGTTTAATTTTCATATCCGATTTTATATCCCCAAAAATAGGCAAAAAACATTGGAATAAGTAAAGTAAAGCGTAAATTTGGAAGGATTTTAATAGATAATGCAACTATTCAGTAAAAAAGAGCATCTTGATAGATGGATTATGGACGCGAAGAACGGAGATTCCCGTGCCCAAAGATCTATTTATGAGCATTTGTCTGCTAAGATGTATGCTGTGTGTTTGCGGTATATGGGAGACAAGGAAGCGGCACAAGATGTTTTGCAGGATGGATTTGTAACATTGTTTAATAAATTATCCACATACTCGGGAGAGGGCTCTTTTGAAGGGTGGGCGCGAAGAATATTCACTAATACTGCATTAATGGTTTTAAGGCAGCACGATGTGATGAGGGATAGTGGCGATATAGAAAAGGCCTATGGCCTTTTTGACGAAGGCGAGAGTGTTATTCAGCGGATAAGTTATCAAGAGCTTCTGAGGAAAGTGTCAGAATTACCTCCTGGGTTTAGAACAGTGTTCAACATGTATGTGATAGAAGGTTACTCGCATAAGGAGATTGCCGAGGCGTTGGGAATAGGAGAGGCTACATCAAGGTCTCAACTTCAAAGAGCGCGGGTGATGCTTCAAGAAATGATAAAAAGTAATGGACGAAAGAAAAGAAATAGCATTCGATAATAGTCTAAAGTCTAAGTTATTAGATGCTGAGATTAAACCTCCTAAGGGAACGTGGGAGGCTATCTCGTCTCGTCTTGAAAGTAAGCAAAAGCCTAGATTTCTGGGCCGAAGATGGGAAAGGCCCGTATGGGTTGGCTTTTGCACTGTATGCGCTTCAGTGGCAGCATTGTTGCTCTTTACTCCTAATAAGCAGAGCGTGAAAGAAAATCAGTTGGTGCCGATGAAAATCGCGGCTGCTGGGAACCCTTTAGTGTTCGACGCTGCAATAAGAGGCGAGATAGAGGATCTTCGTTCTGCTTTGCCTTCTCGTGAGGTTATTACGAAAATTGATAAAGAGGAATGTTTGTATAAAGAGGTCCCTAAAACAAATGAAGAGACCCCATCGATTAACTCGAAACCAATGGAGGAGGAGCATGACGAGTACACTGACCCATTTGCAGATATGATAGGTCAAGAAGAGCATTTAAGAGCACGACATAAGGATAAGACTTCAATAAAGGTAGGTGGTGTAGTCGGTACAAACGACGCTCATTCATCTGGATATTCTTCCCATCCTAAGTGGACAAGTGGGTATTCCTGCGAGGGGGTTAATGAAAACAGTATTTCCACTTACAGTATTCCGGTATCGTTAGCTGTCTCTGCTCGTTTTTCACTTACACAAAGCCTGTCAGCGAGTGTAGGTTTAGGATGGACTATGCTAAATCGCTATTTTGAGGGTTCTTATAAGACGGCTTCTGGAGAGGTATCCAATACACTTCATTATATAGGAATTCCTATCAATATATATTATAATGTATTGCAGAAGAAGAGTTTCCAAATATATGTCTTTGGCGGAGGCAGTATAGAAAAGTGTATAAGCAATAAGTACTATATCCTTTCAGAAAGTACGGCACCGATAGCGAGTTTAAAGGACGACTCTTTTCAGTTCGGATTGAAGTTTGGGTGTGGAGGCACATTTAATCTTTCTAATCTGGTTTCGATTTATTTTGATCCATATATTGGTTATTACTTCGCCGATCATCAGCCTAAAAGCATCCGTACAGAACATCCTTTGATGTTTAGTTTCGAGGCAGGGGTAAGATTTAATTTGTAGGTGTTTTATCCAGAATTCTATAACCGGCAGCTTCCATAAGGTGTCTATTTTCGATAAGAGGGCATCCATCTATATCTGCTATGGTTCTTGCTACCTTTATTATTCTGTGATAAGCTCTCATAGAAAGTGACAGGGTTTCCATAAGAGTTTGCATTAATCTTTTTTCATCTTCATTAAGGTTACAGTATTTTTCAATCTGCCTGTTGGTCATTTCGGCGTTACAACGTATATTACTACCGCGAAATCTTTCGGATTGGATTCTTCTTGCTTCCATAACTCTTTTTCTTATAGAGAATGAATTCTCAGCGGGGACTCTGTTACTCAATGCCGCAGGTGGTAGAGGGTGTATCCATACTTGTAGGTCCATTCTGTCCATTATTGGACCGCTAAGTCGAGAAAAATATTGCTGCCTTTGTCCTGGAGTGCAGGTGCACTTGTCCCCTTCTCCGTAGTATCCACAAGGACAAGGATTAGCTGCAGCTACTAGTGTGAACGATGAAGGATATTCCACTTTTCCACGGAGTCTGGATATTGTGACTTTCCTGTCTTCCATAGGAGCTCGTAGGGCTTCGATTACGGATTTAGGCATAAGGTTAAATTCATCGATGAACAATACTCCCAGATGAGAAAGCGTAACTTCACCAGGAATAATGTTTTCTCCGTTTCCGCCACCACCAATAATAGCCGCGATGGATGCGCTATAATGTGGGCTTCGAAAAGGCCTGGATGGCATAAGCCCTTGACTTAAATGTCCCATCCCCGCTATGGAGTATATTTTGCTGCATTCGAAGGCTTCTTCCTTACTCATCTGCGGTAGTATCCCTGCCAATGCTTTTGCAAGTGAACTTTTGCCACTTCCCGGCGCTCCTATCATTATGACATTGTGCCCTCCAGCCGCAGCTATCTCCATAGCCCTTTTTGCGCCTTCTTGGCCAATTATTTCTGCAAAATCAACTTCCGGTTCAAAGTGGGCCAATGATTTATTTCCGTTGTTGCTGGTGTTGACTTTGAGTATATTATCGGCTTGAGTGTTTTCAAGTATAGAAACCACATCGGATAGCGTTGTAACTCCATAAACATCTATCCCGTCCATACATTTAGCCTCAAGTGCTGATGTCTGTGGAAGAATGCATCTTTTAAATCCATTTTTTTGCGCAAAATCGGCGTAGGCCAATCCTCCTTTTATGTGCCTAACCGATCCGTCCAAGCCTAACTCACCCATTATGAGAGTATCCGAAATGAGGGGCATATACTTTTGCGCAGATGCTGCTATGATTCCGACAGCTATGGGTAGGTCATAACCACTTCCACTTTTGTGCATATCGGCCGGAGCTAGATTTATGACTATTTTTTTACCTGGGATATGGTATCCGAGTGTCTGAAGAGCCGTTATGGTGCGAAGCAGGCTTTCCTTTACTGCTACATCACCAAGCCCACACAGGTGAATGCCAATACCCATAGCGATATCGACTTCTACTGTGACTTTTACGGCTTCTATGCCAATGCATTTGGCACTATAAATATGTACGAGCATAAATAAATGTTAAATTTTTGAGTATTTAGTAATATCATACCTTATTAGTAACGTGAAAAAAATAGTTGCGTCGGATTAGAATGAGATTTTCGTGGATATGATTTTTAGTAGTTTTACTACTTGTGATACTATGTATAAAATGTGGGCTGAAAGTTTCAAAATAAAACAGTAATTTTGTGCATTATTTTCAAATGACAATTAAATGAAAAAAAGCATAACTATAAGGAATCTTTCTGAGATCCAAACTGCAGCAAGAGAGTTTCTCGATATGACGAAAGGACACAACCTTATAGCCTTTTATGCCCCTATGGGGGCGGGAAAAACCACTTTTACTGCAGCTATTTGTCATCAATTGGGCATTAGAGATGATGCTGTTAGTTCGCCCACTTTTTCGATTGTAAATGAGTATAAAACATCCAAAGGAGAGTCGGTATACCATTTCGATTTTTATAGAATAGAGCGTTTGGAAGAAGCCCTGGATATAGGCTTATATGATTATCTGGATACAGGATGTATGTGTATAATGGAATGGCCGGAGAATATAGAAGACTTACTTCCAGAAGATACCTTAAAGGTGTATATAAGAGTAAACGATGATTTTTCACGAACCATTACTTGGGAGGAGTGAAGCATATTCCGGTAATTGTGCCCTTTATATTGTAAGGTGTTGAGTTACCTTCTGACCAGATGATAGGATGCTGGTTCTCATCTTTAAGAGTCAATCCTAAAAATAATTTCCCATTTTCTTGTGTGCCACATCTTTCTGTGGCTATGTATGCGTTTTCTATTGAGATAGAATGCTTATCGCTTCCAGTGATGACTAGTGATGTTCTGTCTTTATTGAGACAGACTTTTCTTTCCGGATACTGCGACATATAGTAATGGCACAACGTTCCAGCTCCTTCAATCCAAGAGGTGTCTGTTTTGCAGATATAATCGACTGTCATAGGGGAATAATTGGATTTCAGGTGAATAACAGCGGCACACGTCCCATTTTCTAAAGGCTGTAATTCCGAGTCTGTATATTCAAATCCATAGGTTTGTGGAATTTTATAAACTTGGTTGCCGGAGTGAATTATATAATAGGGTGAGGCATATTCCAGATACCATATTTTGCCTTGATGAAATCTGGCACAAAGAAGGTCCGTCCCCAAATGGGCTTTTAGAGCACTCTCTATAGTATTTTTAACAAGGAAAATCTGTTTTTTCCCTTCCCACTCGGTTAGGTATTCAAAGCAGATGTTGTTTTCATCTATATAGAAAGTTTTAAGTGCACCATCTTGCTTTGAAAACACATTATTTCCATTTTTCCTTATAGTAAAGCCATTGCTTGTAGTGAAAACGGAGGCACTCCAGATAATGTCGTCCAGAATGAGGATACTTCGGATATATTCCTTGCCATTGATCTGGAAGAGAAGTTCTCCGTTTTTGGAGAGGCTGGTTTTCCCATTGTAGATAAAACTAGTGTATAAATCACCATCAATAAGAAAATGGCTGTCTGCCTCATCGCTTATTAGCGTATTATTAGAGCATTCGTAGGCTTGCAGTCTAACCCCATCTTTGAAGAGAACCAGTTCTGTGGTCCCATCTTTCGAGTAATCCACCCCGCATACATAAAGGCTCTTGCCTTCGGGTAGGTCTGGTAATTCTTCCTGCGGAAGATTATCTTCTTTATCTGGACGTGAAGTGCCATCTCCACGACTAATGGATATAAGATTCGAAGTTCCTGTGGCTCTTTCGCATGAGAAGAAGAGTGCTGCGAAAAATGTAAATAAAAGAAGTCGTTTCATACTTTGCAGTTATTGTTTGTGCAAAACTGCAAAGTATTACTCGTTATTTCAAAAAATTACGTCCCTTTGGACTGTTTTTTTCAGAAAAGAAAAATTTAAAGCCTTTAAAATTTTAGTGATTTCTCTTTAGAACGGGTGAGACTTTCTTTCATAGCATCTACACAAGCTGTAATTGAATTCTCAAAAGTGTCTGAAATGCATTCGATTAAGAGGTCATCGCCATGAATATGGACTTTCAGTTTAGCTTTTTTCCCCTCTTTCGTATCTTCAAGAGTCACTTCTGCTACTTGTGTAGCACTATCGAAGAATTTTTCAATACGAGCGACCTTTTTTTCGACAAATGCAAGTAGTTTTTCGCTGGCGTCGAATTTAAGAGCTTTAATTCTAATCTCCATAGTAACTGTGTTTTAAAAGTTAAACATGGTGCTAATATAGTAAAAATAAAGATATTTAGAACCTCAAGGGTTGTTTGTAGTCCTTATTTAAACAGAATTCTTACTAGTGTCTTAACATCGGTGACACGTACTATTTCTATACCTGGCATCTTTGCGGTATCCAGTGATGTGTAAGAACTTATGAATATTTTTTTAAATCCAAGCCTTGCTGCTTCCTTTACCAGTCGGTCTGCTTGCGCCACAGGTCTAATCTCTCCACTTAGTCCTACTTCAGCAGCAAAACAGTAGTCGCCAGGTAGTGCGAAATCAAAATTGGAAGATAGAACAGCGCATATTATGGCTAAATCGCAAGCCGGGTCGGATACTTTAAGTCCCCCCGCCATATTAAGAAAGACATCCTTGGCCCCAAGTTTAAACCCTGCTCTTTTCTCTAGTACAGCTAGTAGCATATTTAGTCTTCTTACATCGAACCCGGTGGCTGATCGTTGAGCTGTTCCGTATGCGGCGCTAGAAACAAGTGCTTGTACTTCAAATAACAGAGGTCTATTGCCTTCAAGCATTGCGCAAATGGCGGTGCCGCTCAGGCCTTGTTCATGCAGGGGAATTAGCATTTCGGAAGGATTGGCCACTTCTTTAAGTCCTTGTCCAGTCATCTCAAAAACAGCGAGTTCGGAAGTGGAACCGAAACGATTTTTAATTGAACGCATAATCCGGTAGGCTCCTTTATTTTCTCCTTCGAATTGAAGAACCACATCTACTATATGCTCTAATATTTTAGGCCCTGCGATAAAGCCATCTTTAGTTATGTGACCTATAAGTATGACCGGAGTTCCGCTTTCCTTGCTGAAACGCAAAAGCCTGGAGGCTACTTCTTTAATCTGAGAAACTGAACCTGCACTTGATTCGACATTGTCACAATACATAGTTTGGACAGAATCGACGATCATTAAATCCGGAGCGAATTTTTGCGCCTGTTCGAGGATATCATCCATTCGCGTCTGCGCATATATTGAGCATAGTGTCGCATCTCCGCCAAGCCTGTCCGCTCTCATCTTTACTTGTTTTTCGCTTTCCTCTCCTGTGACATATAGCGTTTTTAAGTCTTTGCTATATAAGGGTATCTGTAGTGAAAGTGTAGATTTGCCAATACCGGGTTCCCCTCCTATCAGCACCAGTGACCCTGGAACTATTCCTCCGCCAAGGAGTCTATCTAATTCGCCGTTTCCAAGACTTTTGCGTTGTTCTTGGTCGTTTTGTATGTCTTTAAGCAGAATGGGGGTATGTGATGCTTCTCGTAATTTAAATGATGATTTCGAACTTTGAACTTTCACCGGTGCTTCCACCATTGTGTTCCATTCTTTGCAGGCAGGGCATTGTCCCATCCATTTGGGGCTTTCGTAACCACAATTCGAACAAAACCATATTGTTTTTTCTTTAGCCATGTCACCTTCGTTTTAATTCATATACCTCCATATCGGAGATCTTAGCATTGTCTATTTTAAATCTAAGCGCGGTTCTTACTATTTGCCATCCTTGAAGCCCGCATGCTCCAGGATTGATAGTCAGCATGTTGAAGCGATTATCGTATTGGACTTTCAGAATATGGGAATGACCGCAGACGAATAGGTTAGGACGGAATTGTTCTATAAGTCTTAGGGCTCTAATATCGTATTTGCCAGGATATCCGCCTATGTGTGTCATAAGAACATTCAAGCCTTCGCACATGAAATTTTGGAATGCTGGATATTCAAATCGTATGTCTTGTCCATCGCAATTGCCATATACTCCGATGGTTTTTTTCCAATCTGAAATCTTTTTTGCAAATTCAAGGCCTCCACCCCAGTCTCCTGCATGCCATATTTCGTCCACTGGTTCTAAAAAAGACTTGAACTCCGGGCTCCACACTCCGTGAGTGTCGCTAATAACTCCTATGTACATTTTTTACATGTATTTATTATATACACTAAATACAGCGTAAAGTCCTGCAGTTTCCGTCCTTAGCCGAGAGTTCCCCATGTGAACAGGAATAAACCCATTTTTAAGAGCTTCATCAACTTCTCTTGTTGAAAAATCACCTTCCGGCCCAATAAGAATGATTATTTTATCCGATGGGGATTTTTCCAAAGCCTCCTTGATTGAAATTTTTTCTTCTTCGAAGCAATGTGCTATGAGTTTGAGGGCATCAGATGGAGCTTTTTTGATAAAATCAATAACGCTTTGTGGTTCTTCGATAGTGGGGATTTTGGCTTTTAAGGATTGTTTAGCCGCGCTGAGGACAATGCGTTTCATCCTATCAATTTTGTAGACTTTTCTTTCGGATTTTTCGCCTATAATAGGGGCCAATGTGTCCAACCCTATTTCTGTGGCCTTTTCCCCTAACCATTCGAATCGCTCATTATTTTTAGTCGGACAAACGGCTAGTGTTAGATCGTACTTGTGAGTGCCCCATCCTGGAGTTGAAGAAAGGATGTGTGCTGATGCATTGTTAGAATTGGCAGTTAAAAGGATACATTCAAATAGAACCCCAGAGCCGTCCATAGCATAGATATGGTCATTTTCTTTATGACGCATAACTTTAACTATATGTAGGCTTTCTTGTGCATCGAACTTTATGGTGTCGGCATTAACAAGCTGTCCGAAGAAGATCTCCATAGTCTAGTCTCTCATGTATCCAGTAAATAACCTGTTCTTTTTACGCCAATACAATATAAGAAGCCATCCGAAGAGCATACCACCGATATGGGCAAAGTGAGCTACACCATCGTTGAATCCGCGTATGCCGGTAAATAGTTCAATAACGGCAAATATAATCACCCAGCTTTTTGCGCTTAGGGTTATAGGCGGGAAAATAAGTGTCAGTCGACTTTGTGGGTATATTAGGGCGTATGAAATCAAGATTCCATAAATGGCGCCTGACGCACCTACGGTAGGTACACTTTTAAGAGATGCGTACGTTTGCAACGCAGCGGCAGATCCACTTGCGATTTTTGCTTCAAGAGAAGCGAGCTGTAGATTCATTACTCCGAAATGGAGTGCAACTGCTCCCAATCCGGCCACAAAGTATAGTATAAGGAATTTTTGAGTGCCAATGGTCCTTTCAACAGGCGTTCCGAAAGTGTAAAGTGCGAACATATTGAAGAATAGGTGCCATATACCTCCATGCATAAACATATGAGTGATAAGTTGCCACCAGTGAAAATAGTGGGAACTAGGATAGTATAGGGCAAATGTGCTATACATAAAATTTTGGTTTATTAGCGTTGCTAAAAAAACCAAGGTATTTATGATTATCAAATTCTTTGTGGCAGGCGGAACGTTACTGAAAAATCCCCCGCGAGTGTTGTTGTAATTGTAGTACATTAAAATAATTTTTCTATATCATCAATGGTGATAAGTTTTGAAATCCTTTTGCCTGATGGTGTGTATTCTGAATTGTCGCATGACTTTAATCTTTCAGCCAAGCGTTTTACGGCCAGTTGAGTTAAAGGGATGTCACGTTTAACTTTTAATTCAGATAACCTTTTGGCTATGTCACTTTGCATTATCTCAGGAAGAGAATGATGCTCGTCTTCCAATATCTGCAATAAATCTGCCACCACACTGCGTACGGTGCTTTCGTCAAAGTTATAGCCTTCGGGTAATCCTTCTACAATAATGGTGTCAGTGCCAAATATTCTAATGCTGAAGCCTAATTTATCTAACAACTCAGAATATTCTTCTATTAGTGGGACGAAGGAAGGCGCTATTTGTATCTGGATGGGGAAAAGTGCTGTCTGGCATACAGGTTTCTCGTTGTGTATGGCGGCAAGCATTTGCTCGTAAAGAATTCTACTTTGTGCTCTGTGTATATTGGTCAATATAATACCATTATTTGTTGGAGTGCAAATGTATTTTTGGGATATTACGAATTGAACAGATGCGTCTTCTTGTATGTCGGAAGGCTCGAAAAGTGCCTTGTAGTCTTGTTTGGGCGGTGTGTAAGGGCCGTAAGTGCTTGCTGTAGGTTTTTCATGCAGCGTTTTAGGCGTATCGAATGGGTTGTAATCACTTTCAAAGTCTATGGCTGCTGAAATTTCTGAATTCTTAAATCCCGATGAAAAGTCATTTATGGTAGGCATATTAGTGATTGCAGCTCCTGCATCGAAGTCGATCATGTCTCCAAATCCATTACGACCTAAAGTCTCTCTTATGCTAGCATAGAGAGTTTGAAAAATCATAGAATCATTTTCGAACTTTACTTCTGTTTTAGTCGGGCTAATATTGACATCTATGCTTTGAGGCTCTGCACTTAGAAAAATAAAGTATGAAGGAGTCAAACCATCCGGCGTTACTTCAGAGTAGGCGTTCATTATGGCTTTATGTAGGTAGGCACTTTTAAAATAGCGTCCATTCACGAAAAGAAACTGGTTCCCAAGGGTTTTCTTTGCGTTTTTCGGGGCGCCTATATAACCGCTTATAGATATAGCGGAGGTTTGATAATTCAAATCCACCACATCGCCTACCACACTCGATCCCAGCAGGTCAAGAATTCTAAATTTAAGTCCGGGAACTTTTTTAAGTAAAAGGATATCTTTCCCATTGTGGGATAGAGAAAAGTTTAGATCTGGTCGTGTTATGGCTACTCTTGTGAATTCCTCCATTATGTGTCGGAATTCCACATTATCGGATTTGAGAAATTTGCGTCTTGCAGGAGTGTTGTAGAAAAGGTTACGGACTTCAATGGAAGTCCCCTGCGCTTGACTGACGGACTTTTGTTCTATAACTTCGCCTCCTTCCATTATGACTTGTGTGCCTACCTCGTCGGTATCCGTTTTGGTCTTGAGCGTGACTTGTGAAACTGCAGCTATTGAGGCCAATGCTTCGCCTCTAAATCCGAAAGTGTGGATGTTTTCAAGATCGTTCTGGTTAGAAATTTTCGAAGTGGCGTGTCTTCCAAAGCACCTTATGGCGTCATCTGCTGACATGCCGCAACCATTATCGATAACTTGAATTAGCGTCCTTCCGGCATCTTTTATTATCAGGTTAATTTGACTGCTTCCGGCATCTACAGCATTTTCTAATAACTCTTTAACAACAGAAGATGGCCTTTGAACCACTTCTCCTGCAGCGATCATATTAGATAGTTGTGTCGGTAAGACCTGAATTACCCCCATTTTTCTATCCTCTAATTATTTTAATTTCCCCATCAAGGGCTACTTTGATGATTTGACTGGCTTTATTTCCATCCCGATCGTTAGGGCTTTGGGGAAGAATGAAGTCCACACCATCTTTGATATGTTGAGAAATCTCCGAAAAAGATTTTGGCGCCGGTTCGCCAGATATATTGGCAGAGGTGGAAACAAGTGGTTTCCCGAACCTTTGGACAAGTTCCAGACAACTGCCGCTGAGTGGAATTCTTATGCCTACGCTACCGTCTTCGGCTATCGCGTTATTGGCCAATCCTGTCGCTCCCGGGTAGATGATGGTCATGGGAGCGTCGTTGACTTCCACAAGTTGAATAGCCATTTGTGGAATTTCTTTTATGTAGCGAGCTACCATGTCGAGGTTCGATGCCAGCATCACGAGCGCTTTTGAATCTTCTCGTTTTTTGAGTTTATATACGCGGTCCACTGCTTCAGGGTTAGTTCCATCGCATCCAATTCCCCAAATGGTGTCTGTCGGGTAGAGTATAAGTCCCCCTTTTTTTAGTATGTTTATAGCTTCAAAAATGTTGTTATCCATAGCATTATAATAAAGCGTAGAATTTTGTAATGTATATTAGGACTACGGCGATAAGGATCAGCCCTACGATTCCGATAATGTTCTGAGCCTTCGTGGCGTGGCCTCTTTCTTTGCTATAGTTACCATTTCTGAAAGCTCCTTTTAGATAACTTCCTGGAGTATAGTCATCTTTTTCTTGTGAACCATCCACGTGTCCGAATTTTTTCTTAAGGGCTTCTTTTTCCGGGTCATAATACCGGGGCTTGTAATTGAATACCCTGTGTTGGCTTTCTCCGAACCAATTGAAAATACCCATAATCAATGCGCATGACTATAAATTTAAGTTACGCAAGTAAGTTCTTTAATTATAGTTGAGTGCTGCGCGACCTTGCAAACTTTATTATATCGCGCAAGCGTATTTACAAATTTAATGTTTTTTGCTATAAAATCGAATTCTTTTCGGTTTAACTTTTTTATCTTGTCTTTGATGGCTTATTCCACTTCTTTCTCAACGGAACAAAGGGAAAGCTTATAAAGTTTAAACGGTGTTTTTTATTTGTTGATTCAGCAATCGTAATACCATTCTTCCAAATGGAACGCTTTAAAAGTCTTTTCGTATCTTGTGAATGGAACGAAAACTAGTTCTTTGCGGGCGGCATCGGGTGACATTTGCGTTTTTTTCTATCGCGTACAATTACTTTTAGGTGATGAATTGTTTTTAAGTGGGCTGAATTAATCGTAATTTTGCAGAAAATTAGAAAATTGTATGTCTGAATTTAGAATAGGTCAGGGTTATGATGTTCATAGGATGGCGGAGGGGCTTCCGATGTTCCTATGTGGAGTGCAAGTTCCTTCAGAAAAAGGGTTTGTGGCGCATTCGGATGGAGATGTAGCTATACATGCGTTATGTGATGCTCTGCTTGGCGCTGTGGCTTTGGGCGATATTGGCCATTTGTTTCCAGATACGGATCCAGCATATAAGGGGATTTCCAGTCGACTGCTGCTAAAAGAAGTAGTTGCGCGAGTGTTACAGATGGGATGGTCGATTGCCAATTGTGATATAACGATTGCTCTGCAGTCACCGAAATTGGCTCCTTATATAGATTCTATGCGTGGCGTACTTGCTGAGGTAATGAGAATTGATATGGATGCGGTAAGTGTGAAAGCGACCACTACAGAGCGATTGGGCTTTGTAGGACGTGGTGAAGGTTGTGAAGTCTGGGCTGTGGTTATGTTGCATAGGGGGTGACAGATAAATTGAAAAAAGTTTGGCAGTGTCGAATTCTCTTATTATCTTTGCGTTCCTTTTTGGGAATTGAAATAATCATATTGAGATATGGTGTAATGGTAGCACTACAGATTCTGGCTCTGTCAGTGAGGGTTCGAATCCTTCTATCTCAACAACGCTTGATGGCGGGGTAGCTCAGCTGGTTAGAGCGTCGGATTCATAATCCGGAGGTCGCGGGATCGTGCCCCGCTCCCGCTACATTAACTCTAATTAATAGTAAAATGAACCTTAGAGATATAAAAAAAGATATTGAATATGTTCTCGGAGCATTTATCGAGGATTGTTCGGTTGTTGCTGCAGTAAGACCACAAACAGATGAAAAAGTGGCTGCGCTTATGGAAGAAGCTATCGATCTTTATAACGCATTGAAAGATAAAGTATATGCCAGAAAAGAAGGTAGCGTAAAAGCATATTATGCATCGCTTAGGAAAGAGATTTTGGAGAAAACAGATGCGTTGTATGATAAATTGAGTGAAACAGTCAAGTCGGATATGACAGAATAAGCCAGATAAACAGAAATACTTGAAAGAGGGTGACATCAAACGCTGAAAGGCGAAGAGGTTACCCTCTTTTGTTGTGCACTATTGGCCCTTTATGAAAGATAGAATTTATCGGGGCTCATTCATGTACTGACAAAATGTCACTGGTATGCTGGTTGATTATAATCTAGTCGTATCCGTTGAAAGACGGGTGCGAAATAGGAGATTTAATTATGTTACCAATAGTAAAAAATTCAAGAAGGCATGGCGAGAATAGTTCTTGGCTGCCAACGATATTCGATGACTTTTTCGGTGATGAATTTATGGGAATTCCTGTAGCAAGACAGTTTGCCACACCAGCAGTGAACATCGTGGAGAATGAAAAACAATACGATATTCAGGTAGCTGCTCCAGGCATGACTAAGGATGACTTTAAGATAAACATCAATTCGGAGAACGAACTCGTCATTAGTCTAGAGAAAAAGGAAAAAGAAGAAAAGGAGGACGAAAAGAAGTCTACATGGCTTCGTAGAGAGTTTTCATACGCTTCCTATTCACAGAGTTTCACTCTTCCAGATAATGTAAGTGAAGATAAGATTTCTGCTAAAATGGAAAATGGTGTGTTAAACATCGTGCTTCCTAAAAAAGAAAATGAAAAACAAAAGCCTACTACTCGCCAGATAGAAATCCTGTAGTTAGTTTTAGATTCCATAAAGGTGTCCCATGGCGAATGGGACGCCTTTTTTTGTGTTCCGCACATAAGTTATTGTTTATCTAAGTGTTTTTTTCTTAGCGGCAAATTAGGTATATTTGCAGTTACGCGTTCAATAAATCTTTTTAAAAAAGAATGAGAACGAAACCATGTGAATATTTGTATTTAAAACGATGTATAGAACTAATACTTGTGGAGAGCTGAGGCTTTCCGATAAAGGGAAAAAAGTCACCTTAGCTGGATGGATCCAGAAATCTCGTAAATTGGGCGGTATGACCTTTATCGATCTTCGTGATCGATATGGCATAACACAGTTAGTCGTAAGGGCAGATGCTCCTTCATCATTGGTCGAACTTGCAGAATCTCTGGGAAGGGAATTTGTCATTCAAGTAATGGGTGAAGTACAGGAAAGAGAAAGTAAAAATAATAAGATCCCTACAGGAGAAATCGAAATCGCGGTGGAGGCTATAAATATTTTAAATAAAAGTGTCACGCCCCCATTTACCATAGAGGAAAATAGTGATGGAGGAGATGATATTCGCGCAAAATATCGTTATCTTGATTTGCGCAGACCCCCTCTTCAGCGTGCATTGGCCTTAAGGCATCGTCTCGTACAGGAAATAAGGACTTATCTTGACGGACAGGGCTTTATGGAGATAGAGACCCCTTATTTAATTAAATCCACTCCGGAGGGGGCAAGAGATTTTGTGGTGCCATCTAGAATGAATCCGGGCCAATTCTATGCGCTGCCTCAAAGTCCACAAACATTTAAGCAGCTTCTTATGGTCGCCGGCTATGACAGGTATTTTCAGATTGTAAGGTGTTTTCGCGATGAGGACCTTCGTGCAGATCGTCAGCCTGAGTTTACTCAGATAGATTGTGAGATGAGTTTTGTTGAACAGGAAGATGTGCTGAACACATTTGAAGGAATGATGCGTCAAATGTTCAAGAATGCCATAGGAGTGACTATAGCCGATAGGATTCCTCGGATGAGGTGGTATGATGCTATGGATTTTTACGGGTCAGATAAGCCCGATATCCGTTTCGGGATGAAATTGCATGACATTACCAATCTTGTAAAAGGGCATGGCTTCAGTGTCTTTGATGCTAGTGAATATGTGGGTGCTATCGTAGTGGAGGGCGCTGCGTCCTATACTAGAAAGCAGCTTGATGAACTCACTGAATGGGTAAAAAGGCCTCAAGTGGGAGCAAAGGGGTTGGTATACATTAAATTAAACGAGGATGGTGGCATTAAAAGCAGCATCGATAAATTCTACACTGCAGAGGAACTTCAGAATGTAGGAGCAGCGGTAGAAGCAAAAAAAGGCGATTTGGTGCTGGTATTGTGTGGAGGAAAACGAAAGACACAGACGCAACTTGGCGTTCTTCGAATAGAGCTTGGAAACAGACTTGGCCTAAGAAAGCCAAACGAGTTCGCACCATTATGGGTAGTGGATTTCCCACTGCTGGAGTGGAGCGAGGAGGATGGAAGATTTTATGCTATGCATCATCCATTTACAGCGCCTAAGCCAGAGCATGAGGCGTGGTTCTATTCCGATAAAAAAGAGGACCTCGAAAGAGTTTGTGCCAATGCCTACGATTTCGTTCTAAACGGCACGGAATTGGGCGGTGGTTCTATTCGAATCCATGATGCTGCAATGCAAAGGCGTATGTTTGAGGTATTGGGTATCAGTAAAGAGGATGCCGAGTATAAGTTTGGGTTTATAATTAACGCATTTAAATTTGGAGCTCCTCCTCATGGCGGTTTGGCATTCGGATTTGATAGGGTGTGTGCCCTTTTCGGTGGACAAGAGACTATTCGTGATTATATAGCATTCCCTAAGAATAATCAGGGAAGAGATGTGATGATAGATTCTCCAAGTTTTATAGATCAATCTCAGTTAGACGAACTTTGTCTTAAAAGTACGATAAAGTAATCTAGGTAAAACCCTTTAAATATACTCTTGCTATGATAAAAAGAATGGAAAACTATGATTTAAGCGCGCAGAACACTTTTCGTATGAAGGTGTTGTGTGCTTGTTATATAGAGTATGATAGCATTTCCGATTTGAGTGAAATCGATTTTGATTCTTTGCCTAAGCCTATAATAAGTGTGGGTGATGGCTCAAATATTCTATTTGTCGAGAATTTTTTCAAGGGTACGGTTCTACATTCTAAAATTAATTATATCAAGTATTTTGATGTAGGAGCGGACACTGTTCCTCTAGCTGCAGGGGCAGGCGTCAAGTGGGACGATTTAGTGTTGAAAACCTGTGAGGATGATTTGTGGGGAGCAGAAAACCTGTCTATGATTCCCGGTACGGTAGGTGCAGCAGCTGTACAGAACATTGGTGCATACGGGGTGGAGGTAAAGGATATAATAGTGGGAGTGACCTGTTTTGACATTCAAAAGAAAGAAAAGACTGCTTTTAAAACACCCGAATGTAAGTACGGATATCGTGATTCTATCTTTAAGTCACCTGAGTTCAAGGAAAGGTATATAATCACCGGAGTTCTTTTCCGTTTATCTCGAACTGCATCTCCTAAAGTAGATTACGGAGCTTTAAAAACTTATTTTGAAAATGACGCTCCGACAGATCCGATGCAGGTCAGAGAGGCTGTTATTAAAATAAGGGAAGAGAAATTACCATCACCGGAATTGGTCGGCTCTGCAGGAAGTTATTTTAAAAACCCAGTAGTTAGTCCAGTCCAGTTCGCAAAAATATGTGAGGGTTACGAAAGTGTTCCACATTATGTGCAAACTGGTGGGTTCATCAAAATTCCAGCAGCTTGGCTTATAGAGCAGAGTGGCTTAAAAGGAGCGTGTGTAGGAGGTGCAGAAGTGTATGCCAAGCAACCATTGGTAATAATCAATAAAGATGATAAGGCTAGTGCTGCTGATGTGCTTTCTCTTGAAAAGAAAGTAGTTGAAGAAGTTAAGTCGCGATTTGGAGTGGAACTTGTCCCAGAGGTGGAGCATATATAGTTAGGATATGAGTTCTTTTGTTATAGATGGTGGATATAAGCTGAGTGGAGAAATCCATGTTCAAGGAGCGAAGAATGAAGCACTGGAGGTAATAAGTGCCGTTCTTCTTACAGATCAATGTGTCAGAATTACTAACATCCCAGAGATTCTTGACACTTTGAATCTTATTGCTCTATTGGAAAATATGGGCGTAAGTGTACAAAAGAACGGGAAAGGAGATTATAGTTTCACTGCAGATAGGATAGATTTGGACTATGTTTTCAGTCCACGATTTGTGGAGAGCAGTGCGAAACTTAGAGGGTCGGTTATGATCGCCGGGCCCCTTTTGGCTAGGTTCGGTAGCGCATATTTCCCCAAACCGGGTGGTGATAAAATAGGCAGACGTAGGGTTGATACACATATAGATGGGTTCGTTAAATTGGGGGCTTTGTATGAATATGATCCACTTTACCATGCATACCATCTGACTGCTCCTAATGGGCTTAAGGGTGCATATATGCTTCTTGATGAAGCTTCTGTTACGGGTACGGCCAATATTTTAATGGCGGCTACATTGGCCCATGGAGTTACAACTATATATAATGCAGCCTGCGAGCCGTATATCCAGCAACTTTGCAAAATGCTCTGTGCTATGGGCGCCAAGATTGATGGTACCGGGTCTAATTTATTGAGAGTGACCGGAGTACAAAAGCTACATGGCACGCAACATCAGTGTCTTCCTGATATGATAGAGGTAGGCTCATTTATAGGATTAGCAGCGATAACTCGTAGTTCTATAACTATAAAAGATGTTCATTTTGAAGAACTTGGCATTATACCTGATAGTTTTAGACGTCTTGGTGTGAAATTAGAACAGCATGGTGACGATATTTTTATACCACAACAGGAAAGTTATGAGATAGAGTCGTTTATTGATGGTTCTATAATGACTATATCGGATGCTCCGTGGCCGGGTCTAACACCGGATTTATTGTCGGTGATATTGGTTGTGGCCACGCAGTGTAAAGGCTCTGTTCTCATTCATCAGAAGATGTTTGAGAGTAGGCTTTTCTTTACAGACAAGTTGATTGATATGGGGGCGCAGATTATATTGTGCGATCCACATAGGGCTGTAGTTATAGGGCATAATCATCAGCATGAGTTAAAGCCGGGAAGCATGACCTCTCCTGATATTCGAGCAGGAATAGCATTGTTACTGGCTGCACTATCTGCTCCAGGTCGTTCTGTAATAAACAATATTGACCAGATAGACAGAGGCTATGAAGATATCGATCAAAGGCTTAATGCTCTTGGCGCGCATATCAAGAGGCAGCCTTAGAAGCTTCTTGAGCTTTATTCTTTTTTTACCAAAACTAATTTCGAATCTAAAATAGAATCAGCTTCTTTGATAAGGGTTCTAAAATCTGTATACTTCGAGCAAGGAAATGTGCCAGAATTGCGGGTAAGCGTGAAATTTAGAATCACGCGTGATTGTTCTAGTAGCGGGGTACAGGTGAATTTTATAGAGCCGAATTCGTTAGAGTATTCCATATTGTGAGGATAAGATTCCAGCGCGTATCCTTCGGGTATGTTGATCGTTATGGAGTTTTCTAGATGATACCCTGTATGGAAGTACATATCGTTGACCCTTTTTGTTGAAGTAACATTGGCCCCGGCACTAGTGAAAGGGTTGGCAGGGATAAATAGTCTATTACCTGTACGGCTGGCGTATGTGGCAGCATCGAGTGTATATGACAAGTTGCAGCAAGGTGTGGCGGATGGATCTAGAGAAATGCAGATATCTCTTATTTGAGCTCGAGGAATCGAAAATCCAGATAGAATGCTGTTGGCTTTGTCGTAATCGTTCTCTTTAGAAAGAGGGAAGTAGTTATCCCAAAAATCCATAAAGCTTTGTTCTTTAACATAGGCGGTAGCACTCCCTTCAGCAGTCAGATCGATGGTCGCGTTTAATGTAAGGATATTTTGAGAGTCTAAAGCACGGGGGATTCTGGTTATGTAAGAACTATCTTTTTTAACTATAAGGGCATTATTTCCTGCTATTTCTGTATGTATATATCCAAGTGGGACATCGGGATTAGTACATTCTATCCATAGAGTGTCTTTTTCTACGGGAACGGATAAAATTACATGGTTGGATGTGCCAAGTGAGGGAAAATCTTTAGACATCCTGTCTTCTCCCATGTTGGTTATCGTGTAGTAAGAATCTATTCCACAGTATTTAAGCATGGTTTGCAGGAAAAAAGATAGGGCTTTGCAATCTCCGAATTTATTACGATACACATCATCAGGTGCGATGGGTTGTAGCCCTCCCAATCCAAGTTGTATACTTACATATCGAGTGCTCTCGCCTAGATAGGCATATAATCTACGGATTATCTCCATTTTATCTTTTGCACCTTCTGTGAGTTCTTTTACTTTTTCTTGTAATGCCTCGCATGGTGTGCTTCTATCTTCAGTAAGAGATAGGATCCAATTTCCTATTGATACCCAATCCTTGCCCGAGCCTGCTTTCTTTTCATAAGAGAAGTCGATTGAAGAAAACTGAACTAAAGGTATCCTGGTATATAAAGGTGGAGAATAGCGTTCATACTTAAGAGCCGGTAGGTCTTTAACTTTCCATACGAACACTTCGCCCTCTTTAGTCTGGTTGTGTTCGGGTTCTCCTATGTTGAATTGCTTATATCTAAACCAATCACTTGATGGGACAGTCAGTGTGTAACTAGCTTCTTTTAGTGAAACTCCATCACCATAGGGCATGGGGACAAATGAAGTGTAGCAGAGTATGGCATCTGTATATTGTTTTTCGTAAGTGTATGATACTGTGGCAGGATAGTGGATGATGTCAGGGGTATAATACCATGTACCATAACTATCTGATAGGCCTTCCGAGTATTCAGAATAGGATAGATCGCGTTTTTTCAGCTTTGTAATTTTCCCGTTGGCATCTTTTATGGTTCCAGAAAAGGAGGTGAGTTTAGAACTACCATTATTAACAGAACATGAGAAGTTGGCAAACCTTTTCCCTTCTTTTGTTACAAGTATTTCTATTTCTTCTTTATATATGGCTTTGTCCCTACTGATAACGGTATAACTGGCATTGTTGCGTAGGATTATAGCATCGTCAGTTTCTTTGGAATGCAGAGGTAGGGTTAGGGCCAATCCTAAAATGAATAGTAATCGTCTCATTTTATTCTTCCTTCTTTAGGACTATTCTTGAACTGGTTAGTTCGGCTAATTTGCCAAATAGCTGGTTTATTTCTGGATACTCGCTTGTGCTAAATATGAGTCTTTTTAGTGTAAGCGAAGTTTTGGTCATTAATTGTCCATTTTTAGATGTATTTAAGAAAGATAGTGTAATATCCCCTCCGCATGCACTATATATACAGGATGAAGGCATGTCTTCTACGATGAATCCTTCAGGAAGGGCTAAATTAAATTGAATGATGGTATTGTCAGTATTGCTGAATTCAACGGGTAACTTTCTGTCTTGTGTAGTGAAAGGGTTCCCTTCGATTATGGGGATAAGTGTAGGCTTGATGTAAATATAGTCTCCTGCATACTCCGTTTCGGCAGTAAAAGAAAGGTATTCATTCACTTTAGATGTTGATAATCCCGATAGCGAAAGGCTGTCCGCGGTAATTCCCCAATTGGACTCTAATCTTTCCTTAAAGGCGTCTTCGGAGTCTGCGGCATTATAAGTTCGTTTTGTGATATATGCATTTTGATTGGTCATTACCCTATTAAGGTGACCTTGGAGCTTTCCGTCTTCGTTGAGAGTTGCTGTTATTATAGTTCTATCGAAATTGTCGGCCAGATTGGATAGATTTACCCAATTCCCTGTTCCGTTAGGGTCATAAATCCTGGCTTTGTCAACACAAAGTTCCGGTGATAAAACATTTAAATCTGAGTATTTGTCACTTGCGTCCATATAGTATGCGTTCCCTTTACTATCATAAGCACAGACTATGAAGGTATTGATTTTATCTAGAGAAGGGAAGAAGGGAAGCCGCCCTTCGGAACGAAGATTGAGCAAGATGAGGTCATTACGAATTCCGCAGTCTCGTAGTGCGAGAGAAAGGATATTATTAATGTCGGCCATATCTCCTATTCCATTATGAAGGACAGTTGATGGCGAGTCCGGAATAAGTCTGACTTTATTGTTAAACGAAATGTTTTTTCTAACAAGATCAAGAATTTCGCGCATTTTTTCCGTATCCGTTATGTCCTTTTCCCTGATTTCTTTTACTCCCATAGATAGTGGGTTCTTCGCTTTTTGATAGCGTCCCAGGTCGGATTCTGCTATGGTGCTATTTAGCTTATCCCAGTCAAGCGAATAATATTTGTAAATATTGGCTTCAGGAAGAACGAAACTATTGACTTCCAGGTCGAACCCCATAATAAAATCGGATAAACACCATACCATAGGCTCGTTGGTTATGGATGGTATATTGTCATTATGACAAGAAATGAGTTTCATAGGGTAGGCAATGTTCCCTGAACGGAAAGGAGAGTCACTGTAACTCTGGTCTATTATGAAAGGTTTTAGACCACGAGAGTTGAGTGTAAACCCTATGAATCCGGGAAGGCGAATATCTATCAGGGAGTGAAGTACAGGGAAGGAATGTTGGATATTGAACTCGGAGATTCTGGAGAAAGATTTGGCTCTGATTTTATATTTATATTCTATTACGCTGCCTTCTCTGACTTCGGGAAGAGAAAATTTTATAAGATTTACATATTCGTTTGCCTTTTCAGTGTATATGTTCTTTTTCGGCATGGGTGTTTTTACCACCTTGCCATCGACGATATTGTAAGTGTTCGCTGCAATACCCTTGATGGATTCTCCTGCATCCGGATCTGAAAGATAGGATAACTCTATGTCTGCCAGATTTGTAGCGTCTTTACTGAATATTTTGATTCGTTTGTATACTTCGATAAGAATGGAAAAATCGGACAGATAACTTACATCCTCTTTTTCGTAAATGTATAGAGCTTCTGCTTGTGGTTCAAGTTTATATGTGGTCATTTCCACTTCTTGTTTACTTACTTTACCGAATTTTGCAGAGGATTCTTGTGCTACACTTAAAATTGAAGGGAGCAGTGATAGTGTGATTAATAGTAGTTTATTCATATAAATATGGGTTTTCAAATGGAATGCAATATACGAAAAAATGGTTAAATTTGTGATATGAAAGTAGGAGTAATTGTCGCTATGGAAAGCGAGTACGAGGCTCTCCGTGCCGTGGGCATCGAGAATGTGGTAAGGTCAGGTATAGGTAAGGTTAACGCTGCCCGAGTGACTACAGAATTGATTATAAATGAATGTCCGGATTATATTATCAGTTCCGGGGTGGCGGGAGGTATTGACGATAGCTTGAATATTGGTGATTTCGTCATTGCTAATCAGGTCGCATACCACGATGTATGGTGTGGAGAGGGTAATCTTCGAGGCCAAGTACAGGGCCTCCCACAGCGCTTTTGCGCCGATTCTGGACTACTGACATGCGCGCGTACCTTGAAAGTTCCTGATGTATCTCTTCACGAAGGATTGATATGCACTGGAGATCAGTTTCTTACGACACTGGAAGAAGATAGGGAAGTAAAGCGCATTTATCCTGATGCATTGGCCTGTGATATGGAATCTGCAGCTGTCGCTCAAGTGTGTCTTCATTATGCCATTCCTTTTTTAGCCATTAGAGCCATAAGCGATGTCGTAACTCCGCAATGTAATCATCAGCAGGCGTACGATAATTTTTGGCAGGATTTAAAGGCCAATTCCTTCTCTTTAATAAAACGGCTCCTCGATAATTTGCAGTAATTCTGCCGGTCCGGTAAGACGGACATTTGAAAAATACCCGTCCTTAGGGGTGAATGATACTTCCAATAGATCTTTCCTTGCGAGAACTTGGACTTTTGTGTCAGTGTATCCACAGAGGTAAGATGCTATGGCACTTGCCGTTATTCCTGTTCCGCAGGCAAGTGTTTCGCCCTCTACGCCCTTTTCGAATGTTCGTACCTTTATATTGGAACGATCAAGAATTTGAACGAAGTTGACATTGACCCCAACGGGGGCAAAAGCTTTGTCCCATCGTAATTTAGATCCTTCTGTGTTAATATCAATTTTTTCCACATCGTCTACGAATTTTACGAAGTGTCTGGTACCGGTGTTCAAATAGTAGCCACCTTTTATGGATTTGCCGAATTCGTGCACATCGCACATTTTTAATTCTACTACTTTTGTCAGGCTGAATACTGATAATATCTTGGCCTCATGCTCTCCGTCAGAAGCCAAGAATCGGTAGAAAGAATGATTGGCAGGCTTAATTCCGAGATAATCAGCAAATGCAGCAATGCACCTTCCTCCGTTACCGCACATCATTCCTCCACTGCCATCGGAATTGAAGTATTTCATAAGAAAATCATAGCCGGTGGCCTCGCTCAGCGTCATGAGTCCGTCCGTATGGTATGTTGTGCATAACCCTATGATATCATATTCTTCATTGGGAGCTTCTCGCGCATCTATAACCACGAAGGTGTTTCCTGCCCCAGAGTAAAGATAGAGTCTCATAGTAATGAAGCTAATATTTTAATACCATTTTCCATTCGGGCGGAATCTATAAAGGAGAAATTAAGCCGCATCGTATTTTTATGACTACCATCGACATAGAAAAATGAACCGGCTACATACGCCACGCCAGCTTTGAGAGCTTTGTCATATAACTTAATGGTATCTATATTTTCAGGTAGTGTAAGGAATAGGAATAAACCGCCTTCAGGGTGAGTCCAGCTTACGCCTTTCGGCATATATTTTTCCAGTAACGATATCATCATATCTCTCTTCTTTTTATATAGAGCGATACTTTTGGGAAGATTCTTTTCTAGCATACCACTATTAATGAATTCAACCATTAGGTATTGGTCGAAAATCGGAGCGCACAAGTCCAGCGACTGCTTGCATTCATAGATTTTGTTTAGAATCGTCTCGTTTGCGACTATCCATCCCAGCCTAAGTCCTGGGGCGAATATTTTAGAAAAACTGCATAGATGAATGGTCCTTTCCGGGGCCAATGAGTAAATTGTAGCCACCGGTTTTCCTTCGTATCGAAGTTCGCGGTATGGGCTATCTTCGACTATTAGAAAATTGTATTTTCTGGCCAATGTCACCAGTTCGCTTCTTTGTGCCAGAGAGAGGGTCTCTCCACTTGGATTTTGAAAATCCGGTATGGCATAGAAGTACTTGATTTTTTTGCCTTCGCTAAGAATTTGCGCTATTTGCTCTTCCCGTTTTTTTGCGGCTTGAAGTGTAGGGCTCAAATCCATACCCACAACCTGTGCACGATAACTTTTAAAACTTTGCAGTGCTCCAAGGTAAGTGGGATTGGCTGCCAATACCACATCGTCCGGGTCGAGCAGGACTCTGGCGCAGATGTCTATCCCTTGCTGTGAAGATGTGCTTATAAGTATATTGTCCGAGGGTATGTCATATCTTTTTGCAAGGGCTTCTCGTAACTCTTTTATCCCTTGAGTGGGCCCGTATTGTAGAGCTTTTGCCCCGTACTTTTCTACCACAGCAGTGGTTAGTTCTTTCATTTTATCCAGTGGAAATGTTTGTGCATCTGGGTATCCTCCGGCAAAGGAATAGATGCTGTTTAGGTCGACCACTTTAAATATATCTCTCACGGGGGAGCGCATAAAATTCAGCGCATCCAAAGAAAAAAAATCAGAATAATCCATTTTACCTTAATAATTCCTCCAAATTAACAGAATTAGAGGTCTTTTCATCTCGATATTTTATTATTATTGGACAATAAAGGTGCATTCCGCTACCAGCTGCGGCACCTTTGTTTATTGGCCTACTGCCACATACTACTACAGCTCCGCGTGGAACCACTACTCGACCATTTTCTCCTTTTTCTACGAAGCAACCCTTCGTAGCGTCGTAAAGGGCAGTGCTTGAGGTGATTATGACACCAGAGCCTATAACGGCTTTTTCTTCTACAAGGGTGCCCTCATATATGCCACAATTTCCACCTATGAAAGCGCCGTCTTCTATGATGGTAGGAAGGGCTCCTGCCGGTTCCAGTACTCCACCTATCTGCGTGGCGGCTGAGATGTGTATGTTTTTCCCTATTTGTGCGCACGAGCCTATCGTGACATGTGAGTCTATCATAGTGCCTTCATCTATGAAAGCTCCCACATTGATATAGGATGGTGGCATAACAATTACACCTGACGCTAGGTAAGAACCTCGCCTAATGCTACTTCCGCCGGGAACTATCCTTACGCCATCATCTTCGTTAAATTTTCTCACAGGGAAGGTGTTCTTATCGAAAAAAGAGAATTGCCCCTGTGACATATTCTCAATTTTCCCTAATCTGAAACCGGCCAGAATAATCTGCTTTATTTCAGTATTTACCATCCATTTGCCATCTTTTTTCTGCGCCACACGTAATTTACCGGTTTCCAGATCGCCCATGGTTTTGTTAAAAAGTTCTAGACTTATCTCCATTCTTTCAATATGTTATAAATAAGTTCCTTGGTTTTCTCGCTTGCCTCTGTTAGAGGGAGTCTCATTTTAGCACTGCAAAGGCCTAACTGGTGAAGAGCTTCTTTAGCGGGGATAGGATTGGATTCTACAAAGCATCCCTTAAAGAGGGGGTAAAGCTTTTCGTTTAGCTGCCTGGCTTCTGCTTTATGACCTTCCAGCGCGAGGTGAACCATCTGGCTTACTTGTGCAGGAAGTACATTGGAGGCTACCGAGATCACACCTTGTGCTCCTGCGTTTATAAGGTCGAATGTCATGTCATCGTCCCCACTGAGCACGGTAAAATTCTCCGGGCAGCGTTCTATTATGGTTTTAACTTGTGATATATCCCCGGAGGCTTCCTTTATGCCGATTACTGTTTTTACATCAAAGGCTATCCTAAGAGCTGTTTCTGCACTCATATTTACCCCAGTTCTTCCCGGAACATTATACATAATAATAGGAAGTTCAGTCTTTTCTGCCAATGCCTTGTAGTATTGGTAGATGCCTTCTTGTGTAGGTTTATTATAGAAAGGAACTACTATTAACAAGGCATCGGCATATTCGATTGATGAGATGTTTTCAAGTGTTGCGTTAATGCTGTTGCTTCCACATCCTACAAGAAGGGGAAGTCGTGGAGCTTCTTTTTTTGTTATTTTCAAAATCTCCTTTTTTTCCTCACGGTTTAGTGTGGGGGTTTCTGCAGAAGTCCCGAGTGGAACTAGAAAATCCACCCCGCCTTCGACTTGTCTTCTTACGAGAGTGGCGTAGGCATCGAAGTCCACGCTCCGATCGTCTTTGAAGGGTGTCAGCAATGCAGTTGCGCAACCTTTGAAAACTGTATTTTTCATAATTTTATGGATAGCATTTCTTTGAATTCGTGAACTCCTTTGAGGTTTTCTGTCATTTGGGCAGCCACTACAGCTCCTTCAGCGAAGGCCTCACGACTAAAAGCCTCGTGCGATACCTTAATCTTATCCACTTCCGATTTGAATTTGACTATGTGTTTGCCTACTACTTCTCCTTCCCTAATAGAGGTTATATCTGGATTTATGCCGAGTTCGTGCTTTATTATCTGGGCCAATACCTTAGCAGTTCCCGAAGGTGCATCTAATTTATGCATGTGGTGTATCTCCTCGATGTGTGGAATATAGTTATAGCCTCTAAGGATCTCGCTAATTCTATCGACAGCGGCAAAAATGGCATTTACTCCGATTGAGAAATTGGCAGAATAAATCATCGGGGTGCCGGTGGTATAGAAATAGTCAATCACTTGAGTTTTTATCTCATCCCATCCAGTTGTTCCTATAACTACGGCCTTGAAGTGATCGGCAAGGAACATAAAGTTTTCCCTGAAGGCATCTGGAGTGGTAAAGTCAATGCACGTGCTTTCTTTGGCGATCTCTGGGTCGATGCTTCGCACATCCTCCGTTATCGCTGCAATCTCGATTCCACGTTTGATCAAAATGCCTTCAATCATATGGCCCATCTTGCCATACCCGCTGATTACTACTTTCATAATCTCTAAAAATTAAGTGTTATAATAGATTGTTGCAACATTCGTAAAAACGGATGTTGTTGGTTATTGCTTGTTTTATATCTGCTATTTGTACGAATTCGTCTTGAGTGTGTGCGACCAGAATAGAGCCAGGCCCGCAGATGATTTTTCTTTCAAATCCTTGAAGATGTGGGGCATCGCTACCGAAGGCGGCTGGTTTTCCTTTAAAACCTTCCGGAACGAAATAACTAAGGGGAGCATCTCCGCCTCTGGGTGTAATTTCAATGTTGTTACTAGCCTTTTTGCTTATCCACTCTTTGACTTTTTCGTGACTTGCAAATGTGGTCCTAAAATACAATCTGCAAGTAAGTTCCGGACTTAAAACATTCTGTGGATTATCACTCTTCAATAGTCCTACATTCCAGGTGGTTTCGCCCAATATTTTATCCCGCGGAAAGTCGGATTCGATTTCAAGTTCCATCATAAAATCCATCCACATATCTATGGCACTTCTTCCGTTTTCCGGATACCCGCTATGTACAGGTTTGCCTATAAAACGAAGGTCATATGATTGTGTGCCCTTGGTTGCACTAACCGGGAAGTTAGAAGTTGGCTCTCCTATAACAAGTAAGGGTGCGGAAAGTTTACCATTGAATGCTTTAGCCCCATTAGAGCCCGTTTCTTCTCCACTTGTTAAAAGCAGAGCGAAGTTGCTTTCCCCCCGCGCCTCGAGTTCTTTACACGCTCCATAGAGGGCTATAATTTGTCCCTTCGCATCACAAGTGCCTCTTCCATAGACCTTTCCGTCTTTAGAAAATACTGGGGCGATATATGGGGGAACTGTATCGACGTGAGTGCAGAAAAGCACTTTAGGTGAAGTGCCCCATTGGAGTAGTAGATTATAACTGCCATCACCCACTTCAAGCAGTTCTTTATGAGGTGCTTGAAGCTTTTCATAAAGTAACTTTGAAAGTGCATTTTCTTTTCCGGAAGTGGAATCTACATTAAGTATGGTCCTATATAAGTCGAACAGTTCTTGTTTCATTATCGTAAAATGTCAGTCAAAACTCTGGATGCAGCCATCATTGCGCCTTCCCCTGGTCCTTGAATTATAAGGGGAGATGGTTGATATGTACTGCAGATGATAATCATATTTTCTGTACCTTTTAATCGCAGAGCGGGGTGTGAAGCGTCCAATTCCTTAAGTCTAATACTTGCCTTGTATCCAAGAGGAGAGTCTGGATCTTTTTCTAAACTGGCCACGAATCTCTGATGTTTGGAGTGGATGGCTTTTTCTTCGACAGGTTCGATGTCTATGTCTTCTTCTTCGAGCTTTACTCCCGCTTCCCGTGCTAATATAAGCAATTTTCTGGTAGCATCGCGTCCTAAAAGGTCTTGTGAAGGATCTTTTTCTGTAAGACCTATTTTTTGAGCATTGGCAAGTGCTTGAGAAAAAGGCAAATCACTTGTAAGAATATAGTTGAGAGTGCAGCTTACTATGGCTTCTATGCTGATGATCTCGTCAGAGCCTTCGGTGCTGGTAGCTATGGAATCTAGAATAGGCAAGGCCGTGCCGACAGTGGTTTCATAGCGCAGGAAGCGTTGAGCGAGCCTGGCACTTCTTTTCATTGAGGCATAGTCTTGATAAGGAACACTTAAAGCACGACGATTGGAGGACACTATATTGGCTCCTGATTCTAAAACAGGGACATACCATTTCCAAATGGTTTCGCTATCAGTACAATCGACGAAAATGCTGTTCGGCTTAGCCTCCGATAGAAGTTTATTAAAAAAGGCTTCGTCTTCGCATTCGTGTTTGCTTATGGCTTGAATTTCTATCTTAGCATCACTCTCGGAGATGATTTTTAAGAGAGCCTTGCCTACAGCGCCCTCGCCCGCAAGATATATGTTTTTGTATTCTTGGGTTTCGAAGCAGAAGTAGTGAAGAGTGGAAAGGGCATCCAGCCCTTGATCGGAGGGGATTGTGAATTTTACGAAGCTGTCCTGCGCCTCTACAAATAGTACACGAATATCTCTCTTTTTCAATCTGGCGCTAAGCTCGTCTATGCTTTGTGAGCGGATAGTCCCATCAGCTACGAGTGTGAGTGTGGTGCAGGGGCCTTGTGTAAGCTTGCCTATGCCACACCATTGGCCATTTTTCTTTGGAGGGTAAGCTTTTATAACAGTCCCTTTCTCGGAAGGGTTTTGAGAATCGAGGATATGTATGGTAATTCCCTTCTCTTTAGCCGGCTCTACCGTTGGGGCATAGAGAACCTTGGCTCCATTGCTGGCCAATGTAAATGCTGCCTCATAACTTAATTCCGGTATTGTACGTGCTGCTTTTATATCCTTAGGATTGGTGGTCATAATGCCGGGCACGTCAGTCCATATTTGAAATGTTTGCGCATCAAGCGCAGCGGCATAGAGGGCTGCACTAAAATCGCTACCGCCACGCCCAAGCGTGCAAACGTGTCCATTGGCATCACTTGCGATAAATCCTGGAGCCACAAACACTTTAATGTTGGGATGTGACGCTACGGCATTGCGAATTTTGCTATATGTGACATCTTTATCTATAATTCCGTTTTCAACCTTTACTAGGTCTATCGAATTGAGCCATAGGGCACGTATTCCCTCATAAGAAAGTTTACGGGCCAATATTATAGTTGAAAACAATTCTCCGTATGTCTGGTAGTCGTCTCTATTTGCACTTATCAGATCATCGTATATTTCACTAAGAGCTTTCTTAGTGTTCCTGTTTTCTTCTCCGGTGAAAAGCCTGTCCACTATTTGGAAATGTCTATCTAAAAGAGGGGATAGTTCCTTTTCCGGATTTTTTTCTTCACTTGCTTTGATGAGGGCGTCGGTGGCACCGCTTATGGCAGAACTAACGAGTACGACTTTATCTTTATTTGCTGCTGCGATCACTATATCCAGAACCCTAGACATAGCTGTAGCATCGGCTACGGATGATCCCCCGAATTTAAGTACTTGCATAAGTTGATCTCTGTTATAATAAGGGCTATCTATAATCTTCAAATTCTGGCATTGCTAACTCGGATATGAAGTCTTGGATTTGACTTTCATCGCGAGGGCAAATCATCATCACATCAGGGGTGTCTACCACGACGAAATTCTCTAATCCTCTAATAGCTACCAACTTGGAGTTATCTGTTATGTATACCATGTTATTGGCGTCTTCTTTAAAGAGGTGTTTTCCACGGAAGTTAGTGGAATTGCCTTTTTCGTCGTGTGGCAGATTATCATAGAGGGACTCCCAATTACCCATATCTGCCCATTTGAATTTTGCAGGTATAACGGTCGCTTTGTCTGTTTTTTCCATTACGGCGTAGTCAATAGATACTCGTGTACAATCTCCATAGAACCGATCTAGATTGGATGTCCCAGCCCATAACTCCGAAATCTGAGGTGCGTAAGTCTTGATTTCTGAAATTATTAGGGATGCTTTCCAGATAAATATACCGGAGTTCCATAGAAATTCTCCACTTTTTATGAAGGCTATTGCTATTTCCGTGCTTGGCTTTTCAGTAAATGTCTTTACTTTAACTGGCTCTCCGGCTTCTATCGCGGCTCTTCCTCCGCTTACTTGGATATATCCGAAGTTGTCGTCCGGTCGAGTCGGCATTATGCCTAAAGTTATAAGTTCGTTATTGTCACTAGCATATACAAGTGCTTTTTCTATGGATTTCTCGAAGTCGTCATCGTTCTCTATCAAGTGGTCCGATGGACAGGCCACCATAACAGCTTGCGGATTTCTTTGAACTATTACATTGGCAGCGAAGTAGAGACATGGTGCCGTGTTTCTGTTATATACCTCTTGGAGTATATTATCTTCTTTTATCTCAGGAAGTTGCGCCTTTACTATGTCGTGATATTCTCTAAGTGTGCTGACAAGAATGTTTTCTTGAGGTATTAGTCTAGACATTCTTTCGTAAGTTTGCCTTAGCAGTGATTTCCCGGTATTGTTTAAATCTAGGAACTGCTTAGGCATAGATTTTCGACTTATCGGCCAGAAGCGCGTTCCTAAACCTCCGGCCATTATGACGCAGTAGTAGTTGTTATTTTTACACATAAGTAGGTATGTATGCCTGTGGATAATATTCAATGTGCATATTGTCGTTTTCGAAAATAACGCTAATCACATCGAAAACCACCTCCAGGTCTTGTGGTAGTTTATATCTGGCTTTGGAATTAAGAAATGACTTTGCTGCCATTTCAAGATTCTTCTGCTTGCTTTTATTGACATTAAAAATGGGTTCAACCATTATAGGAGCAGTTTTACTTTTGACTTCCACGATGTGAAGGATCCCATCTTTAATGCTTATTATGTCTATTTCTCTATGCGAGGCTCTCCAATTTCGAAACAGTATGTCGTGTCCCTGTTTTATCAGGTAATCACATGCTGCATCCTCACCTTTCTTCCCCACAAATTGCCTCTTGTCTATCATAAATTATTCCAATGTAACTATGGTCACTCCACTTCCCCCTTGACGAATGTCTTCATCGTTAACGGTGCTGACTCCGGGCATCGTTCGAAGATATTTTTGTAACTCTTCGTGTAAGACACCAGAGCCTTTGCCGTGAATGATTCTTACTTGGTTGACTCCGGTCATAATAGCATCATCGATAAATCTGGTTACTCTTTCCATGGCGGAAGATAGTCTTTCTCCGCGAAGGTCTATTTCGGGGGAGAAATTCAATTTTCTTTCTCGTATGGATGGATCCACCTTTTCATAAACCGGTGTATTCGTGTTTTTTGTGGCTTGCTTGAACTCATTTGATGAAATTCGCTCCACTTTATCAGGGGTCATTTTACTGATGATGTTCCCGATAACGACCTTTATCTCTTTTGAAGACACATTTACGACTTCGCCCACCATCCCGTTCGATTTTACTCTAACCTTTTCTCCGAGTTTAAGGGGTGCATTTCTAAACTCTTCTTCTCTGGTTTTCTCCTCTGTCTTGGCGCTTTTTTTACGCTTTTTCAACTGTTCCAGTTTACGATTGATATATTCGTCGTGAACCTTTTGCTTGTTGATTTTATTGGTTTCCAGGGCTTGGATAAAGCCTTGTAGTTCATTTCGGGCTTCTTTTGTCTTTACTTTATCTGCGCTGCTTTCTTTTATGTCGCGGATGGTTTTTTCCACTTGCTTGTTAGCCCCCTTAACTATACTTTCAGCTTCTTTTTTGGCATTATCGATTATTTGCTGTTTTTGCTGCTTTATAGACTCGAGCTCCTGTTGGTATTGTTCCGTGAGTCCTTCAAGTGTCCCTTCTGCTTTTTTGACTTTCTTTATTTTTTCGTCAAGCACCCTTCTTCCCTTAACTATACGCCTAAGGGTTTTTTCCATATCCACAAAATCTTCACCAGCTCGCGACTCTGCATCTTTGACTATATTTTCCGGCAGTCCCATTTTTCGGGCCAATTCGAACGCGAATGAGTTCCCCGGTAATCCTATCTCTAATTTAAACAGTGGTGCTATTTTAGAGGTGTCATAGAGCATAGCCCCATTTATTACATGGGTATCGGCCTTTGAAGCGTAAAGTTTTAGATTAGTGTAGTGCGTTGTGAGTACGCCATAGCAGCCTCGCCGGTCGAACTCGCTAAGTATAGCTTCTGCTATGGCACCACCGGCGGTGGGCTCTGTCCCAGAACCGAACTCATCTATTAAAATAAGAGAGTGCTCATCGCTGGAAGAAAGCATTTGTTTCATGTCCAGAAGGAAAGAACTATATGTGCTTAGGTCGTTTTCTAATGATTGGTCATCGCCTATGCATACTTCTATTCGATTGAAAATGGGTAATTCCGAACTTTCAGAGGTCGGAATAAGCATACCCCACTGAAACATATATTGCAGTAACCCTACTGTTTTCATACACACTGATTTTCCTCCGGCATTTGGCCCAGAGATCAGCAGTATGCGTTTATCGGATGTAAGGGTAATGGTGAGGGGCGAGATCTCTTTGTGTTCCTTTTTTAGATTCTTTTCCAGTATCGGGTGTCTGGCTTTTCTTAAAGATAGCGAACCATCTTGCGATATGATAGGCATACCAGCAGCAAAGTCCAGGGCTGTCTGCGCCTTGGCCAGAAGAAAATCCATTTCCCCTAGAGTCGTAGCATTATTAAGAAGTTCTGGTATGTAAGGGCGCAGGAATTCCGTAAAGGAAAATAGAATTCTGGCGATTTCTTCAGCTTCTTTAAAATGGAGTTCTATTACTTCATTTTCTAATTCGACAATTTCTGCAGGTTCTATGAAAGTGGTCTTCCCGCTTGCTGAACAATCATATACATATCCGGCAAGTTTTCTTTTGCTGGAGGTGATGACTGGTACCAGTATTTTCCCGTCTCTTATGTTTATGTTCGAATCTGGGTCGCTGATGCCGTCATCTTGAGCTTTTTTTAGTATCGCGCGGGCTTTTTTACTGACAGCCTCCTCCTTGTTCCTTAGTTCGGTACGGATATGAAGTAGTTCGGGCGAAGCGGAATCTTTGATCTCACCATATTTATCCAGAATACCCTCTATCCGTCTTCTGACTTCCGGGTAGGATATCATGGCTTCTGATTTCTTTTTCAAAAGTGGATAGACGCTATCTTTTATAGAAGAAAAGAAGGTGCTTACTTTGCGTGAAATTTCAAGTAGGGTACTGAGCTTGCCTAAAGAGATTACATCTATACTGCTACCGCTTTTCTCCAAAGGCTTGAGAAATGGTATTGCATCTATGTAGCCTGTGGTCGGGAATCCGTCTTCGAACATCACGATAAGACGCATCTCGTCAGTTAGGGCAAGTCGCTCTCTAATAGTGCTTTCGTCGATTGAAAAGTCTTCTCGTGCGACTCTGTCGGCGGCATATTCCGTCTGGCATTTGTTGGAAATAATCTCTCGTACCTTGTCAAATCCTATCTTCGCTTCCAGTCTTGCTCTTGTCATCACTTATAAGGAGTTTAAGGGTATTAATGTTTTTTACAGGTCTAATGTTCCCATCGGTTACAAAAGACACGCCTCCGGTTTGTTCACTGACCACTATGACGGATACATCGTAGTGCTCGCTAACTCCGATAGCCGCTTTATGTCTCATTCCGAAACGCGCCGGGATATTTGTTCTGTCTGTTATGGGAAGAGTGCAACGCGCAGCTACGATTCTATTTCCATTTATGATCATAGCGCCATCATGTAGGGGGGAATTCTTAAAGAATATGTTTTCTATAAGACGTTTACTGATGATGGCATCTATTCTGTCTCCGGTGGATATGATATCATCCAGCGATGATTGGTGAGGAATAACTATTAAAGCTCCCACCTTTTGATCTCCCATTTCGAAACAGGCTTGGACAAGTTCGTCTATTGATTCTGCCGACAGATTTTTCTTATCGCGGTTGAGAAATTTGCTTATGACAGAATCACTGCCACTGAACGCTTTCCGACCTATGTTAAATAGAAAGTGGCGTATTTCAGGCTGGAATATCACCACTAGAGCGATAGTACCTACATCTATCACTGTACCTAACAATGAAGACATCATCTTCATGTTGAGAGCGTTTACAAGGAAGCGCAGTATGAACAAAGAGAGAATGGCTATGAATATGTTCATAGCGGCAGAACCCTTTATCCATTTGAATACTACATAAATTACTGCAGCCACCATTAAGATGTCCAGCACATCGACAAAGGTAATTCTAAGAAAACCTATGTTAATCAGAGGCCATATCATAGAGTTACAAATCTACTAAAAAAGCTACGATTTTCCACAAGCTATTCCCACTATGTCTGATACTGCTTTTCTAGCCGGGCCTACGCTCCCTTTGTCGAAAGGATGAGCATTGTTCGTTAGAAGTATGATTGCTATTTTTTCATCTAGGTCCATAACCACCGAAGTCCCTGTGTAGCCTGTATGGCAGACACAATGGTCCTTGGAAAGTAGATCTCCTGTAAAATGTGCGTATGGGCTAGTGGCATCCCAACCAAGCGCACGGCCTATTTTCTTGTCTTGGACTTTAAACATTTTCTTGACAGTTTTTGCCTTTAGTATTCTTCTACCATGGATTTCACCTCCGTTCATTAGGGCTGCACACATTACTGCCAGATCATCGGCACAGGAGAATATGCCTGCATTTCCGGAATTGCCACAGTTAAACCTTCTTGCCAATGGGTCGTGGACTTGGCCGAGAAGCATCTCTCCATTTTTTGTGTTTTGGGATATCTGGTTGGATGCCGTGCGCCCAGGGATAAGAACCTCTGTTGGGGCTATCATTGACAGGTATTCCGCTGGTATGTCCCTATCAAGGGGAAGGTATCGTGTGTTTTTTAGGCCAAGTGGATCGAAGACATTGGCCTGAACATAATCGCATAACTTTTGGCCCGTTACGCTTTCTATGACATATTGCAAACTTACAAAGCTGGGGCAGCTATAGTTCATTTTTGTGCCAGGTTTGGAATTACGAGGAAGATCTTCTATGATGTAGCGTCGAAGAGAATCGCTTTGGAATTCACCCCACCTTTTAGATAGTTCTTCAACAGGGATATACGATGGCAGTCCACCTGTGTGTGTAAGCAGGTCTTTAATCCTTATTTTTATGATTTTACCATTTTCTTCTTGCCAATTCTTATATCCATGGAGGTATTTATCTACAGGGTCGTTTAGCCGAATTTTCTTCTGCTCAACAAGTTGCATTATGGCTATTGTGGTCCCGAAGCACTTGCTCAAAGATGCAAGGTCAAATACTGTTTTAGTGGACATTGGCTCTTTTTTAGGGAGTATTTGTTTGTCCCCGTATGCCTGCTCGTAGATGATATTGTCATTTTTCACTATGCAGAGAACTGCTCCGGGTGCATTGTGCTGTGCGATAGTCTCATTCAGGACAGAATCACATTTTACTAGAACTGATCCATTTATAAAGTAGGTTTCGGGGGCTGTGTGTTCCAGATATGCACTTCCTGATTTGCCGCCATATATGTGCTCTGATTTGTTCGCTACAGAGCAGCTTATAATCAATCCTATAGATGCTGTAAGAAGATATAATGATTTTGTATTCATATTTTAGTCAATATCGGTCATGTCTATGTGTGCATGTTCTTTGTTCTATTTTTTTTGGAGCTACTTTGGGATCATCTATCGTTTTCGATAGAAATCGCTATCCACAAAATTAATCAAATTAATTTACTTATATCTTCGATAATTGTTTAGTTGCATAATATGCTTTTTCAAATTGTTCTAGATACAAAAGCATTAAAGCATATTCTAAAAATAACGGCTGACACTGTGAATGATGTCAGCCGTTAGTATCAGGTGATATTAAATTGACTTATAGTCTTTTTCTAAATATCGTCTTTGAAGTCGTCCTGTGCGAAGGTAGTTGAATTGTACTTGATGCACTTATTTTGAGCACGCCTAACGATGAAGTCTCAGGTGCTACTTCGGATATATCCGTTACGCCTTCCGGAGTCAGTTCTAAAAGCTGTCTATGAAGAACTCCGAATATTCCATATTCATCCCAAGCAAATCCTAGGAGGGTGCAGGTTTTGTACCCATCCACATAATAATTATTCATACTTTTCCCAGAATAACCACCTTGGAGCATAGCATTCATGGTCGGCTCATCTGGATATGACACGTCATCTGTAAGGTCTCCTTTAGATAGTGCGACGCACCAGGATGCAGCAAGACCATTTGGGTTGACCTTTGCTTGAACAAGCACCTTACCTTTGGCATTAGCCCATTTCGTGTTGTCAGAGTCGTATAGCTTATCTCCGTCGAAATAGCGATAAACCAGTGATATATCTGCATCAGAGACATCAGTACTCTTGGACGTGAATTGTTTTTTGAATACATCCCCGAGAGCATTCCCCTGCTCATCCATAGCATAGGCGTAGGCATAATAAGATGTATTTGCCTCAAGGTCCCAAGTTTCCTCGCTTACCCCAGTGTAGCTAACGCCCTCTACTACTTTTTCTATATCCATATTTTTGTCAGAAGCATATTTCTCGAGAGTTTCCTTTACTTTTCCTGGCATGGCTGCATCTCCTGCCCATGAAGCAACTTCTTCGATGCTAGTCCAATATCTTACTGAACCATCGGAAGGTGTAACGACTACTGTTCCTTCGGATGCACTGAGATTTTTGATTTCAATGTCAAATGTGCAATCCTTCGGATCGCCAGGTTCTAGGGTTGAGAATTGAGCCGATGCGCTGGTGCCGTAGCAATCACCATTATCGTTTACGTTAATAGCGAAAACATAAAAGTTCGTTGATGAAGGGAGTCCCGATACCTCTTCTTCGCTATCGCCCATATTAAGCAATCCTTCCAAAATATCTTCCAAAGTAAGAGAAGGATATTGTTTCTTTATTTGTGCTAATTCATCAGTGAACACGGCGGAAGCATCCCCGGAGATACTATTCCAAGTTTCGTCAGTGACGACATTCCAATAGTAACGCGAGGTCTTGTCTTTAGGCTCAACCTTTACATAGGCAGAACTATTGGTTACATTAGAAATATTGATGGTGAATGCCGCATCTTCGGGTATATTTACCGAAACATTAAAAGACACTTTATCTCCTGTCCCCGTCGTCCCGAAATATAACACTGTTATGGGACCCTCTGTTGTTACATCATCGTTCAGGGCTTCCGGTGCGGTTACATCAAATTTTGTTTCGGTAAGAGTGGCTGTCCACCCCTTAGGCGTTTCGATTATGGTGCGGGTAATATTCTCGGCTTTTACATCAAATTCTTTTTTCTCTCCGAGTTCGAATGGTACATTCTTAGGGGCATCTATTTCAAATACCATTTTTTCCTTAACTGGATCCTCGGAGTTGTTTTTCTCCCCACAACTGCTTGCAAGAGCCGTAATCGCCGCAAATATAATAATACGGATTTTTGAATATATATTCATTTGTCGTAAAAAAGAAGAGGAAGGCCACTTATAAAAATAAAGGCCTTCCAGATAAAATTAAAATACTATCATTGAACGTACACACATACCGCTGTTCTTTCTATAATCGGCGATGAATCCAGGTCTAAAATTACTTGAATCGAAGCAGAAGTAGTATGCCCAATATGAGCATCCGCTACTATCATATTTTTCTGTACTTGTCCAATATTCGGCGCCACTTCTATATAGAGGTTGTGCCTTGTCACCCAAGGTTTCAAATGATTTTTCAAGCCATACGTTTGCCGTCCCTTGATCGTTGAAATATACGTTGTCATAGATATATTTGAACTGATAAGCGGAAGGGAGGAACCAGCCTGAACTTTTTTCTGGCGCCGGGTGAGCCTCTTCTTGAGCTACTAAGGCATAGTAGGCTGCAGGGAAACTATCATCGTTTGCAGTCAGTGCTCCAGGTCTTTGTAGTGAGGCCTTTTGTATTGAGATACTATTTGTATAGCCTAAAAAGTCATTCAATTGAGAAGATGTGCCAGCTCCTTCATAGTAACTGTCAAAGAAACTCCAGTTAGCGAGTTCGTCACTTCCATTTAAAGAGGTGGCATCTTTTATGGCGACAGCATAGGCTTTTATGGTTCCCAATGGAGTAGAGCCATCTTTCATTTTATAAAATTCATCCCTATCGTTGTAATCTGTTGCAGCACCTGTATAGAAAACGATTGCGATAGGCGTCTTTTCCGGGTTAAGTTCAGTGCTCCAAGTACCATCGCTGTAGTAGAAGTCGCCGACTTCCGGAGCCTTAATCTCTTTAGTTTTTAATGCCAATGGTTCCGCAGCAACAGGGTTGTCTTCAGAGAGGTCATTGGCCGCAGCGTAAACTTTATATTCTGTACCTGCGGTAAGGCCGTCTACGTGGCATTCTTCGCCTGAAGTAGTGAGCGCGGTGCCGTCCTGTATGATTTTTTCCGCTGATGGTGCATCTTCGGTTGCAGGAAGACATAACCACGCCGCTTTGCCGGCATTTTCAACAATCACTTTGAAACTTACTGTATTTTCACCGACTTCTCCTGCCAAGAGATTTATTACAGGTGTCGGAATCGCTGTGGTTATGGACACTTCAGCTATAGGGCTTATTCCGGTTTTGTTGCTGGCGACAGCTACGATGGTGTACTCGGTATAGGGTACAAGATTAGATACTGTATATTCCTTCTCTTTAGTAGCGTCAGCTGGCGTGCCATCTTCAAGAATGACTTCTGCTTCAGGGATGGTTTCACCTTTCTTCAAAGTCATGTAATATGCTTGGTTAGCATCTGTGGGTTTCAAATTGAAAGTAAGGCTTGTTTCTGTACTGCTTTTACTTGTCAATTCGACAGTAGGTAGTGGTGTCTCTTCTTCGTTTTTAACACAAGAAACAACGCCTGCTATCGCCGATAGGGCTATAATAGCATGGCGTAGAGATAACGAATGAAACTTGTTCATAGTTGATTTGTTTGATTCCGGGGGTGCGAGATGGAATATTCTTAATACTTAATAAATAATACACTTTAACTTACTTAGAGACAAGCGCACCCTTTCTTTAAACGAACAAGTCGCCAAGTATCAAAAACCTTAAAAAATGCCCCATAATCATTTTTTAATTTTCCGGTCTATAATTCTTTTTATAAAAGAAATCTATTCTCAAAATTAAAAGATAAATCTGAAGCAATTTGTTTTTTAAGTTTCTTTCGATTGTAAATGTAATGCAATTTATCGATATTTTAAACACGAAATAGCGTTAACGTGAGGCTTTTTGTGTACTTGTTTAATAAATTTTTCTTATAAATTGTAAGTTTTATATTGGGATTAGTTAATTTTAGTATTAAATATACTCCTGTACACTGCTAAAGATGAAGGAAAATGTCATCTAAAATAATTTAACAAATTTTGAAATATTTTTATTTACGAGCGATCAAGTGTTACTTGGTGATCGTGAAAAATAACCAGATAATCTTTTTACCCAGCACAGTCATTCTTTCTGTTAACTTGATATTAATCTGCCATCATAAATATTGTCAATCGCCAAAGCAGTGAGTCTTATGACAGCATTCGTGTCTCCGGTAATTTAATTTTTAGAACCATTTGGAAATTAGTGGGGTTTTTACTATATTTGCAGCCCCTAAAAAGGGGATGAATAATTTTATTATTTTATAAACAATTAATTATCAAATCAATGCCTGGATTAATTGGAAAGAAAATCGGAATGACATCCGTTTTCGGTGCCGATGGAAAGAATATTCCATGCACCGTTATCGAGGCTGGTCCGTGCGTTGTTACGCAGCTACGTACAGTAGAAAAAGATGGTTATGCCGCTGTACAGCTTGCCTATGACGAAGTTTCAGAAAAGCACACCAGCGCGCCTCTCCAGGGGCACTTCAAAAAGGCAGGAACCACTCCTAAGCGTAAGCTTGTCGAGTTTAAGACGGACTTTGCAGGAGAGCTAAAACTAGGCGATGTCGTCGCTTTGGACGTTTTTGATGGCGTTCCATTCGTCGATGTGGTCGGTACTTCAAAAGGTAAGGGATTCCAGGGCGTAGTTAAACGTCACGGATTTGCCGGAGTCGGTGGCCAGACCCATGGTCAGCACAATCGTCTTCGTCACCCTGGTTCTATGGGCGCATCATCTTGGCCTTCACGCGTGTTCCCAGGAATGCGTATGGCTGGTCATATGGGCAATGACAGAGTTAAAGTGGAGAACCTTCAGGTGCTTAAACTCATTCCAGAGAGTAATCTTCTCGTTGTAAAAGGTTCCGTTCCGGGAGCTAAGGGTTCTTATGTAATTGTGGAGGCTTAGTAGTATGAAACAACTTTCAGTTTACAAAATCGACGGAACAGAATCCGGAAAGCAGGTTACTCTTGATGAGAAGGTATTCGGTATCACACCGAACGACCATGCCATTTACCTGGATGTAGTTCAGTATCTCGCTAATCAGCGTCAGGGAACATCTAAGACAAAAGACCGCAGTGAGAATGCTCACAGCACGAAGAAGCTTGGCCGTCAGAAAGGTGGTGGCGGAGCACGTCATGGTTCTCTTAAAGCAGGTATATTCGTAGGTGGAGGTACCATTCACGGACCTAAGCCACGTTGCTATTGGCACAAGCTTAATAAGAAGGTAAAATCTCTTGCGCGCTGCTCTGCTCTTTCTTACAAGGCTGCAGCTGAGGCTATTACTTTCGTAGAGCCATTCACTATGGAGGCTCCTAAGACTAAGGAGTTTATCAAGATTCTTGAGAATATCAAGGCCGGTGATCGTAAAGTGCTTTTCGTGCTCCCTGCTAATTCAAACAATATTTTCCTTTCATCCCGTAACCTTCAGAATGTGAATGTCATTACAGTGGACGAAATCAATACCTATACTATTATGAATGCTAATTCAATAGTATTTGTAGATGGCGTTCAGGACATCCTTTCAGCTAGGGTTAAATAAAACTAGATAAGAGATGGGAATTTTAATTAAGCCAATCGTTACAGAGAAGTTGACGGATCAGGGCGAAAAGTTGAACCGTTATGGCTTTGTGGTAGATCGCAAAGCGAACAAACTTCAGATTAAGGACGCAGTTGAGAAAGCCTATGGCGTTTCTGTGGCTGATGTCAATACAGTTAACTATCACGGAAAGAGAAAACAGCGCTATACAAAGGCTGGGCTTCTTCGTGGCCGCATGAATCACTTCAAGAAAGCTTATGTAACTCTTGCAGGTGAGGATAAGATAGATTTTTACGCTAACATCTAGGAGGAATAGACAATGGCAATTAAGAAATTTAAACCTACGACCCCAGGTCAAAGGAATAAGGCTATAAGCGCTTTTGATGAAATCACCACAAGCAAGCCTCAAAAGTCGTTGCTCGCTCCTCTTAAGAGAACGGGCGGTAGAAACAATACTGGTCAAATGACCATGCGCTATATCGGTGGCGGACATAAGAAGATGTATCGTATAATCGATTTCTTGCGTAATAAAGACAACGTTCCTGCAGAGGTTCTTACCATCGAGTACGACCCTAATCGTAGCGCACGTATTGCTCTCGTTCAGTATGAGGATGGAGAGAAGCGTTATATTATCGCTCCGGCAGGACTTAAGGTAGGCCAGAAGGTTGAATCCGGAAGCGGAATTGCACCTGAGGTCGGTAACACTCTTCCTCTAAGCGAGATTCCTGTAGGTACAATGATTCACGCTATTGAGCTTCGTCCAGGACAAGGCGCCGCTATGGCGCGTTCTGCCGGTACATTTGCTCAACTTGCAGCACGTGAAGGGAATCATGCCGTACTTCGTCTCCCTTCAGGTGAGACCCGTATGGTTTTGGTAACCTGCCGTGCTACAGTAGGTGTCGTATCTAACGGAGATCACAATTTGGAGTCTTACGGAAAGGCTGGTCGTAGCCGCTGGCTCGGCCGTCGTCCACATAACCGTGGTGTTGTTATGAACCCTCACGATCACCCTATGGGAGGTGGTGAAGGACGTGCATCCGGTGGACATCCTCGTTCACGTAAGGGCTTGCCAGCTAAGGGATACAAGACACGTAATCCTAAGGCTACTTCAAACAAGTTCATTATTGAAAGAAGAAAGAAATAATAGGAATTAAACTTTAGAGATTATGAGTCGTTCATTAAGAAAAGGTCCATATATCCAAGAAGCTTTGGAAAAGAAGATTCTTGCTATGAATGATGGTAGCAAGAAAAAAGAGGTGGTCAAGACTTGGTCTCGTGCCAGTATGATTTCCCCTGACTTCATAGGACACACAATAGCAGTTCATAACGGAAACAAGTTTATTCCTGTTTATGTAACTGAACAAATGGTAGGTCACAAACTCGGTGAGTTCGCTCCTACTCGTACTTTCAGAGGTCACTCTGGTAATAACAAGAAATAAGGAGAAAAGAAATGGGATCTCGTAAAAGACTTATGGCCGAAAAGCTCAAGGAGCAGAAAAAGGCCACAGCTGTAGCAAAGCTTAACGATGTACCTACATCTCCTCGCAAAATGCGTCTTGTTGCAGACACCGTGAGAGGAGTTGAGGTGAACCGCGCGCTCGATCTTCTGAAATTCTCTAAGAGAGAGGCAGCAGGTCGTCTGGCAGTTCTACTTAAGAGTGCTATCACTAACTGGGAGGCTAAAAACCCAGAGAAATCAAAAGAACTGGACAATGGTAATGTTATTGTAAAGACCATTATGGTCGACCCGGGTCGTACGCTTAAGCGTATTCGTCCTTGCCCACAGGGAAGAGCCGGACGTATCCGTAAGCGTTCGAACCACGTTACGATTGTTCTTGATGTTAAACAACCAGTAGAGAACAAATAATATGGGACAGAAAACTAATCCTATCAGCAACCGTATCGGTATCACACGTGGTTGGGACTCTAACTGGTGTGGTGGAAATTATGCGGAGAAAATCGCGGAAGATTTCGAAATCCGCAAATATCTTAACAACCGTCTTGCTAAGGCCTCTATATCTAAGATAGTTATAGAGAGAACGCTTAAGCTTATTACTGTAACTATCTATGCTGCACGCCCTGGATTTATTATCGGAAAGGGTGGCACAGAGGTAGATAAACTTAAAGAAGAGCTTAAGAAAGTAACGAAGAAGGACGTTCAGATTAATATCTACGAAGTTAAGAAGCCGGAAGTAGATGCTCATATTGTAGCGGATTCGATCGCTCGTCAAATTGAAGGACGTGTAAGTTATCGTAGAGCTATCAAGATGGCCGTTGCTAACACTATGCGTGTGGGAGCGGAGGGTATCAAGGTTCAGATCAGTGGTCGTGTAGGCGGCGCTGAAATGGCTCGTAGCGAGATGTTCAAGGAAGGCCGTACACCTCTTCACACATTCCGCGCAGATATTGATTATGCACTTGCAGTAGCAAATACAAAAGTCGGTGCTTTGGGTATCAAGGTTTGGATTTGCAATGGCGAGAAATATGGCAAGCAGGATCTTACTCCGGCCGCACTGGCAGCTTCAAATGCACAGGCTGCAGGTACAGGTCGTCAGGGCGGACGTAATGATCGTGGTGGACGTCGTAACGATCGTCGTTCTCGCAGAGACAATAAGTAATTTTCACGTAGAAAATAGTTATATTAGCGGTCGGTTTCTTTTTGAGGCCGACCGCTTTTTTGATTGTTAATTCATTTTTGTATATGAGAAGGTTATTTTTACTTTTGAGTCTTGTTGTCCCGTTCTTTTTTAGCTGTTCTGGACAATCGGAAGACAAAAGGCTTGAGGCATTTAATAATGATGCCCAAAGTTTATTCGATAGTTTTAATTCGCAGTATCAGAAGACGGTTTCGGATACGAGCCTTACAATTGAAAGCAAACACGCTATCCTTGATTCGTTGTATGGAGAAATAGTTGACACTCAATTGAGGGATTTGTGTCTTAAAACTATTAAAGATAACGCAAACAATAGTGTGGGAGTGGCCGCATTGAAGGTTCTGTATAGAAATGTAGAGATGACTCCACAACAGATGAAAGAATTGATCAATACATTGGGATCCAAAGCCGGAAATGATGAAACTGTAAAGCAGATATCGTCTACTATTGAAGCTACTTTATCAACTTCTGAAGGCTCTATGTTCAAGGACTTCGAAGTGGATGGTGTGAAACTTTCTAATTTCGTGGGAAAAGGAAAATATGTTCTTGTGGATTTCTGGGCAAGCTGGTGCGGGCCTTGTAAGGAGGAAATTCCTACTATTGCTAAGGTTTACGAGAAGTATGCTGGTGCTGATTTCGATGTGTTAAGTGTAGCTGTGTGGGATAAGCCGGAAGACACGAAGAAAGCTGCAGGCGAGCTTGGCATTGTGTGGAATCAGATTATTAATGCACAAAAAGTTGCATCTGACACATACGGGTTCAATAGCATTCCTCAGATTATGCTCTTTGGCCCAGATGGAACATTACTCAAGCGTAATCTTCGTGGAGAAGAAATAGAGAAGGCTGTAAAGGAAGCCCTTGGACGTTAAAGAAAAAATAGCATTATTTCCACATTCCCCCGGTGTCTATAGATATTATAACTCCGAGGGAGTTGTGATTTATGTGGGTAAAGCGAAGGATCTTCACAAAAGGGTAGCACAATATTTTGTTCCTCCAGAAAGGCTTAATACTAAGACGCGTGCTCTTGTAAGCAAGATCGCAGATGCGCAATATTCTGTAGTGGATAGTGAGTCAGATGCACTATTGCTGGAGAATAATCTTATCAAGCAATATAAGCCTAAATATAATATTCTTTTAAAGGACTCGAAGACATATCCGTGGATATGTGTAAGTTCAGAGGCATATCCGAGAGTTTACCTAACTCGGCGCGTTGAAAAAAATGGTTCAAAGTACTTTGGACCGTACAGTTCTGCATACCACGCGAAAAAATTATTGGAGTTTATTAGATCTTTATACCCGATTCGTTCGTGTAATCTTAAAATAGACGAGGCGGCGATAGCAAAGGGAAAGTTTCGGCCTTGTCTAGACTATCATTTAGGTCGTTGTCTTGGGTGTTGTATAGGTGCTGTTAGTATGGAGGACTATCGGAAGAAGATAGATGAGATTATACTAATTCTAAAAGGTGAAACATCGGCTCTTATAAAAGATTATAAGATGAGGATGTCCGAGGCGGCGAAGGATTTGAAGTTCGAATTGGCCCAAGTCTATAAGACAAGAATAGATTTGCTGTCAGAGCATTATAGTAAAAGCATAGTAAGTGGAAGTGCTGATATAAATGCTGATGTTTTCTCGCTTGTTATAGATGCATCTCGTGCTTTCGGAAATTATATGCGAATAAAGAATGGTGCCGTGATACAGTCTTTGAATTTGGAATTCAGACTAGGCATAGAGGAATCGCAAGAATCGGTACTCAGCACGTTTATAGCAGAGATAGAAAGTCGCGTAGGGCATCTTAGCCGAGAAGTCATAGTACCATTTCTTCCAGATGTGTCAATAGAAGGTGTGGAATTTAAGATTCCGTCGAGAGGAGAAAGGCTTTCGCTTTTAGAACTTAGTTTGAAAAATGCTCGGGAATTTCACTTTAATTCGCTACGTCAGTTAGAAAAAACTGATCCGGCTGAATTCAAAAAGGATGCGCTTGAACAACTAAAGGGTGCTTTGGGTATGTCGGTACTTCCCACCCATATCGAGTGCTTTGATAACTCGAATATACAGGGCACTAATCCTGTGGCATCCTGTGTGGTTTTTAGAGATGGACTTCCTTCGAAAAAGGATTATCGCAAATTCAAAATAAAGACTGTTGTCGGTGCAGATGATTATGCATCCATGTATGAAGTTGTTCATCGTAGGTATTCCCGAATGAAAGAAGAAGCTCCGGACGATCTTCCTCAATTGGTTATAATCGATGGTGGCAAGGGCCAACTGGGGTTCGCATACAGGGCTATAGAAGATCTTGGCCTTCAAAATAAGATGGTTATGGTAGGATTGGCCAAGAGAATGGAGGAAATAGTGCGTCTTGATGATCCATATCCGCTATTTCTGGATAGAAACTCGCAGGCGTTTAGAGTGGTGACGCATATTAGGGATGAGGCGCATCGTTTCGGAATTACATTCCATAGATCTTTGCGTTCAAAGGCGCAGGTTCATTCGGCTCTTACTTCGATTTCGGGAGTAGGAGAGCGCACTGCGCAGCGTCTGTTGATGCATTTCGGAAGTGTGCCACGTATAGCCTCGGCTAGTGAGGAGGAAATTGCTGCTTTGGTAGGGCCGGCATTGGCAGAGAAAATTAAAAAAGAGCTTAGTACAAATGATAAATGAAGATAAATTCAACAAGTGGTTTGGCTTGTTTATAATGGTCGGGATGAGTATTGCTGTATGTACTGTAACAGCGATGAAGTTAGGCGTCTCGCGTGAAGGTAAATCATTATTGCTACTATCAGCATTTGCCTCGCTTATGGGAGTCGTGGGTACTGTAACATCCGCAGTGGGCAAGGTTTACACTTATTTTTTCAGCTTTTTTGATGTGTTGATATATGGTATAATTTGCATTATCAACTGGAAAAATGGTGGGGCAGGGCTTGGTAATGGTTTGCTTCATTTGGTATATTTCGTGCCAATGCAGTTTGTGGGCTTTTTTCAGTGGAAAAAGCGTGAGACTTCGGGAGGGACAGTGCAGCCACGCAGGCTAACAATACTGCAGCGGTGGCTCAGTTTAGCGGTGTTTATTATTATGAGTGTGGGGGTATATGTGGCGCTGGCCCACTTCGACCGAAGTTCGTCCGATGCTTTGATAAAAACTGCAGTGCTCCTTGATACTTTACCGGTGGTTTGTAATATAATAGGCCAATTCCTTATGTCTACGGCTTATATGGAGCAGTGGGTATTCTGGATAGCAGTAAATATCGCGTCTATTGCTATGTGGACATCGTCCTATAGGCATACAGGGGATTCCTTTACCTTAGTTTATATTATAAAGTATTGGTTTTATCTGTTTAATTGTTGTAATGGCCTTCGTATTTGGATAAAACTTTCTGCCCCTAAAAAGCAGCTTGACTCGGTTTCTGGCGGTTTTGTGGAATAAATAAAAATAGTTATATTTGCTAGATAAACTTGGTTATAAATAATTATTATATAAACTTAAATCTTAATCAAAATGGAGTACGCAGAAATTGTAAAGAAGGTACAGGATATCATCGTGGATAAGCTCGGTGTAAATCCTTCAGAAGTGACCGAAAACGCTAACTTTACTAATGATCTTGGCGCCGATTCTCTTGACACAGTAGAACTTCTTATGGAATTCGAAAAGGTCTTCGGCATTAAAATACCAGATGAGGAGACAGCTAATATATCAACTGTCAAGGATGCTATAGACAAGGTTGCAGAAAAGCTTGGCGCAAGCAAGTAATAATTTTTGCTAAAAAAATAAAGGCGATCGAGGGTAATCTTCGGTCGCCTTTAATATTAAATGCTAGTCCTTTGGAATAGAAAATACGACTTTTAGCGTAGGTTTTCTTTCTGTATTTGTAGGGCCGCAAAGCGATGCATTATAATAACTATCTTTATCCAACTCGTAGGATTTAGTGGTGGTCGTGTTGCTTCCACTGGCGTACATAGCAGCAAGCATATAACTATAGTAATTACTATAGTAGCTTCCACTACCATATCCATAACCATAACTTCCTCCTCCATACATACTGTTGTAATAGTTCTGGTAGGCTAGATATTGAAGGTACTCGCTCATATCACTATCGCTACTGCTGCTTGACGATGTGGTCTCTTGAACGCTCATAAGGAGCATCCAGATATCGTAATTACCAGTCTTGAATCCTTCGTCGCTTTCATCTTTCATTATCACTTGTTGAAGGTGGTATGTGATGTCAGGGGAGTAGATGCAAGTACTTCTATTGATATCACCTTTATTTTCGTTCTCCATACTTGAATCTGTCAATCCCATGTAGGATGAAGATTCTTTACTCCATATTCTACAGGTAGGACTTAAGCGTGGTGGAAAAGTTTTGTCAAGAAGCTGGTAATCAGTATCCATTGAGAATGGAAGCACCAAGGTCGCTTTGTTTATAACTGCTTTCGAGTAATCTGCACTTGCTCTATTGTGCGCTAGAAGTGTATCTTGTATAGTGCGTATGGTAATGTTTCTTAATTCTTTTGCAGATACGACGGGCTTTAATCCTGCACCTCCTTCTACTAAGATGTCCTCGCCAGCCTTTCCTGCCAATTTTCTCGATTCGTGTTTGGTGAGATTGATGGCATACTGAGGAAATGTTCCATTAGAGTATTCCGTTATCAGTGAGTCTAGTGGAGTATATTCCAATGCGCCATAGTAAAAAAAGAAAGTAGTGTCCACGGCTCCCTTTTCTTCGTCGAAGATGGAATTAATGCTTAGCTCACCATAGTTACTTTCCAGATAGTATGACGTACTATTGTAGTTCATCTGGACATCGAAGGTGTTTATGCGTCCACCATTTGTCTCCGGCTTGTCAGTATAGATATAGATCCCCGGAAAAGCCTTGAAATAATCGTCCATCTGCTTGGATAATTTTAACCCGTTAGTTCCATTTATGAACTTCCACGCGAATTCGTCTGTGAAATTAAGTGTTAAATCAGACTTGCCATCTATGATAGGCGTCCCCTTAACTACGCTTGTCGTTCCGTATTTAACGAGACCTTTTATATCATTAGCGTCGATAAGTTTTTTATAATCTATGCCTTCTGCCAATTCGCGCACATAGACGCGCTGTAGTATGCGTGCGTTTTCCTCTAATGAAACGGATGTAGTGTCAAAAGCAGCCGTCATAGAGAAATGATTGATTTTCTGTACTTTTCCGAAGTCGAGAGAGTCGTAGAGTGGAACTAGTGTAAGTGCACATTCTCTTGTACTCATCCCGAAAGTATCATCTTTTATGGCTCCTATGGTAATTCTAGAATTAGAGTACCCCGACAGACTATCGGCCATTCTCATTTCGATTTCACTTATAGGGATTTCAGCCGAGTATAAATCATATCTGCTATCTATAGGAATATAATCCCCACCTATTTCATTATTAATGTTAACACAAGAAAGGCAGTTAAAGATAACTGCTCCTAGTATTACATGTCCAATCGATTTTCTTATCATCGAAATCTTGTAAATATAAAATTAACCTAACTATGAAGAAAATGCATTAAGTAACCTTCAAAAAATAACCTGCATCATCTTAGTAAATCTTTTTGGTTCCTCTAAAATCTCATTCTAATCTGACGCAACTTATTGTTTTTCACGTTACTAAAATATCTGATCATAAAATGCGTTATATTCTTCAATGTAACTACCATCTGCTATACTCTTTGCTTTGCTCTTTAGGACAGGAAGTCCACGATCGCGACAATAACTAACCAGCGACGATGGGACATTTTCTCCTGCCACGATAATACCATCAGCAAACTTGGCTGCAGTTTTGGCAAGATTTATGCCACTTGGAACTTTCAGTAGTTCTAATTCTTTTTCTCCTACAGAGCCGAACTTAGCTTTCTCTATGAAGTCTTTACTGAACATTTCGTTAGGTGTGTTGTCGTAGAAAGATAAAACTACCTTACTATTGGAGAAGATAGGGTCATCTCTATAGGTTTTTTTCAGGTAAACAGGAAGCATGTGAGAAATCCATCCGTGGCAATGTATTATGTCCGGAGCCCATCTTAATTTTTTAACGGTTTCCAATACACCGCGAGCGAAAAAGATGGCTCTTTCGTCATTGTCTTCGAAAAAGACGCCATTATCGTCTCTTTCCAGCTGCTTGCGCTTAAAATAGTCTTCATTATCTATAAAATAGACTTGGGTATGGGCCGCTGCTATAGAGGCCACCTTTATGATAAGTGGTCTATCTACTTCGCTGATTATAAGATTCATACCAGAAAGCCTTATAACCTCGTGAAGTTGATTTTTCCTTTCGTTTATGCATCCATATCGAGGCATGAACGAACGTATTTCTCTCTTCTTTTCCTGTGTGCCTTGTGGCAGGTAGCGACCGATAGTTGAAATCTCACTTTCCGGAAGATATGGATATATCTCCGAACATACGAATAGGACTTTTTTTACAGAATTCTCCATTTGGCTCAAAGATACGAAAATTTTTCCTAAATTCGCCATTTGAAATGGGTCGTAAAAGAAATAATATTCTGAAAAAGAGGATTGCAGGAGCATCGATTTCGTCTGTAATCAGCATAAGTTTTGTCTTGATGCTAGTGGGCTTGTCAGCCATTTTGGCTTTGAGTGCAGGTAGTATTGTCGATTATTTCAAAGAGAATATACAGATTACGGCTTTTTTAAAGCAGGGAACTCCGGCTGTTAAGGCTGTGGAACTGCAAGCAGAACTTGAAAAAGAGCCTTTTGTAAAGGAAACTCATTATATAAGCGTCGAGCAAGGGACACAGGAATTGGTCGACATGCTGGGGGAAGATTTTGCCGATGTTTTTGTAACTTCTCCCGTCCCTAGTTCTATAGAATTAATGGTGTATTCGAAGTATTACGATACCGATTCATTAGATGTGATACTTAATAAATTAGTAGATTATCCATTAATAGAATCGGCATCTACCCAGGCGGCAATGGCGCAGAGTGTAGGTGGCGCTATAAAACAAATTGGAGGCGTTTTGGGCGTTCTTGTTATTCTACTTACTTTTATATCTGCTGTTTTGGTGTCGAATACGGTAAGACTAATCATCTACTCTTCCAGATTTAGTATTCATGCCATGCAGCTTGTCGGAGCGAGTAATTCATTTATAGAGAAGCCGTTTTTACGTAAATTCGCCTTAATGGGTTTCGTATCTGGTTTGCTGGCTTGTGCGGTAATCGCTGTTGGATTGGTATATACTCACAGCATATTTTCACAGGTTTTTGAACTCTTCGAGCCTTTGCATTTAGCAGAAGTGGGAGTAGGTGTAGTTCTGCTGGGTGTTCTAATGTGTCTTTTATGTGCTAAAGTGGTAATGGGGAAGGTTGTAAGATTGGATAAGGATGAACTATATGGATAAAAAGTCAGGACAGCAGATGCCCGTCGATAAGAAGGGGCTGTATATAATGTTGGGTGGATTGGCCTTGATGATTCTGGGCTTTATACTTTTGAGTGGAGGTGGAGTTTCCGATCCACAGACATTCAACTACGATATGTTTGATTTTAGAAGGTTAGTGCTTGCCCCGCTGTTTTTAATAGCTGGGATAGTAACTATCGTTATTTCAATTATTAGAAAAACAGGAAAATGACTTGGTGGCAATCAATATTATTAGGCTTGCTGCAAGGGCTTACTGAGTTTCTTCCAGTGAGTAGCAGCGGACATTTGACAATAGGAAAGGAACTTTTAGGTGTGGAAGCATCGTCAGATTTGGTGTTTGAAATCGTAGTTCATGCGGCCACTGTATTAGCGACTATAATAGTGTTTAGAAAGCAGATAGGCCGACTGTTTACTGGCTTTTTCAAGTTTAAGTATAATGACGAAACCGACTATGTCTGTAAGATATTGGTGTCACTAATCCCTATTTTCATAGTAGGAATGTTTTTCAAGGATAGTGTTGAGGCATTATTTTCTTCCCTTTATGTAGTAGGCGTGGCATTAATAGTAACGTCTCTTTTACTTTTCTTTTCAGACAGGGTTTCTTCATCGCCTTTGAAAAAAACGGGTGATGCTCGTAATGGAATATCTTATTTGCAGGCATTCTTTATAGGTATAGGTCAGGCTATTGCTGTTATTCCCGGGCTTTCACGAAGTGGAACCACCATTTCGACTGGACTTTTAGTGGGTGTAAAAAGAGAAGTCGTGGCTCAGTTTTCTTTTCTTATGGTAATTATCCCCATCTTAGGGGAAGCTATTTTAAGTTTTGCCGGTGGAGAGATGTCGTCTTCTACAGTGGGCGCATTACCGCTTTGTCTTGGATTTGTTTCAGCCTTTATATCGGGGCTCTTCGCTTGTAAGGTTATGATAGCCTTAGTGAAGAAAGCTAAGTTGAAATGGTTCGCCTTGTATTGCGCCATTGTGGGCATAGCCGTAATAGTTACTAAATTGGTAGCATAGAGAGGATGTATTACTTTGTATCAGATGTCCATCTTGGCCTAAGGGGAAGTGGAAGCGAAGAGCGTGAGGCCAGATTTGTGGCTTGGCTTAAGTCTATCGAATGGAAAGGAGGTGATGCACTTGTCTTGCTGGGAGATATATGGGATTTTTGGTACGAATATAGGGATGTGATTCCTAAAGAGGGTATACGTGTAGTAGCCGAATTGATTAATATTATGGATTCTGGGGCGCAGGTTTACTTTTTCCCAGGGAATCACGATATCTGGTGCTTTCATTTCTTCGAGAGCATAGGAATTAAAGTAATAAAAAAGCAGCCTATAGTTTTGGAGATCGAGGGTAAGAAGGTAATGTTAGCCCACGGCGATGGAATAGGAGGTGCAAAGTGGAGTTATAAGTTGATGCTTAGCATTTTCCACAGCCGTTTTTGTCAATTCCTTTTTAGTCTTCTGCATCCTCGGATAGCATTTGATATTGCTACGAGATGGTCGAAGTCAAATCGTTACACTCACACGCCATATATTTGGAAGGGGAGTAAAGAGAGGCTATACAAATTTGCTTTGGCGCAAGACAAATCCATAGAACTATTTATTTTCGGGCATTATCACTGTGATGTAGATGAGATCTTACCTAGCGGAGCCCGGCTAATAGTCTTGAAAGACTGGATAGATGGAGGAACGCCGTTTTTTAAGTTGTAGGCTTTTGTGGAAAGACTGTCAGTTACTTGTCTATTAGTGCTTTGGTGGATAATTTATCGGTGGGTATTTTGGTTTTAGGCGGATCCTCCCAAAAGACTTGATAATAGAAATAATCCCATTCGGCTTCTCCGCTTTCCCAGATTTTAACTAGTTCTTCAGTCTTGGCGTCTTGCCCTTTAGGGTCATAGTGTGATTTAAGGTCTTGATCGAATACTTTTCCTACAAGAGTCCAAAAACCTGCAGAAAAGCCTCCTTCATAGTTATAAATGATATCATATACGGTCATGCCACACTCTCGATCAATCAGCCTCGTAAGTAGGAAGCCTTGACTAATGGTGGTGTTTCGTATGTCTTTTTCAAAAAGTCGAAATAATTCTTTTTCTACATTTTTTATATATCGATCTCGGTTGCGTTTATCCAGGCCATCGGCTTCTATTGTGCTATCTACCTGATGCATAAGTTTTCTCCCTACAAGCGCGTAGGGATAGACTTTATTGAAATTATAGATTAGTCGATACTTTTCTCTCCATTCGCGTCCATAATGCTTTATTTTCTTTTTGCCTTTAGCATTAATGGTCGCCGGCGGAAGCTCCTCGATGTATTCCAGTTCTAAACTATCCGCCACCTGCGCCGGTGCATTAAACACGCCGGCGCAAAGCAAAGCGGAAAATAGTAGAATAAAGCGTTTCAAAAATTAATTTTCTAGATAATGGATTCTTCCGAATCTATCAGTAATTTTTACAATGTGTTTAGTCGCATTAGGATTGAATGGTGCTTTAAACATATTTGGTGAAGGATAACAAGCCACCCAAGAGATTTTGTATTTGCTTGGGTCAGCAAATTCGGCCTTAGCCACAGGATCTTTTCCACTAAAGCGTTCCATATCACATATTTTTACGCCATCTTCAAAGTATTCAACCTTCCATGCATCGTCGTAGTCCCATACGTGAGCAACGGCGAGTCCGGGATAATCAGGGTTATCAAGATATAATTTTCCTTGAAAATCAGGCGCGTAGCCACAACTTTTATAATACCAATTCAAATTCCCATCTTTTGTTGTATATACCTTATATCCTGGAGGACATCCATCTACACATACAGTTCCACACCACCAACAGCCGCAGAAGCCTCCGAGATTGTGCTCCATAAGTCCATCTTTACCTTTCCCGCCACCGATAATAAAGTTCGTATTAGTGTGCATGTGACCGGATAAGATAAGAGCATCAAATCCGCTGATCATTTTATATAGTGCAGGTTTGTTACAAAGGTTATCCCCGATAATATCGTACATAAATCTATCTCTGTCTTCTTTGCCTTGAGTTGTAGGTATATGCATGCAGAGCACCAGTTTATGATCAGTTGGCACAGTTGCTAGATCTTTTTCAAGCCAGCTGAGTTGCCTTTCATCTAAGTAACCTATATAAAAGTAGTCCCGTCCTACATAGAAATTATCATCTAGAACTACATAATGTGTCTTGCCTACATTGAAAGAATAGTAGGTAGGTCCGAAGAACTTTTCATATTCTTTAAATGAAGTCTCGTATGAGCGGCCCCAATTGGTCATATCGTGGTTCCCTATGACATAACGCATATCTATACCGACTTTGTCTATCATTTTAGTTATGCGTGGATAAAGTGCGTGTTGCCATCCCACTATATCTCCTAGGCAAATGCCGAAGTTATAAGCGTCTGGATCTAAACTCTCTACATGCTCTTTCATATCGTCTAGTCTTCCAGCAAATGGAATTAAGTCGAGAGTGTCGGCAATCTGTGGATCGGCAAAGACTATGGCATTATTATAAAGGTCATTCTTTTCATTTTTGATCAATACGAAGTCATAAACCTTTTTATCCGAGGTAAGATCCTGATAAAAACATGTAGGCCCTCTAAAAGAAGCATTTCTATATCCTGAAGGCGTGCTGACGAATACGAATCTGCCGGAAGCTCTATCGTATGGTATTTCAAAGTTACCTTCTGAATCGGTTTTTACTACACATACCCCATCAGAAACTATTACGCCTTCCATTGCCTGACCAGAGTCGTTACGAACAGAACCTGTTATGATATTCGCAGTACTAGTGACTTTAGGTTTACTTACTCCACATGAAATTAATACGGCACATAAAGCCAATAAAGAAAGGATTTTGTTTATTTTCATATAATTAACTTCTCCAAAATATTTTATTTTTACTCAAAATACAAGTAACAGCCATCATTGCGAGTGTAATAATGAGTCCTCGAACCAGACCTATGAATGGATTGCCCACGCTGGCAGTATCAACTATGCTTCCTAGTCCAATCGCGTAGAATAAAGGATTGAGAACCAACCCCGAAAGTGTATATGCCACCATCGGATTCTGTCCTACAAGCGTGAAGTTAATACTTAGCTTGTGACCAGCAATTGCCAATGCGCTTTCGCACCATAATAGGAAACTTGTCATTAAGCAGGCCAATCCCCCAGTTGTCAGCATATAGGATAGGTTGCAGTGGTCTTTAGTAATGCCGCCATCTATAGGATCAAATAGAATGCCTAAGGCAAGCAGTAGGTAGCCCATACGTGCGATTCTATTCTTCGGTGAGGATTCAAACCCTCTTGTGATAAATATTTGGGCCAATGCTGCCACTACCGTCACCCCCATAGCCACAGTCACATGCCTTGTAAACATTGCCCATAGTATGACTGGGATCATTAGGAAGCAAAGTAGTGCGCTAATAAGAGAGAATGTGGCCTGTGGCTCGATGCACATCGACTCTTGTCTATCTCTGGCTTTTCTTAATATATCTCCTACACTCATACCGATAAGTGTTATGACAAGGTATTGAACATAATTCCAATTCAGAAGCCAACTGATACTTTCGGGTAGAGCGGCCCATTTAAGCAGTTCTGTGTGCCAAGCCATTTCTTTAAGTGCACAGATGGCAAGAAATATTACTGCCCTTAGCCAAGGCTTATCTTTCGTGATTATCCAGATGAATCCACCTACTAGAGCCAGCATTGACAATATCATAATGATGATATTGTTCTGGCTAAAAGAAAGATTTGCTTTGAATCCGAATTTAATGACTAAGAACAAGGCTATGAGTACAAGCACACCCGAAAGATTAATCAGGGTAGGTTTCACTTTGCTCTTTTCCGGAACTCTCCACAATGCGAGAAATAAACCTAACCATATTCCAAATCTCGTAAGGATCTTTAACGGCTCCTCGTACGAGAAAATGGCGTTGGCATTCCCAAGGACAAGACCGAATGCGGCAAGAGTAATCCATCGCTTTATGATGTCGAGCGATATATGTGCCGTGCTAAATCCTTTGCGTATTTTACCTCCTAAAGAAAATGGCATAGACGCTCCCATCGAGAAGATGAAGAATGGGAAAACTAGATCCACCCATGTAATACCTTTAATATCAGGGTTAAATATAAAATCTGGAGGCGGTACTTGGCAGTGGAACATCCACGCCGGAAGTCCGGAGTTCCAGGCTATGTTCCCACTCAACACCATAAAGAATATGGCCAAACCACGCAGAACATCTATGGATGCAATTCGGTTATTCATCTTCTATGTCCTTTTTCTAACCAACCAATAGTTTTCGATTTCTTCGAGGGTTTTTCCTGTGGTGTCAGGAATTACCTTCCACATTATAAGCATATAAGGTATGCACATGAATGCAAAAAGGAAGAAGGTACCTGCCTGGCTCCAACCAAGTAGAACAGGTGTGAGTTGGCCTATGAGATAGGTCCCAACCCATAGCGCGAATCCGGCTATTGACATAGCTCTACCACGAACATCATTAGGATAGATTTCAGACAGAAGCACGAATACTACGGCCGAAATAGAAATCGCACAGCAGAACACATAACCGAGGAAGAAGGTAAGCATAAAGCCATTTCCAAGGCCTAGTTTTGACCCGGCAGCGAAGTATGTGCCTATGGCTAGAAGGCATATAATCATACCACTTACTCCCCAATAGATTAATTTCTTTCGTCCTACCTTGTCGATTATGAATACGGCCAAGATAGTAGTTACCATATTAACTACGCCTACAAGCACGGTAGAGAACATAGGATTGTCGAAACCGGCCTGAGAGAAAATTTTAGGACCATAGTATAGCACTGCGTTTACGCCCATGAATTGGCCTAGAATAGCTATGGCACTACCAGCAATCACGGCTAGAAGTATGCCTGGCTTAAGCAGATCCTCCCAAGAGCCTTTGTTGGCTCCTTTTAAAGAACTATTGGTAATATCTATTTCGTCTTGTATCTCGCTTGTGTCGTTATATATTTTCGATAATACGGCAGTCGCTTTTTTTAGCTCGCCTTTAACGATAAGCCACTTTGGACTTTCCGGAATGAAGAATATTATAAAGAAGAAAAGTAGTGCTGGGATGGTTTCACTTCCGAGCATACCTCTCCATGCTTCTGTTTGAAACATCTTGTCCCATAGAGATATATCTGCGGATGCGGTAATGGCAGGGTCTATGTTGCTCGCTATAATCCAGTTAATTAAATATGCCAAGAGGAATCCCATAGTCACGGCCAACTGATAAAGCGAAACCAGAGTTCCGCGAATCTTTGCTGGGGACACTTCCGATATGTATATAGGGGAAACGATGGAAACGATACCTATACCTACTCCACCTATTATACGATATGTGACCAAGGCATTAAAATCGCCACATATTGCGCATCCAATAGCGGAGATGCTGAATAGTGCTGCCGATATGAGCATTGTGATTTTGCGCCCAAGGTAATCGCTTAACGAACCAGCTACGAGTACACCGAATATAGAACCGATAAGAGCGCATCCAACATACCAACCCTCTTTCATGTCAGTCAGATGGAACTGATTTTTAACAATCTCTGTTGTTCCCGATATGACTGCTGTGTCGTAACCGAATAAAATACCGCCGATGGCAGCTACTACGGCCATGAAAATTACATAACCGCTTGTTTTTTTCTGCATAGTCTTTTATTTAATGTTGAAATAATCCTTGTATCTGTCGTATAAATGCCCGGCCTGAAGATAAGCAGATTGAGGGCTCATGAAATGGCTGAATTCAAAGGTGATGCCTTTGTCATATCCGCAACGGGCAGCGGCTTCGAGTTTCATTCTAAGCTTGTCGAATTTGATAGGGAAGAATTTGATAGGCATATCCCTGTCAAATGTCTCGGCGTTAGTCCAGCATTGCATGCCATATCTGTCTGCCAATTTTTTATTTACGCTAAAGAATGCGTCGAGTTCATCGTAGTCTATATGGCCATCTTGGAACGCACAGGCATCTACTACATCGTGTATTCCGGAGAATATTTCGTTCCATTCTTCTTCGTGCTTTTGAACGGATACTGCTTCGGCCTTGGAAAGTGCGCCTCCAGCAGCCGATACGGCCTTTTTCCCGTCTATCCAAGGTGAGATAAATGTAGGAAGGTTATTGGATATGTCCTTACACATCTTTCCCATAGTGTGGAAACATTCTACGGCGCCTTTCGTGGCACGAGATATTTCAGTGGAAATGTACCAGCCTTGGAAACTCTTATGGTGTCCGTAACGCTCCCATACTTCATCGATAACGAACTTGTTAGCTTCGACTTCTGCCATCATGTCCCCTGTATCCCAGTATTTTCCGGAATCATAAAGCCCGAAGTAGAATTTTAGTTCGTATTTGTCTGCAAGGGACAGAAAGAGTTCAAGCAGGTCCATAGACGGCATGTAGCAGCCTTTATTCATCAAGTATTTGCTTGGCCAAGTAATGAATTTTCTATAACCGCTTCTTATCATTATGACAGTGTCGATTCCTATAGCCTTCATATATTGAAAGTCTATCTCCCACTCTTTCGGTCCCCAGTTCTGATGAGGAATATCGTGGGAAATTTCATCAAGGAAAGTCCCTGTGATGCGAAGTGCGTTTCCTTTAGGTACTATAAGTCCGTCAGAGTTAGATCCTGTGAATGTTTTTTTCTCCGAACAACTTGAAAGGAGTGGGGCGCATGCTGCTGCCGTCGTGGCTGCTGCCGCTGTTTTAAGAAATGTTCTACGATTTGTCATAATATATGTCTTAGTATTATTTGCTTATGCTTTATTTTAGATTTAAGCTATCTGATATAACCATTTGAGTAATAAATATTTAACGGAGGTAATTCATTGCCACATCTTTGAGCATTATCTCCTGCTTTTTGAATTTTCATTGTTTACATGCTTCAAATTTGTGTTTGACTCGCGTGATTTCCTTCTTTTCGATGCTGGAAGATCATGTTCTTTATATCAACTTATAACCAATAAAACCACTGCTTAAAAAGTTTATTATTAGTGAAATTATTCCTGTATAGATACCATCAAAAATACATTCCATAGAATTGCTATTTCATAACGAATATTACATCTGCTAAACTTTTATATTGATTATCTTTAAATGTAAAGTTAATCTCTTGCAAAGACTCTTCATTGAAATTATCAAGATAATTCTTTATTTTAGGCTCTATTAAAGAAAATGCTCGTTTCATTTTCCAAGATTCGCTCATATTTGTTGAATCAACAAGAACAACAAATAATCTATTTTCTGCTCCAAAACGCATTTCTCCTTGATTTGCATATAACCAAGTAATAAGTTCAAGTTTATTAGCTTGAGCATCAACAATAACTTCTTGTCTTCTGCTTTTTAGTTCTTCAAGAATATTGTCCTTTCCTATTTCCTTTAATTTTTCAGATAATGTATAAAGTTGTTGAGGTTCGGATTGTGTGCAATCTACTGTGATCCCAACCTCTTTAGCTTTATGTTTCAACCATGTAAGTTCCTTTTTTTTAAGTTTGATTTTCAGTTTTTCTTCCATATATTTGTTTGGGAAAAGTGTAACTTTTAAATCAATAGGAATATTGTTCAAAAAGAAATCAACGCTTTTTATTTCACCTACAGCTGAAATAACATTTTGATGCCGCTTAAAAAGAGATTCAATGAGATAGGAAGTCCAATTATTGTACCAACTTGTTTGAACATAATTCCACGCATTATCGGCAATCTCGCTCTGGTTATTTAGCAGTTCGTCATAATTACTAATAATCTTAACATATCTGCTTACCAAATGCTTATCTAGTGAATTATTCTGATCCCCTCCCCATGCGTAATGATGAACCTTATATAAATCATTTTTTAGCATTTCTTCATCTACACCCATTGAGTTGTACCATTCATGATTCTTTTCATTTAGGAAAGTATCAAGCAACTGCATAGCATTATGTTTAGCCTCTAGTATTTCAAATAGTTCTACATTTTGCTCTGCGATTTTTGATGAAGACAAAGTTATGTTGTTAGTTTCGAGAAATTGCTGAATTTGTTTTCCTCGACAAACTGCTCGCACTTTAAGCCAGATCAAAGCATCAGTGTCATTGTTGAATGCAAACAGATTTTGATTTCTGAATGCTTTATCCCATTTTTCAAAATTTGTCATAGTATAAGTTATTTCATTGTACAAACTAAAAGAATTTCACTACTACCCGCTACGCTACCCTTACCTCCTCTGCCTGAATTATAAACTTTTCGTTCAACTTTAACATTACGATATGGACTTATTAAATCAACCATAGTCTCAATATCAGGAAAGCTACGATCATTATAGCTTACTAACCAAGTAGGAATGTGATGGGCCTGTTTAAACATTAATTGCAAGTTTGATATGGCTTCGCTATTTTTATCAAAACCACTATATCTTTTGGGCTCATATCGTTTAATGCCATTTACAAACTGCTTATCTTTCCAATATTCGACGTATGTTTCCAATAAATGGTAAAAAGACTGATAATCTGCATGGCTATTACAATACGGAGGATCAAAATATACTAAATCAACATTTTCTAATGTGGGTAATAAATCAAGTATATTCTTATTATAACTAATATTGTCTTTTAAGTTATTGAATACCGCTGCATTATATTCTGGCAATAAATCCAAAAAGATATTTTTTAACGGACGAATTAGACTACGATTGCGTTTGATACGAGTAGGGTCAGAGGCATAGACCAAGGCTTGGGTATGAGCGAAATGTCCCATTGTCACCTTTCTTGTCATGCTTCTACACATTATAGACAAAGCCAAAGCTTGTTTGTACGGATTACTTAGTTTATGCACATTGCTACGAAAGCTGTCAATAAACGAAGACTCCTCATCGCAAAAAAATAATCCTGTATATAGTTCCGACATTAAATTATATTTTGAAGGATCGCTATTTTCAGAAAATAGCAATTCAATATCAGAGGAGTCTAATTTATTGCTTGAATTTTCGATTAAAGCTTTTCCTATTAGGTTATTAAAGTTAAGAAAATCATTTGTTATAACTTTTTTCCCTAGTTGCTTGAACATATAGGCAATAGATTGAGATCCGGAAAAGGCATCCAAGACGACATTTGTCCTCTCTGGAATAAACTGAGCGATCCATCCTCTATGAATATATTTAGCCCCTAAATATTGCGGCTCAGGAAATTTATAATCAAAATATTTTGTATCCTCAAATAGCATATTGTTTTATTTGATTACAAAGTTACTTTTTTTTCGCTAATTAATAGCTATCATATAACTTATAATATCCCCCAAATTTCGGACAGGTTGTTAAGTCAAGAAAAAGACAATAACTTTACAACGAAATGGGAAAGACAACACGAAGAAAATTCACCCCAGAGTTTAAGGCCAAGGTTGCCTTAGAGGC
>DJPX01000032.1 GCA_002438635.1 Bacteroidales bacterium UBA6401
GCACTTGCTTTTTGACTCTGCCAACATAAATGAATCGTAAAATAATTTGCATTTTGTGTAATGATAGTGTAATTTTAAAATTTGTATTATTATCAGGTTAGCAGATGAAACAAACAGAGTATTCTTCTTCATTAATAAATTTATTTCCAGAAATAGACTATGGTTTAACGGAAAGCGAATATTCGCTGATGGTTTTGCTTGGTATTAATGGCGAGATGGGGGTGTCTGACATAAAGCGGCATTTGTATAAGACCACTCAGCAACGTGACGCCGATTTAAAGACTTTACTTGATAAAGGATTTATTATTAGGGTGTCAGCGTACTATAATAATACTTATTTCGTAAGAGATGACATCTTTTTGACTTTTGTATTGAACAGTCTTTTATACCATTATGATTGTATAACAAGTCTGCAAAGGACTTGCGGATATTATATAAGTACAAGATGGAATTTAGTGTATTCCATCTATAAAGGGAAAGAAGATATTGTGCGGAGTTATTTGAAATGGAATATTAACGCTTTTTCCTATGATCTATTTTATCCCGTGATGACACATCCTGCTTTTCGAATGATATTCGAAAATATGGAAGAAGGGTATTTGGAAAAACTGACCGCAAATTATCTTGAGACGGCGTTGGCTTTTGACGAACTAAACGAACAGGTCCTTTCCAGAGCCTCGGAGTTTACCCAGACATACCTCAAATCCGATGAAATGGAAGTACAATTGGCAATGGTTGCTACATACCGATTTTTCTTCGATGGCTCAATAGCAGATGTCTTGCTAAACCGCAAAAAGTGGAACGAATGGTCTTTAGCAGTAGCGGCTATATTGGCATTATATAAAGGAGAATATGAACAGGCAGGGGCTTTATTTGAAGCATCACTTAAGTGCAGGAATAAGACGGCAAGTATAAAAAATGTTTACAATTCTCTCGTGCTATCCTATTACCTTATGATTTGTTATGTATTGCAAGACAGCGAAAAATCAAAGGTTAAGATTACTCAGTATCTTAATAAAAAGAAAATTGATTTTACAAGTGGGACGAATGCGGCCGCTTTCTTTCTTGCAAACATAGTTCAAGGGAATGGAGAAAAATATTTAGAGCAAATTATCAAGGATATCAGCATAGTAGATGCTCCGACTATTATATTGATGGTAAAAACAATAGCCGAACATTTTAAGGTCAGAAACATATTGGCGCCCAGAGAAAATTCGAATATCGGGATTATCCGCCACGAGTTTTTAGGCGAAAAGGGCGCCTTTGATGGAGAACCTTTGCTTGTACGAATTAAGGTTAAAGAAATATGGGAAATCGCTTTAGATAATCTTCTATCAATAGTTGAAAAGAAATGTTCTGAGTCTTCTTTAGATACGGCAAATGTAAAAAGAAAACGGCTTATCTATATTGTCGATGATTATAGTTTTGCTATAAAAGAACAGCACATACTGAAAAATGGTACTTGGAGTGCGGGTACTAATATTAGCACATATAGTTTTATAGATGGCGTTTACGATGATATATGCGATGAACAAGATAAATCCATTAAATCGGTAATTTCAAGTCGTTCGTATTGCGAAAAAGATGATATCTTCCCATATTTAATCGGAAGCGACAGAGTTTTTGAAAAATGTTATTCTCCTGAAAATCAGATAAAAATTGTAGAGGAAAAACCATATATTGAAGTGAAATTAACCTCGTCCTCCAATTATTCCTTTCTAACCAATGTCCCGATAGAAAGGACCGGACATATAGATCGTCATTATGTTAAGAAGGAAGGAAAGAATAAGTATGCCGTCATCTCTCTATCTAAGGTTCAAGCAGAAGTGTTCGCTGCTATATTTTTTCAGAATAACACGAAATTTCCGGTTAATTCGGCGGAATACATCAAACAGTTTTTAACTAAACTCTCGTCTATAATCGAAATACATTCTCCGCTTCTCGAAACGGGTTCATCACTAGAATCAAGACCTAGCCAATCACATCTTTATCTTAGAGTGATCCCTAAAGCCGGAGCATTTCAAACTCAGTTGTATGTTAGACCTTTAGAGGGTGGTTTGTGCACATTTTTCCCCGGCGAAGGAAAGAGTGTAGTATACGATTCTATAAACGAAGTACGATACCAGGTTAAAAGGAATAAGGATGAGGAAATAAATAATCTTAAGCATCTTAGCGAATTATGCGATAATATTGTATTTGAGGAGGATGGAAACATTTTGGCTGCCGACGAGTTACTGACAATAGTAGAAAAGTCTAATGAACTATCTGATTTTTGTACCATAGAGTGGCCAGAAAGTAAACCTCTAAAAGTGATAGGTTCGCTTCAATCCGGCAAAGTGAATATTACAGTGAACTCTCACGAAAAATGGTTCGAATTGGAGGGTGACGCACAACTTAAAGACAACACCACTCTTTCCCTTGCCTCCATACTGAATGCCATAAGTTTAGGTGAATATAATCGTGGGTTTTTAAAGCTTGGAGAGAATGAGTTTGCCTCTTTATCATCGTCCCTTTACAAGTACTTGTCCCGATTGGCTTCAATTACGCAAAATACAAAAGGACACGAGAAAGTGTCAATTTTTCAGGTAGGTGCGCTTTCTGAAGCACTGGATAAGGCACGTGTGCAAATTCAGGGTGACGAGCAGTATACCTCTTTGCAAAAGCGTATCGAGCAGGCATCCAGACTGGTGCCAAGTGTTCCGAATAATCTTAATGCAGTACTTCGGGACTATCAGGTGGAAGGATTCAGATGGCTCGCTCGGTTGGATTATTGGGGCGCAGGTGGATGCCTTGCAGACGATATGGGGCTTGGGAAGACAGTGCAGACCATTGCGTTTTTGCTTTATAAGGCGGAAGCAGGCCCTTCTCTTGTAGTTATGCCGGCTTCTGTGATGGCCAATTGGTACTCGGAATTATCCAGATTCGCTCCTTCGTTGAGAGTTATTCCTTTAAATGAGCAAAGCGATCGCAAGAAGGCTCTTGAAGGACTTGGCCCTAACGATGTAGTGCTTGCTACCTATGGATTGTTGATAAGAGAGAACCAAATAGTGCAAACTCAATGGAATGTAGTATGTTTGGACGAAGCTCATACTATTAAAAATCGCGGTACTAAGATGTCTGCCGTAGCTATGCAGCTTAATGCTAAAAGTCGTATTATCCTAACCGGTACCCCTGTGCAGAATAATTTGGGCGAATTATGGAATATGTTTCAATTTTTAAATCCCGGATTACTTGGCTCCTATGAGAGTTTTCAGGCCAAGTTTATAAATCCGATAGAATCGTCCCAAGATGATGACACCCGACAGAAATTGAAGCGAATCATTCAGCCATTTATGCTTAGAAGACTTAAATCGGAAGTCGTGGATGAATTGCCGGAAAAAACAGACATTATAAGAAACGTTGAATTGACGGATGAGGAATCCATTGTATATGAGTCATTAAGACTTAGTGCCAAGCGAGAATTGGAAGAACAGAAGTCTGTGAATATCAATGTGCTTGCTGCTATAACTAAACTACGACGTGCTGCGTGTGCCGTTTCTCTTGTGAACCCGGAAGCGAAAGCGGAGCCATCGAAGATTACAGAGTTGAAATCACTATTGAATGAGATATTGGAAGGAGACGATAGCGTATTGGTGTTCAGTCAGTTTACTTCGTTCCTGGATATTGTCTGTAAATATTTGGATGAGGAACATATTGACTATTTTTACTTAAATGGTGCCGTCACATTAAAAAAGCGCCAGGAGATGGTAGATGCTTTTCAGCGTAAGGAAAAGCGTGTGTTCTTGATTAGTTTGAAAGCAGGTGGTCTGGGCCTTAATTTGACAAATGCCAATTACATCATTCACTTGGATCCGTGGTGGAACCCGGCGATCGAACAGCAGGCAACAGACAGGGCCTATAGAATAGGACAAAAGCGTAATGTAACAGTCTATCATTTAATTGCAAAGGGGACTATTGAGGAGAAGATATTAAGGCTTCATAAGACCAAGCGTGATTTGGCGTCTGCCATTCTTGAAGGAACATCAGAGGCTACGTCCATGACTATAGACCAGCTAAAAGAATTGGTCGAGATGGATTAAGAAGAGAACTCTATATGGTCAAGAAAGTATTATAAGAACTTGCATAGTTAGAACTTGATACTATATTATTTTGACTATTTAAAATACTACTTTGACTAACAATAAAAGTAGGCCTTGTGTACTAATTCTGGATGGTTAAATTTGTTATCAAATTTTTAACTATAACCAGATTCTACACGATGTCACATTTATTTGAAGATTCTCTGGCGACCCTTCGCAAGGAGCATAGCATTCTTTTACAGCGAAAGAATACAAAGTCCACATCTAATGGGGTATGGACAAGGTATGCAAATCCTATCCTTACCGCCTCTCATACGCCCCTGTTTTGGCGCTATGATTTGAACCCGGAAAGCAATCCTTATTTACTCGAGAGGTTCGGAATTAACAGCACTTTTAATTCTGGAGCTATTAAACTGGGTAATAAATACTTCCTTGTCGTTCGCGTAGAAGGAAATGATAGAAAGTCATTTTTCGCTATCGCCGAGAGTGATAATGGGGTGGATAACTTCCGTTTCTGGCATAAGCCTATAACCATTCCGGGAGAAACGGCTACTAACGTTTATGATATGCGATTAACAGCCCATGAAGATGGCTGGATCTATGGCGTGTTCTGTGCAGTGTAGATAATAACATAGATTTCC
>DJPX01000017.1 GCA_002438635.1 Bacteroidales bacterium UBA6401
AATCAAAAAAAAAAAAAACACGCCATCAAGTTCATTTTAGTTCATTTATACATACATAAACGCGCCGATGTTTACTACCAATGTATTTGCATACCTTCTTTCCGATGTAATATTAATCCTCATCCTAATGAACTTTGAATTCTCCATCACCATAGCATAATGGTCGGAGAAGCTTCTACACTTCAAAAACTCCCTATAAGCATACAGATACCTATTTCAACCCATAACACTCCCTTAAGCTTAAGTATCAAGTTATTAAGTACATCTTAATAAATCTATTTGGCCTATATCCTCGAAAATCTCATACTAATCTGACGCAACTTATTTTATCACGTTACTAAAACATTTTATATAGCAATTCTAACAATATCATGGCATATCGTATTTAAACAATTGCAAAGATGAAAAGTTTAACTGCAATAATCCGGCAGTGTAATCAAATCGGTGCAACAGAAAGACTCGTAAAAAAAGGTCCAATTAAATCTTTTTGGAAAAAGAAGACAATAAATTGGATTAAAATTCTACATTTCATTTTACCACATATCAGCACTTTGTAAATTATCCGTGTAAACTCCTTTTTACACGGATAATTATATTTAACTTTGTTTTCAAGATAGGACTTACTCCTGTCGAACTTAAATATGGAAAATTTCATCAATCCCAAACAGGTCTATGCAGACCTAAGATCCGACTTTATGTTCAAGAGAGCATTTAGTTAGAAAAACATCATGATTCCTTTTCTTAATGCAGTGCTTAAAACAGATACGATAATCGATATCGATTATCGAGATGTGGAACAATGGGGACTATCTCCTGAAGACAGAAAAGTCTTTTATGATGTGTATTGCTATACTTTGGATGGAAATGATTTCATTGTAGAGATGCAAAAGCGCGAGCAGAAGTACTATCGGGATAGATGTATCTTCTATTCTTCTTTTCCTATTCAGCGTCAGTTTCTCGATGCCAAAAGTGAATTTCTTTTGCAATTCGAAGACAAATCTGAAAAACCTCCTTTCATCTGGGACTATAGGCTTCATCCGGTATATATTATCTCTATCCTTGATTTTATCATGCAACACGAACCGTCTTGGCCACAAGATAGATTCCATAGCTATTATAGACTTCAAGAAGAGACTTATCACGAGAAGTACAGCGATATTCTCAATTTTATCTTTATAGAATTGCCCCGATTTAACAAGGTGGCAGAAGAAATCGGAGATGATATCGACCGCTGGATGTATCTTTTCAAGAATATGTCAAAACTACAAAGTGTTCCGAAAAATTTCGAGAAGACATGGATGTCGGATTTGTTCGATACCGCTAAAATCGCTAACTTCGCTCCGAAAGAGAGACAAAAATACTTGGAGGACCAGAAAATGTTATATGATTATCAGAACTGTATAGACTTTGCTGTAGAACAGGCAGTAGAAAAGGCAGTAGAAAAGGCCGCGAAAGAAAATCTTGAGAAAGGAAAAGCAGAAGGACTTGCAGAAGGAAAAGCAGAAATCGCTATAAACATGCTGAAAAACCATGTACCCATTGAGCAAGTTTCCCTTTATACAGGGATGTCCGAAAGCGAAATAAACAAACTACTTGCTCGCTAACTTCACACCCGACGAAAAAGAAAAATACACGGAGGGCCAAAAGATGATTTACGATTATCAGAACTGTATAGATTTCGCAAAGGAACAAGGTCTTGCAGAAGGCGAAGTGAAAGGAAAACTCGAGACGGCAAAAAACATTATAAAGATGGGACTTTCCATCACACGGATTTGCCTTAGCGACTGGTCTTACAGAAAAAGATATAGAAAATCTTCTTCATCGCTAACTCCATAGATGAAGCAAGATGAAATCTAACGCTCCTTAACCAGTAAAGTCTATACTTCACCAATTTTTCGCCCATTTCCACTAAATAAAAACCTCTTACTATTTACCTTAAAGGTGAGAGTAGTTTTTTATTTTACGTTTAAAACAACCAATAATTAAATTTGTTCTCAAATTGCTGACAGATATGAACAAAATTCAGAGCATATACGGTAAGGACTTTCTGACAGAAATCAGACACATAGTTGATGCTGCCCGTCAGAAGGCATATTCAGCCATAAATTCCGCAATGGTCGAAGCCTATTGGCAGATAGGCAAGCGCATAGTCGAGCAGGAGCAGCGTGGGAAAGATCGTGCCGACTATGGAACGCAATTGATAAAATTATTGTCCGCAGACCTCACAAAGGAATATGGCAAAGGATTTTCTATCAATTCCTTATATTATTTTCGACAATTCTATCTCTCCTTCCCTAAAAAACTCCCCACACTGTGGGGAATATTGACATGGTCGCATTACAAGCGGCTTCTCAGCGTCACAAATCCGAAAGCCCGTGCTTGGTATCTGAAAGAAGCCTCCGAGCAAATGTGGAGCTATCGCACACTTGACCGCAACATAGCATCACAATACTACGAAAGACTTCTTCTCTCGCAACATAAGGAAGTTGTCGAGTCGGAAATGAAGGCATTGACAGCTCCGTTTGAACGCGACAAGATGGAGTTCATCAAGAATCCCACCGTTGCGGAGTTCATTGGCCTCAGTCCAAATAGAGACTTTTCAGAATCCGAACTTGAGGGAGCTATCATTGACAACCTCCAGAACTTCCTGCTGGAACTCGGCAAAGGATTTTCATTCGTGGCTCGCCAAAAACTTGTCCGCACAGAAAAGAAAGATTACTTCATAGATCTCGTATTCTACAACTACATTCTCAAATCATTTGTACTCATAGACCTCAAGACCACCACCATAACCCATCAGGATGTCGGCCAGATGGATATGTACGTCAGGATGTACGACGAGAAAGTGAGAGGGAAGGATGACAACCCTACAATCGGCATTGTCCTCTGTTCCGAGACAGACAACGACATCGCTCGCTACTCCGTACTCCACGACAATGACCGTCTCTTTGCCTCGAAATATATGCTATATATGCCGACAGAAGAAGAGCTCCGCACAGAAATCGAGCGGCAGAAAGAATTCTTCCGACTACAGCACGGAGAAAAATAAGATATTATAACCAATAAATAAACAATAATTTTCTGGCAAACCACGTATTGCGATTTTGCGTGATTAGTTGAGATTTGCTGTGATTGGTCGCGATCTTGACGGCACTCTTCTGTGGATTGTTAAATGCAAAAGAATAACAAATAAATGTTACCTTTAATTTTAATTATTTTTAGTAACAGTTTTCGAGTATTACAAGGGACAATCCAATGTGCTTAAAAACTATTTATTTCTAAGCGATACTCTTATCTTCATGTACAGCGAAATTTCAATTTTAAAAAAAAACAAAGCATTTACCTTGTAAAGTTTTGACTTACTGTAATGTAGACAATAACAAAGATAGTGCTTGTTAAAAGAAAGAATCTATTTTAATACTTTGCTAGAGAGTTTTCTAAGCCACCCTAGATAGCCAATAACATATCCATTGGCACCACAACGAGGGCAAGGCATCGGCATTGAGAGAATCGTCGCACCCTCCTCAATGTCTAAGGCTTTATAGATATACCCACATCTTGGGCATCTAAACCAAGTCGTTCCTCTTACCATATCAATTTCTTTTTACATCAAACGACACATACAAAACTAATCATCATCATTTCCATCGGGATACATCATATCAAGAGCATCTTGATTAGTATTCTCCGTCACTTCTTCCCAATCTTCTGGATTGTTTTCATAATCCTCGTACTCTTCTTCCGAGAGATCCCAAATTGTCCTATCTTCACTCATTATTTATATTTTAAAATTTTATCTAAACGATAATTGCTGAATTCAAATTGACAATGCAACACTGTCGAGTCGCCGATTCAAGTGAATAGTGCAACACTTCCGAGTTGAATTCGGCACAGTATTTTATTTGCTATTTTTCTTAGTTTTACCTCCTGTGACAATAACTATTACGTCAACAATAAAATCCACGACTTTTTTAACAGTATCGCCCTGTTCAGTAGTCAAATTTTTATTTGATTTAATAAAGTTTTTTTTCATGATTCTTAAATTATTTTTAAGTTTTCTAAATTTGTTTGATTGAAATTAAACTGTATTACCTTCTTCGTTCCCATGTCAGCCCTTGGTTTCTCGAGGCATATAATCCCTTTGTAGTAGTTGCAAGCATCTCCGATCCATCTGATGCGAGAGAAAGGAACTCCCCAACTCCGGAATTACAATACCTTGAAATCCAAGACGCTCCACCATTCCGAGAAAGATAAAGGCCCTTTGATGTAGCGGCGAAAACCTCCGTCCCCATCACCAACAAATCCCTGAATGTTCCTACCGAACTCATGCAAAACCTGTTTAACCAAGCCCTGCCGCCATTAGATGAATATTCAATACTATTCTTTTGCATATTTATACGCAAAAGGTCTTTTCCATAAGTTACAATTTGTGGCATAAATATATCTAAATTAAAAATAATCAACTTCCTTACATTGCCTTCATTATAACACGATACCAATAATCCCAACTATACCCAACTGACGGGTGATATACGCAGATCGCACGAACTTTCTTGCCATTGGCAAGGTTGTAATATCCGTTTTTGACTTCATATCCATCCACCTCCATCTGGGAGCCTTCTTTCCACCGCGCGCAAGGAAGATTGTTCCATAATCTCACGCCCCAAACGATGAGCAAATCTGGCTGATACTCGTCCAACACAGAGAAAAAAGGCCCTGCAGCCGCGCGATACTGCTCCGTAGTGCCGGCTTGCCTAGAACCTGTCATAGCAACCTGAAGATAGTTGTAAAAGAGAAGCGAATTCCAGATTTTGACACTCTCTTCAGGCGTTGTCGCGTGATTCACCAGCGAACGCTCGAACTTTAGATAGGTGGACATCCAATCTTCCCGTTCGTTGCCCTGGTCCAGATATGACTTGAAAACGTCCGTCGTGAATCCATTACACTTACACTTGAAATCCACACCGCACTTCTCACACGCCTCTGCGCAATAGTGACTTTCGCCAAGAACCATTATACGCTTCCCGAAGATGCCTCCTGAGAAATAATTTGCCCCAATCCATGGGCGAAAGAAAACTCAACTCATGGAAGATATATACCTTGACATATCTGTATTTATTTCTTATTAAGTTTCGGCGTTTTCTGCATACCAGTATTTATATTCTTCGCTCCCTCGCTTCCAACTTTGGTCCCAAAAGCAACTGCAACTATAGCAGTAGCTACTTTGATTACGCCCTTAATTACATCATTTGCCATAACCTATTTTTTAAAAATTAAATCCACTATTTTATCCACTAAATTTGAGTATTTCTGCCCTGCATTATCTCCAAGTTTTGTCAAATTATCCTTAACATTGTGCGGAATAATATTCCCGCCATTATTAGAAGAAATCATCTTCTGTTTTAAAAAATCTTCCATAATATTTCTAATTAGTTATATTTTAGTCACACATATCCTATCATTTTGAATAGCTTATATTTTAGTATTATTTCCTATGCAAAGATTATATATATATTTATTTATATCAAGTCCATTTAGGTTCATTTTGAGTGAGGTAGGTAATATGACGAATAAATTTGTAAGTCAAAAAAGATCATCCTCAATTCCGCAAACTTCCAAA
>DJPX01000012.1 GCA_002438635.1 Bacteroidales bacterium UBA6401
GCTAACTTCACACCCGACGAAAAAGAAAAATACACGGAGGACCAAAAGATGATTTACGATTATCAGAACTGTATAGATTTCGCTGTAGAACAAGCAGTAGAAAAAGCGTTGAAGAAAGCTGCAAAAGAAAATCTCGCGAAAGGAAGAGCTGAAGGTGAAGCTAAAGAAATAGCGGAATTATAGTTTTTCCACTATTTAAATGATCTAATAATTGACAGGGCGCAGAAGAGTTTTCTTCTGCGCCTTTTTTTATGTCGCTATATTTAATTGCCGCACAAAAAAATGTGATCCCTAGAAGGGGTGGTCTCCCATAACCTATGAGCTGGAGGTAAAACATGAAATAGTCCCAATTTATCGACCGACAAAAGTCGCCCATCAGAGTATTTGAAGCATTTGCTGGATACGGAGGCGCTTCTTTTGGCCTTAAAAGATCTGGATTAAAATATAGAGTAATTGGGATGTCTGAGTTTGATAAATTTGCAAGTTGTTTACTATCCCAGAATTTCCCAGATATAAAAAACTATGGAGATATAACTACAATACAAGCTAACACTCTTCCAGATTTTGATTTATTCACAGGTGGTTTTCCATGTCAACCTTTTTCTTCAGCTGGATTACAGCTAGGAGAAAAGGACAAATATGGAAGAGGAACATTACTTTACCATATTTTAAGAATAGTTGAAGCCAAAAGACCCCAATACATTCTACTTGAAAATGTTAAAGGATTGACCGCAAAAAAATTTGAAAAAACTTTTGAATATCTTAAAGATAAACTCAAAGAGTATGGTTATGGGAACCTAGCTTATACAATCTTAAATTCTAAAGACTATGGTATACCTCAAAATAGAGAACGTCTATGGATGTTCGCAAGATTAGGCGGGCTACCCAAAGAATTCAGCATTGTCCCACCAAAGACTAAATTAAAATACAGATTTGGAGATTTTCTCGATAATAACCCTCCCCAAAATTTGTACTTAAGCGACAAACAAATAGCGCACCTCAAAGAAAAGCATAATATAGATAGTTTTATTGTTTCGGAGCCTTTATGCTTCGATGTATATAATAAAAAGATTAAAAAAGATGCCATATGCATAACGATAACACAACCAGAACACAATAGTCTTCGAGTGATCGAAGTCCCTAAAGAAGACGGAAAAGAAATAGTACGAAAAATGTCAATAGATGAACAATTCCGCTTTATGGGATTTAAAGACGGAGAAATAAATTACGCTGGACAATCTTATTCTCAAATGTCTAAGAGAGCAGGAAATGGCTGGGATGTTAATCTTGTTGGAATATTACTAAACCATATTTTTAAACAGTTATGATACTAAATTTAGGCTCACTTTCCTTTAATATGGAAGTTGAAGAAGGTGGTGGAACCCCAGCATGGGGAACCGAAATGGGGCAAGGTGAAGGATATAAATTCGCCTTTGAAAACATGGAACCATTCCTAACATCTATGGTGTATAATTCTATTTCAGACATTAATGAAGTAACCTGCCCTTTAGGAAAAGGAGGAGCACAAGCTAAAGATTATGAATTTGTTCTTGCTAGCGTCTATAAAAAAATATATGTAAATGATATTAAAGTTGACAACTCTGAATTCTTATTACTAATCGTAAAAAAAATGATTGGGGACTACCATGTCGGAAGACGTACTCTTAAATATAATCCAAGAATACGATATCATAACCGCGACATAAACAAAGATTGCTATAAAAAAATAGCAAATACGCTCGGATTATCTGAGAACTCGGCATGGTTTATAAATGAAATCAATACCAAAAACCAAGATGAACTTCATTTTGTCGCTTATATTGTAAATAAATTTGGTAGCCAAACATATACTTCTAATCAAGAAAAGAAACGAGATATGATGTCTCAGATTAGCACTGGATTAGTTCACGAAGAAAATTACGTAAGGAAAAATTCACATCAAACCATCTATTTCGGTTCTCCAGGCACTGGCAAATCTTATAAGATACAAAACAATATGCTTCATAATGTCTCGGAAGATCTAATTTTTCGCACCACATTTCATCCAGACAGCGACTATGCCTCTTTTGTAGGATGCTATAAACCCGTTTGTCATAAAAAGAACTCTATTGTCATCAAGAATGAATATTATAAACTTGTTGACATTCTAAAAGAAAAAATATCACAGAACCCATCAAATCTAACAAATGTATTTGTCTCATTCGGATACGATTATATGGAAAGCATCCTTGATTTAGAAAACTCAGGAAACCATACTATAAAAGATCTAGTTACAGAGGCATACCAAAATTCAACTTACGACACAATAATTCGCGCAGGAATGCAGTTAAAAAAAGAGAGACCTTCAGAAGAGACTACCACAATTAGTTATGAGTTCATTCCTCAAGCTTTCACTGACGCTTATATTTGCGCTTGGCAAAACCAAAATGAAATAGTTTATCTTGTAATAGAAGAGATTAATAGGGGTAATTGTGCACAAATATTTGGGGATCTGTTTCAACTTCTTGATAGAAATGACGATGGTATTTCAGAATATACCATCAAAGCGGATACAGATCTGAAGAATTATTTGGTAGATAAACTAGGAAATGACCACCTTGGAATTAAAGATGGGAAATTGTGCCTTCCTGGAAATTTGAGGATTCTCGCCACAATGAACACCTCAGACCAGTCCCTCTTCCCTATGGACAGCGCATTCAAGCGACGTTGGGCTTGGGAATATGTGCCGATTGATTCTTCCAATACTAAATCTCAGTTCCAAATTACAATCGGCGATAAGACATACAAATGGTCATCGTTCCTCGATAAGGCAAACGAGCGCATCCATAAACTTTCAGACTCAGAAGACAAACAGATAGGCAACTTCTTCATCAAGAATAATATTGATGTGGAAGAGTTCAAGAGCAAGGTGATGTTCTATCTTTGGAGCGAGGTCTGCAAGGAGTATGAGAAATCAGGCTCATTCTTCAAGGACAAGAATGATAACGACTCCGAGTTCACCTTCAACAGCCTCTTCCCTACCAATGACGACACTAACAAGCGTCTACAGGGATTTATGGCATATCTTGACGTAGAAGAAGTATAGTGACTATAATATGAGAATTTTCTTCGAAGGACAATCATACAGCCCCGAACTATTGGAGAACTACGGCCTTGAGTCCTATGTATATACATCAATGGACAAAGTTGAGGGCATCCTGCCATATGTAGGTTATATCTATTCTCCGAAGATAAACGACACTATATTTATCCTTCCAAAGGTTTTCCTGTTTGAAGGAACTGGCAATCTAGATGATAAGAAATGTCCCCTCGAAATCGCCTTCGGCAAATACGCCATCAACGAAGTTATCGAGATTACACAAGAACATAACCCGCTCAAAGAAGATGGTCTTGACAGAGTGTTATTCAGCCTTTCCACATGGATCTATCTGGCTATTGACAAGTATTCTGTCCGTCATCCCCAAAGCGAGATCATAAGGCGTGCCGATATCCGCAGAGTAAATTCTGACAGGGGCGAGGATAACCAGACGCTTCTTGACACCATCCTCTCCCTCATCGAATTCCATAAGGAGCACGCAAAACTATTCACATACATCTCGATAATCAACTCCAGTGGAAATAACAAGATCCATTGGGGAAAAACCATCAGCAAAGTCCAGACGATCATCCAAAACAACGAGCCTTTCTATGCCGAATTCCGCAACAAGAATAAAGCAATCAATTATGACGAGGAACTCATCGTCATTTTCTACTCAGTTCTAGAATATCTTCGGATGCGCTACTTCTTCCCCATCCGAGCTAACTTAAACTACGAGCTGATAAAGCCGGCAAAGATTGATGCGATAATAGAGTCAAAACGAGGCACCAAGCTGCTCCGCTCCATCCGTCGCAAATACTTCAAGGACGAACTGGTTCTCCTTTGGAAACTGCTTTACGCATTCTTTGACAAGTCAGAGACAATTCGCTCTGGCAAAAGCCGCGAGGAAGCCCTTCTCGCCAGCAAATTTGACCTAGTATTCGAAGATATGGTTGACAATCTAATCGGGGATGACATCTTCTCCAGCCTCAAGGAGAACGAAGACGGCAAAGAAATCGACCACATTTACAAGGATAAATCACTTATAGATGATAGTCAAATTTATTACATAGGAGACAGCAAATACTACTTTTATGGCTCTAACTTGGACGACAAATCCATTTATAAGCAATTCACTTATGCAAAAAATATTATTCAGTTAAACATTAACATATTCAACACACCATCATGCAAACGAAAGAAACAAGAACAAGAAATTATTAACAATGTGCGATACAGAGATCCATTGACTGAAGGTTATAATCTGACTCCAAATTTTTTCATACGTGGATACATTAAAGCCGAGGACTTAGCCGATGGACATGCTTGTTATACCGAAGACAGATTGTCTAAAAATAATCAAATCATACCATCTAACACGCACTTTATAAATCGCCCATTTGATCGTGATACCCTAGTACTTCAAGCCTACAATATCAATTTTCTATTTGTTCTTGCTTCTTACATCACAAACATTGATAATAACATTTTTAAACAGCGAATCCACGACAAAGTTCGTACAGATCTGCTTAATGTATATAATACAAAATACGAATTCTTCCGCGTTACTCCTATTGGGGACATTAAGTCATTCGTAAACACTCATTTTGAAAAATACATTGGCAAAATGTACCATCCAGAAAACGCACCATTTATTTGGTTTGCATTCGAAAAGGGAACAATATCAATAGAAATTCTTGAAAAGGAATTAGAAAACCAAGCTTATGTAAAGCAAACAAAACTCAATATATCACCTAATCACTACAAATAAAACTAAAAATCATGGATATCAAGGAATTTGCTCAAGAACTTCTTGAAACAACAAGAAACTCAGCCGAATTGAACGGGGTGGATTTTGACGAAGAACTCGCCACGACTATTATTGAATATATTACCGATACAGGAGAAGTCAACGCCCCAGAAATCTGCACATTCAAAAAGACACGTGCAAGAATCACAGCATACGATTATAACGATGAAGCAGAATCTCTTGATCTTTTCTACCTCGAGCGCGCAGACACACTTGTCGGCAAGATAAATAATGGTAGAGTGCAACAAGGGTTCAACTACTTAACTCGTTTTTACAATGAAGCACTAGCTGGAGTACTTCTAAAAGAAAATGATGATGATAAAAATGGTGAAATATCACAGATAGTTGAACTGATTCAAAGCTCGAAAGGAAAAATCAGTCAACTTAGATTATATGTTCTAACTGACGGACTTACAGATCCATCCGCTATTCCAGCAACTGTAGAAAGTGACGATGGATCTTACATCACCGAATTCAATGTTTGGGACATGCAACGCATCTACCAACAGCACAACATACGAACTGGAAAAGAAAAGGTTGAGATCGACTTCCCTACTACATACAACACAGAGCTTCAATGCCTGAAAATGAGTGACCAGAACCCATTTGTCGATGCCTACCTTGCTATCATTCCTGGAAAAACTCTTGCAAAAATATACAAGCAATATCAGCAAATGCTTCTTGAGAAAAATGTCAGAACATTTTTACAATTCAAAGGAACAGTAAACAAGGAAATCAGACGCACGCTCAGAGAACAACCTGACATGTTTTTCTCCTACAACAACGGAATTTCCACAACCGCAAGCGATATAGAATTAAAGGTGGTTGATGGCGTACTCTATATCACTCGACTCTTTGACTGGCAAATTGTAAATGGAGGACAAACAACTGCCGCCATTGCAGCTTCCCTTTCCGATAGAGAAGTGGATTTGAACAAAGTCTATGTTCCAATGAAAATCAGCGTTATCCGGGACAAAGACCACGCAAACGAAATCATAAAAGCCATCTCGACATCAGCAAATAGCCAGACATCCATAAAAAATTCCGATTTTTCAGCGAACGAACCATTCCTTGTTGATCTTGAGAACTATAGTCGTTCTGAATGGGTCCCTAATGGAAAAAGCAAGCCTATCTGCAAATGGTATTTCGAGCGCACCCGTGGCCAATACTTCGACCAATTAGCCCAGCTGAGTGGTTTTAATGAAAAAAGTTTTAGAATCGAATACCCTAAAAATCAGCGAATTACAAAAACGGATATCGCAAAATACGAGATTGGATGGAAGCAACGCCCTTATGATGTGTGCCGTGGAGCAGAACAAAATTACAAACAATATGTTTCTGAAATTAAACGAGAGAGACCTCTTGTTACGCCAGCATATTACAAAAGAATAATAGCAGAATGCATATTATTCAACACCATTGATTCAATAGTTCGATCAAAAAATCTCGGCGGATATAAAGCAAATATGAATGCTTACATTATGGCATCAATCTCAGTTCTTTCCGAAGAGAATCTTGATATGACATACATTTGGGAAAATCAAAAAGTCCAACAGACAGTCATTGATAAAATAGAAGAAATTATTCCTCTTGTTTGGACACACCTTACAGAAGCATCTTATGGAAATCAAATGCAAAATGTAGGCGAATGGTCTAAAAAAGTAGATTGTTGGAACAAACTAAAGCTCAAACTCGTAGATATCGAAAAATTTGACGAAAGTCTTCTTCAAAAAGAAACAAATGAAGATGGCTCATATCTTAATGAAACACAACGGAATAGGATTAAAGAAGCCGAAGCATATTCTCCGCAGTCATGGTTCGCCCTTGCGAATTGGGCTAAAGAAAACAACAGACTGACACCTATCGACCGCAAAGCCGCATTCAATTTCGGCACAATGCGCTCTAGGGGCAGAGCATTTGCTTCACTCAAACAAGCAATGTATGCGCTTAGAATCATAAGCACTGCGAAAGAAAATGGATTTACCGAATAAACTATAAAATTATGCATTACGAAGATGAAGACAAATCAGGGAAGCGCGTATATAGTCAGAAAAAACTACTTCGTACCACTTTCCCTGATGGTACAATAATTTGCTACAAAAATGCCACGATGACATTTGTGGAGTCTTTACGAAAAATCGGGGTAGAAAAACTACAAAATGTGCATTTAGACATATACAAACGCCCCATCATAACACGAGAAATATATACAGGATATGAGGCAGACATTAAGCCACTAGATAACGGATGGTATGTATTTGCGTGCGGAGACTCTTCTGAAAAATTTATCCGGTTAAAGAGTATTGTAAATCAATTAGGTGAAGATATCGTTGTGGAAATTGGGACTAACTTTGAAACCTCAAATATAAAAGGATTTAGTAAAACAAAAAAGAAGATCGGAGATCTATTAGTACAATTCCCAGACGGAGAGTATATCGGAGGAATTAGTCCCAAAGAAACGTATATTCAAACTATTATAAAAATAGGCATTGACACTATATACTATAAAGGATTTGAAGATCATGGTCAAGAACTTGTCACAAGATATAATAAATATAAAGGGCAAGTCCAAAGTGGCGACAAATGGATTACAATTCCGACCCAAACTAAAGATAAAATTTCAGCACTCGAAAGAATCAGTCAAAAACTTGATCTTAAATTAAAAATGACAATAATAGATTGATTTTTTTCTAGCTCTTTCCCGTCGTCGTGCAGAACTATCTATCTATTGGCGAATACATCTTCCCGGCCATTGAAATAGGATTGGAATAGTTTTTCCCTATCATAAAGCGATAAGTTTATTGCAGAAATAGACATACAGGAATATAGGTTATCTCTATTTTACTCATAAAACTCAGGATACTGCCATTGAAATACCCCGATGTGGCTTTAACATCGGGGTATTCCATATACCTATCAATAAAGCGTACCAATGTATTCTTGCTTACACCACAGATTCTTACCACTTGGATTTGTGAAATACCATTACTCATCAATTCCATCTTGCCAAACAGCTTATGTTTTTCCAAAGCAGTACGGCTACCCATAGGTCTTCCGAGACGCACCTCATCCACTCTCTTTTTCGCCAAAGCCTCCTTCGTCCTTAGTTTTATCAGATTTCTCTCAATTTCTGCTGACAACCCAAAAGCAAATGCCAAGACCTTGCTCTGAATATCCTCACCTAACCGGTAGCTATCTTTAATCGTCCAGACCCTGTACTCCTTTGTCATACAGATATTAAAAATCTCCATAATCATAAATAGATTCCTCCCAAGTCTTGACAGCTCCGCACAGATAATCAGATCATCTTTCTTCTCTCTTTTAAGAAGCACAGCCAACTATCTCTTGTTGTAAGCCTTCGTTCCACTAATTGTCTCCTCAATCCAGCCGTCAATGGAAATATCATTCTTCTTACAAAAATTATTAATTTCGAACCGCTGGTTCTCAATAGTATGCTTGTCGCTGCTGGCCCTAATGTAACCATAATTCATGTTGACTTGTTATTAAACCGTTATCAACATCTGTATTTAACAACAATAATACATTATAAAATCCCTCACAAATTACTACCTTTGTGAGTATTAAGTCATAACGAACAATATGGAACTGAAAGACCTTATAGGAGAGGCGACAGCCTATGACAAGAAAGAAAGGCTTGAAGTCAGCAGACCAAAGAGCTGGCTCAAGAGCGTTTCTGCATTTGCGAACGGCAATGGCGGGACATTGGTATTCGGCATCAGCGATGATGAACGGATAGTCGGACTTGTCGATGCCGAAAGCGACTCCGAGGTTATCAGCGAATGCGTCAAGACCAAACTCGACCCGGTTCCGGATATTCATCTGGAATTCAAAGAGATTGACGGAAAGAAACTAATCCTGCTGCACGTCAAAGCAGGAAGCGAAACACCATATTACTACATCGGCGACAAACAGCGTCTGGCATACATTCGCATCGGCAATGAGTCCGTTGTCGCAGACCGTCTTCAGTTGAAGGCTTTGGTGCTGAAAGGCTCAGGACGGACTTATGATGCGCTCCCGTCGCCATACAAGTTCACGGATATGGCCTTCACCCAGCTGCGTTCTGCCTGCTACAAGAGACTTCACCGCTCATTCGAAGACAGCGAGTTCACATCTTGGGGCATAATCGACGAAAATGGTGCGCTTACCAATGCCGGAGCATTGCTCGCCGACGACTCCCCTATTCGCCAGTCACGAATCTTCTGCACTCGTTGGAATGGTCTCACGATGACAAGCGGACTCGGCGAGGCTCTTGACGATGCCGAACTGGAAGGCAGCGTCATCGGCCAGCTGCAAGATGCCTTCGCATTCATCCGCAACAATTCACACAAGCGCTGGTGGAAAGAGTCCGATCACCACGAGGAACTTCCGGACTATCCGGAAAGAGCCGTGACGGAGGTCATCTGCAACGCCATCATTCACCGTGACTACCAGGAACTCGGCAGCGAGATCCACATTGACATCTACGACGACCGAATGGAAGTATATTCACCCGGCGGAATGATTGATGGCCGCCTGATTCAGCAGTTGAATCCGCTTTCAGTCCCGTCCAAACGTCGCAATCCCCTCCTCGCCGACTTCTTCAGCCGCCTCGACCTTATGGAGCGCCGCGGCAGCGGAATGAAGAAAATCCTCGGTGAATATGTCCGATTTGAGTCCTTGAAGGAATACCACGCCCCAGAGTTCACTTCCAATGCCAGCGAGTTCCACGTGACCCTCTGGAATCTCAACTACGGCACCGATGTCGTAAAAGATGCCGCTAATGACACCACCGATGTCACAAAAGAGTTCGTAAAAGGGTTCGTAAAAGAACCACCACAGTTCACAAAAGAGTTCGTAAAAGCCCAAAGACGCATATACAAGTTAATCTCAACGAACCCCCAAATCAACATCACGGCTATCGCGGAGAATTTAGGGGTATCTACCAGACAAGTCCAGAAGTACTTGAGAAGGCTCACTGAATTACAGTTGATCGCCCGTGAAGGTGGACGTAAAAACGGCATCTGGAAGATTCTCGACAAAGACTACGACGACTTCTTTGAACGGATATAACACAGAATCTTATTTGCAAAGTAAATCCGTTAACACTATAAATCCTCTTTAGTCTCAAAATGGAATTCATTGCTCTTATAGCGTTAATTATCCTTGTCGTTTTACTTCTCCACCTCCTGCCCTCAAAAGGCAAAGTCGGAGAAAAGCGAGTAGCCTCCATCCTGAAAAAACTGCCCGAAGGCAGCTACAAAGTCATCAATGACCTTCTGTTCTCAAGCAACGGCTACAGCACGCAAATAGACCATATCGTAATATCCATATATGGCATCTTCGTAATCGAGACAAAATTCTATCAAGGATGGATTTATGGAGGCGAGAACAGCGAATACTGGACACAGAACATTTACGGCAATAAATACCAGCTCCGTAATCCAATTCATCAGAATCAGGGACACATCCGGGCATTGAGATTCCTCCTGAAAGACTACGGGAATATCCCCTACATCTCAATCGTCGCATTCTCAAGACAGGCAAGCCTCGGCATAGATGCTCACACTCCGGTAATATACTGGGATCAGATTCCCCGAATAATCAATCAGTTCGAGGTCAGAATCCTCTCCGAAAGCCAGATACAGAGCATCTATAACATCCTGCTCGCAAACAACGTAGAAGACAAAACCGCCAAGAAGCTGCACATCTCCAACGTCCGTCACAACGAGCTCAAGCGTGACATAGCCGTTGCCAACGGCTATTGTCCGCTATGCGGAGGCACATTGACACTACGTCATGGCAAATATGGCAAATTCTACGGCTGTTCAAACTATCCCCACTGCAAATACACCACACCATATAGCTAAAAACGCCCATAAAGCCATCTGCCATTTCCGCTACCGCTCCAACGCCATAAGGCTTTCCTGATGGGCAGAAAAGTATCAGCCGACTTCCTCCCGTCAATCCTCCGCCAATTCAAGTTAATAGTGCA